>NZ_JBXALQ010000010.1:0-228127 GCF_058799615.1 Duganella sp. GW822-FHT06D06
TTGAGGATGGCCAGCAGGCCGACCACCATCTCGAAGCTGCGCTCGACGCAAAGGGCCACGCGCGTATCCGGCGCCACACCCTGGGCATTGAGGTGGTGGGCGAGCTGGTTGGCGCGGCGGTTCAACTCGCCGTAGCTCAGCCGCTGGTCGTCGAACACCAAGGCCAGCGCGTCAGGCTGGCGCGCGGCCTGGGCTTCGAACAACTGATGCACCAGCAAGTCCCGCGGGTAATCGGTCGCGGTGTGGTTGAAGTCCACCAGCAGTTGTGCGCGTTCGTCGGCCGGCAGTACGTCCAGCGTCGCCACCGGCAACGTGGCATCGTGTTCCAACGCGTCCACCAGCGCCGTAACCGCGCATTGCAGATAGCTTGCCATGCGCGCCGCATCGAGGTCGCCGGCACACTGGGCGGTGATGGCAAAGTCCTCGCCCAGGTCGTCCACCGAGACGGTGATCGGGTAATTGGTGCGCTCTTCGCCATCGAGCAAGGTAACACCATCGAGTCCGTTCAGATTGCCGGACGCCGATGCCGGCCGCGAGTGGCGGAAGTTGAGCAGCGTGGTGAACAAGGGCGCGGGGGCCTGCACGCCGCTGCAGCGTTGGGCCAACGCTAGCGGGGCGTGTTCATGCTCCAGCAGCTCGGCGAGCCGGCGGCTGGTTTCGGCGAGCGCCTGCCCGACACTGAGCTGGTCGAGCGGCAGGCGCAGCGGCAGCGTGTTGATGAACAGGCCGAGCATGCGGTCGGCGGCGTCGCTGCCTTGCAGGCGCCCAAACAGCAGGGTGCCGAACACGACATCGTCGCGGCCGCAACAGGCCGCCAGCACGCGCGCCCAGGCCAGATGGAATAGCGTCGCGGCGGTGGTGCCGTGGCGGTGCGCGTTCTGGCGGATGCGCCGCGACAGTGTCGGCGCCAGCGCCAAACGGCTTTCATGCACATTGGCGCCGCTGCCATGGGTGTCGAGCACGTCAAACGGTGCACACGGCTCATGGACATCCCCCAACTGGCTGCGGAAGTAGGTTTCATGCACGGCTTGCGGCGTGGCTGACAGCTGCGCAATGAAATGACGATAGGGCTGGACTGTCGGTAACTCCCCGCTCCGGTCTTGCAATATCAGTCCGATTTCATCAAGCAGCAGTTCCTGTGTGATGTGGTCGCATACCAGGTGGTGGTGGACCAATACCATCTGCCAGGCATCCGAGTGCGGATCGCTGGTGATGAACGACCCGATCAGCGGCGCTTGCTTCAGGTCGAAACGCAGGCTGCGCGGATCGGCCAGCGCTCCTTCGTAAACGGGCAATGGCGCAGAGCGTTGCACCAGCTGTATCGGCTGCTCCAGGCCTTGCCAATGAAAGGCGGTGCGCAGGATGTCGTGGCGATCGATGACGTTCTGCAAGGCCGCCAGGAAACGGTCCAGAAGGTCGCGGCTCTCGAAGCGCAAGCTGGCGTCGACCAGATAGGCGTCGCCGGAGGTCGTCAAAAGATGATGGAACAGTATGCCTTGCTGCAGCGGTGCGAGCGGATAGATATCCTGGATATTGGGGGCACCACCGGTCGTGCCGGCAACAATGACATCAATCTCCGCCTGGGATAGCGACACCAGCGGCAGCAGTTCGGGCGAGATATGCTGATGCACTTGCTGCAGCGGGTTGGCCGGGATCTCGACCGCCGTAGCCGTGCTCGATTCGATCGCCGCCGCCAGCGCCGACAGCGTCGGGTTGGTGAAGAGGGATTTCACGTCGGCCGACAGTTCCTTTTGCCGCAGACGGTCGATCATGCTGATGATGAGCAGCGAGTGGCCGCCCAGTTCGAAGAAGTGGTCATGGCGGCCGACCTGTTCGATACCCAGCAGCTCCTGCCAGATGGCGGCGATCGCCGTCTCGGTTTGACCTTGCGGCGCCTCGTAAGCTCGGGCCACCAGCGCGGTGCGGTCCGGCGCGGGCAGGGCTTTTCGATCAAGCTTGCCGTTCGGATTGAGCGGGAAGGTGTCCAGCGTGACGAAGGCGGCCGGCACCATGTAGTCGGGCAGGCTGGCGGCTAGTGCTGCGCGCAGGTCGGCGGTGGATGGCGCGGCGCCTTCGTGGGCGACCAGGTAGGCCACCAGGCGTTTGTCGCCCGGCTGGTCTTCGCGCGCGACCACCAGCGCCTCGCGCACGCCGTCGCAGGCGGCCAACCGGGCTTCGATCTCGCCCAGTTCGATGCGGAAGCCGCGGAGCTTGACCTGGAAGTCGTTGCGGCCCAGGTATTCGAGCTTGCCGTCGGCCAGCCAGCGGCCCAGGTCGCCCGTCCTGTACATGCGGGCCTCGGCTTCGCCGCCGAACGGATCGGACAGGAAGCGCTCGGCGGTGAGGTCAGGGCGGTTCAGGTAGCCGCGCGCGACGCCGGCGCCGCCGATGTAGATCTCGCCGGCCACGCCGATCGGGACTGGTTGGCGTTGAGGATCGAGGATGTAGATCCGCGCATTGGCAATCGGGCTGCCAATTGGCAAATCATGATTCGGTAACGCATGATTGTGGCGGCAGCTCCAAGTAGTTGCATTGACTGTCGCTTCGGTCGGACCATAGGTGTTGATCCACGTAACGTCGTGTGTTGCGGGTTTGCTGAACCAATGGGCAAGTTGCCTCAGCTCAGCCTTTTCTCCACCTGCAAGGACCAGGCGTAACGCGGCATTGGGCACGGCTTTTCCGAGATGGATCTGCGCTGCCCACAAGTGCCAGAATGCAGTCGGCAAGTCGGCCATGGTGACGGCATGGCGCTCCATGAAGGCGATGAACCCGGCGTCAGGCACGGTAATGTGCGAAGGGCGCAAGATCAGGCGCGCGCCGACCGACAGGGTCGGGAAAATTTCAGCGATTGAATTATCAAAGCCAAACGAGGCAAACTGGAGTACCTTGTCTTCCGAAGTGAGCCGGCACAACTGCGCGTGGTGCTGCACCAGGTTGCGGACATTGCGATGCTCGACCATTACACCCTTGGGCGCGCCGGTCGATCCCGATGTGTACAGCACATAGGCCAAAGTGCGTTCCATTGCCGCGCGTGGCGCTGGATTTTCCTGGCTGTGCGTGTCAGTGGCGAACCGCTTCAGTTCCGTTGGCTGATCCAGGAGCATCGACTTGATATTGACTGAAACGAAGCGCTGCGCCAGCGCGGATTGGGTCAGCAGCATGACCGGGGCGCTGTCCTCCAGCATATAGGCCAGACGGTCTTGCGGATAGGCTGGATCGAGCGGCACATAGGCACCGCCGGACTTGAGGATGGCCAGCAGGCCGACCACCATGTCGAAACCGCGTTCGACGCAAATGGCCACGCGCGCATCGGGCGTTACGCCCTGGGCGATCAGATAATGGGCCAGTTGGTTGGCGCGACGGTTCAACTCGCCGTAGCTCAGTTGCTGGTCGTCGAACACCAGGGCCGGCGCATCGGGCTGGCGCGCTGCCTGGGCTTCGAACATCTGGTGCACCAGCAGGTCCTGCGGGTAGTCGGTGCTGGTGGCGTTGAAGTCGATGAGCAACCTGGCGCGCTCGGTTGCGGACAATATGGTATGTCGGTCGAGCGCCTCGTCCGGGCGGGCGAGCAACTGTGGCAGCAAGGTCACGATACGTTCGCCGATCAACGCCGCCTCGGCAAGATCGAAATAGCCGAGGTTGAAGTCGAGCTGCACCACTGGCGCCAGCGAAGAACCCGCTTCCCATACACTCAGCATCAGTGGAAGTTGCTCATGGCGATGCGAACACGAGACCAGCTCGCCGGCGCCGTCGCCGAAGCGGATGTCAGCGGTAAATGGCTGGTAATTGAAGCCAACTTGATAGCCCGGTCCGTCGCTGCAGGGCAAACCGAGTTCGCGCATATGTTGCACCAGCGGGATGCGCTGGTAGCGCATGCTGCGCTTCTGCTCCGATGTCTGTTCCCTGACCAGATCGCTAAATGACATGTCGGGGCGTAGCGCGATACGCAGGGCGGTGACATCGGCGTAGGCGCCCAGTGCCTGCTTTGCCGCATGGTTGGTGCGATTGTGGGTCGGCAAGGCCAGCAGCAGGTCGGACTGCCCATAGGCCTTGGCGATATAGGTCAGGTACGCGGCGCAGTAGATGCTGGCGGGGCTGACGCCTCGTTCAGCCGCATAGGCAAGAACGTCGCGATGGCAGGCGCTCGCCAGCCGGCTCGACCATTGCGCGCTACGCGGCGTCGCCCGACCTGGCAGGAAGCGCTCTGGCACATTGGACAAGCGCTCGGCCCAATAGGCCTGTTCGAGCCCGGCCTTGCCGGCGTCGATGTCCATCCCGCTCAATTGCAATTCTTGGGGCGCCGCCGGCGCCGCATCCGTGGCCGCATAATATTCGGCCAGCCGCCGGGTCCAGTTCCCAAATCCCCAACCATCCAGGCAGATGTGGTGGACCATGCCGACCGCCCAGTATTCGCCATCGCCCAGATACAACAGCTTCGCGCGGTATAGCTCGCTGTCGATGAACGGCATCGCCTCCTCAAACATCGCATTGATCAACTGGTGGGCCGTCGCCTGCGGATCGGGTTGACCGCTTAAATCGGTGATTGGCACAAACGTGGTGCGCACCTCGCTGACCGACTGCTCCAGCCGGCTGGCGGAAATGCGCGTGCCGAACATATCGTGCGAGCGGAACACCTGCGCGTGCGCCGCCTGCAGCCTGGCCGGATCGACGCCTTTAAGCCGCATGTAGCCACCCGTGTTGTAAATGGGCGAGGACGGCGCCTTCATCTGGTTTAAATAGATTTCTACTTGAACTGGCGAGAGGGGACGTGTCACCATGGGCATGGTTGTTCCTTTAGCGTTGAAGAGGAAAATAGTCGGATCAGAATTGCGACGGCGGAGCTACACCGGACTTAGAGAAATAACGCCTACGGCGGTCGTCTAATGAGTAGCTGCCTGCTTAATAATTAGATAATTATACTGTAGAAAATTGTCTAAAAAATAAACTTGGCAAGTTCTCATTGAAATTATCTTCTTGCCGGGAGCCGTGAGTACGCGCCCGCCGCTGTCTCGATGCGATGACCTTGCGTAGGCGTTCAAAGATGAGCGCGTATCGCCCGCGCCAGCTGCGCGAATGCCGGCGCGATCTGGGCCGATTCCACGCAGGCATAGCCCAGCACCAGTCCCGACTGGCTGCGCGCCTGCTGATGGTAGTAGCCCGACAGCGGCCGCACCGCGATGCCCATCTGCTGCGCCGTGTGCGCGACCGCGCGGTCGTCGCATCCCGGCGGCAGGTAAAGGGTCAGGTGCAGGCCGGCATCGGCGCCGGCCGCGTACACCTGTTCCGGCGCGAACTCGGCGGCGATGGCTCGCTGCAAGATCTCCAACCGGCTGCCATACAGCAGACGCATGCGGCGGATGTGGGCGTTGAAGTGCCCACGCTCGATGAACGCCGCCATGGTCGCCTGTAGCGGCGCGTGGCCGGACCGGTACACCTCTTCCATGCCGGTCACGAAGGCCGGCGCCAGCGCTTCCGGCAGCACCAGGTAGCCCAGCCTCAGGCCGGGAAACATGGTCTTGCTGAAGGTGCCCATGTACAGCACGCGTTCCCCTCGGTCCATGCCCTGCAGCGAAGCGAGCGGCCGGCCGCCGTAGCGAAACTCGCTGTCGTAGTCGTCCTCGATGATCCAGCAGCCGTGGAGCTGCGCATATTCCAGCAGCATGCGGCGGCGCGACAAACTCATCACCGTCCCCAACGGATACTGGTGCGACGGCGTCACGAAGATGAAGCGCGGCGGCCGCGCCAGCTGGAGCGGCTTCGGGCAGAGGCCTTCCTGGTCCAGCCCCACCGGCCGGATCTCCACGCCCGCCGCCGCCAGCATGTTGCGCGCGCCCCAGTAGCAGGGATCCTCCACCCACGCCGCGTCGCCCGGATCGCTGAGCAGGCGCATGCACAGGTCGATCGACTGGTGGATGCCGCCGGTGATGACGATCTGCTCCGGCGTGCAGTCCACCGAACGCGACACCTTCAGGTAATTGGCCAGCGCCTCGCGCAACGGCTGGTAGCCGCCGCCATGGCCGTAGGTCAGGCTGGCGACCGGCGGATTGCGCCAGATGCGCGATTGCAGCGCGTTCCAGGTCTTGTGCGGAAACTGCGTCACGTCCGGCACGCCGGGCACGAAGGCGCCCCATTGCTGCTGGGAGGCGCCGGCATGGGCCACCAGCTTGCGGCCGCGCCGCGACAGCGCGCTGTGCGCGTTGGCCGCCACGGGCTTGCGGCGCGCACTGGCCGCCGGCGCGCCGTCGAGCATCGGCACGGTGTCGGTCACGTAGGTGCCGCCGCTGCCGCGCGTCTCCAGATAGCCTTCGGCTAGCAGCTGCTCGTAGCCATACAGGACGGTGTTGCGCGAGAGGCCCAGCTGGAGCGCCAGGTCGCGGCTCGACGGCAGGCGTGTATCGGCCGGCAGCACGCGGTCGAGGATGAGCTGGCGCAGCAGCTGGTAGATCCGCTGATTGCGGGGCTGGCCGGGAGCTTTGTCGAGATGGAGCAGCAGGTAGTCGGAGACGGTGAAGGTGCGCATGGCCCAGTATAGCTTGGGCGGAATCTTGGTACCATCTAAAAATCGGAATTGGCACTATCAACTGGTGCCAAAGCGCGCGACCATGGAGACCTCTTAACTCGTCATGGCAGGAAGCAGCATGGATACCAATCGCGATTGGCAGCAGCGCAAAAACCAGAGCACGCCGCGCGGCGTGGGCGTAATGTGCGATTTCTACGCGGAGCGGGCGTTGAATGCGGAGCTGTGGGATATCGAAGGCCGCCGCTATATCGACTTCGGCGCCGGCATCGCGGTGCTCAACACGGGCCACAGCCACCCGCGCATATTGGCCGCCGTCAGCGAGCAGTTGCAGCGCTTCAGCCATACCGCCTATCAGATCGTGCCTTACGCGTCCTACGTTGCGTTGGCCGAGAAGATCAACCAGATCACGCCGGGCGACCACGCCAAGAAGACGGCCTTCTTCAGCACCGGCGCCGAGGCGGTCGAGAACGCGATCAAGATCGCCCGTTCCGCCACCGGCCGCGCCGGCGTGATCGCCTTCAGCGGCGGCTTCCATGGCCGCACCATGATGGGCATGGCGCTGACCGGCAAGGTCGAACCCTACAAGACCGGCTTCGGCCCGTTCCCGGCCGAGGTGTTCCACGCGCCGTTCCCCAATGCGCTGCACGGCGTCACGGTGGAGCAGTCGCTGGCCGCGTTGAACACGCTGTTCAAGGCCGACATCGAACCGAAGCGGGTGGCCGCCATCATCATCGAGCCGGTACAGGGCGAGGGCGGCTTCTACGTCGCACCGCCCGAATTCATGCGGGCCTTGCGCACGCTGTGCGACAGCCACGGCATCCTGCTGATCGCCGACGAGATCCAGACCGGCTTCGCCCGCACCGGCAAGATGTTCGCGATGGACCACTACGACGTGTTGCCGGACCTGATGACGATGGCCAAGAGCCTGGCCGGCGGCTTGCCGCTGTCGGCGGTGTGCGGCCGTGCGGAGATCATGGACTCGCCGGGACCGGGCGGCCTGGGTGGCACCTACGGCGGCAATCCGCTGGCGGTGGCGGCGGCGCACGCGGTGCTGGACGTGATCGAAGAAGAGCGGCTGTGCGAACGCGCGGTGACGGTGGCGCAGCGCCTGCGCAGCCGGTTGGAGGCGGCGCGCGCCGATGTCCCGGAGATCGCCGAGGTGCGCGGCATCGGCGCCATGCTGGCGGTGGAGTTCCGCGATCCGCAGACCGGCGCGCCGAATGCAGCCTTCACCAAAAAGGTCCAGGCGCACGCGATGAGCAAGGGCTTGCTGCTGCTGACCTGCGGCGGCTACGGCCAGGTGATACGCTTTCTGTGCCCACTGACGATAGGCGACGCGGTGCTGGACGAAGCGCTCGACATCCTCGACGCAGCCCTGCGCGCATAAGGAGAAACGAATGAAACCGACGTTAAAAGATCCATCCCTGTTGCGCCAGCAGGCATACATCGACGGCGAGTGGAGCGCTGCCGATGGCGGCGCCACGCTGGACGTGAGCAATCCCGCCACCGGCGAGCTGCTTGGCACCGTGCCGCTGATGGGCGCCGCCGAGACACGCCGCGCCATCGCTGCCGCCAACACGGCCTGGCCGGCCTGGCGCAAGAAGTCCGCCAAGGAACGCGCCGCCATCCTGCGCAAGTGGAATGACCTGATCCTGGATAACGCCGAAGACCTGGCGCAGCTGATGACGGCCGAACAAGGCAAGCCGCTGGCCGAGTCGCGCGGCGAGGTGGCGTACGGCGCCTCCTTCATCGAATGGTTCGGCGAGGAGGCCAAGCGCGTCGCCGGCGAAACCCTGGCCTCTCCATGGACGGACCGCCGCTTGCTGGTGACCAAGGAGCCGATCGGCGTGTGCGCCGCCATCACGCCATGGAACTTCCCGATCGCGATGATCACCCGCAAAGTCGGCCCGGCACTGGCCGCCGGTTGCACGATGGTGCTCAAGCCGGCGGAAGCGACGCCATTCTCCGCGCTGGCACTGGCCCTGCTGGCCGAACGCGCAGGCGTACCGGCCGGCGTATTCAGTGTGGTGACGGGCACGCCGAAAGAAATCGGCGGCGAGATGACATCCAACCCCACCGTGCGCAAGCTGACCTTCACCGGCTCGACGGCGGTGGGCCGTCTGCTGATGGAGCAGAGCGCCAAGACCATCAAGAAGTTGTCGCTGGAACTGGGTGGCAACGCGCCGTTCATCGTGTTCGACGACGCCGACCTGGATGCGGCGGTGGAGGGCGCGCTGGCCTCCAAGTACCGCAACGCCGGCCAGACCTGCGTCTGCGCCAACCGCATCTACGTGCAGGACGCGGTGTACGAGCAGTTCGCCGAAAAGCTGGTGGCAGGCGTGGCCAGGCTCAAGGTCGGCAACGGCGCGGACGAGGGCGTCACTCAAGGCCCGCTGATCGACGAGAAGGCGGTACAGAAGGTCGAACAGCACGTGGCCGACGCGCTGGCCAAGGGCGGCCGGCTGCTGGCCGGCGGCAAGCGGCACGCGCTGGGGCAGAGCTTCTTCCAGCCGACCGTGATCGCCGACGTCACCAGCGACATGATCGTCGCTACTGAAGAAACCTTTGGCCCGCTGGCGCCGCTGTTCCGCTTCAAGACCGACGAGGAAGTCATCACGCTGGCCAACGACACCGAGTTCGGCCTGGCCAGCTACTTCTACTCGCGCGACATTGGCCGCATCTGGCGCGTGGCGGAAGGGCTGGAGAGCGGCATGGTTGGCGTCAACACCGGGCTGATCTCCAACGAGATCGCACCGTTCGGCGGCGTCAAGCAATCGGGCCTGGGGCGCGAGGGATCGCACCACGGAATCGATGACTATCTGGTGATGAAGTACGTCTGCCTGGGCGGACTCTAACGAGCGTGCGCATCCAGCAGGCATTGCTGGAACGCGAGCGCAACCCGCGACGGACGGGGCGAACCGCGCAATATCGCGACGAAATCGCACTCGTAGCGAAATAGTTCTGGATGCACGGCGCGCATCTTGCCGTCCGCAACAAAGCCCCGCGCATAATGGTCCGGCAAGAACCCCAGGTACTTGCCGGACAAGATCAGCGTGGCGATCGACTCCTGGTCGAAACCCGTGGCCTTGCGCGGCAGCCGCACCTGCTGGCTGATCTCCATATTCGGCGAGTGATAGCCCAGTCCCGCGAACTGATAGCTGCGGATGCCTTGCCAATCCAATCCCACGTCGGCCCGCGCAAACAGCGGGTGATCCGCGCCGCAGTGCAGCAGCATGGTCTCGCCGAACAGCGTGTCGTAGCTCAGGCTTTCCGAACTGCGGTGGGCCGGAATAATCCCCACCTGGAACTGGCCGTCGATGACGCCACGTTCAATCATGTTGATCGTCGCCACGTGGAAGTTCAACGCCACATCCGGCGCCAGCTCGGCAAACAATGCAATCGCCTCGCTGATCTTGCAGGCCGGATTGCTGGCCGTCTTGTCGAACACCGCCACATGCAGCTGGCCGCCCATGCGGCGATGGATGTCGTCCACGCTGGCGCGAAAGACGTCGGCAGAGGCCAGCAGCCGCTGGGTCTCTTCGTAGATGCGTTCGCCCTCGGCGGTCAGCGCAAAGCCGGCCCGGCCACGGCTGCACAGGCGCAGTTTCAGCCGCTCTTCCAGATCCTTCACATGCCGGCTGACTGTGGAGATGCCGATGTTGAGCTCCAGCCCGGCCGCAGCCATGCCGCCGCAATCGGCCACGCTTTTAAACACTTGCAGCAAGCGAAAATCCATGTCGCTCAGCTGTCCCAGCACCGCCTTGGTCTTTGGTTGCATAAAACGCTAACTAAGCATTGATAGGTTGATAAATATGGAAGTGAAATCTTACCCTAAAATCGACGCCATCAACGCTTTTTTAACAGGAGACGAACATGAAGCAAGGCGACACCCGCACCGACGCCGCTTGGCTGGAGGCACACTGGATGCCGTTCTCCGGCAACCGCAATTTCAAGGCCGATCCGCGCATCATCGTCGGCGCGCAAGGCAGCTACTACACCGACGCCGACGGCCGACGCATCTTCGACGGCCTGTCGGGATTGTGGTGCAGCGGCCTCGGTCACGGCCACCCGAAAATCACCGAAGCCGTCAGCCGCCAGATGGCGACGTTGGACTACGCGCCGGCCTTCCAGTTCGGCCACCCGCAATCGTTCGCGCTGGCCAATCGCCTGAAAGAGCTGACGCCGGACGGACTCGATTACGTCTTCTTCACCGGCTCCGGCTCGGAAGCGGCAGACACCTCGCTGAAGATGGCGCGCGCCTACTGGCGCGCCAAGGGGCAGGCCAGCAAGACCGTGCTGATCGGCCGCGAGAAGGGCTATCACGGCGTGAATTTCGGCGGCATTTCCGTCGGCGGCATCGCCGGCAACCGCAAGATGTTCGGCCAGGGCATCCAGGCCGACCACCTGCCGCACACCCAGCTGAAGCAGAACGCCTTCTCGCGCGGCATGCCCGAGCATGGCATCGAGCTGGCGGACGAACTGCTTGACCTGATCGCGCTGCACGACGCATCGAATATCGCCGCCGTCATCGTCGAGCCGTTCTCCGGTTCGGCCGGTGTGGTTATCCCGCCGCAAGGCTACTTGCAGCGCTTGCGCGAGATCTGCACGGCCCACAACATCCTGCTGATCTTCGATGAAGTCATTACCGGCTTCGGCCGGATCGGCGCCTACACGGCCGCGCAAGCGTTCGGCGTCACGCCGGACATCATGAACCTGGCCAAGCAAGTGACCAATGGCGCCCAGCCGCTCGGCGCCGTGCTGGCCTCGAAGGAGATCTACGACACCTTCATGGCCAACGGCGGCCCGGAATACATGGTCGAATTCGCGCACGGCTACACCTACTCGGCGCATCCGGTCGCCTGCGCGGCGGGTCTGGCGGCGCTGGATGTGCTGGTCGGCGAACAGATGATCGAACGGGTGCAAGGGCTGGCGCCGCATTTCGAAAACGCCGTGCACAGCCTCAAGGGCAGCAAGCACGTCACCGACATCCGCAACATCGGCCTGGCCGCCGGCCTGACCATCGCCGCGCTGCCGGGAGAACCGGCGCGCCGGCCTTACGAGATCGCCATGAAGTGCTGGCGCAAGGGCTTCTACGTGCGCTACGGCGGCGACACCATCCAACTGGCGCCGCCGTTCATTTCCACTCCCGCCGAGATCGACAGCCTGGTCTCCGCACTGGGCGAAGCCATCCATGAAACCGCTTGACGCAACCAACACAGGAATACCGCATATGGAATCGAACAACCTCATCGGCCACTTGATCGACGGCCAGGACGTCTACGGCACCGGCCGTTCGCAATACGTCTACAACCCGGCCACCGGCGCGGCGGAAAAGCGCGTGCTGCTGGCCGACCGCCAGACCGTCGAAGCCGCCATCGCATCGGCCCAGGCCGCATTTCCCGCCTGGCGCAACACGCCGCCGCTGAAACGCGCGCGTGTCATGAGCAATCTGAAGCAGCTGCTGGAACAGCACGCCGACGAAATCTGCCAGCTCATCACAGCCGAACACGGCAAAGTACTTAGCGACGCAATGGGCGAGCTGCAGCGTGGCATCGAGAACATCGAATACGCCAGCTACGCGCCGGAGTTGCTGAAGGGCGAGCACAGCAAGAACGCCGGTCCGTCCATCGATTCCTGGAGCGAGATGCAGCCGCTGGGCGTGGTGGCCGGCATCACGCCGTTCAACTTCCCGGCGATGGTGCCGTTGTGGATGTGGCCGCTGGCCATCGCTTGCGGCAACACCTTCGTGCTCAAGCCGTCGGAACGCGATCCGTCGTCCACCTTGCTGATCGCCCGCCTGGCGCTGGAGGCGGGCTTGCCGCCGGGCGTGCTCAACGTCGTCAACGGCGACAAGGAGGCGGTCGATGCGCTGTTGCTGGATACTCGCGTACAGGCGATCAGCTTCGTCGGCTCGACCCCGATCGCCCAATACATCTACGCCACCGGCACCGCGCAAGGCAAGCGCATGCAGGCGCTCGGCGGCGCCAAGAATCACGCCGTCGTGATGCCTGATGCCGACATACCCCAGGCGGTCAGCGCCTTGATGGGCGCGGCCTACGGTTCGTGCGGCGAGCGTTGCATGGCGATCCCGCTGCTGGTGGCGGTGGGCGACGCCACGGCCGACGCCCTGATCGCCGGCCTGCGCACCGAGATCGGCAAGATGCGGGTCGGCCCCGGTGACGATGCACGCAGCGACATGGGGCCACTGGTCACGCGCCAGCATTACGACAAGGTGCGCGCCTATGTGGCGAATGGCGTGGCCGAAGGCGCGACGCTGCTGGTAGACGGCCGCGAGATCGAACTGCCCAAGGGTTACGAGGACGGCTACTACCTTGGCCCGTGTCTGTTCGACCACGTGACGTCGAACATGCGCATCTACCAGGAAGAGATTTTCGGCCCGGTGCTGGGCGTGGTGCGGGTCACCTCGCTGCAGGCGGCGATGGACCTGATCGACGCGCATGAATACGGCAACGGCACCTGCATCTTCACCCGCGACGGCGAGGCGGCTCGCTACTTCAGCGACGGCATCCAGGTCGGCATGGTGGGCGTCAACGTGCCGTTGCCGGTGCCGGTGGCCTATCACTCCTTCGGCGGCTGGAAGCGTTCGCTGTTCGGCGATCTTGGCGCGTATGGCCCGGACGGCGTGCGCTTCTACACCCGGCGCAAAACGATCACGCAGCGCTGGCCTTCCGCCGGTTTGCGTGAAGCGGCAGTGTTCAGCTTCCCGTCGAACCAGTAAGGAGCTGAACTCGCGCCCGAGCGGCAGGTCTAATTGATCTCGACAATCCACATTGGAGACATCATGAAGAACCCTGCTGGCAAGCTTGTCCTCCTGGCCTTCATAGGCGCTGTGGCTGTGCACGAGGCAGGCGCCGTTGCGCTGTACTGGACCAAGACGCCCGTCAAGAGCGGCTCGGTTAAAACCTGCCTGGGATTCGCGTCCGACGCCATGCGTGGCGCTCGCCTGCAGGGCATACGGGAATCGAACATGGAGGTGGCCGGTTCTCGTGGCAAAGCCTATGTTGCCATCACCTGTGTCAACACGGCGCCACGTGCGACGGCTGTCGTCATGGTAGCGGGCAACGAATTGGGAGAAACGCGTCAGCTCAGCGAGGAGCTGTCGAAGAAAATCGCCGGCATCATCAAGTTCGACGACTCGCAATAATCCTCGGGTCGGCATACCGCTTAATCGCCCCTCGCCACTCCTCCCGGAGTGAGCGGGGTGTTCGCGTTCGCGTGTTCGCATGGCAGCCGCAGCTGTCGTAAAAAAGCGAATAAAAGATCAGTTTTTACAAAAGTATTTGCGGACTTGATCCGCTTTTCAGGTACTATTTTTCAAAAGCCGACTAATTGTTCGGTTTATGATGCAAACGATAAAGGAGCACTACCAATGGCAAAGAAGGCAATCATCTCCATCCTGGGCGGCGGCGGCATGATGGGGCAGGGCATCATCCGTGACCTGCTGTCCGACCGCAGCATTGTCGAGATCGGCGAAGTACGGGTATTCGACAGCGACCGCAGCCGCATGACGGCTTTGCGCGACGAACTGGGCGACGCTCGCCTGACCTTGCACGACCTGGATGTGGCCGACCCGACCGCATTGGCGGGTGCGCTGGCCGGTTCCGATATTTGCGTCAACTCCGTACCGACGCTGGCCGGGCACCAGATGGCGATCTTCGAAGCCGCGCTCGGCGCCCGCGTCGACTACGTGGACCTGGGCGGCCTGGGCACTTACACCGTCAAGCAGCTGCAATGGCAGCAGCGTTTCCGTGACGCCGGCGTGGTGGCGGTGCTGGGCGTGGGCGCCGATCCCGGCATGTCGAACGTGATCTGCCGCGCCGTGGCCGACGAGCTGGACGAGATCGACAGCATCAACCTGTACTGGGCCGCGACCCTGACCGGCGACGAGAATCCGATACTGGTGCCGCCGTACAGCGTGTCGACCGTGCTGGCCGAGTATGCCCATCCGTGCCTGCAGTTCCTCGACGGCCGCCACGTCGAATGCGCGCCGCAGACCGGCGTCGAAACCATCGACCTGCCGGCGCCGTGGGGACGTTGCGAGTTCATGTACTCGATCCACTCCGAGCAGCTGACCGTGCCGCTGGCCGACGGCATCCGCGAAAAGGGCATCAAGGAATTCACCTGGAAGCTGCACCTGCCGAATCGCGAGCACGAGGCGTGGGTCGGCCTGGTCAAGGCCGGTTTCGGCGACTTCGACCGCACGGTGGACATCAACGGCGTGGCCGTGCGTCCGCTCGACGTGCTCAACGCCGTCATCCAGCGCAACATCGCCGAGAACCAGGAGCGCATTCCTCAGCAGAAGAGTCACGAGATCCACTTCGCCATCGGCCGTGGCCGCGTGGGCGGCAAGCCCGCGACGGCGCGCTGCCAGGTCATCGTTCGTCCCAACGCCATGTACGAAGGCTATGTGGACGCGGCCACGTCGATGAACGCGTCAATCGCGGTGCAGCTGATGTTGAGCGAGCAGCGCCGTCCCGGTGTGTATGCGCCGGAAGCCTACTTCAACGCGGTCAGCTATTTCCGTGAAGCGGAGAAGCGCGAGTTCGACATCACCATGACGCGCGACATCGGCTGAGGGGACGGAGAGCAATGATGCGCAACCTGCTTTATATCGACGGCGCCCCGGTCGAGCCTGCACGCGGCGGCTTCCTGGAGGTGATCGATCCGGCCACCGGCGATTGCTTCGCGCTGGCCGCCGCCGCGACCGTGGCCGATGTCGATGCCGCCGTTGCCGCCGCCCGTCGCGCCTTCGACCATGGCCCGTGGCCGCGCATGGCGGCCGCCGAACGTGCCGCCGTGCTGCGGCTGGTGGCCGGCGCCATCCGCACCGATCTGGAAGAACTGGCCGTGCTGGAAATGCGCGACAACGGCAAGCCGTTGAAGGAGGCGCGCGGCGACATCGCCGACGCCGCCTACTGCTTCGACTACTACGCCGACATGGCCGAGCAAGTCGAGGCCGAAGGCGAAGCCACCCACGATGTCGGCGACGACCGCTTCCATTGCCGGGTACGCAAGGAGCCGCTCGGCGTGGTGGGCGCCATCACGCCGTGGAATTTCCCGCTGCTGATGGCGGCGTGGAAGGTGGCGCCGGCGCTGGCGGCCGGTTGTTGCGTGGTGCTCAAGCCGTCCGAATTGTGCCCGCTGACTTGCGGCGCCTTGGCGCATTACCTGCACGAGGCCGGCCTGCCGGCGGGCGCATTCAACCTGCTGACGGGGACCGGACCGGAAGCTGGCGTCCCGCTGAGCATGCACGCCGGCGTCGACAAGCTGGCCTTCACCGGCTCGCAGGCGACCGGCACGCGGGTGATGCAGGCGGCGGCGCCCGCCATCCGCAACGTCAGCCTGGAGCTGGGCGGCAAATCGCCGTTCATCGTGTTTGCCGACTGCGATCTCGACAAGGCGGTCGAGTGGATACAGTTCGGCGTGTTCTGGAACCAGGGGCAGATCTGTTCCGCCACTTCGCGCCTGCTGGTGGAACGGCCGGTGTACGAGGCTTTGCTGGCGCGGCTGGTCGCAGCGGCGCAGCGCATCCTGATCGGTCCCGGCGATCTCGACGGCGTGCAGATGGGGCCCATCGTGTCGGACGTTCAGCGGCGCCGGGTACTGGAAGGTATCGAGCGCGGCCGGGCCGAAGGTGCGCGGCTGGTCAGCGGCGGTTGCAGTCCGCCGCAACTGATGCGTGGCTATTTCGTGCAACCGACCATCTTTGCCGACGTCCCGCTCGACAGCTGGATCTGGCGCGAAGAAGTGTTCGGGCCGGTGTTGTGCGTGCGGCCGTTCGACACCGAAGCCGAAGCGCTTGCCGTCGCCAACGACAGCCGCTTCGGCCTGGCCGGGGCGGTGATGTCGGCCGACCTGGAACGGTGCGAACGGGTGGCGAAAGAACTGCGCGCAGGAGTGGTGTGGATCAACTGCTCGCAGCCCACCTTTACCCAGTTGCCGTGGGGTGGCTACAAAGCCTCCGGCATCGGCCGCGAGCTGGGGCGGCACGGGTACGAGGCCTACCTGGAGGTGAAGCAGATCACCCGCTTCGACTCCAACGCCGACTGGAACTGGTACCAGCCGGCGGCAGTGGAAAGCAAATAGTCCAATTTACAACGCTGTACAAAAAACGTGTAGAAAACTGAATATTTATTCGGTTATAGTCTGCACATAAAAATAATCATATCGGAGACAAGAAGATGGCTAAGCAAACACCTTACGGCGTCATGCGCCGCTTGATACTGGGCGGCATGTGGCTGGCCGGCGCCAGCGGCGCGGCAATGGCGGCCGACGCGACCCAGCTCGGCACCACGTTGACCCCGCTGGGCGCGGAAATGGCAGGCAGCAAGGACGGCCGCATCCCGGCCTGGAAAAACGAAGTCCAGTCCACCGACGGCTGGGCCTGGGGCAAGTCGCGCAAGGAGTTCTGGAAGTACAAGAACGACGCTTCCCAGTACACCATCAACGCCGCCAACATGGCCCAGCACGCCGATGTGCTGACGCCGGGCCAGATGGCGCTGCTGAAACAGAATCCCGGCTTCCAGATGGACGTCTACCCAACCCGCCGCAGCTGCGGCGCACCGGACTTCGTCGCCGACAACACCCGCAAGAATGCCACCACCGCCAAGATGGGCGCCGACGGCTGGAGCCTGAAGACCGCCGTCGTGCCAGGCATTCCATTCCCGCTGCCGACCACCGGCGCGCAAGCCATGATGAACATGAAGCTGCGCTATCGCGGCGTCGGCGTCGAGTACCAGAGCGGCTACACCATGGTGTCGCCACGCCGTGGCAGCGAAGACTGGATCACGGCCGGCTACGAGCAGAACTACTTTTTCCCGACCGGGAAGAAGGGCTCGTTCAACCTGAGCGAGGTCGGCAACGTCGAGTACTACACCTACTTCACCTACAAGTCGCCGGCCGCGCTGGCTGGCCAGGCGCTGGCAGCCAACATCCTGTTTGACAGTTCGAGCAACGAAACCTTCTACTATTTCCCGGGACAGCGCCGCGTGCGCCGCCTGCCGGCCTATGCCTACGATGCGCCGCAGATCGGTTTCGAGAACCAGTACCTGCTGGACGAAACCGCCATGTTCACCGGCACGCTGGACCGCTTCGACTGGAAGATCGTCGGCAAGAAGGAAGTGCTGGTGCCGTACAACACGTTTGGCGCGTATGACTTCAAGGCCAAGATCTCGGACGTGGTCGGCCGCAACGCGTTGGTCGCCAGCGCCCGCCGCTATGAGCTGCACCGCGTGTGGGTGGTGGAAGCGACGGTGAAGCAGGGCGCGCGCCACGTGTCGCCCAAGCGTACCTACTACCTCGATGAAGACAGCTGGAATGCAGTATTGGCCGAGGACTACGACGTCCAGGGCGCACTGTGGAAGGTTCGTGAAGGCTACCTGGTACCGGTCTACGAGACGGGAACCTGCGATGTGCTGGCCTTCAGCCAGTACAACCTGCCGGAAGGCCGCTACGTTTTCGACTTCACCACCGTCGGCGCTGGTACCGACGTCAAGTGGCTGACGGAAAGCCGTGGCGAACGCACCAAAGCGTCCTTCTTCACCTCAGAAAACCTGCGCGCCATCAGCGACCGCTGATCCGTCCACCACATTCCGGAGTCTTCAATGAACAAGCCATTTATCATGGCCTGCGCGATCGGCACGTCCATCGCCAGCCAGGGCGCGCGCGCCGAAACCTTTAGCAACGAGTACGTCAAGGGCAGTTTCGATTCCACCATCAGCATCGGCACCGGCATCCGCGCCCGTGGTCCGAATCCTACGCTGATCAGCGCCGGCAACACCGGTGGGCCGGAAGGCCAACTGTCGCCCACCAGCGGCCTCGGCGACCAGGGCGACCTGAACTACGGCAAGGGCGATGCCTTCACCACCTACCTGAAGGGCTCGCACGAACTGCTGCTCAGCTTCCCACAAGGGATCACCGCGATGGGCCGGGTCAGCTGGCTGCGCGACTTCACGTCCACCCACACCACCGGCTGGACCAGCGTCGGCACGCCGCCCGGCCTGGACGGCAACCTGACCGAGGACGCCCGTAAGGACCTGCGCTTCAAGGCCCGCGTGCTGGATCTGTGGATCAGCAAGCGCTTCGATCTCGACGGCCACATGCTGCGCATCCGTGCCGGTAACCAGGTGATCAGCTGGGGCGAAAGCCTGTTCATCCCCGGCGGCATCAACGTCACCAACGCGGTCGACCTGATGCGTTTGTCGCAGCCGGGCACGCAATTGAAGGAAGCCATCCTGCCGGCGCCCATCGTCAGCGCGGCCGCAGGGCTGGGCAATGGTTTCAACGCCGAAGCCTATGTGCAGCTGGGCTGGAACGCCAACTACATGCCGCCAACCGGCAGCTACTGGTCGACCTACAACGGCATCGGCGCCGGTCACGACGACTACTTCCTGCAAGAGACCAAGGCCCGGAACGGCGGCCAGTGGGGCTTGTCGCTGCGCTACCAGCCGCCGGGCACGCAGCTGAACCTGGGCGCCTACGCCATCAACTACCACGACAAGTCGCCGTCGTTCACCTTCAACAACCCGAACGGCGCGCTGGGCTGGGTGTACGGCGAAGACCGCAAGCTGTACGGCATGTCGGCCAACTTCCCGGTCGGTAACTGGGCGGTCGGCGCCGAGTTCTCCTACCGTCCGAAGGACGCCGTGACGATCAACTCGGCCACCACCGGTTGCGCCTCGCAAGGCGGCAAATGCTGGGTCGACACCACCCGCACGCAGGCGGCCGTCACCGGCATGTTCAGCCTGACGCCGGACACCGCGTCAACCCTGCTGGGCCTGTTGCATGCCGATTCCGGCAACTTCATGGCGGAAGCCGTGGCGATCCGCTTCCCAGACATGCAAACCCAGTACGGCGACGACCTGGTGTCGGCCGGCGGCTGGGGCTGGGGCCAGGAGTACTCGGCAGCAGGCACGCCGCGCCAGGTCGGCACGCGCAACTCGTCGGGCGTGAACTTCGACTTCAGCTGGGTGTATGACGGCACGCTGATCCCCGGCTGGCAGGTGGTGCCGGAGGTGTACTACTTCCGCGCGCTCAGCGGCCGCACGCCCAACGGCGCGGCGACGTTCATGAAGGGGGCGCAATCGGTCAACTTCACGGTCAGCTTCATCCAGAACCCGGCCAACTGGCAGGCCTCCATCAATTACGCCCGCTTCATGGGCGGCAAGACGGTGTTCGACCAGCCTTACCGCGACCGCAGTTTCGTCGGCCTGACCCTTTCGCGCAACTTCTGACCGGACCGTAACAATGACATTTTCCCCCGCCCGTTTATTGGCGCGTTTTGAAACGGTCTGCTTCACGCGGCGCAACTGGTTGATGGTTGCGCTGCTGGGGTTGACCGTGCTCATGGGCTGCCTGGGTTGGCGCTTGCGGATGGAGGCCGGCTTCGAGAAACAGATGCCGACCGACCATCCGTATGTCGAGACCTTCCATACCTACCGCGACGATGTGATGGGCGCCAACCGCCTCAACATCGTGGTGCGGGCGCGCACCGGCACCATCTGGAGCGCCGCCGGCCTCAAGCGGCTGTACGAGGTCACCCAGGCCGTCACCTTCCTGCCGAATGTGGAGCGGCTCGGCGTGCAATCGCTGTGGACGCCCAACACCTTCGTCAACGAAATCACCGAGGAAGGCTTCCGCGCCGATCCGCTGATCGACGGCAGCATCACCCCGGACCGGCTGGACGCGGCCGCCATCGCCGGCATCCAGGCGGCGGCGGTGCAGGGCGGCTTCGTCGGCACGCTGGTGTCGCGTGGCCAGGACAGCGCCATGATCAGCGCCGAACTGCTGGAGACCGACAAGGACGGCCACAAGCTGGACTACGTCGCCTACAACGACATCCTGGAGCAGCTGCGCCAGCGCTTCGAGGACCAGGACTTCAGCATCGAGATCATCGGCTTCGCCAAGCAGGTGGGCGAGATCGCCGATTCGGCCAAGTCGGTGCTGCGCTTCTTCGGCCTGGCCTTGTTGTTGACGGCCGGCGCAGTGTACTGGTATTGCCGCTCGGTGCGGTTCACGCTGCTGCCGATAGTTTGTTCGCTCAGTTCGCTGGTGTGGCAGTTCGGCGCGCTGCAGCTGCTGGGTTTCGGCCTGGATCCGCTGGCGGTGCTGGTGCCGTTCCTGGTGTTTGCCATCGGCGTCTCGCACGGCGTGCAGCAGATCAACTACATCGTGCGCGAAGTCTCGCTCGGCAAGAGCTGCATGGACGCTTGCCGCGCCAGCTTCTCCGGCTTGCTGATACCGGGCACGCTGGCGCTCGCCACCGCCTTCGTTTCCTTCGTCACGCTGCTGATGATCCCGATCCCGATGGTGCGCGAACTGGCGATCGCCGCTTCGCTGGGCGTGGGGTTCAAGATCGTCACCAACCTGGTGATGCTGCCGGTGGCGGCCTCGTACTGCCGCATCGACCAGTCGTATGCCGACGCGGCGATGGTGCTGCGTGAAAAGCGGGCCGGCTGGCTGCGTGTGCTGGCCCGCGTGGCCAAGCCGCGCAACGCGGCGATCTGCCTGGCCGTGGTGGGAGCCATCTTCAGCCTGGCTGTCTGGCAAAGCCAGGGCCGGGTGGTCGGCACGGTGGAGCCGGGCGCACCGGAACTGCGGCCGGACGCCCGCTTCAACCGCGATGCCGTTTCCATCGCCAGCAACTATGACACCGGCCTCGACTGGCTGACCGTCATCTTTGAAGCGAAGGTCATCGCCGGCGCGGCTGGCGGTGCGGCGGGCCAGGCGGACGGGCAGGGCGTGGGCTTCTGCGGCAATTCCAACATCGGCTTGTTCCAGGATCGCTTTACCTGGGCCATGCAGCCGGTGCCGGGCGTGTTGTCGATCGCCTCGTTCTCGGACCAGATGAAGCAGTACAACCGTGGCTACAACGAAGGCAATCCGAAGATGGAGGCGATTCCGCTGGACTCCGCCAACTTCGCGGGGCTGGCCACTGAAATCGCCCGCACTCGCGGCACCATGCGCAAGGATTGCAGCATGACGGCGGTGCACCTGTACCTGACCGACCACAAGGCCGTCACCATCAATCGCGTGATCGCCGCCGTCGAAGCGTTTTCCGCCAGCCAATCGGCGCCCGGGATCACGATCCGTCTTGCTTCCGGCAATGCCGGCGTGCTGGCTGCGGTCAATCAGACGCTGGAGCACAGCGAGCTGCCGATGATGTTGTGGGTGTATGCCGCCATCGTGCTGCTGGTGCTGGTCACCTACCGCGACGTGCGGGCGGTGCTGGCCTGCTGCCTGCCGCTGACGGTGGGCACCTTCATCGGCTACTGGTTCATGAAGGAGCTCAACATCGGCCTGACAGTGGCGACGCTGCCGGTGATGGTGCTGGCGGTCGGCATCGGCGTCGACTATGCGTTCTACATCTACAACCGCTTGCAGATGCACCTGGCGAACGGATTGCCGATTGTGAAGGCGGTCGAACAGGCCATCCTGGAAGTGGGCACGGCGACCATCTTCACCGCCGTCACGCTGGCCGTGGGTGTGGCGACCTGGTCCTTCTCGGCCCTGAAATTCCAGGCCGACATGGGCAAGCTGTTAGCCTTCATGTTTATGGTCAACATGATCATGGCCATGACCGCGCTGCCGGCCTTTGCCGTGTGGCTGGAACGTTTATTTCCACGCAAGACTCCGGCCCGCGCGCCGGGTCTGCTCCAGCATTGAACCGACGGGGGAGCCATGAACCGTAACTTGAAACACATATTGGCCGGACTGCTGGGCGCCGCCGCGCTGCTGCCGCTCGCCTGCGGCGCCGAACCGTCCGCCTGGCCCGTGGGCTTGCGTGCAGCCGCCAACGTGGCCCATGCGGCCCAGGCCAGCATGCTGGCCACCGCCTGGGCAGGCAAGCGCATCGTCGCGGTTGGCGCGCATGGCGTGGTGCTGCTGTCGGACGACCAGGGCAAGCAATGGCGCCAGGCCGCCAAGGTGCCGCTGGACGTCACGCTGACCTCCGTGTCCTTCGCCAACGAACATGAAGGCTGGGCGGTCGGCCATGCCGGCGTGGTGCTGCATACCAGCAACGGCGGCGAGGAATGGTCGGTGCAGCGCAGCCAGCCTGAGCAGGACCGTCCGCTGTTCGCCGTGCATTTCTTCGATGCCCAGCACGGCGTCGCGGTCGGCTTGTGGTCGCTGGTGTTGACCACCACCGACGGCGGCCGCCACTGGAGCACCCGCGAACTTGAAGCGCCACCCGGCGCCCGCCGCGCCGACCTCAACTTGCTGGGCCTGTTCGCCGGCCAGGGCGGGACGCTGTATGCCTCCGCCGAAAAAGGCTATGTGCTGCACTCGGCCGACCAGGGCCTCAGCTGGAATTACCTGGCCACCGGCTACAAGGGCTCGTTCTGGGCCGGCACCGTGTTGCGGGACGGCGGCCTGCTGGTCGGCGGTCTGCGCGGCGCGCTGTACCGCAGCGGCGACGCCGGCCAGAGCTGGACCCGCATCGCCACCGGCAGCACCGCCTCGATCACCAGCGTGGTGCGCACCGGCAGCGGACACGACGTGCTGGCGGTGGGCCAGGACGGCCTGGTCCTGCGCAGCGCCGACGACGGCGCCAGCGTGCAGGTCAGCTACCGGACCGATCGCCTGCCTTTGTCGGCCGCCTTGCCGCTGGCCGGCAACGCCCCACCCATGATGTCCGCCCGCGGCCCGGCCCCGGCGGACCACAAATAGATCGACCATACAAGGACACACGAACATGACCATGCTGCATAAATCCGACGAACTCTGCTATCTGCCCGCTACCGAGGCCTTGCAGCTGTTCCGCTCGCGCGACCTGTCGCCGGTGGAACTGCTGGATGCCTGCCTGGCCCGCGCCGACCGGCTAGAACCAGTGCTGAACACCTTCAGCGCCCAGCGCCGCCAAGAAGCCAAGGCCGCCGCGCGCGACGCCGAGCAGGCTTACGCCGGCCGTGGCGCCATGCCGCGTCCGCTGGAAGGCATCCCGGTGTCGCTGAAGAACGAACACACGCTGGTCGGCTGGGTCACGACCAAGGGCTCGTGGCTGCAAGGGAACACCCCGGACACGGTCAACGCCCCGGTCAGCCAGCGCCTGCTCGACGCCGGCGCGGTGATCCACGCCCAGACCAACGTGCCGGAGTTCTACATGGCCGGCTTCACCCGCTCGGTGCGCCACGGCGTGACGCGCAACCCGTGGAATCCCGAGATGACGCCCGGCGGCTCCAGCGGCGGCAGCGGCGCCGCGCTGGCGGCCGGCCTGACGGCGCTGGCGTCCGGCTCGGACATCGGCGGTTCGATCCGCATCCCCGCCAGCTACTGCGGCGTGGTCGGCCTCAAGCCCAGCTACGGCCGCGTGCCGGTCTCGCCGATCGGCTACGCGCTGCATCCGATGAACCACATCGGCCCGATGGCGCGCACCGTGGCCGATTGCGCGCTGATGTTCAATATCATGAACGGGCCGCACGTACGCGACCCGGCCACCATCAGCCCCAAGCTGGAGGTGCAGTTGGACTTCCTGCCGGTGAAGGGCTTGCGCATCGCGCTGTCCTACGACCTGGACTTCTGCAAGGTCCACGCCGATGTACGCCAGTCGATGGACCAGGTGGTGCAGACGCTGCGCGCGCAGGGCGCCATCGTCGAGCAGGTCACGCTGGGCTGGGACAGCAGCGCCGCCGACGCGCTGGAACACCGTCTGGGCTACGAGACCGGCCGCGCGTTCGCCGTCCGCATCCTGGAGCAGGAGCTGGAGACCAGCGACTACATCCGCCACTTCGCCGCCGCCGGCCTGTGCATGACGGGCGAGCAGTACCTGGCCGCCGACGTCACCACCGGCCGCATGTACGACTCGCTGGCCGAGGTGATGAGCCGCTACGACGCGCTGATCTGCCCGACCATGGGCGCCATCGGCGGCCTGGCCGAAGGCGAGCGCGACAGCATGGCGGTGCTGCGCAACGACGCGCTGACCTTCCCGTTCAACCTGCTGAGCCGGCACCCGGTGCTGAGCGTGCCGTCGGGCATCGCCAGCAACGGCATCCCCACCGGCGTGCAGGTGGTCGGCCGCACCTTCGACGAGACCACCGTGTTCCGCATCGGCGCGGCGGTGGAGGCGGGCGTGTGGCAAGGCAAGCGTCCCGATCCGGCCATGACGGCCCGCCATCCACTTGGAGCAAGCTGATATGTCCGACGCCACTCCGAATGGCAAGCTGAAGCGCGCGCTCAGCTACAGCGACCTGGTGTTCTACGGCCTGGCCTACACCGCGCCGGTGGCGCCGCTGACGATGGCCGGCTTTGTCTGGACCGTGTCCGGCGGCCTGCCGATGCTGGCCTATGTGCTGGGCGCGCTGTGCGTGTACTTCACCGCCAGCAGTTACGCGGTGATGACCTCGGCCATGCCCAGCGCCGGTTCGGTGTACGGCTTCGCCAGCCAGACCATGGGCCGCTTCGCCGGCTTCATCGCCGGCTGGATGATCTTGCTGGACTACCTGCTGGTGCCGGCCTTCACCTACGCCCTGTGCGCGGTGAGCCTGGAGGAACTGTTGCCGCACGGCGACCGCGCCACCTGGATCGTGGCGACGGTGGTGGCGACGTTTGCGGTGAACTGGTTCGGCATCAGCGTCACCTCGCGCGTCAGCTTCCTGTCGGTGGTGCTGCAACTGGTGGCGGTGCTGGTCATCGTGGGAATGTGTTTGTTCGCGCTGTTCGGCGGCCACGGCAGCGGGGCGCTGACGCTGGCGCCGCTTTTCGACGCCGGCAAGTTCCACGGCGCCAGCGTGCTGGCAGCCACCTCGATCTGCGTGATGTCCTACCTGGGCTTCGACGCCGTCTCGACCTTGGCCGAGGAAGTCAAGGATGGCAACACCCGCGTGGTCGGCAAGGCCATCATGACCAACCTGGCCATCACCAGCTGCATCTTCGTGCTGACCTCGTGGGTGGTGGGCAACCTGCTGGTGGGCTTCCCGGTGCAGGATCCGGCCACGGTGATCTACGAACTGCTGGCTTCCATCGGCGGCCCAAAGGCTTCGCTGGCGCTGGCGTGGTTCCTGATCCTGGTGGTCGGCGTGCCGAACGTGCTGCCGATGCAGGTGGGCGTGGCGCGGGTGCTGTTCGCCATGGGCCGCGACCGCAGCCTGCCGTCGGTGCTGGCCAAGGTGCATCACCGGCACGGCAACCCCTACGTCGCGATGATCGTGTCGACCACCATCTCGCTGGGCATTGCCCTGCTGATGCGCAACAACATCAGCGACCTGGCGATCTTCATCAGCGTTGGCGCGCTGGTCGGCTTCCTGTTCGTGCACCTGTCGGTGCTGACGCATTTCGGCCGGCTTGGCGGACGGCGCTGGTGGGCGCATGTGATCGTGCCGCTGTGCGGGCTGTCCGCCGTGCTGATTATCCTCATCAACCTGAACGCCACGGCGCTGACCGTGGGTGGCTGCTGGTTCGCGGCCGGTTTGGGTTACTGGCTGTTTTCGCGACGCAGCCAGGGCGTCCCCAGCGACGTATTCCAGCAGACCAACCCATAACTATCAGAAAGAGACAACATGGCACATTCTCCTTTGAAGCGTATCCTGGCCTCCGTCATGGAGGTGGCGCGCCTGCGCCAGCGGCATGGTTTGTCGAGTGAAGCGGCGCTGGCCTTGCTGCGCGAGCGGCGCGCGCTGCTCAAGCTGTCGGCGGTCGGCTCGGCGGCCATGCTGGCCAGCGGCCCGCTGATGGCGGCAAGCCGCATCCGCCGCGAGCGCGGCGATGTACGCGTGGTCATCGTCGGCGCCGGCCTGGGCGGCCTGGCCTGTGCCTACGACTTGAAGAAGGCGGGCATCTGCGCCAGCGTGTATGAAGCGTCGGACCATCTGGGCGGACGTTGCTCGTCCAACACCACCAGCTTCCCGGGCCAGGTGGCGGAAAACGGCGGCGAGTTGATCGACACCGGCCACCTTGAACTGCGCCTGCTGGCCGCCGAACTGGGCCTGACACTCGATGACCTGAACGCCTACGACGAAGCGCAGGGCGGCGAGCTCACCTTCTGGATCGACGGTTCGCGCTACACCTGGGACGAGCAAGTGGTCGACTTCGAGGCCTTCGTCGGGCAGATCGACGCCGACAACAGGGCGGCGCCGTGGCCGCAGACCTACGACAACCACAGTGTGCGCGGGGCCGAACTGGACAACATGTCGGTCACGGACTACATCAGCGCCTACGTACCCGGCGGCCTCGATTCGCGGCAAGGCAAGCTGTTGAAGTTGCTGATGGACGCTTCGTCCGGCATCGCCGCGACCGAGACCAGCGCGCTGGACCTGGTGGGCTTTTTCGCCGCCAGGGGGTCGGACGAACGCTTCCACATCCGTGGCGGCAACGACCAGCTGGTCAGCCGCATGGCGGCCACGCTGAACAGCGGGCAGATCATCAAGAACCACGCGCTGACCCGCATCGTCAAGAACGTCAACGACAGCTACAGCCTGACCTTCAAGAACGGCGCCAACACGGTCCAGGTGCAGGCCGACCACGTGGTGCTGGCCTTGCCGTTCTCCATCTTGCAAAGCGCCGTGGACTACAGCGGCGCCGGCTTCGATGCGCGCAAGGTCGACACCATCCGCAACTTCCGCATGGGCATGCACTCGAAGTTCCAGATGCAGTTTGAACGCCGCATTTGGCGCGAGCAGGGCTACACCGGCCTGAGCGACAACGACACCGGCTACCAGATCAGCTGGGAAGTCACGCGCGCCCAACCCGGCACGGCCGGCATCCTGACCTGCTTCTCGGGCGACGCGGTGGCGGTGGCGATGAACGACAAGCCGATCAACCTCAAGGCGGTCGACATGTTGGACGGCCTGAACCTGACCTTCCCCGGCATCAAGCCCTTGTGGAACGGTCGCGTGGTGCTGAACTATTGGCCCGGCTACCAATGGACCAAGGGCGCGTACACCGCGCATCCGAAGGGCAGCTACACCACATGGTACGGCTATGCCGGCGTGCGGCAGGGCAATTGCCATTTCGCCGGCGAACACGCATCGGTGCAGCACTCCGGCTTCCTGAACGGCGCGGTGGAAACCGGCCAGCGTTGCGCCAAGGTCATCGCCCGCGCAGTGCAGGGACACTAAACTTTATCAATTGGAACCAAGATGCACGTGAATTTTTCCTGTTTCACCCCGCTGCGCGCGCAGGTCTACCTGGATGGCGGCTATGTCGTGCCGTTGACTGGCGATACCAGGCAGGCCGTCAACCCGGCCACGCTGGCGACTGTGGGGAGCTACCCGGTGTGCGCGGAGGCCGATGTCGAACGGGCGGTGGCTTCGGCCAACCGCGCGCAACAGCTGTGGAAGCAGACCGACACGGCCAGCCGCGCCGCGCTGCTGCACGCCATCGCCCACGCGCTGGAAAACGCCCCCATCCGCAGCGAGGTCGCCAAGCTGATCTGTCGCGAAATGGGCAAGCCTTACCCGGATGCCTACGGCGAGCTGGCGATCTGCGCCTCGGTGTTCCGCTACTACGCCGAAATGGCGCGCGACGACGGCGGCAAGGTGGCCGGCAGCAACCAGGCCGGCTCGTTCCAGCACATGCGCTACGAGCCTTACGGCGTCAGCGTGCACATCCTGCCGTTCAACTATCCGATCCTGCTGCTGTGCTGGACCGTGGCCGCCTCGCTGGCCGCCGGCAACGCCTGCATCATCAAGCCGGCCGAGGCGACCGCGCTGTGCACGCTGCGTTTCATGGAATACTTCGCCGCCTTGCCGCCCGGCCTGGTGGCCTGCCTGCCCGGCGACGCCCGCACCGCGCAATTGCTGATCCAATCGCCTGGCACGCACGCGGTGGCCTTCACCGGCAGCGTGGCGGCGGCGCGCGCGGTCGGCGTGGCCTGCGCCGAGCGCATGAAGCCTTGCGTGCTGGAAGCGGGCGGCAGCGATCCGATGATCATCTCGCGCCACGCGCCGCTGGAAGTGGCGGCGGCCGGTTGCGTCAACTCCGCCTTCCTGCTGAGCGGGCAGGTGTGCACCTCGTCCGAACGCTTCTTCGTGGTCGACCAGATCCACGACGATTTCGTCGCCGAGTTCGCGCGCCGCACGGTGCAGCTGCGCGTCGGCGACGGCATGGGCATGGCGGAGATCGGCCCGCTGGTCAGCCAGGCCGCGCGCGACAAGGTGGCGCGGCTGGTGCAACAGGCGGTGGAGCAGGGCGCCACGATCGTCTGCGGCGGCCGCATACCGCCGGACTGTCCGCCCGGGTGGTTCTACGAGCCGACCATCCTCACCGGCGTTACGCCGCAGATGGCCATCATGCGCGAAGAGTGCTTCGGCCCGGTGGCGGCGATTTGCCGCGTGGCCGATTTCGACGAGGCGCTGCGGCTGGCCAACGATTCCGAATTCGGCCTGGGCGCCTCGGTCTTCACCACCGACCTGGCCGAGGCCATGGAAGCGGCCAACCGGCTGGAGTCGGGCATGGTCTGGATCAACAACCCGCTGATCGACAACGACGCGCTGCCTTTCAGCGGCAGCAAGATGTCCGGCCTGGGCTGCGAGCTGGGCCGGCAGGGACTGGACGCCTTCCGCCGCAGCAAGATGGTCATCATCGATCACCAGCCGCGCATCCACGACTGGTGGCTGCCTCGCCCTGACGCAGCGTTTTACCCGGCCCAAGCGGCCGCAACCGACGAATAAAGACTGGAAATTTCATGCAACACGCAAACTATCTGCCCGCCACCGAACTGCTGGCGCAATTCCGCACCGGAACGCTGGACCCGGCTGACTACCTGGAAACGCTGATCGAAGCCGCTCATCGCCAACAAGCGACGGTGAACTGCGCCGCCAGCCTGCACTTGGACGCGGCCCGCGCAATGGCGCTGGAAGCCCGTCGCCGCTATGCCGAAGGCACGGCTCGTCCGCTGGAAGGCGTGCCGGTGATCATCAAGGAAGAGACCAGCGTCAAGGGCTGGCCGCGTCCGCTGGCCTCGCTGGTCTACCGCGACAAGATCGCCACCGAGAACCATCCCATCGTCGACAAGCTGCTGGAGGCGGGCGCGATCCCGTACTTCCAGGCCACCAATCCCGAGTTCTGCGTGCTGGGTCATACCTGGAGCAAGCTGTACGGCGTGACCGGCAATCCGTGGGCGACCGCGTATTCCTGCGGCGGTTCCAGTGGCGGCTCCGGCGCGGCGCTGGCGGCCGGCGTGGCGCCGTTGGCGACCGGCAGCGACATGGCTGGCTCGATCCGCCTGCCGGCCTCGCTGTGCGGCGTGTACGGCTACAAGCCGCCGTTCGGCCGCCTGGCCTGCGCGCCTGGCGACGAATACATGGCGCAGGCCGTCGAAGGGCCGATGACGCGCACCTTCGACGACCTGGTGCTGATGCAAAACGTGCTGGGCGGCCCGCATCCGAACTCCTACACCACGCTGCCGTTCACGCCGCTGCCGACCGAGTACGGCGACCTGCACGGCATGCGCATCGCCTACAGTCCGGCGTTCGGCCATCCGGCGCTGGCGGACGATATCCGCCGCAATATGATGACGGCGCTGGACGGCCTGCGCGAGCGCGGCGCCGTGATCGAGGAAGTGGCGCTGAACTGGGACCTGGAAGAAATCAACGATGTCTTGCTGGAGGGCTTACGCGCGCTGTTCGTGGACGAGTTCATGCGCGACATCCCGCACGCCGAGGTGCACAAGCTGAACAGCTACACCGCCGATCTGTACGAAAAGGCCGGCGGACCGCGCGCCTCGATCATGCCGAGCGCCGCGCTGGGCCAGCGCTTGCAGCGCGAGATGCAGGAGAAGGTCTGGGGCAAGGGCTACACGGCCTTTATCTGCGCCTCGATGCTGACCACCGACCTGGCCGCCGACCAGGATCCGGTGGCCGAGCCCATGCTCGACATCAACGGCCAGCAGATCGACGCCTACCTGGGCTGGTGCCTGACGCCGCCGTTCAACCTGCTCAACCGCTATCCGGTGATGGCGGTGCCGACCGGCCTGTCCGAACTCGGTGTGCCGACCGGCATGCAGATCGTCGCCAACGCCTACGACGACGAGACGGTGTTCCGGGTCGGCGCCAACCACGCGCGGGCCGGCACGTCGAAACTGTTCATCGAACGCTTTCCCACCATGGGCCCGGCAGCTTGAACTGCTGTGGCATAATCGGCGCTCTGCGCCGCTCTTCGAACAGTCACTGAAACGTATGCAAAAAAAAGAATCCCTCGCCCAGGTAGAGCCGGCCAGCGCCAAGGCCGCCGTCAAGCCTGCCGCCAAGCGGCGCGTGCCGCAACAGGAGCGCGGCATCAAGACGATCGAGGTCATCCTCAAGGCGGCCGGACAGGAAATCGCGCGCGGCGGCCTCGGCAAGCTCACCACCAAGCGCATCGCCGAAGCGGCGGGTCTGTCGGTGGGCGGCCTGTACGAATACTTCCCCAACAAGGAAGCGGTCGTGCACGCGCTCGCCAGCCAGTGGTTGCAACAGGTCAAGGACGCGGTGGCCGCCATCCATCCGTCCAAGACCGGTTGCACCGATCTGATCCGTTATCTCGGCATGGTCTATGCCGCCGTCAAGCCGCTGTACCAGCAGGTGCCGGGTGTGAGCGAGCTGATCACTCTGCTGTCCTCGGTGCCGGCGCTGAAGGCGCTGGAGCATGAGATCGACCTGCAGGTGAAAGCCTTGCTGACCGACGCCATCCAGTTCCTGGTGCCGTATGTCGACAAGGACCACTGCGGCGTCATGGCGCGCACCATGACCATCCTGGACCACCATCTGCTGATCGAATCGATCATGCGCGATCCGGCGCACGCCGAGTTGTTCGAGAGCCACCGCCTGATCTGCCATCACGCATTGGCCAGCCACATGATGCTGTTGAACGAACAGGGGCGCCTGGCCAAGCCACGCCCTGAAGCGCCGCCCGACGTCACCTAAGTTCTCCCGGCCCCCATCTCCCGTCCCATCCTTCCACCGGCGTTCGCGCCGGTGGCGTGCGCCTGCGCGTCCGCAGGACCAACCGCATCGAGAGCACTTCATGAACCCGACTTTTTCCAAAGACTCGCTGGCAGGCCAGCCCTATGCCCGTTTCCTCGTCACCGATATCGACGGCGTCAGCCGCGGCAAGCACCTGTCCGGCGAAAAGATCGCCAGCATGCTGGACGGCGGCGGCACCATCGCCAGCGCCGTGTTCGGCTGGGATATCCAGGACCAGCTGTACCAGCAGGTCAGCTTCACCGGTTTTCATACCGGCTTTCCCGACATCGGCCTGGTGCTGGATCCCGCCACCGCGCGCCAGCTGCCATGGGACGACAACTGCTGGCTGATCCTCGGCGAGCACACCCGCGCCGACGGCACGCCGCTGCCGATCTGCCCGCGCCAGGTGTTGAAGCGCGTGCTGGCCAAGGCCGACGCGCTCGGCTATTCGGCCCAGGTGGGTGCCGAGTTCGAATGGTTCGTGCTGGACGAGACCGAAGCGTCGGTACGCGCCAAGGGCTACCGCGACCTGCAAACCGCCACCCACGGCATGACCAACTACTCGCCGTTCCGCCTCGGCGCACGGCAAGCCTTCGTGCGCGAACTGTTCACCAGCCTGAACGCCATCGACGTTCCGCTGGAAGCGCTGCACACCGAGGCCGGTCCCGGCAACTTCGAAGCGGCGATCCGCTACGGCGACGCCCTCAAGACCGCCGACCGCGCGGTGCTGTTCAAGGAATCGGTGCGCGAGATCGGTCGCCGCCACGGCCTGCTGAACACCTTCATGGCCAAGTATTCGACCGACTACGCCGGTTGCGGCCAGCACCTGCACCAGAGCCTGTGGCGGGATGGCCGCAACTGCTTCCACGATGAACGCGGCGAGCACGGCATGAGCGACACCATGCGCCACTTCATCGCCGGCCAGTTGCATTGCCTGCCGCACCTGCTGCCGATGCTGGCGCCGTTCATCAACAGCTACAAGCGGCTGGTGGACCATCACCTGGCGCCGGTCAAGCCGACCTGGGCGGTCGATAACCGCAACGCCGCGCTGCGCGTGATCCCCGGCGGCAGCCACAGCATGCGGCTGGAAACCCGCACCGCCGGCGCCGACGCCAATCCTTACCTGGCGATCGCCGCCGCGCTGGCTGCCGGACTGTACGGCATCGAGCACAAGCTGGCGCTGGAACTGCCGCCTGTGACCGGCGCCAACAGCGGCGCCGAGCAGGTCGAGCGCCTGCCGCGCACGCTGGCCGAGGCCACCGCCGCGATGGAGCGCTCGCCGCTGGCGCGCGAGCTGATGGGCGAGGAATTCGTGCGCCATTTCGTCCAGACCCGGCAATGGGAAGTGGCACAGTTCAACCAGAGCGTCACGGACTGGGAGCTGCAACGCTACCTGGAGCTCGCATGAGTACCGAACGCATCCATTCCTACTACAACGCCACCGCCAACAGCACGGCGCGCTATCCGAAGCTGGAAGGCGAGGTGCGGGTCGATGTCGCCGTCATCGGCGGCGGCTTCACCGGCCTGGCCACGGCGCTGGAGCTGGCGGAGCAGGGCAAGCGGGTCGCGCTGGTCGAGGCGCACCGCATCGGCTGGGGCCAGTCCGGCCGCAATGGCGGGCAGGTCACGGGCAGCCTGTCGGGCGACGGCGCCATCCTGCGGCAGCTGACGCGCCGGGCCGGGGCCGAGGTGGCCGAGGACTTCATCTGGAAGCTGCGCTGGCGCGGGCAGGACATCATCCGCAAGCGCATCGCCAGGTACGGCATCGAGTGCGACCTTAAACATGGCCACTTTCATGCCGCCTACAAGCCTGGCGACATGCATGCGATGTGCGCGACCTACGAAGAGCTGGTCCGGCGCGACTTGGGCGACATGGTGGAACTGGTCGAGGCGCGCGACATGGGCCGCTTCCTGGCCACGCCCTTGTACCACGGCGGCATCTACAACCAGCGCAACCTGCACCTGCATCCGCTGAACCTGTGCCTGGGCGAGGCGCGCGCGCTGGCCGGCCTGGGCGGGCTGATCTTCGAGCAGTCGCCGGTGTTGGAGATCATCCACGGCGCCACGCCGTCACTGCGGCTCGAAGGAGGACGCATCGTCGCCGACCAGATCCTGCTGGCGGGTGATGTCAGCCACAGGCTGGAGCGGCGCCGGCTGGGCGGCATGATCTTTCCGGCGGCGGGCGGCATCGTCGCCACCGCGCCGCTGGGCGATCTGGCGCGGCAGATCAATCCGCAGGACGTGGCGGTGTACGACAGCCGCTTCGTGCTGGACTACTACCGCACCACGGCCGACGGCCGGCTGCTGTTCGGCGGCGGCGCCAACTACTCGGGCAAGGCCTCGCGCGACATCGCGGCCGAACTGCGGCCGTGCATCGAGCGCACCTTCCCGCAGCTGCGCGGGGTGGAGATCGACTACCAGTGGAGCTGCGACATGGGCATCGTGATCAACCGGATTCCACAGTTGGGCAAGTTGGCGCACAATGTGTGGTACGCGCAAGGGTATTCGGGACATGGGCTGGCCACCTCGCACATCGTGGGCGAGGTCATGGCCAAGGCCATCGGCGGTACGATGGACCAGTTCGACGTGTTCCAGAGTTTCAGTCACGTGCGGGCGCCGGTCGGCGATTGGCTGGGGCGGCACATGCTGGCGCTGGGGATGTGGTACTTCCTGATGTTGGAACGGCTACGTTAGGCCGTCGCCAATAAGGGAAATCACGTAGCGGGGGAGCAGCCGGCCCCTTGCATAGAACTGATATAGTTCCTTGCCGCCATTGCAGCGGCGATCTACTACTTTCGGAGACACAAAATGAAAAATACCATCCTGTCCGTATTGCTGGCCGCAACCGCGTTGACCTCCTTGCCGGCGCTGGCCGCCGACACGTCCGCCGCCGCCGTGGCGATGGTGGACAAGGGCGCCAGTTACCTGCAAAAGAATGGCAAAGACGCCCTGATCAAGGAAGTCAACAGCAAGAACCCCGAGTTCATCAACGAGAGCACCTACCTGACCGTGCGGGCGATGGACGGCACCCAGCTGGCGCATCCGACCAACCCCAAGCTGGTCGGCAAGAACATGGTGGTGCTGCCGGATGCGGACGGCAAGCTGTTCCGCAAGGAAATCATCGAAACGGCCAAGGCCAAGGGCAAGGGCTGGGTCGACTACCGCTACAACAACCCGGCCAACGGCGAAATCGAGAAGAAATCGACCTACTTCGTCAAGCAGGGCGATATCATCCTGGAAGCCGGTATCTACAAAGGCAAGTAAGTTCAGGCGGCGGTCAACACCGCCGCACTGGCGCCTTCATACATTGTCGTCACCAGCGCCGCGCGCCGTTCCAGCACCAGGCGCTGGTTGATCGATCCCTTGTCGGTCTGCTCGCCGGCCGTCACCGATGGCGCTTCCTCCAGCAGCAGCATGCGTTCGACGCGGGACGCCGATCCGGTCGCCACGGCGTTCAGTTGCACCAGCAGTTGCTGGAAGTGGCTGCGCACCGGGGCGCTGGACAGGACTGCTGCGGCGTCCGCGTCGGCGCCCAGTCCGGACAATAACTGGCACTGGTCCAGGCGTGGGAACACCAGCAAACCTATGCTGTCGCGATCGATGCCGGCCACCACCACGTCCTGGATGTAGGGCGCGCCGGCGCTGATGACACGCGCCCGCAACGGTCCGACGCTGACGAAGGTGCCGCTGCTGAGTTTAAAGTCCTCGGCGATGCGGCCGTCGAACATCAAGCCCAGTTCCGGCCGCGCCGGATCGACGAAGCGCACCGCGTCGCCGCTGCGGTAGTAGCCTTCCTCGTCGAAGGCGTCGGCGGTGGCCTGCGGCGCGCGCCAATAACCCGGCATGACGTGCGGTCCGCGGAAGCGCGCCTCGTACTTGCCTTCCACCTGCACCAGCTTGACCTCGCAGGCCGGCGCCGGCAGGCCGACGTAACCGGCCATCATCACCGGGCCGGTGGTGAAGGTGCAGGAAGGCGCCGTCTCCGTCATGCCCAGGCCGGCCATGATGCGGATCCGCTGGCCGCAGCGCTTTTCGCTGACGCGCTCCAGTGCATCCCACGCGGCCTGCGAAAGGCCGGCGCCGGCAAAGAAGAACAGCTCCATCTGCGAGAAGAAATGACGGCACAGCTCCGGGTCGTCGTCCAGCGCTGCGGTCAGCAGCTCCCAGCCCTTGGGCACATTGAAGAACACCGTCGGCGCGATCTCCTTCAGGTTGCGCACCGTGACGGCGAAATCGCGCGCGGTCGGTTTGCCGTCGTCGATGTAGTAGCTGCCGCCGTTATACAGCGCGATGCCGACGTTATGGCTGCCGCCGAAGGTGTGGCTCCACGGCAGCCAGTCCAGCAGCACCGGCGGCTTGTCGCCGAAGGCAGGGAAGCTTTGCAACAGCATCTGCTGGTTGGCGCACAACATGCGCTGGGTGGTGACCACCGCCTTGGGCAGCTTGGTCGATCCCGACGTGAACAGGAATTTGGCGATGGTGTGCGGACCGATGGCGGCGTTGGCCGCGTCCACAGTGCTCGGAATGGTGGCCAGCAGCTGCGCCAGCGGTGTGCTGGCGCGGCCGGCGTCCCCGTGGTCGACCACGATCTCGACGTCGACCGGCACCGCCGCCGCCAACGCCGTTGCACAGGCGCCGCCGTCGGTGGCGTAGATCATGCCGGGCGTCAGGTGGCGCACGAAGTGGGACAGCTTGGTGTGGTCGGTGGTGGCGCCGGAAGCGGCCGGCGAGACCGGGCAATACGGTATGCCGGCGTACAGCGCGCCCAGCGCCAGCTGCAGGTGCTGCAGGTCGTTACCGGACAAGATCATCAGCGGACGTTCTGCAGACAGGCCCCGGTCCAGCAAGGCCTGGCCGACGGCACGGGCCTGCTCCAGCATCTGCCGGTAGCTGAGGTGCTGCCAGGCGCCGTCGGCGCCGCGCCGCGCGGCCAGCGTGCGGTCGGGATGGCGCTCGGCGCCGCGCACCAGGCAATCGGTGATGCGGTCGGGATAGGCGCCCAGCGCTTCCTCCGACGCCAGCCGCCATGCGCCTTGGGCGTCGGACTCGATCCGCACCGGTGCGCCGCCGACGCGCACCGGGCGATAACGCGACAGGTCCAGCGTGGCGGTGGTGGAGGGGAGCTGCGTCATCGCGTGCTCCTCCATCAGACCGGGTAGTGGCGGTGGCCGCTCTGGATTGTGATCCAGCGCAGGTCGGTGAACTCGGCGATGCCGGCCTTGCCGCCGAAGCGCCCGTAGCCGCTGGCCTTGACGCCGCCGAACGGCATCTGCGCTTCATCGGCCACGGTGGAGCTGTTGATGTGGCAGATGCCCGATTCGATGCGGCGCGCCAGCGCCAGTGCGCGCGAAACGTCGCGGCTGAAGACGGCGGCGGACAAGCCGTATTCGCTGGCGTTGGCCTCGGCCAGCGCCGCTTCGTCGCCATCGACGCGGATGATGCCGACGATGGGACCGAACGACTCTTCCTGGTACACCATCATGGCCGGCGTGATGTGGTCGATGATGGCCGGTTGCAGCAGGTTGCCGTCGCTGGCGGCGCTGCCGCAGACGATGCGCGCACCCTTGGCCTGGGCGTCGGCGATCATGGCGGCGACGCGGCTGGCGGCCGAGGCATCGACCATGCCGCCCAATACCGCGCCTTCCTGGCCCGGTTTGCCGGCGGGCAGGCCAGCGGTCTTGATGCGCAGTTTTTCGACGAAGGCGTCGGCGATCTTGTTGTCGACGATGATGCGGTCGGTCGACATGCAGATCTGGCCCTGGTTGAAGAAGGAGCCGAAGGCGGCCGCCTGCACCGCCTCATCGAGGTCGGCATCGTCCAGCACCAGCAGCGGGTTCTTGCCGCCCAATTCCAGCACCACCGGCTTCAGATGCTGCGCGGCCTGCTGGGCGATGATGCGTCCCACCTTGGTTGAGCCGGTGAAGTTGATGCGCTTGACGGCGGGATTGGCGATCAGGCGCGCCACCACGGCGGCGGCATCCTGCGGCGCGTTGCTGATGACGTTGACCACGCCGGCCGGGAAGCCGGCATCCTCGAATACCTTGCCGATCAGGCGATGCACGGCGGGGCACACTTCGGACGACTTGAGCACCACCGTATTGCCGCAAGCCAGAGGCGTGGCGATGGCGCGCGTGCCCAGGATCACCGGCGCGTTCCACGGCGCGATGCCCAGCACCACGCCGCAAGCCTGGCGCATGCCCATCGCCATCAGGCCCGGTACGTCGGAGGGGATTACTTCGCCGGCGATCTGGGTGGTCAACGAAGCCGCTTCGCGCAGCATGGAGGCCGCCAGCATCACGTTGAAGCCGTACCAACCGGCCACGCCGCCCGCTTCGGCCACGCCGGCCGCGATGAACTCGGGTGCGCGGGCTTGCAGGCAGTCGGCCGCCTTGAGCAGCAGCCGGCGACGCTCGCCCGGCGCGGTGGCGGACCAGCCGGGGAAGGCCGCCTGCGCGGCGGCGACGGCGGCGTCGGCATCGTCCAGCGTGGCGGCGGCGGCGACCGAGGCGGTGTCGCCGGTGGCCGGGTTGAGGCGCTGGTAAGTGGCGCCGGTAGACGAGGCCTGGTCCAGGCCTCCGATCAGCAAACGGGCTTCAAGCATGGCGTATCTCCTGTGTTGTTGGCGTGGTGGGCGTCTTATGCGCGCTTGTAGGTTTGCAGGCCTGGTTTGATGGTCTTATCGTCCAGGAACTGCTTGAGGCCCTGGGCGCGGCCTTTTTCCGGGTCGCGGTAGTTGGACTGGTCGACTTTGGCGTACAGGTAGTCTTCACTTTGCTCCCAGGTCAGTTCGCGGCAACGTTTGAAGCCATGCTTGGCGATGCGCAGCACGGTCGGCGCCTTGGCCAGCAGCTTTTCCGCCAGTTCGATGGTCGCTTCGCGCAGCTGCGCCAGCGGCACGCTCTTGTTCACCAGGCCCATGGCGGCTGCTTCCTTGCCGGTGAAGGTGTCGCCGGTCATGATGTAGTGTAGCGCCTGACGGTGGCCCATGGTGTCGGCGACCGCTTTGCTGACCAGGTTACCCGGCGGGATGCCCCAGTTGATCTCCGACAGGCCGTACACCGCTTCGTCGGCGGAGATGGCCAGGTCGCAGGCGACCAGCGGCGAGAAGGCGCCGCCGAAGCACCAGCCGTTGACCATGGCGATGGTCGGCTTGCTGTACATGCGCAGCAGCTTCCATTGCCACTGCGAGCAGTCGCGGCGCAGCTTCTCCTGGAAGATCTCCGGCTTGCCGTCGTTTTCGCGGAAGTACTCCTTCAGGTCCATGCCGGCGGTCCAGCTGTCGCCGGCGCCGGTCAGCACCAGCACTTCGGCTTCCGGATCCAGCTCCAGGGTTTCCAGCACGTCGATCATTTCGCGGTTCAGCGTCGGGCTCATGGCGTTGCGCTTTTCCGGACGGTTCAGGATCACCCAGGCGATGCCGCCGGTGATCTCGACTTTTACGGTACTCCAGCGGTTGTTGTATTGGCTCATCTCGGACTCACTTTATGTTAGGTTGATATCAGGTTGCCTGATACGTGACTTATAATATATGCTGCTTGGGCTGTAATGCAAGCGCTTTTCGAACGCTTTCTTTTGAATTCTGGATCACCATGAAAAAAACACCTTCCGCCGCGCACGACAAGCCCACCGGCATCGCCTACCTGATCGGCCGCATCGACCATGTGCTGAGCCGACGCCTGCGCGACAGCCTCGGTTTGCTGGGCATGACGGCGGCCCAGTACACGGCGCTGTCGGTGCTTGACACCCAGCAGCAGCTGTCGAACGCGCAGCTGGCCGAACGTTCGATGATCTCGCCGCAATCGGCCAACGAGATGGTCAAGGCGATGGAGGCGCGCGGCTGGGTGGTGCGCCAGGCCGACGCCAATCATGGCCGCATCATCCATCTGCGCCTCAGCGCCGAAGGCAGCGCCTTGCTGCGCCAGGGCGATGCGGCGGTGGCGGAGCTGGAGCGCGCGATGCTGGCCGAGCTGGACGCGGACCAGCGCGGCGAACTGCATGCGCAACTGCGCGTGCTGCTGCGCTCACTGAGCGCCATCGTGCTGTAACTGCCGCCAGCGCGGGTTCTCCAGCAGCAGGGCAATGCCCTGGCCGCCGCCGACGCAGGCCGCCGCCACGCCGTAGCGTTGGCGCCGCAGGTCGAGCGCGCGCGCCAGCGTGATGGTCAGGCGCACGCCGGTCGCCGCCAGCGGATGGCCCAACGCGATCGCGCCACCGTGGATGTTGAGGCGGTCCCGGTCCAGCTTCAGTTCACGCTCCACGGCGATGATCTGCGCGCCTTGCGCTTCATTGATTTCAAACAGGCCGATTTGCTGCGTGTTCAACCCGCAGCGGTCGAGCAGCAGGCGGATCGCCGGCGCGGGGCCGATGCCCATGACTTCGGGCGGCACGCCGACCACCGCCGCCGCGACGATGCGGGCCTGCGGCCGATGTCCGCCGTGCATGGCGTAGGCGCCGGAAGCGACGATGGCGGCCGCCGCGCCGTCGGCCAGCGCGCAGCTGTTGCCGCCGGTCTGCACGCCGTGCGGATACAGCGGGCGCAAGGTGGCCAGCACCGACGGCGGCGAAATGCGCGGATGGGTGTCCTGCGCCAGCTCCGTCATCGGACCGGATAGCCGGATGCGGCGGTCGGCATAGTCGTCCAGCGTGAAGACTTCGTTGCCGACGGCGACGATCTCGCCGGCGTGGAAGCCGGCGGCCCTGGCGTCGAGCGCGCGGGCGTGCGACTGCGCGGCGAATTTGTCGACGTCGGCGCGGGTGATGCCGTAGCGGCGCGCCAGGTTCTCGGCGGTCTGCGGCATCGTGATCCCGGGCGCGGGATCGGTCAGCGCCTCCCACAGGAAATCCTCGAAGCCGACCGGCGCGCCCAGTTTGAAACCGCTGCGGTGGTTGAAGGCGGCGATCGGATTGCGCGTCATCGACTCGGTGCCGACCACCAGCACGGCGTCGGCGTAGCCCAACGCGATCTGGTCGCCGGCCTGGCGGAATAATTCGAAACCGGTGCCGCAGATGCGTTGCACGTTCAACGCCGGCACCGTCAGCGGCACGCCGGCGTACAGGCCGATATGTCGTGGCAGCATGTACTGGTAACAGTCGCCCGGCGCCATGCTGCCGCTGATGACCGAGCCGATGTCGGCGGGCGGCACGCCGCTGCGCTTGAGGACCGCGCGCGCCGCCTTGATGCCGAGGTCCGTCGGCGAGACCTGGCTGAAGGCGCCGCAGTAGTCGGCCAACGGCGTGCGCAGGCCGTCGATCAGCCACAGGTCGTCGTAGCTGTGGAAGAAGTCCTGGTTGGCGGTCCTGCTCATGGCCAGTAGCTGGGGCGCAGCTGCCCGGTTGGACCGGCGTAGCCGTGGGCGAGGGCGAAGGCCTCCAGCGCATGCGGCGCTTCGTAGCCGCCGAAGATCGACCACAGGAACATGCGGCCGTAAAGTTCGCAGCGCTCGCGTGGATCGCCGTGCAGCGCGGGGTCGCGTGCCAGCTGCGCCTTCAGGGTGGCCAGGCTGTTCTCGTGGGCCACCATGCGGGTGCCGCCGTCGGCGCTGGTGTCGAACACCATCAGGCGCGCGGCGCTGGCGTCGCCGCTCCAGCGCCACCATTCCGGCAGCGTGCCGTTCGGACCGCTGCCAGGTTCGCCGTGGCGGGCAAAGTGCGTCCAGTAGCCGGCCATGGCGTCGGAGACTTCCTTGCGGCCGGGCAGGTTGGCGGCGGTGAAGGAGCGGAAGGGATCGAACTCGCCATCGAGGTCGCGCAGGACGAAGGCCACATCCAGCACGTGCGCTGCACCCAGCAGAACGCGCGGCGCGATCAAGGGAACGGCGGGCTGTTCGTCCCAGTCGAAGCGGTAGGTCCACACGTCGCGGTGGCCCGAGGCCACCATGGCGCTGGCCGGTTCCAGCGCGCCGGCGGCCTGCCACAGGGCGGACATATAGGCTGCGTGGCGCTGGTAGCGGGCGCGGTTGCGCATCAGCGGAATGCGGCCGAACAGCATGCGCACGTAATCGGGATTGTTGGACATGAACAGCTTGTATTCGTCGCGGTTGGTGCCGATGATGACCGGCACCGCGTTGTAGCGGCTGCGATCGGCGAACACCTCGGCCAGCGGCATGGCAGGTAGCACGTGGCCGTCCTGTAGCACGCAGGGTGCGTCGTAGAAGCTGAGCGCTCCCGGCGTGATCGGCGCCAGCAGCGCCGCTTCCGGCAGGCCATGTACATAGGCGGCGATGTCGGCGGCCGGCATGGACGCGATCAGCGCCTTGGCCGCGTCGCGGTCGGCGGCGCGGCCGTCGCGCTGCAACCACTGGCACAGCAACTCGCGCGAGCTGAGGGCGTGGCCGGGACTGGCGTCGTCCGTATAGTTGCGGGCTTGCGCCGGCGTGTAGCTGACCGCCAGCGGAGATTGCAGGATGGCGCGGTGGAAAAGGCCTTTGGCCAGTGGGCTGGCCAGCAGCGTGTAGGCATTCAGCCCACCGGCCGATTCGCCGAACACCGTGACGTTATCGGGATCGCCGCCGAAAGCCGCTATGTGCTGGCGCACCCATTGCAGCGCCGCGATCAGGTCCAGCGTGCCGAAGTTGCCGGAGCGGTCGACGGGACTGTCGTCGTCTTGCGCCAGCTCGTCGAGGCTGAACCAGCCGAGGATGCCGAGCCGGTAGTTGGCCGATACCACGAGTACCTGGTCCTGGCCGGCCAGGTTGCGCAGGGTGGTGTAGGTGGCGGCGGTGCCGGCCGTGTTGGCGCCGCCGTGGATCCAGAACATCACCGGCAATCCGGCAGTCCGCGCTTCGTCGGCTGCTAGCTGTGGCGCGAACACGTTCAGTGTCAGGCAGTCTTCCGAGCCGGCCAACTGGCCCCATTGGTCGGGCGGCAGTTCCAGTGTGGCGCCGGCCAGTTGCAGCGCGGGCCGGCCGCAGACCAGCGCTTCGCGCACGCCCGACCAGGGCTGCGGTGGACGCGGGGCCTTCCAGCGCAGCGGGCCGACCGGCGGCTGTGCATACGGCAGGCCAAGCCAGGCGTGGGTACGGTGGCGATCGGCGCGGCCCACCACGTGGCCCAGCGCGGTGTGGCGCAGCGAATCGGCGGCGGGCATCGCGGTCGCGGCGGGGCCGGCCGCGATGGTGACGGATTTCCGGCGGAGGCGCCAGAGCAGGGCGCCCAGCGCCAAGGCGCCGGCGGCATAGAGCAGGATGTCAGGCATGATCGAATTCCTCTTTGAGCGAGATTGCGGGATGTGGCGGGGGCGGGGCGGCATGGCCAACGCCGTCGTCGAGTTTGAAGGCATGCACCAGCCGTGCCAGTTCGGCCGCCTGCTGGCGCATGCCGGCGGTGGCTCCGGTGGCCTGTTCGACCAGCTCGGCATTCTGCTGTGTCACCAGCTCCATCGCCTGCAAGGCGGCGCCGGCCTGTTCGATGCCGGCCTGCTGCTGGACGCTGGCGGCGGCGATGCGGTCGATGATGACGCTGACCTGCTGCACGCTGTCGACCACTTCGTTCATGGTGGCGCCGGCGCGGGCCACCAGCCGGTTGCCGGCTTCGACCTGCGTCACCGAATGGCCGATCAGGGTGCGGATCTCGCGCGCGGCGGTGGCGGAGCGTTGCGCCAGGTTGCGCACTTCGCCGGCGACGACGGCAAAGCCGCGTCCCTGTTCGCCGGCGCGCGCCGCCTCGACGGCAGCGTTCAGGGCCAGGATATTGGTCTGGAACGCGATGCCGTCGATGACGCCGATGATTTCGCCGATGCGGTGGGCCGAACCGGTGATGGAGTCCATCGTCAGGATCACTTCGGCCGCCACCTTGCCGCCGTCGCGCGCCACTGCGCTGGCGTTTGCGGCCAGTTCGGTGGCCTGGCGCGCGTGGCCGGCGTTGTTGCGCACTGCGTCGGCCAGTTGCGCCACGCAGCCCGCAGTGGCGCGCAGCGATTTGCGCTGGCTGTTGCTGCGGTCCGTCAGGTCCTGGTGGCCGCCGGCGATTTCGCTGGCCGCGCCGGCGATATGGTCGGCGCCGCGTCGCACCTGGCCGACCATCGAGGCCAGTCCGGTGCGCATGGTGTGCATCGCGAACAGCAGGCTGGAAGCGTCGCCGCCGCGCAGGCTGACATTCCCCGCCAGGTCGCCGGCGGCGGTGCGGCCGGCGATCTTGACCGCGTAGGCCGGCTCGCCGCCCAGCTGTTCGAGGATGCCGCGCGTCAGGCGCCAGCACAGCAGGCCGCCCAGCAGCAGGGCCATGACGCCCAGCGCCAGTATCCAGGTGCGCGCGCCGGCGTCGGACGAACGGCCCTGCGCGGCGGCCAGTTCGCTTTGGCGGGTCTCCAGTGCGACCAGCTGTTCCAGGGCCGCCATCCAGCGGGTCTGGACCGGCAGCAGGCGCTCGACCAGCACGGTGTAGATCTGGTCCGATTCGCTGCGCATCGCCAGATCCATCGCTTGCGCGATCGGCGCCTGGGCCGCCGCGTTCTGCTTGCCGATCTGCGCCAGCAAGGCGGTTTCCTCGGCTGTCGCGGCATCGGCCAGCAGCTCGCGCAGACGCTTTTCGGCATTGGCGTAGCGTTTGGCCTGGTCCTGCATCCGTTCCGCTTCCGGCTGCAGGTAGGACAGGGAACCGATCAGCGCCATGTTACGCAGTGCGATCATGCGTTCGTAGACGGTGTCGCGCATCTGGGTGGCGAGCCGCGTCTTGACGTTGCCGACCAGGGTGATCTGGTCGGTACGCTGCTGCATCTGGTGCATGTGGACCAGGCCGAGCGCCACGACGGCGACCAGCAGCGCCAGGACCAGGCCGAAACCGAGGCGCAGGCGCGCGCCTATGCTCACGTCGGAGGTAGCCATGGCGTCAGTGGATCCCGGCCACGGCGCGTTCCGGCGCCTGCGTTGCCTCATTCTGTTGCGCGGGCTTGGGCGGCATCAGGAAGTAGGCCAGCGCCGGCACCAGCACCAGTGCGCCCACCATATTCCACAGGAACATGAAGGCCAGCAGGATGCCCATGTCGGCCTGGAATTTGATCGGCGAGAACAGCCACGTGGCGACCGCCACGGCCAGCGTCACGCCGGTCAGGATCACCACCCGGCCGGTGAAGCGCAGCGCGTGCAGGTAGGCGTCGGACAGGCTGGCGCCGGCGCGCATGCGGGTCAGCATCACGCTCAACACATACAGCGCGTAGTCCACGCCGATGCCGACGCCGAGTGCGATCACCGGCAGCGTGGCGACCTTGACGCCCATGCCCAGCGCCACCATCAGCACTTCGCACAGGATGGAGGTGAGCACCAGCGGCAGGATGGCCACCAGCACCGCGCGCCAACTGCGGAAGGTGGCGTAGCACAGCAAGATCACCGCGCCATAGACCCAGAACAGCATGTCGTGCATGGCCTGCTTGACGACGATGTTGGTGGCGGCCTCGATGCCGGCGCTGCCGGCGGCCAGCTGGAACTGCACCTCCGGCGTGTTGTGGGCGGCGGCGAAGGTTTCGACCGCGTCAACCACGCGGGTCAGCGTGGCGGCCTTGTGGTCCTTCAGGTAGACGAACAGCGACAGCAGCGAGCAGCTCTGGTTGAACAGTTCGCGCGGGGCCCTGGTCTGCACCGCGCCGAGCGCGCCGGCATTGGGGATCAGGTCATACCATTTGAAGTTGCCCTCGTTGTAGCCGGTGGTGGCCAGCTTGCTCAACGCCGCCATCGAGTTGGTCGAATCGACGCCGGGCAGCTGCTCCAGCTGCCACGCCAGCTTGTCCACGCTGGCCAGCGTGGCGTAGCGGGTGCACTGGTCGGGCGCGGTCTTGATCATCACCACCAGGATGTCGGAGCTGGCCGCGTAGTTGGCGACCATGAAGCCGTTGTCGCGGTTGTAGCGCGAATCGGCACGCAGTTCCGGCGCGCCGGGATCGAGGTCGCCCACCTTCAGGTTAAGGCTGTACAGGTATCCCAGGCCGCCCAGCAGCACACTGGTGGCAACCGTGAAGGCGGCCCAGCGGCGCTGGGTGAAGCGGTCGAGGAAGGTCCACAGCCAGGGCTGGGCCGCGCCATCGACGCTGTCGGCTTGCAGGCTGCGCGCGGCGGCCTTGGCACTGACGCCGGTATACGACAGCAGCACCGGCAGCAGCACCAGGTTGGTGAAGATCAGCACCGCCACGCCGATGCTGGCGATGACGGCGAGGTCCTGGATCACCTTGATCTGGATGCTGACCAGCACCGCGAAGCCGACCGCGTCGCACAGCAACGCGGTGAGGCCGGCGGCGAACAGGCGGCGGAAGGTGTAGCGCGCCGCCACCACGCGGTGCGTGCCGCGGCCCACGTCCTGCATGATGCCGTTCATCTTCTGCGCGCCGTGGCTCATGCCGATGGCGAACACCAGGAAGGGCACCAGCACGGAATACGGATCGAGTTCGTAGTGCAGCGCGGCCAGCAGGCCGCATTGCCACAGCACCGCCACCAGCGAACACATGACCACCAGCGTGGTGCTGCGCCAGCAGCGCGTGTACCAGAACAGCACCGCGCCGGCGATGGCGATCGCCAGCAGGAAGAACATCAGCACCTGTTGCAGGCCTTCGATCAGGTCGCCGACGATCTTGGCGAAGCCGGTGATGTGGATACGCACGCCTTCCTTCTGGTATTTGGCGCGGATCTGCTCCAGCCGTTCCGACATGGCGCCGTAGTCGAGCGCCTGGCCGTTCTGCGGGTTCTGCTCCAGCAGCGGCACGAAGACGATGCTGGATTTGAAGTCGGCCGCCACCAGCTGGCCGATTTCGCCGGAACGCGCCACGTTGGCGCGCAGCTGCGCCAGGGTGGCGGTCGAACCGTCGTAGCCGTCAGGGATGACGGTGCCGCCATCCAGGCCTTCCTCGGTGACGGCGGCCCAGCGGGTGCTGGGCGTCCACAACGATTTCATGAAGGGTCGGTCCACGCCCGGCAGCAGGAACACTTCGTCGTTCAGGCGTTGCAGGGTGTCGAGGTAGGCGCGGTCGTAGATGGTGCCGCCGGTCGCTTCGACGGCGATGCGCACCGAGTTGCCCAGCCCATTCAGGTCGGCCTTGTTGGCCAGGTAGTTGACCACGTAGGGATGGGCGCTGGGGATCATCTTCTCGAAGCTGGCATTGAGCTTGATGTGCGTGGCCTGGTAGCCCAGCACAATGGTCGCCAGCAGGCAAAGCAGGATGACCAGCGGCCGGTAGTTGAACAGCGCGCGCTCCCCCAGGTTGCCGGAGCTGGTGTCGAAGTCCTGTAGCCGTCGTACCACCGGCTGTTGTTCCAAATCTTGATCTGTGTGCATGATGTTCCAGCCATGTTCGTGTGAAGGGGACGGGCGCTAGCGCGGCGATGCCGGCACGGCTACCCGGCGCAGGCCGCGCAGGCCAGCCACCACCAGCGCGCCGTCGCGGGCTTGCGCCACGGCGGCCAGCGGCAATGCGGGCGGCAGCGCGGCGCCGCTCTGCGCGGCGAAGCTGCGGCCCTGGTCGCGGCTGAGCAGCACGTCGCCGCCCTGGCTGACCAACACCAGCGTACCGTCGGCCAGTTCGGCGCCGCCGGCCAGCGACGCCTGGACGCCGGTATCGACCTTGCTCCAGCTGGCGCCCCGGTCGCCGGACCAGTAGGCATTGCCGCGCAAGCCGTAGGCGACCAGTGCGCCGCCGCGCGCGGCCAACAGGCCGAAGTAGCTGCCCTTGTAAGGGCTGGCGAGGGCGCTGAAGCTGGCCCCCTGGTCGGTGGAACGCAGCAGCAGGCCCTGTTCTCCGGCCAGATAGAGCGCGTCGCCCGCGCCGCGCATGCCGTATAGGTGCAGGCCCTTGGGATTAGCGACATGCTGCTGCCACGGTTGCCAGGTGGCGCCGCCGTCGTCGGTCTTGAACAGCAGGTTGTAGGCGCCCAGCACGTAGCCGTTGCGGGCGTTGGCGAAGTGCAGGTCGAGGAAGGGTTTGTCCGGGCCGTCCGCCACCAGATGCCGGGCGTCGGCCAGGGCGCGTTCCCGGTCCTGGGGCGTGACCTCGGCGGCCGCCTTGAGCACCAGCGCGGCAGCCTGGATGCCGTCCAGCTGCTTGCTCCAGGTGGCGCCGCCGTCGGCGCTGTGCAGCACCACGCCTTGGTGGCCGACCGCCCATCCTTGCCGGGCGTCGATGAACTGCAAGGCTGTCAGGCTGACGCCGAGCGGCACGCTGGCCTGGCGCCAGGAGACGCCGGCATCATCCGAATACAGGATGGTGCCGCGCTCGCCGGCCGCCACCAGCCGCTGGCCGGCGGCGGCGATGGCCAGCATGGCCGCGTTCAAGGCCTTGGGCGTGACCAGCGCCGGCTGCGTCAACGCCGCCGGAACGACCGCCGCACCGACGGCGCCTTCGGCCCATGCCTCCGGAGCCAGCGTGCAGGATGCGGCGAACAACGCCGCCAGCGCCGCGCGGCGGGCCGCGAGTGGATTCAACTTGTTCATCGGGCGCCCCTTCACTTAGCGCGAGCCCTGGTTGGCCAGTTCCTCGGGGCCGAAATAGCTGGCCGGCAGTCGGGGAATGGTCTTGTACTGGGTCGCCAGGTCGTTGGAGGCCTCGTTCAGCAGGTAGGCGCCGGTCTGCACGTTGTAGGTGCCCCACATGACGTTGCCCACCACCGCCGGCAGGTCCGGCGCCAGCAGCGTCAGCGTGTAGTTGCCGCGCCAGATCTGGCCTTGCGCGTCGTATCCGTCGACCAGGATGATCTGCCAGGTGTCTTCGTCCAGGTAGTAGCGGCGCTTGGTGACTACGTGGCGCTTGCCGGGGATCAGGTTCGCTTCCACTTCCCACACGCGGTGCAGTTCCCAGCGCACCAGGTCGGGATTGAGGAACTGCGGGCCAACCAGGTCGGTGATCTTGGCCGAGGCGGCGCGGTTGTTGTTATAGGGGATGTACATTTCCTTCTTGCCGACCAGCTTGAGCTCATGGTGATCGATAGGACCGAACAGCATGAACGCTTCGTCGAACAGGCCGATGCCGGAAGTGACCGAGTCCGGCGTGTCGTAGGACACCGACGGTGCGCGCCGCACGCGGCGCTGGCCCACCAGGTACTGCCAGATCGCGCGCGGCTGCGCCTCGCTGATGCCGTCGTGGACCAGGATCCCTTCGCCGGCCTTGGAGGCTGGCGCGCGCGTGATCAGGCGGCCGAACTGGAAGATGCCGTCGAATTTTTCCAGGCTGCCGTCCTTGAAGTAGTACGGCCGCATGATGGTCTGTTCGGCCTCGGTGGCGGTGGCGCGCTTGCCGTCCGGCGTGACAATGGTGGTTCGCAGCGGGAATACGGTGGTTTCGCCGGTCCAGGCCAGGCGGTGGTTCATCATGGCCTCGTAGCCGGTCTTCGGAATCGGGAACGGGATGCCGCCGAACGCGCCCTCCACGCCGAAGCCGCCGTCGATGGACTTGGCGCGGGTGGCGTTCTTGAAGGTGTTCTCGTACACCCAGGCTGGCGCGCCGCCGGTGCGATGGGTCGGATAGACGTCGATCCGGTAGGTCGGATATTTTTTCAGCAGCGCCACGGTGGCCGCCGACAGCTTGGCCGCGTACTGGTCGACGTTCTTGCCGGTGATGGCCAGCGTCGGCTTCTCTGCGGCGAAGGGATCGGCGCGGAAGTCGCCAGGCTTGAAGCCGGCCGGCACCTTGGCGTAGGCGCCGTCCCAGGCCGGAATGGTGGCGTCCTTGTTGCCGGCCTTTTCGGCGCCCAGCGGGGTCAAAGTGGAGTGCAGCTTGGCCGCTTCGTCGGCGGTAACGGCGGCGCCGGCGTGCGGCAGGGCGAAGGCCAGCATCAACGCGGCGGCAGTGAGGGTCAGGGTCGTCTTCATTGTAGTTTTGTCCTTAGAATGCGCGTTTGATGTTGAAGGAGATGTAATCGCGGTCCGCCAGCGACTGGGCGTAGCTCAGGATGGGCGTGTTGGTGGCCGGATTATTTTTGAGGAAGGTGCCTGCCGCGCCGAGGAAGCGCACATAGCTGATGCCGAACTTCCAGTCCTGGTGGTAGGTGGCGTTGACGCCGATATTGAAGTCGCCGCCGTGCGAGCTGCCGCCGTTGAAGTTGAACACGGCGCGCGAGCGGCCGTCGATGTTGTAGCCGACGCCGATCGGGATCGACAGGTCGAGCCCATTGATCACCTGGTAGTAGGCCGGCTCGAAGATCATGCGCGCGGAAGTGGCGTCGCGCGTGGTGTTCGGATCGAGCGAGCCTTGCCAGGTGACGCTGGTGGCGCGGTTCCACGCCAATTCGCCCAGCAGCGAAGCGCCCTGGAAGAACGGATTGGTCGGCATCACATAGATCGCCGACAGGTTGACGTGCGCCGTATTGCCGACCGCGTAGGCAGGATTGCCGCTGTTATCGGCGAACACGCCGGTGCCGGCGCGCGACAGGAAGTTCGGAGTCGGGTCGCTGACCAGCGGCGTGTTGCGGCGTACCGAGACCTCGGCCGCAACGTTCGCGCCCAGCAGCACGGTGCTGGCGCTGGCTCCGAAGGTGTGGATGCCTTCCGCATACACGGCCTGCACGGTGGACGGCGCGCCGGGCGGGAAGCCGGGCTTGAAGCCCAGGTAGAAGTAGGGCGTCTTGTCGTGGTAGCGGGCCGCGTAGAAGCCGTATTCGACATCCGAGCCGGCCGGCGAGAACTTGATCTGCATGCCGCCCTGGCCGGAGTTCTTGGCCTTCATGTCGGCGACCGTGTAGAAGGCCGGCGCGCCGCTGTTGGTCGGCGCCACCAGGAAGGCGCTGCTGCCGGCGCCGGCGGCGTCGTAGGAACTGAGGTAGCTGCCGACGCCAGGGATCTGGGTCGGGCGCCATTCGAACTGGTAGTAGCCGCCGATCGACACATTGGGCAGCACCTGCAACTGGCCCGAGACTTGGTTGACCGGCCGCAGGATCTCCTTGAACTGCGCGCCAGGTACGCTGAGCAGCTTGACCAGGTCCACCGGTCCCTGCGCGTTGGCGATGCCGTTGGCGCCGAAGAACAGGCTTTCGCCGTATTGCAGCGTGTGGCGGCCGACGCGCACGGTGCCCGGCAGCTCGCCCAATGAGCCCTTGGCGAAGACGAAGGCGTCCAGCAGTTCGGCGTTGCGGCCGTGGAGCAGGCGGGTGCCTTCGGCGAAGGTGTTGCCGGCCTTGCCGGCCAGCGTGACGGCGTTGCTGGAGACGGAAGCGTTGTCGTTGCTGCCGGTGTAGGAGCTGTCATACCAGGCGGCGGCGCTGACGCGCATGCCGAGGTTGCGGGTGCCGACGTCCAACTCGGACAGCCAGTCGACGCGGCTGGAGACGATGCCCTTGCGGCGGAAGTTCTGGTTGCCGTCGTCGAGGTTATAGCCGGTGAAGTCGCCGGCGCCGGACGATGGATAGCCGCCCGCCAGCAGGCGCGCTTCGACGTCCTTGAGGCGGTAGGCGCTGCTGTATTTGAAGGTGTTGTTCCAGCTGATCTTGAGCTCGGGATTGTCGGTCTCGAACTCGAAGGCGTGGGCGGCCGGCATGGCGGCCGCCACGGCCAATGCCAACAGGGTTGGACTCAGGCGTTTGTTCGCTTGCATTGTCAGTCTCCTAGTTATAGTTTTAGTTGGCCGCTAACGCGCGGCCGGGCGGATGGCAGGCATCAGATAAAGGTCGAAGCCAATCCTCCGTCGATGGGCAGGTTGACGCCGCTGATCCAGCGCGACTCGTCGCTGCACAGGAAGCTAATGACGGCGGCCACTTCGTCGGCGTAGGCCGGGCGCTTCATGCGATGGGCGTCGCGCTGCACGCGCTCTTCGCCCAGCATGGACACGAAGTCCCCCAGGATCGGCGTGAAGACGGGGCCGGGCGCGACGCTGTTCATGCGCACCGAATGCTGCAGGAACCATTTCTGCGATTGGACGTAGGTCCAGACGATCAGCGCCTCCTTGAAGTACTGGTAGCAGGTGTCGGCCGGCACCGGATGCGCATCCAGCCAGGCCTGGCCTTCGGTGTAGCCACGGACGGCGGCCAGTTGCTTGTGCAGGGCCAGCCGCTCCGGCCATTCCGCGCCCAGGATGGAGGCGACGTTGACGATGGAGCCGCCGGCCGGCATGCGCGGCAGCACAGCTTCGGTCAGGCGGCGCAGGCCGAGGTAGTTGACCCGGGCCAGCAGCGCCGGATCGGCGGTGCCGGGCACACCGGCGATATTGCACAGCGCGTCCACGCGCTGCGGCAGCTGGGCGACGGCGGCGTCGATGCTGGCGGGCTGGCCCAGGTCGACGGAGACGAAACCGTCCAGCGTCAGGCCGGGCTCGGTGCGGTCCATGCCGATCACGGTGGCGCCTTCGAAGCGCGCCAGGCGCGCCACTTCGGCGCCGATGCCCGATGCGGCGCCGGTGACGACGATGGTCTTGTTACGTAACTTCATGTGGTCTCCTTGCTTGTGTAGTCGTTAGAAGGGATAGCGCGGCGCTTCGGTCTTCACAGTCAGCCACTGCCATTGGGTGAACTCGTCCCAGTCGGAACTGCCGCCGTGGCGGCCGCCGTTGCCTGACGTGCCGCCACCGCCGAACGGGGCGTGTGCTTCGGCCACCACGGTCTGGTCGTTGATATGGACGTGCCCGGCCGGTACGCGGTCGACGATGAACATGGCGCGCGCCAGCGTCGGCGTGATCACGCCCAGCGCCAGGCAGCCGGTGGTGGCGGAGGCCAGCGCGATGGCTTCCTGGTCGGTGTCGAACACGGTGACCGAGGCCACGGGGCCGAACAGCTCCTCCTCGAAGCTGCGCATGCCGGGGCGTACGCCGGTCAACACGGTAGGCTGGTAGTACTGGTTTTCATAGGTGCCGCCGGCCAGCAGCGTGGCGCCGGCGGCCACGGTGTCCTGCACGATGGCGTGCACGCGCTGCACCTGGCGCGCATTGATCAACGGCCCAAGCGCGACCTTGCCGCTCATCGGATCGCCCACCGGAAGATGTTTGGCCTTGGCCACCAGACGTTCGATGACGGCGTCGGCGATGCCGCGCTGGAGCAGGATGCGGCCGGAGGCCATGCAGATCTGGCCCTGGTGCAGGTAGGCGCCCCAAGCTACGGCGGCGGCGGCGAGATCGGGATCGGCGTCGTCGAGGATGATCAGCGAGTTCTTGCCGCCCAGTTCCAGCGACATCTTCTTCAGGTTGCGGCCCGCCAGTTCGCCGACGCTGCGGCCCACCGCGGTCGAGCCGGTGAAGGCGATCATGGCAATGTCTGGATGGCCGCACATCGCCTGTCCCGCTTCGGCGGCGCCGGGCAGCACGTGCAGCACGCCTTTGGGCAGGCCGGCCGCTTCGAACACGCGGGCGATCAGCACGCCGCCGCTGACCGGCGTTTGCAGGTCAGGCTTGTGGACCACGGCGTTGCCGGTGGCGAGCGCCGGCGCGATCGAGCGGATCGACAGGATCAGCGGGAAGTTGAACGGTGAGATCACGCCGATCACGCCGTGCGGCACGCGCCGCGCGATGCTCATCTCGCCGCTGGCGGAGGCCAGCAGTTGGCCTTTGGGCTGGGTGAGCATCGCGGCCGCTTCCAGCAGGTGGGCGCCGGCTTCGCGCAGTTCGTGATCGGCCTTGGCGCGGATCGCGCCGGTCTCGCGCATGATCCATGTCGCCAGCTCGTCGAGGTGTTCGACGATGACGGCTGCGGCGCGGCGGAAGATGGCGGCGCGCTCCTTGTAGTCGCTGGCAGCCCACGCGGCCTGCGCGGCGCGTGCTTGCGTGGCGGCGCGCGCCACGTCGTCGGCGTTGGCCAGGCCGACGCGGCCCAGCTGTTCGCCCGTCGCCGGTTCGTTGAAGGTGTGGCAGCCGCCTTGAGCGGCGATCCAGTCGCCGTTGAAGATGAGGCCCTGCCAGGTCGTTGGGTGCAAAAGCGCATTCGCGTTGGTCATGCTGTCTCCTTTTGATGATGGGTGGGTGGGGAAGTCAGCCTGCTAGCACGCTAGTTGCATGAAGGTCTGCTTGCCGCTCTTGCCTTAGCTATTACAAGTTATGTGCCAGCTCTTTGTGAGTAGTGCTTATTGCGGCGCACCATGTGGCGGCTACGCTGGGCGCCGGCGCTGCATTCGCCGGCCCGCCGCAGCGCAGCGCAACAAAAAGAAGATGAGCCGGCGATTGATGAAATGATCAAATGGGAGAACTGCCGATGTATGATTTGGTGAACGATGACGAAAGTAGAGACATGAGCAAACCCCCTCGCGTGTCGCTGGCGGAGATGTCCCGCGTTGGCAAGGTGCTGACGCAGGGCGACAGCCAGCACCTGAAAGCCGGTGCGGCGCCTACGCTGGACGACTTGACGCAAAGCCTGCACTTCTCGCCTGGCGATGGCCGCATCTGGCTCAATGGCCAGCGCATGCAGCTGCTGCATATCTCGTCGTTGGGAGCGATGCGGCGCGAACTGCTGGAGAGCATAGGTCCTGAGCGCACGCGCGGCCTGCTGACGCGGGTAGGCTATTCGGCCGGCGCGCGCGATGCGCAGCTGCTGCGCGAACGCTGGCCCGACGCCGAACCCGGCTCGCTGTTCGCGGCCGGGCCGCGCATGCATTCGCTGGAAGGCGCGGTCAAGGTCGAGCCGCTGCATTTTGAATTCGACTTCGAACGCGGCACCTACCACGGCGAATTCCTGTGGCACCACTCCAGCGAGGCCGAGGTGCACACCGCCGATTTCGGCGTCGGCACCGAGCCGGCGTGCTGGATGCAGACCGGCTACGCCATCGGCTACACCAGCGCGATGATCGGACGGCTGACCATCTACCGCGAAGTCGAGTGCACGGCGATGGGCCACAAGCACTGCCGCCTGATCGGCAAGCCGGCCGACGAATGGGACGATGTGGAGGAAGACCTGCGCTTCCTGAACGCGGAATCGTTCGTCAGCACCACCGCATACGGCGGACCGGGGCAGCACCAGCAGGCGGCGGTGCTGCCGGGCGATGACGGAAGCCCGTACGGCGACAAGGAAATGGTCGGCGTGTCGTCGGCCTTCAACGCGGCCTGCCATATGCTCAAGCGCGTGGCGCCGACCGTCGCCACGGTGCTGTTCACCGGTGAGTCCGGCGTCGGCAAGGAGCTGTTCGCCTACATGCTGCACCAGATCGGCGCCCGCAAGGAGCAGCCTTTCGTGGCGGTCAACTGCGCGGCGATTCCCGAGACGCTGATCGAGTCCGAACTGTTTGGCGTGGAGCGCGGCGCCTTCACCGGCGCCAGCCAGTCGCGGCCCGGCCGCTTCGAACGTGCATCCGGCGGCACGCTGTTCCTCGACGAGATAGGCACGCTAAGCCTGGTGGCGCAGGGCAAGCTGCTGCGCGCGCTGCAGGAGGGCGAGATCGAACGGGTAGGGGGCGTGCGCAGCGTGAAGGTGGATGTGCGGCTGGTGGCGGCCACCAACGTCGATCTGCGCGAGGAGATCCGCCAGGGCCGCTTCCGTGAAGACCTGTTCTTCCGCCTGAATGTGTTCCCGATCCGCCTGCCGCCGCTGCGCGACCGGCGCGACGACATCCCGCTGTTGATGGGTTACTTCATGCGACACTACGGCCACAAGCACCAGCGGCGCGTGACCGGCTTCACGGCGCGCGCGGTCGATGCGCTGCTCAACTACGACTTCCCCGGGAATATACGAGAGCTGCAAAACCTGGTGGAGCGCGGCGTGATCTACGCCGACGAGGATGGCCCCATCGATTTGCCGCACCTGTTCACCAGCGGCGAGGAATCGCGGACCTCGTATTTTTCGCTGGCCCAGACCGGACGCCTGACCAGCCATGAAACAGCCTCACCCCCGGCCGCGCCGCCGGCGGCACCGGCCGGTTCGCTGCTCGACGTGCTGCCCGAGATGCTGCGGCAGGCGTCGGAACAGGAGCAGGACTGGTCGCTGGACAATCTGGAAAGCACGCTGATACTGGCGGCGGTGAAGCGGGCCGACGGCAACCTGTCGGCGGCGGCGCGCACGCTGGGCCTGACGCGGCCGCAGCTGTCCTACCGGATGAAGAAGCTCCAGCAGGGTTGAAGGCCCGTCACTCCAGGTAGATCTTCTGCAGCAGCTTGACCAGCTGCGCGCGCTCGGCGTCGGTCAGCGCGGAGGTCGCATCCACTTCCAGCTCGCTGGCGGTCTTTTCCGCCTTGGCGCACATGCTCAGGCCTGCGGCCGTCAGCGCCAGCGTCTGCGAGCGCCGGTCCAGCGGACTACGCTGGCGCAGCAGCAGCCCGCGCTCCTGTAGCTTGTCGAGCAGGATGGCGAGGTTGGGCGGCGACACGTTCACCGCAGCCGACAGCCGTTTCTGGTTGATGTTGGGATTCGCTTTCAGCAGGCTCAATACACTGAAATCCACCGGCCGCAGCTCGTACTTCGCCATCCGCTTTTCAAACAACGGCAGGATGTTGATGTAGGCACGGCGGCAGTTATAGCCCACCAAGCCCAGGAGCATGCTCTGGTCCAGCGGCTGCTCGGCCGCCTCCTGGACGGCATCGATTAATGTTGGTTTCTTTTTTTTGGGCTGCATGGTCATGCTCCGATTCTAGCAAAGAAGCGCCGCCCCGGCCATCCTGCTGCTTGCAAAGTCGCGAAAATGCGTATAGTCTATAATCATTATAAAACATAACTAATTATTCCAACACCAACCATCGAGGAGACACGATGAAGCGCTACGCACCTATTGCCGTACTTTCCACCATACTGTTTGCGGGCCACGCCATGGCCGAGGAACCCATCCGCATCGGCGTCATTGCCGCGCTCACGGGACCGTTCGCCAACACCGGCAAGCCGTTCGAGGACGGCATCAAGACCTATATGCTGCAATATGGCGACCAGGTGGCCGGCAGGAAGATCGAGATCATCTATCGCGACGACGGCGGCACCAATGTCGACCAGTCCAAGCGGGCGGCCCAGGAGCTGATCACGCGTGAAAAGGTCAGCTTCCTGATCGGCTTCTCGCTGACGCCGAGCGCGATGGCGGTGGCGCCCATCGCCACCCAGGCGAAGATGCCGATGATCGTGATGAACGCGGTCACCAACGGCATCACCTCCAAGTCGCCGTACATGCTGCGCACCAGCATGACGATGCACCAGATGACCGGCCCGTTCGGCACCTGGACGGCGAAGAACAAGATCGGCAAGGTCTACACCCTGGTCAGCGACTACAGCACCGGGCTGGATGCGGAGGCGCGCTTCACCAAGGAGTTCAACGCCGGCGGCGGCAAGGTGGTGGGCTCGGCGCGGGCGCCGCTGGCCAATCCTGATTATTCCCCATTCATCCAGCGCATCAAGGATGAAAAGCCGGACGCGCTGTTCTTCTTCGCGCCGGGCGTGGAGGATGGCATCGGCCTGCTGAAAGCCTTCAGCGACAAGGGCCTGGACAAGGCTGGCATCAAGTTCCTCGGAGTCGGCGACATGACCAGCGAAACACCAACGCTGGAGGCGCTGGGCGACCGCGCGCTGGGTGCGGTAACGGTGCTGAACTACGCGCCCACGCTGGACAACGACGCCAACAAAGCCTTCCTGAAATCCTATGCGCAGGCCAATCCGGGCCGTCCGCCCGCCACCTTCGTCACGGTGGCTGCCTACGACACCATGGGCATGATCTACGAGACCGTCCGCAAACTGGGCGGCGCCGTCAACGGCGACAAGGCGATGCAGGTGCTGGCCGGGATGAAGCGAGACAGTCCGCGTGGGCCGATCAGCATCGACCCGGCCACCCGCGACATCGTGCAGAACATGTACATCCGCGAAGTGAAGAAGGTCAACGGCAAGCTGGTGAACGAACCGATCGCCGTACTGCGCGACGTCAGTCCCAACTAAGGAGATTCCTCATGATGAACGAACGACGTGCCTTGAACGGCACGCCGCTGGCGGCGCTTTGCCTGTCGGCGGTGGCCCTGAGTGCCTGCGGCGGAGATGGCGGCACGGTTCCCAACGCCTCGGTGGCGTTGCCGCAGTTGGCTGTGGCTGGCGGCGCCAAGCTGGCCGCCTGCGCGGATTTGGCCGGCAAGATCGCCTATCCCAATACGACGATTGCCAGCGCGGCCTCGGTGGCTGCGGGTGTGCTGACGATTTCCGGCAAACCGGTGCCGGCACATTGCCTGGTAAAGGGATCGATGTACCAGCGGGTTGGTCCGGTGGATGGGCAAAACTACGCGATCGGTTTCGAGATGCGCCTGCCGGTGGACTGGAATGGGCGCTTCTTCTACCAGGCCAATGGTGGCCTGGATGGCTCGGTGCTCACGGCGATCGGGGAAGTCGGCGGCGGCGGGCCGTTGGACAGCGCATTGAACCAGGGCTTTGCGGTGATCAGTTCCGATGCGGGCCACGGGGCGGCGACGCCTTTGTTTGGCCTCGATCCGCAGGCGCGCCTGGACTATGGCTACCAGGCTTCGGCCAAGCTGGCGCCGATGGCCAAGAGCGTGATCCAGACCGCTTACGGAAAAGGGCCGGATCGATCCTATTTCGGCGGCTGCTCCAACGGCGGCCGGCACACGATGGTGGCGGCGTCCCGTTACGGCGAACAGTTCGACGGCTACCTGGTTGGCAATCCCGGCTTCCGCTTGCCGTTGGCGGCGATCGCCAACATCGCCGGCGGCCAATCTTACGCGGCACTGGCAACCAAGCCGGGCGACTTGTCGACCGGGTTTACCTTGGCCGAACGCGCTCTGGTATCAAACGCGGTATTGGACAAGTGCGATGCGCTCGATGGCGTCAAAGACGGCATGGTGCAGGACACCGGCGCCTGCCAGGCAGCCTTCAGCATGGAGCGCGACGTGCCGTCCTGCGGCGCGCAAGGCCGCGACGGCACCTGTCTCAGCACCGCGCAGAAGACGACGATCGGGCAGCTGTTCACCGGCGCGGTCACCAGCACCAAGAGCAAGTTCTATTCGAGCTTCCCATACGACGCGGGCCTGGGGACCGGCAACTGGGGGTTCTGGAAGTTCTTCAGTCCTCTGCAACTGGACTCCGGCGCGGTGGCGATGATCTGGAGGGTGCCGCCGGTGAATCCCGCGACCTTCAACGGCGCCAGCTTCGCGCTGGGCGCCAATATCGACACGCTGCTGGCGCAGGTCGCGGCGACGGACGCCACCTACACGGAAAGCGCGATGTCCTTCATGCTGCCGCCGCACCTGACGGACTACAGCACCATAAAGAACCGTGGCGCCAAGATGATGCTATACCACGGCACCAGCGACCCGATCTTCTCCAGCGACGACACCACGGCGTGGTACGACAATCTGCGCGCCGCGAACGGCGGCGACGCCTCCAGCTTTGCACGCTTCTTCCGGGTGCCGGGTATGAACCATTGTTCCGGCGGTCCGTCCACCGATCAATTCGACATGTTGACGCCCTTGGTGAACTGGGTGGAGAAGGGACAGGCGCCGGAACGCGTGCTGGCCAGCGCGCGTGGACCGGGCAACTCCGGCGGCGTCAATGCCGACGTGCCGGCGTCGTGGTCGGCGACGCGCACCCGGCCGCTGTGCCCCTATCCGCAAGTGGCCAAGTACAACGGCAGCGGCAGTATCGAAGATGCGGCCAACTTCAGCTGCAAATAGGGGAGCAGAAGAGCAGATCCGGCGGCTTACTTGCCTGGGTCTTTCTGGCTGGTGAACTGGTCGAATTCGACGTTATAGAATTCGCTGCCGACCTTTTCGACCTTGCGCACGTAGACCGTCTGCACGATGTCGCGGGTTTGCGGATCGATGCTGATCGGTCCGCGCGGGCTGTTGAGCTGCATGGTCTTCAGGATGGCCATCGCCTGGTCGCCGTCGATCTTGCCGTTCAACTTGCGCGTCACTTCGTAGATCGCCGCCATGCCGTCATACGCCGCCACGGCCATGAAGTTCGGACGTCCCGCGCCCGGATTGGCCGCCGCAAAACTCTTCAGGAAAGCGGCGTTCTCCGGCGACTTGTGCGCGGCCGAATAGTGGAAGGTGGTGATCACGCCCAGCGTGGCGTCGCCCATGGCCGGCAGCACGTGGTCGTCGGTCAGGTCGCCGGTGGCGATCACCTTGATGCCCGCTGCGGCAAGGCCGCGCTCGCGGTAGCCCTTCATGAAGGCGATGCCTTGCTCGCCGGCCGGAACGAAGATGAACACCGCGTCCGGCTTGGCGTCCTTGATGCGCTGGATGTAGGGCGCGAATTCCGGATTGCGCAGCGGGACGCGGATCGCTTCCGTCACTGTGCCACCGCCTTTGACCAGTTCATTCTTGAACGCCGTTTCGGCGTCGATGCCGGGGCCGTAGTCCGCCACCAGCGTCACCACCTTCTTGATGCTGTTCTTGGCCGCCCATGTCGCCATCGGCGCGGAGATCTGTGGCAGCGTCATCGAAAAGCGCGCGATGTAGTTGGATTTTGTGGTGATGACGGACGTGGCGGCGTTCATGATGATCATCGGCTTCTTCGCCTGCTCGGCGATGGGCGCCACGGCCAGCGCTTCCGGCGTCAGGCCGAAGCCGGCCAGGAAGTCGACCTTGTCGCGCACCACCAGCTCCTGCGCCAGACGCTTGGCGATTTCGGGCGAGGGGCCGGTGGTGTCCTTGTAGATGATCTCGATCTTCTTGCCGGCCACCGTGGCGCCGTTCTGCGCCATCCAGGCCTTGATGCCGCCCTCCATCTGCTTGCCGTAGTCGGCGAAGGGGCCGGAGAAGGCGGCGATCACGCCGACCTTGATGGTGTCCTGGGCCTGCGCCAACGGCATTGCCGACCATGCGGTGGCGGCGAGTGTCGCGATTGATACAAATTTTTTCAACGTCATGTTGGTCTCCTGTGCGTTTCTGTTTTCTCTATGAAGAATGGCTAGTCGCGGCAATCGGCGGCGGCGGCGGGCTTCAATTTTGCCACGCGGCGGTGATTGACAGCGCATCGCTTCCTGCATAGTATCCAATCTATGTGCGATTAACAACCTATTGTTCGCTAATCGCACATCTTAAAACAACGTAGTCAATAACAACAGGAGACTGGAATGAAGAACGCAATCCGATGCGCTGCGGCGCTGCTGGCTGGGGTCAGCGCATCCGGCGCCATGGCGCAAAGCAGTGTCACGGTGTACGGCCTTGTCGATACAGGCCTGGTTTATACGACCAACGCCAATGCCGCCGGCGCCAGCATCACCAAGATGCCGTCGCTGACCGGTTCCTTCCCTTCGCGCCTGGGCTTCCGCGGCAGCGAGGACCTGGGCGACGGCTTGCAGGCCGTGTTCACGCTGGAGATGGGACTGTCGATGGACACCGGCGCCATGGGCCAGGGCAACCGCCTGTTCGGTCGCCAGGCCTCGGTGGGATTGAAGGGCGCATTTGGCACGGTAACGTTGGGCCGCCAGGTCAACATGACTTATCTCGCCTCGATGAAGGGCGACGTGCTTGGACCTAACTTGTTCGCGATCGGCAGCATCGATGCCTATCTGCCGAACGCGCGCAGCGACAACGCCATCGGCTACCTGGGCAACTTCAATAACTTCGTGGTCGGCGCCACCTACAGCACCGGACGTGATTCGTCGGCTGCCGGTGGACCAGCCGCCACCGGCTGCCCTGGCGAAGTGGCGGGCAATTCCAAGGCCTGCCGCCAGATCACCGGCATGGTCGGCTACGAGACCCCGGAATATGGCCTGAACACCTCCTACGACATCTTGTACGGTAACGTCGGCGCGGGCGGTGGCCTGACCAGCAGCGACAATAGCGACAAGCGCATCACCGTCAATGGCTATGCCAAGGTGGGCGTGGCCAAGATCGGCGGCGGCATCGTCGACCGCACCACGCGCGCGGTCACCGGCGTGACCGAATCGGATCTGTACTTCCTGGGTGTGAGCTATCCGGTCACGCCGCTGTCGACGCTGGATGTGCAGGTGGCGCGCCGCGATACCAAGAACAGCAGCTCGGACGTAAATATGGTGGTGGCCCGCGTGACCTACCACCTGTCGAAGCGCACCGCCGTGTATGGAGCGCTGGGCCGCATGAAGAACTCCGGCGCATCGGCAGTGGCGTTGGACGCCGGCGGCACCGTGGGCGCGGGCCTGACGCAGAGCGGCGTCATGACCGGCCTGCGCCACAGTTTCTAAAGAAGACGTTTCAAAATGAGCGTGGCTAGGCGCGGCGCCGAAGACAGTGCGCTAGCACGGCAAGGCGGCGCAACGACGCCACGGTCATTTTGAACGGCTTCAGGGTAGGAGTATCGAGAGTTCCTGGGCTCCGCGCAGTAACACGGGCAGGAACTCTTTTTCCAGCTGCTTGACGCTGACGCGCGAGGCTTGCGCGCCCACGTTCAGCGCCGCCAGCACCGTGCCGGATGCGCCGCGCACCGGCACCGCGATCGAGCGCAATCCCAATTCCAGTTCCTCGTCGTTGATGGCGTAGCCGGCCTGGCGCACGCCGGCCAGGATCTCGCGCAGGCGCTTCTGGTTGACCACCGTGTTTTCCGTCATCGGCCGCAGCGCGGTGCGGGCCAGGTACTGGTCCAGTTCCGCCGGCGGCAGGTGCGCCAGCATCACGCGGCCCAGCGAGGTGCAGTAGGCGGGCAGGCGGCTGCCGGTGTTGAGCGCCACCGACATCACGCGGGAAGTGGCGGCGCGCGCCACGTAGAGTACTTCGTCGTCGTCCAGCACCGCCAGCGAGCTCGATTCGTTCAGCGTACGGCTGATGTTGTTCAGGTAGGGCTGGGCCGACACCGTCAGCGGCGTAGAAGACAGGTAGGAATACCCCAGCGTCAGCACCTTGGGGCGCAGCGAAAAATTGTTGAGCTCCGCGTCCACATAACCCAGCTCACGCAGCGTGTGCAGGCAGCGCCGCACGGCGGCGCGCGGAATGCCGGTCTTCTGGCTGATGTTGGCGATGGTCTGCGGCTTGCGCGAATCGCTGAAGGCGCGCACCACGGCCAGGCCGCGCGCGAGCGAAGTCATGAAACTGGGATCGGTCAGGGCGTCGATCTGTTCGGAGATGCTTGGTTCGCGCTCCGGCTCAGCCTCGGCGACGCTGGTTTTGGGTTTGGTGGTCTTGGACATGGCGTGATTTTAATGCAGTAGGCAAGTTCGATAGGTGTTTTTTTGTTGACCGTGGCGCGATTACGTTGCTACACTGAGTGTGCGGTAATCAATCATTAGTTCGATTATCGCACACTGAACTTAAAGGGCAGTCATATGATCGACAAAACATTTGCATCACTGGAGAGCGCCGTGGCTGACATCCACGACGGCGCGACGGTCATGATCGGCGGCTTCGGCAACGCCGGCATGCCGTCCGCGCTGATCGACGCGTTGATCGCGCAGGGCGCGCGCGACCTCACCATCGTCAACAACAACGCCGGCAACGGCGAAACGGGACTGGCCGCGCTGCTCAAGGCCAAGCGGGTGCGCAAGATCATCTGCTCCTTCCCACGCCAGGCCGACTCCCATCATTTCGACGCGCTATACCGCGCCGGCGAGATCGAGCTGGAATTGACCCCGCAAGGCAACCTGGCCGAACGCATTCGCGCCGCCGGCGCCGGCATCGGCGGCTTCTTCTCGCCGACCGGCTACGGCACGCTGCTGGCCGAGGGTAAGGAGACGCGCCTGATCGACGGCCGCCACTATGTGCTGGAATCGCCGATCCATGCGGACTTCGCGTTGATCAAGGCGCTGCGCGGCGACCGCTGGGGCAACCTGGTGTACCGCAAGACGGCGCGCAACTTCGGCCCGATCATGGCGATGGCGGCCAAGACCACCATCGCCCAGGTGCGGCAGGTGGTGGCGCTGGGCGAGCTCGATCCGGAAGCGATCATCACCCCCGGCATCTTTGTCCAGCGCGTAGTGAAGGAGGCGGCATGACCAACAAATACACCCGCGACCAGATGGCGGCTCGCGTGGCACAGGATATTCCCGAAGGCGCTTACGTCAATCTCGGCATCGGCCTGCCGACCAAGGTGGCAGATCATCTGCCGGCCGAGCGTGAAGTGTTCCTGCACAGCGAGAACGGCCTGCTGGGCATGGGCCCGGCGCCGGCTCCCGGTGAGGAGGATGAGGACCTGATCAACGCCGGCAAGCAGCCGGTGACGCTGTTGACGGGCGGCGCCTACTTCCATCACGGCGATTCCTTCGCCATGATGCGCGGTGGTCACCTGGATGTATGCGTGCTGGGCGCCTTCCAGGTGGCGGCCAACGGCGACCTGGCCAACTGGCACACCGGCGCGCCGGACGCGATACCGGCTGTCGGCGGCGCGATGGATCTGGCGATCGGCGCCAAGCAGGTGTTCGTCATGATGGAACACCAGACCAAGACCGGCGAAAGCAAAATCGTCAGCCAGTGCAGCTATCCGCTGACGGGCGTGGCCTGCGTCAACCGCATCTACACCGACCTGGCCGTGCTGGACGTGACGCCGGCCGGCCTGGCGGTGCGCGAGATGGCGCCGGGTTTGAGTTTTGAAGAGCTGCAAGCCGCCACCGGCGCGCCTTTGCTGCCGCTGAAATAAGAGGAGACAATATGAACGAAGCATATATCTGCGACGCGGTGCGCACTCCGATCGGTCGCTACGGCGGTGCGCTGAAGGACGTGCGCGCCGACGACCTGGGCGCCGTGCCGCTGCGGGAACTGATGCGCCGCAATCCCGACGTGCAGTGGGATCAGGTGGATGACGTGATCTACGGCTGCGCCAACCAGGCCGGCGAAGACAATCGCAACGTGGCGCGCATGTCGGCGCTGCTGGCCGGACTGCCGCAGGAGGTGCCGGGTTCCACCGTCAACCGCCTGTGCGGCTCCGGCATGGACGCCATCGGCACGGCGGCGCGGGCGATCCAGGCGGGCGACGCCTGCCTGATGATCGCCGGCGGCGTGGAGTCGATGACGCGCGCGCCTTTCGTCATGGGCAAGCCGGATGCAGCGTTCTCGCGCAACGCGTCGTTGCAGGACACGACGATGGGGTGGCGTTTCATCAACAAGGCGCTGAAGGAAGCCTACGGCGTCGAGACCATGCCGGAGACGGCGGAGAATGTCGCCCAGGATTATGGCGTCAGCCGTGCCGACCAGGATGCGTTTGCGCTGGCAAGCCAGAACAAGACCGCCATCGCCATCGCCGAAGGCATCTTCGCGCGCGAGATCGTGCCGGTGTCGCTGCCGCAGCGGAAAGGCGATCCTCTGGTGTTCGCGCAGGACGAGCATCCGCGCGCCACCACCATCGAGGCGCTGGCCAAGCTGAAAGGCGTGGTGCGGCCCGAGGGCGGCGTCACCGCCGGCAATGCTTCCGGCATCAACGACGGCGCCTGCGCGCTGCTGATCGCCAGCGGCGATGCGGCCAAGCGACACGGCCTGAAACCGCTGGCGCGCATCGTCGGCATGGCGACGGCCGGCGTGGCACCGCGCGTGATGGGCATAGGCCCGGTGCCGGCGGTGCAGAAGCTGCTGCGCCAGACCGGCCTGGCGCTGGAACAGATGGACGTCATCGAACTGAATGAAGCCTTCGCCGCACAGGGGCTGGCCGTGCTGCGCCAGCTCGGCCTGCGGGACGACGATGCGCGCGTCAATCCCAACGGCGGCGCCATCGCGCTGGGCCATCCGCTGGGCATGAGCGGCGCGCGCCTGGTCACCACCGCGACCTATCAGTTGCATCGCAGCGGCGGCCGCTATGCGCTGTGCACCATGTGCATAGGCGTGGGGCAGGGCATTGCGATGATTATCGAAAGAGTGTGATTCAATGTGGTTTGTAGAGTAGTAGTGGAGACAAAAAATGTATAAAACAATTCAAACGAGGAGGCGGATATGCTAGCCAATTTCGCCGGTGTGCTGTTTGACGGCATTGCCTACGGCAGCTTGCTGTTCCTCATCAGCGTCGGCCTGTCGGTCACGATGGGGATGATGAACTTCATAAACCTGGCCCATGGCGCCTTTGCCATGTTGGGCGGCTACGTCAGCGTGACGGTGCTGTCGCGGCTCGGCGTGCCGTTCCTGGCCTCGCTGCCGCTGGCCTTCCTGGCCTCCGCCGCGGCCGGGCTGGTGCTGGAGCGGCTGCTGTACCGTCGTCTTTACCAGGCCAGCCATCTGGACCAGGTGCTGTTCTCGATCGGCCTGACCTTCATGTCGGTGGCCGGTGCGACCTGGCTGTTTGGCCCGTCGCAGCAGCCGGTCACGCTGCCGGACTGGCTACGCGGGCAGGTATCGCTGCTGGGACTGGAGGTCGGCGCCTATCGCCTGTTCCTGATCGGCGTGGTGGTACTGGTCACGCTGGCGTTGGGACTGCTGATCGAACGCACCCGTTTCGGCGCGCAGATCCGCGCCTCGGTGGACAATCAAACGGCGTCCGCCGGCTTGGGCATTAATGTCGGCCTGGTGTTCAGCCTGACCTTTGCATTGGGCTCCGGCCTGGCCGGCCTGGGCGGAGGCCTGGGCATCGACGTGCTGGGCCTGGATCCGACCTTCCCGATCAAGTACATGGTCTACTTCCTGCTGGTGGTCGCCGTGGGCGGCGCCGGCACCATCAAGGGGCCGCTGCTGGCGGCGCTGATACTGGGCGTGTTCGACGTGGCGGGAAAATACTACGTGCCGCAGATTGGCGCCTTCGTCATCTATGGCCTGATGGTGGTGCTGCTGATCCTGTTCCCCGCAGGCCTGATCAGGAGGAAAGCATGAACGCCTTCGCCGACGCTGAAGTCAAACCGGCGCCCGTCGCCGTCAACAAGGTGCAGAGCATGAGCCTACCCCGTTTGCCCGACGACCGCTGGTCGCCGCTGGAAATCGCCTTCTGGCTGCTGCCGGTGGCCGCGTATTTCGCCTTCCCCGGCTATCTGGTCCTGATCAGCCAGATCATGATCATCGGCCTGTTCGCGCTGTCGCTGGACCTGATGCTGGGCTATGCCGGCATCGTCTCGCTGGGTCATGCCGCCTTCTTCGGCCTGGGCGCCTACACGGCCGGGCTGCTGTCGGTGCACGGCTGGAGCGAGCCGTTTAGCGGCCTGCTGGCCGGCGCCGTGGTGGCTGGCCTGTTCGGATTCGTCATGTCCTTCCTGGTGGTGCGCGGCCAGGACTTGACGCGACTGATGGTTACGCTGGGCATAGGTTTGATGCTGTTCGAGGCGGCCAACAAGGCCTCCTTCCTCACGGGCGGCGTCGATGGCTTGTCCGGCATGATGGTCGGTAAATTGTTCGGCGCCTTCGAGTTCGACTTGAACGGCAACGTAGCCTACTGCTACAGCTTCGCCGTGCTGTTCATCGTGTTCGTGGTGCTGCGCCGGGTGGTGAAGTCGCCGTTCGGTTTGAGTCTGGTCGGCATCCGCGAGGGCGTGCGCCGCATGCCTGCGCTGGGCGTGGACGTCAACCGTCGCCTGGTGGCCGTGTTTACCTTGGCCGCCACGGTGGCCGGCCTGGCGGGCGCTCTGCTGGCGCAGACCACGCAGTTCGTCGGGCTGGATTCGTTGGGCTTCCCACGTTCGGCCGAGTTGTTGATCATGCTGGTGCTGGGCGGGACGGGCCGTTTGTACGGCGCGCTGGTCGGCGCCGCCGTGTTCATGGTGGCCCAGGATTACATCGCCGGCCTGAATCCGGCTTACTGGCAGTTTTATATCGGCCTGCTGCTGATGGTGATCGTGCTGTTCGCGCGCGGCGGCATCCTGGGCGGGCTGGAAAAAGTGGCGTCGCGTTTCAAACGGAAGGAGCAGGCATGAGCCAGGACATTACACTGCGCACCGAAGGCTTGACCAAGCGTTGGGGCCCTTTCGTCGCCAACAGCGATGTGAGCCTGACCTTCGAACCCGGCGCGCGCCACGCGCTGATCGGCCCCAATGGCGCCGGCAAGACCACCTTCATCAACCTGCTGACGGGTGGCTTCATGCCCAGCAGCGGCAAGGTCTACCTGGGCGGCGAGGACATCACGCATTTGCCGCAGCACCAGCGGGTACGGCGCGGCATGACGCGCACCTTCCAGCTCAACACCCTGTTCGCCGGCATGACGGTGCTGGAATCGGTGGCGCTGGCGATCTGCGAGCGGCGCGGCCTGCAATCGGTCTGGTACAAGACGGTGGCAAAGCATGCGGACGTGATCGACGAGGCGATGGCCTTGCTGGCCACGCTCAAGCTCACCGACCAGGCCAACAGCGTCACGCGCAGCATGGCTTACGGTAAGCAGCGACTGGTGGAAATCGCACTGGCGCTGGCCACCAAGCCGCGCATCCTGCTGCTGGACGAACCGGCCGCCGGCATCCCGCAAGCGGAGAGCAAGGAGCTGTTCGAGGTGCTGACGCAGCTGCCGCGCGACGTCACGGTGCTGTTCATCGAACACGATATGGGACTGGTGTTCCGCTTCGCCGACCGCATCACGGTGCTGGTCGGCGGCAAAGTGCTGACCGAGGGTACGCCGGCGGAGATCGCTGCCGACCCGCGCGTCAAGGAAGTCTATCTGGGGGAGGCCGAACATGGCTGAATTACTGGCGCTCGATAAAGTCACCGCCGGCTATGGCGAGTCTATCGTGCTGGAAGACGTATCGTTCACGCTGAACGAAGGCGACAGCCTGGCGCTGTTGGGCCGCAACGGCGTCGGCAAAACCAGCCTGCTGGTGACGCTGATGGGATTAACGCGGTTGCACGGCGGCTGCATCCGCTGGGCCGGCAGCGACATCGGGCGCATGCCCACGCACCGGCGCTCGCGCGCGGGCCTGGGATGGGTGCCGCAGGAAAGGCATATGTTCCCTTCGCTGACGGTGGAGGAGCATCTGACGGTGGTGGCGCGACCCGGCCCCTGGAACCTGCAAAAGGTCTACGAGATCTTCCCGCGCCTGCACGAGCGCCGCGCCAACATGGGCAACCAGTTGTCGGGCGGCGAGCAGCAGATGGTGGCGATTGCGCGCGCGCTGATGACCAATCCGCGCATCCTGCTGCTGGACGAACCGATGGAAGGCCTGGCGCCCATCATCGTGCAGGAGCTGGTGCGGGTGATACGCCGGCTGGTGAAGGAGGAGGGCATGTCGGTGATCGTGGTCGAGCAGCATGCGCGGTTGGCGTTGTCGTTGACGCAGCGCGCCATTGTGCTGGATCGCGGCCGCATCGTGCACGACTCGGACAGCGCCAGCCTGTTGGCCGACGGCGACAAGCTGGATCGCCTGGTCGCCGTGGCCTGACGTGTTTTATTTAGGCTTGTAGATGCCGGCGCCGACGGTGTATTTATCCTCGGCCTGGCGAATATACGAGGCCTTGTCTTCCAGCGCCTTGGTGACGGGATTGACCCAGACGTAATCGACCCACCCGGGTTTCTTCGACTGGGCGATATCCCGCATCTCCTGCACGAACTTCTTGCCGTTGGCGTCCTTCAGCTGCGACATGTCCTTGCCGTTCATCTTGGGCGTGGTGGCGTGGCAGACCATCATCATCTGTGCGTCCTGCACGAACACGTACAGGTCGCCCTGCATAAAGCCGCCCTTCGGATCGGCGAAGTCCTTGCACGCCTGTTCTATCCCTTTTTTCTGGATGTTCGCGACGGCCTTGTCGACCAGGGCGATGGCGTCGGCCTTGGTGGCGTTTTGCGCGAGGACGGGCAGGGCAGGCATAAGCAGCATGGCGGTCAGGCCGGCGATGGCATAGCGTTTCATTGGGTCTCCAGTTTTGATGATCGTGGCATTCAAGTGTGCCGCTATCAGCTTACCTCGCGCACGATTGCTGCGCCATCCGTGAGCGGTGCGCGGCTTTGCTCGTTGTTTTCCCGCACAAGCTTGGTCAGCAGCGCCATGAATTGCAGCTGTTCTGTGCTGGACAAGGGCGCGAGCAAACGGCGTCGCAAACGCTGGGATGCGGGTATCAGTTCGCTCAGCAGTTCTTCGCCTGCGCCGGTGATGGTGAGGGAGCGCTGGCGGCGATTGGTCGGGATCACGGTCCGTGTCAGCAGTCCCTTTTCCTCCAGCCGCGCGCAGACGGTGGCGCCGGTCGAGGTGTCGATGCCGCTGATGGCCGACAGCGATACCTGGTCGATGCCGGCGTGGCTTTCCAGGTTGCGCAGCATCGCGTACTGCACGGGGGTCAGCTCTTCGCCCATCTCATCGTAAAAAATCGACACCGAGATCTGTTGCGCGCGGCGCAGCAAGTGGCCGGGGTGTTCGTACAGGTTGATCAATTTGCTCTCTGTGTCTGGCATTGCATGGCCTCTGCGGTAGTCGCCGTTGCGGTGCAACGTAAAAAGAATTTGGTGGGGGCGTTTACTTTGCCGATTTACGGTCTATACTTTACAACATTCAGTGCACTGAATATGAGTCGAAAATCGAACAAGGAGACAAGATGTACCCAAAAAATACCTGGTACGTGGCCTGCACGCCGGATGAAATCGACGCCAAGCCGCTGGGGCGGCAGATTTGCGGCGAAAAGATCGTGTTTTATCGCGGCGCGGAGGGCAAGGTGGCTGCGGTGGAGGATTTTTGCCCGCACCGCGGCGCGCCACTATCGCTGGGCTTCGTCCGCGACGGCCAACTGGTATGCGGCTACCACGGCCTGGAGATGGGCTGCGACGGCAAGGTGATCAGCATGCCGGGCCAGCGCGTGCGCGGCTTCCCTTGCATCCGCAGCTATCCGGTGGAGGAGCGCTACGGCTTTATCTGGGTCTGGACCGGCGATCGCGAACTGGCCGATCCGGCGTTGATCCATCATCTGGAGTGGGCCGACAATCCTGCCTGGGCCTACGGCGGCGGCCTGTATCACATCAACTGCGAATACCGGCTGATGATCGACAACCTGATGGACCTGACGCACGAGACCTATGTGCACGCGTCGAGCATCGGCCAGAAGGAGATCGACGAAGCGCCGGTCAGCACGCGGGTTGAAGGCGAGGAGGTGATCACCAGCCGCTACATGGAGAACATCATGGCGCCGCCGTTCTGGCGCGCGGCCTTGCGCGGCAACGGCCTGGCCGACGACGTGCCGGTGGATCGCTGGCAGATCTGCCGCTTCACGGCGCCCAGCCATGTAATGATCGAAGTCGGCGTGGCGCACGCGGGCAAGGGCGGCTACGACGCCGCGCCGGAGCACAAGGCTTCCAGCATCGTCGTCGATTTCATTACGCCGGAAAGCGAAACCTCGCACTGGTACTTCTGGGGCATGGCGCGCAACTTCAAGCCGGACGACAAGGAACTGACCGACACCATACGTAGCGGCCAGGGCAAGATCTTCGGGGAAGACCGGGAGATGCTGGAGCTACAGCAGGCCAACATCCTGCGCCATCCCGACCGCAAGCTGCTGATGCTGAATATCGACGCCGGCGGCGTGCAGTCGCGCCGCGTGCTGGATCAGTGGCTGGAGAAGGAGCAGCGCGCATGAGTACCGGATTGCTGCAAGTGCGGGTAGAGCGCCGCCATGTGGAGGCTGAGGATATCTGCAGCTATGAACTGGTCAGCGCGGACGGCGCGCCGCTGCCGCCTTTCACGGCGGGCGCCCACATCGACGTTCACGTTGGCGCTGGCCTGGTGCGGCAGTACTCGCTGTGCAATCCGCCACGGGAACAGCACCGCTATCTGATCGGCGTGCTGCGCGATCCATCGTCGCGTGGCGGCTCAAAGGCCATGCACGAGGAGGTGCTGGCCGGCGCTACGCTCAGCATCAGCGCGCCGAAGAATCACTTCCCGCTGGCTGACGCGGAGCGTAGCCTGCTGCTGGCGGGCGGCATCGGCGTCACCCCCATTTTGGCGATGGCGGAAGCTCTGTCGGCTCGCGGCGCTGCGTTTGAGATGCACTACTGCGCTCGTTCGCCCGAACGCACCGCGTTCCGCCAGCGCATCGCCGCTGCGCCGTTTGCGCCGCAGGTGCACTTCCACTACGACAGCGGCGACGCCGCGCAGAAGCTGGACCTGCCCGCGCTGCTTGCGCAACTGGACCGCAAGACCCACATCTACCTGTGCGGCCCGGCTGGGTTCATCGACTACGTCAAGGCCACCGTCAAGGCGCAGCACTGGCCGCCGGAGCAGCTGCATCTCGAATATTTCGGCGCCTCCGCCACGCCGGCCGCCGGCGGCGACCTGCCGTTCGAGGTGAAGCTGGCCTCCAGCGGCAAGGTTTACGCCATCCCCGCCGACAGCACCGTGCTGCGGGTGCTGACCGATGCCGGAGTGTTCATACCCGCCTCGTGCGAGCAGGGCGTATGCGGCACCTGCCTGACGCGCGTGCTGGACGGCGTGCCGGACCACCGCGACCTGTACCTGGACGAATCGGAACAAGCCGCCAATAACCAGTTCACCCCTTGTTGTTCACGTTCCAAAACCGGCACGCTGCTGCTGGATCTATAGATAAACATAAAAACGAAGGAGACACCATGCCAGGCCATATCAATTCCCAACGCCGCCAGTTGTTGCTGGGCGCCGCCGCCTTGTCGGCGGGCGTTCTGCCCAACGTCGCCGCGGCCGCCGCCGAGCCGCTGAAAGTCGGTTTGATCGTGCCGATGTCCGGCCCGTTCGCATCCACCGGCCGCCAGATCGAGGCGGCGGTAAAACTGTACATGCGGCAGAACGGCGCCAGCGTGGCCGGCCGCCAGATCGAGATCATCCTCAAGGACGACGGCGGCGTGGCCCCGGACGTGACCAAGCGGCTGGCGCAGGAACTGGTCTCGCGCGACAAGGTGCAGGTGCTGGCCGGCTTCGGCCTGACACCGCTGGCCTTCGCCGCCGCGCCGGTCGCCACCCAGGCCAAGGTGCCGATGATCGTGATGGCCGCCGCCGCGTCGGCGGTGCCGCAACGCTCTCCGTATATCGTGCGCACCGGCTTCACGCTGGCGCAGGTCACGGCGCCGATGGCGCAATGGGCGGCAAAGAACAAGATCAAAAGCGCGGTGACGCTGGTCAGCGACTACGGCCCGGGGCTGGATGCGGAAAAGGTGTTCGTCAAAGGTTTGCTTGAAGGCGGCGGCAAGGTGGTCGACAGCCTGCGCGCGCCGCTGCGCAACCCGGACTATGCGCCGTTCCTGGCGCGGGTGCGGGACTTGAAGCCGGATGCGCTGTTCGTGTTTGTGCCGTCGGGCGAAGGCGCGGCGGTGCTCAAGCAGTTCACAGAACGCGGCCTGGCCGCCGCCGGCATACGGCTGATCTGCACCGGCGATGTGCTGGACGACGACCTGATGGCCAGCATCGGCCCGGCCGCGGCAGGTGTGGTCAGCAGCCATCACTATTCGGCTGCCCATCCGTCGGCCGAGAACAAGGCGTATGTGGAAGCCTTCGGCAAGGCCAACCCGGGCATGCGGCCCAACTTCCATTCGGTCGGCGCCTACGACGGCATGCACCTGCTGTACCAGGCGCTCAGGCAGACCAACGGCGACAGCGACGGCGACAAGCTGCTGGCGGCGATGAAGGGCATGGCCTGGACCAGCGTGCGCGGCCCGGTCAGCATCGATGCCGTCAGCCGCGACATCGTGCAGACCGTGTACATCCGCAAGGCCGAAGCCAGCGCCGGCTCGTTCTACAACATCGAGTTCGACCAGGCCGACAAGGTGCGCGACCCGGGCGTGTAGCGCAGGAACTACAAGCCGGCGATGAAGCCGGCGACGGCCGACGCGAACAGCGCCGGCTGTTCGACCGCGCCCAGGTGCGACGCGCTGGGCAGTACGGCCAGCGTGGCGCCCTGGATGGCTTGTTGTAGCGTTTCCGACATGCCGATCGGCGTACCCTGGTCCAGCTCACCGGCGATGACCAGCGTCGGTACGGTGATGGCGCCCAGTCGCTCCGTGGTGTCGATCGTGCCGACCGCGTTGCAGCAGCCGATGTAGCCAGTGATGTCCGTGCTGAGCAACCGGCGGCGGAAGCGCGCCACCGTAGCGGCATGGTCGGCGCGGAAGGCGTCGTGGAAGTAGCGGCCCATCACCGCGTCGGCAATCGCCGCGATGCCTTGTTCGCGCACGGTGACGATGCGCTGCTGCCAGGCTTCGCGCGCGGCTTCGGGATAGCGGGACGTCGTATTGCCCAGCACCAGGGCGCGTACCAGCGATGGATGGCGCAGGGCCAGCTCCTGGCCCACCATGCCGCCCATCGACAGACCCACCCACACCACCGGCCCGGTATCGAGTTCGCGCAGCAGCGCTGCGGCGTCGTCGGCCAGGTCGGCCATGCTGTACAGGCCTTGCGGTGCTGCCGAGTCGCCGTGGCCGCGATGGTCGTAGGCGATCACGCGGCAGTCGGCGGCCAGCTGATTGGCCAGGCCGTCCCACATCGTCAGGTCGCAGCCCAGGGCGTGGCTCAGCACCACCGTGTGGCGCGGAGCCTTGCCGTTGCGGGGCTCGCGCACCGTGTAGTGCAGCGCAGGTTGGCCGGCGCTGCGGCCCTCGCGGCCAACCCCGGGATGGCTCGCCGCGGCCGGCGCCATTGGCTCCAGCGTGTAGCCGATCTCCGGCCCGACTTCGCGCAGGATCGCCATCGCATGGACGAAGGCGGTGTTGGCGGCCGGGACGCCGGCGTAGATCGCCGACTGCATCAGTACTTCCTTCAGTTCATCCGGCGACAAGCGGTTGGCCGCATCGCCCACCAGTGCGGCGCGGGTGTGCAGCTCGAATTCCTCCCAGCGGCCCAGCGCGATGGTGGTGGCGAGGACCATTGCCCGGCGCGTCTTCTGCTCCAGGCCGGGCCGGCCCCAGATGTCGTTCCACGCAAAGCGCGTGATCATGTTCTGGAACTCGCCGTTAAAGCTATTGGCGTTGGCGAGGGACTTGTCCACCCAGGCGTCGCCGAGGATGGCGCGGCGGTTGTTCAGTCCACGCTCGAAATCGTGGTCGATGGGATCGAAGCTCATGCGGATGTCCTGTGATGGAATGGGGTGGAGTTCAGTGCGGCGATATCCTTGCGCAGCGCTTGCAGCTGCTGCAGCGCCAGGCGCTGGGCCGGTCCGGCGGCGGTGGCCGGATCGAATAGCGAAGCCAGCGCGGCCGGGTCGACCTGCTGGCGTAGCTGCTCGTCGGCCTGCACCGCGTCGGCCAGCACCTCGGCCAGATTGCGTCCGCTGGACAGCGCCTCGGCGCTCATTTCTTCCAACAGGCTGTGGGCCGCCGGACGGCCGATGGCGGCCGCCAGCCAGGCCGATGCCGCTTCGGCAAACACCAAACCCTGCAAGGCGTCGATATTGCGCAGCATGCGCGCCGGATCGACTTGCAGGCCGGCGAAGGCGTCGTTCAGCGCCTGCAATGCGCCGTGCGCGCTGAGGAACAGGCCCGGCCATTCGGCGAGTTCGGCCTGCCAGTTTCCCAGGCCTCGTTCGTGCTGCTGTCCCATGCTGGCCAGCAGCGCTGCGGCGTGCTGCGGCGCGCGCGTGGCGGCGGCCAGTGCGATCATGGCCGATACCGGATTGCGCTTGTGCGGCATGGCGGATGAACCGCCACGGCCATTGCCGGACGGCTCGGCCAGTTCCGCGATTTCGCCTTGCGCCATCAGGCTGATGTCGGTGGCGATCTTGCCCATGCTGCCGGTCAGCACCGCCACTTCCAATCCGAGCCGCACCCACTCGTCACGTTGCGTGTGCCAGGCAGCATCTGCCAGCTTCAGGCCAAGATCAGTGGCCACCAGCGCCGCCACGGCAGCGCCTTGCTCGCCCATCACCGCCAGCGTGCCGACCGCGCCGCCCAGTTGCAGCTGCAACGCGCGCGCGGCGCACTCGCGCAAACGCGCGCGGGCCCGCACCAGCGGCGCCAGCCAGCCGGCGATCTTGAAACCGAGGCTGCTCACCTGTGCCGGTTGCATCAGCGTGCGGGCCAGCACCGGCGTTGCCGCATGCTGGTCCGCCAGTTGCAGCAGGCGTCCGGTCAGGTCGTGCAGGCCGTCGTCCAGCAGTTGCAGTGCGTCGCGCGTGGCCAGCACCATGGCGGTGTCGATCACATCCTGGCTGGTGCTGCCCCAATGGACGCGCGCGGCCGCCTCGGCGTCGTACAGCGCCACGGTGCGCGTCAGTTCACGCACCAGCGGAATGGCCAGGCTGCCGGCGCGCCGGCCGGCGCTGACGATGGCCGGGATGTCGTACAGCTGCGCGTTGCAGACGCCGGCGATGGCGCGCGCCGATTCCGGCGGCAGCATGCCTTGCTGGGCCTGGGCTTGCGCCAAGGCCTGCTCGAAACGCAGCATGGCCTGCACGATCGCGGCGTCGTCGAAGACGGCGATCATGTCCGGCGTGGTGAGAAAACTGTCGAAGATGGATACGCTCAAGAGAACTCCGCTGGCAGGTCAGACATAGTCGAAGAATACGGTCTCTTTTTCGGACTGCATCCAGATGTCCCAATGATAGACCCCCGGCGCGGTCTTGCGGGCGATCAGCGTGGGGCGGCGCGCGGCCGGCACCTGCTGCAATATCGCCGACGAGGCCAGGCCGCTGTCGTCGTCCAGGAACACGGCGGTGAACTGGTGCTTGACCAGACCGCGCGCGAACACGGTGATGAAGGTGGCCGGCGCGCCGCTGGCCGGCGCCGCGCATTGCGACAGCCGCAGGCTGAATTCTCCCTGCTCGCCGCTGGGCACGCGCCGGAAGCCGGGCAGCGCCTGCGCCGCTTCCGCGCCGGCGGCTTCCGGCTGCCAGGCTTCGATCTGGGCGTCGTTGATCGGCGTGCCGGCGCCGTCGTAGATGATGCCGCTGATGATGATAGTGGCGGCCGTGGTTTCCAGCTGGCCGGCGGCGCTGGCGTCGACCGCCCACTGCCAGGCTGCATGCGAGAACGGTCCGATGGTTTGTGAGGTGGTGATGTGGCTCATGCGCTTAGCTCCTTTAAAGGCCCATGGGCGTGGCGTCGCGGCCGCGCAGAACGATATCGAATTCATAGCCCAGCATCTTGTCGCTGTCGGTGTGCTCCAGGCTGTAGCGGGAGATCAGGCGCTGGCGCGCGGCCGGGTCCTGGATGCTCTGGAAAATCGGATCGTAGTCGAACAGCGGATCGCTGGGGAAGTACATCTGCGTGACCAGGCGTTGCGCATACACGTTGCCGAACAAGGAGAAGTGGATGTGCGCAGGGCGCCAGGCCTTGTCGTGATTGCCCCACGGGTAGGGGCCGGGCTTGATGGTGACGAAGCGGTAGCGGCCATCGTCGTCGGTCATCATCTTGCCGATGCCGTAGAAATTCGGATCGAGCGGCGCGTCGTGCTGGTCCTTCTTGTGCCAGTAGCGGCCGGCCGAATTGCACTGCCAGACCTCCAGCAGCGAGTTGCGTACCGGTTTTCCATCCTCGTCGACCACGCGGCCGGTGACGACGATCTTCTCGCCCAGCGGCGCGCCGTGGCCGTGCGCCGTCAGGTCCATGTCGTTCGGCAGCAGGATGCGCGGCGACGCGGTCACATTGTCCTGCACCGGCTGGTCGGCGCGGATGCGCAGTAGCGGCTGGGTGGGGCCGCGCTTCAGCGTGGACTTGTAGGGCGGGTAGATCAGTTCCGGGTAGACGCCGGACGGGATGGCATCGAAATTCAAGGCTGGCCTCCTGATGGTTGTTGTGTTGTGTGGAGACCATGGTAGGGAAGGCGGCGCCGCATCACAATACTGGCAAGGCAGGCGATATTCGCTATGCGCACATTTTGTGCGATACTCGCACAAATCACTCAATTTCTTCCTTATGACTGCTGAAGACAACGTCCCAGCCCAGCGCGACCTGGTGGCGGGCCTGGAAAAAGGCCTGCTGGTGATCGCCGCTTTCGACCAGGAGCGCAGCCGCTTGAGCATCGCCGAAGTGGCCGAGCGCACCGGCCTGACGCGGGCGGCGGCGCGCCGCTACCTGATCACACTCACGCACCTGGGCTATATGCGGCATGAGAACAAGCTGTTCGCGCTGACGCCCATGGTGCTGCGGCTCGGGCAGTCCTACCTGCATTCGGCGCGCCTGCCGCGCATCGTGCAGCCCTTGTTGTACCGGCTGGCCTACGCGCTGGGCGAGGCGGCGTCGGTCGGCGTGCTCGATCACGATCAGCTGGTGTGCGTGGCCGCCGTCAGCGCCGGGCAACTGGTGTCGGTCACGCTGCAACCGGGCACCCGTGTGCCGGCCTACTGCACCGCCAATGGCCGGGTGCTGCTGGCGCACCTGCCGCAGCCGCAGATCGACGCCTTCCTCGAACGCGCGCAGCCGGAGCGCATCACCGAGCACACCATCGTCGGCAAGGAGCGCCTGGCGTTGGAGATCGCCCGCGCCCGCGCACAAGGCTACGCGCTGGTGGACCAGGAGCTGGAACTGGGCTTGCGCACCATCGCCGTGCCGTTGAAGAATTTCCGCGGCGAGGTGGTGGCGGCGATGAACATCAGCGTCCACGCCGGCCGCATGCCGCGCGAGCAGATGGTGGAGCGCTGCCTGCCGGCGCTGATCAAGATACAGGTCGAACTGAACGCCTTGCTGTAGGCGGGCCTGCGCGCTTCAGCCGCCCCGGAAGGCCTTCGGCGTCAGGCCCATGCGCTTCTTGAACAGGCGGCTGAAGTAGGCCGGATCCTGGAATCCCAGCTCGTAGGCGATGCTGGCGATGCTGGCGGGCAGATAGGTCAGCTTGCGGCAGGCTTCCAGCATCAGCCGGTCCTGGGTGATGTCGAACGCCGATTTTCCGGACAGCTTGAGGCACAGGCGATTTAGCCGCGTCGGCGTGGCCCGCAGCGCTTCGGCGTACTGGCCGACCTGCCATTGCTCCTTGTAGCGCCGTTCCACCTCGGCGCGAAAGCGGCTGAACAATTCAAAATCGCTGCGGCCCGACTGGTCGGCCAGGCGACGCTCCGCATGCAGGCGCACCAGCAGCAGCAAGGCGCTGCGCGCCAACCACTCCAACATCAGATTATGCCCATACTGTGGCCAGGCCGCTTCCGTCAACAGGTTTTGCAGCAGCGATTCCAGGCGCGCGTGCAGCTCCGGCTGACCGGACAGGTCGATCGCCAACGGTTCCACAAACAGCGAGGAATACAGGTCGCCGTGGCCCGCATACATCACGTTCTGGTCCACCGTCAGCACATAGCCGTGCGCCTCTGCCGAGAAGTCGAAGCCGTGCACCACCGACGGATGGAGTGTGATGACGGTCGGCGCGCGGCACTCCCAAACAGCGCCGTCGACGCTGGCGCGGACCTCGCCGCCATAGAGGAAAAGTACCTGAAACAGTCCGCTATGCGTGTGCTTGTCGATATGCCAATGGTGCACCCGGCTGCGGGTTTCGATCAGTTCGATGTGCACGAATTCGGCGTTTTCTCCCCGTGCCTGCTCGCCATACAGGCCAAACTGCGGGACGTCGGGTAGTGCTGGTCGGGCGGTGCAGGGCATGGAGGGGCGTGCCGTCTAAAAGAGTGGAGTGTCGAAATAGTACAAGTTTTAGGAAGTTTCATCCATTTTTTTTGCAGGGCCCCGGAGCTACGATGGCGGCACACTAACACTATAACGGAGACATCATGCGTACCCAGGTAGCCATCATCGGCGCCGGCCCAGCGGGCTTGCTGCTATCCCATCTGCTGCATTTGAACGGTATTGAATCGATCGTATTGGAATCGCGCACCCAGGCCGAGATCGAGGCCACCATCCGCGCCGGCGTGCTGGAACAAGGCACGATGGATATTCTCACCAATGCCGGCGTCGGCGCCCGTATGCAGGCCGAAGGTGCGCTGCACCACGGCATAGAACTGGCGTTCGGCGGCCGGCGCCACCGGATCGACCTGACCGAATTGACGGGCAAGGCAATCACCGTCTACCCGCAGCATGAAGTGATCAAGGACCTGGTGGCGGCGCGGCTGGCGGCGCAGGGGCAGTTGCTGTTCGAGGTCAGCAGCGTAGAACTGCAGGGCGTCGACACCGCCACGCCGTCGGTCGGCTTCATCCATCGCGGCGAGGCGGCGCGCATCGACGCCGATTTCGTCATCGGCTGCGATGGCTATCACGGCGTGACGCGGCCGGCGATGCCGGGGCAAGGGCGGCAGGATTTCAAACGCGACTACGGCTTCGGATGGTTTGGCGTGCTGGTGGAATCGGCGCCATCGTCGGACGAGCTGATTTATGCGCGCCATGAGCGTGGCTTCGCGCTGGTCAGCACCCGTACGCCAACCGTGCAGCGGCTGTACTTCCAGTGCGACCCGGCCGACCACATCGACAACTGGTCGGACGACCGCATCTGGGCCGAACTGCACGCGCGGCTGGAGAACAACGATGGCTGGCGCGTCAACGAAGGCCGCATCTTCCAGAAAAATATCATCGGCATGCGCAGCTTTGTATCGACGCCGATGCAGTCGGGCCGCCTGTTCCTGGCGGGCGACGCGGCGCACATCGTGCCGCCGACCGGCGCCAAGGGCATGAACCTGGCCGTCTCGGACGTGGCGCTGCTGGCGCAGGGACTGGAGCAGTTCTACCGCCAGGGCAGCGAGGAGCGGCTGCAAGGCTACACGGATGCGGCGTTGAAGCGCGTCTGGCGTGCCGAATACTTCTCGTGGTGGATGACCAGTCTTCTGCACACCTTCGCCGACGCCACGCCGTTCCAGCGCGAGGTGCAGCGCGCCGAACTGGAATGCGTGGTGAGTTCCCGGGCGATGGCGACGGCGCTGGCGGAGAACTACGTCGGCGCGTTCTGACACACGGCGCCCCATGTGCTCGCCGATTGACTTTCGACATGGAACTTTCATGTCGGTGCGCCCAAGCTGTAGTTAGCGCGGGGCCACGACCCCGACGGCTTTTCTAACGAAAATCTGACAGCGGGAGTCGAGCATGAGTCGGACAGGCTATGGCGCATGGGGGCGGTTGGTGGCGGTCCGGGTAATGGCTGCGTTTGTTTTTTCGGGGCGTCGGGTATGCCGTCGGCGATGGCGGACGATGCGCTAGTACAGTCTCGCCTGGGCTATGAGGGCGTTGCCCCGGCGGCGATGGCGCTGGAGAAAGAGCCAAACGCGTCAGTTGTGCTGCTGTTGCTGCTAAGCTTGGTGATGCTGGGCGGCACCGGAGCGCAGCCGAAACCGGAAGCGTTTTATTGAATTGTCGAGATGGGGCGATGCGTATCAGGATTCAGTGTGGGTTCCGCGACGCGATCGCGCGCAGGCCAGCGGCATCGGTGATCGTCAGTTGGTGGTGCTGCAATGCCAGGTAACCCCGCCGCTGGAAGCGGCTCAGCGTGCGGCTAACGGTGGTGTCGGCCAGACCCAGGTAGGCGCCTATGTCGGCACGGGACATATGTAGTTCCAGCACCTGCCCATGGCGCTCGACGTCGGCTCGCTTCGACGGCAAGGCCAGCAGGAAGCCGCTCAGTTTCTGGTCGGCCCGGTTCGCCAGCAGCAGCGTGGTGGTTTGGGCGAGGGTTAGTTGCTTGCTCAGCAGTTCGTGCAGTTGCAGCGCCAGCGCTTCGCAGTGCTGCGCCGCCTCGACCAGGCGCATATGTGAAAACTCGCATACCACCACATCGCTCAGCGCCATCGCGCTGTTGCGATAATAGGTCAGTCCTATCGTATCGAGGCCGAGGAAATCGCCGGCGAACTGGAAGCCGGTGATGTGCTGCTCGCCTTCAGAGGTAAGCTGGTAGCTCTTGAACTGGCCGCTCTGGATTGCGTACAGGCGGTGGTTTACCGCTTCGTTGGTTCGGTGCAGGTGCTCGCCGCGCCGCAGCTGGACGCGCTGCGTGACCAAGCGGTTGACCAGGCCGGCGCCGGCGTCTGGCATGTCGCGCGGCAGGCAGCTGGAGCGCACGGCGCACCGCAGGCAGGAGGTGGTGGGACAAGCTGTAGCTGACGTCCGGGGCGGGAGCTTTGCAATGCATGTCATGGTAGCGGCTTTCACGGCGCGGCACGAGCGCCGCCACGGTCTTGCAACCAGCCGGGTTGCCCGGTCCCCATGGCCAGCTGCCGCAAGGCCCCGGCGTCCAGCAGAGCGACCTCGCGGTCGTCGACTTCCAGCAGTCCTGCGTCCCGGAATTGGGTCAGCGCCCGGCTCAGGCATTCCGGCGTCAACGCCAGGAAATTGGCGATGTCCTGGCGTGGCATGATCAGCCGAAAGCGTTGTGACGAAAAGCCACGTCGACCATGGCGCCAGGATAAGTCCAGCAGAAAGGCGGCCAGCCTTTGCCCGGCGCCGCTGTTGCGCAGTTGATGGGCGGCGCATTGTTCATGAGCAATTTGCTTGCTCAGTATGGTATGGAACAGCAGGATTCTGGGCCGCAGGTCACTGCAGCGGATTTCGCAGACCTCGCTGTTTTCCAGCGCGACTGCGCTGCCGTTGTGCTGCGCTTGCCCGATTGAGTCCAGCCCCAGCAAATCGCCGCTCATCAGGAAGGCGCTGATCTTTGACTGTCCGGATACGCTGGGCAGCGTGTATTTGATGGTACCGTAGCGTACGGCGTAGAAAAGGTCGCCGACCGCGGCGCCGGCCTGGAACAGCTCGGTGTCGCGGGGCACCCTGACGCGGCGCGTGGGGAGTTGCATCAGATGGTCGTCGAGACCGCTGCGGGCCGGGATGCAGACCTGCGCAGCCCTGCATGTGGCGCAATGGGCCGCGCTGTCACCCTGGCGGTGCCGACTGGGAATGGATACGATGTTCATCTTGCCCCCTGAATGTAGCCGCAGCCACACCGCCATGCCGGGTGCGGACCACGAGGTCGTTGGACGCTTGCATGCTTGCCGGCGCCGGCGACTTGTCCGGTGCGGGCAGGAATGGGCTGGAGAAGGTACGACGGGGGCGTGGTCGTACCGGTGGGCCGAACTGCTGGATCAGGCGGCTTGCGTGGCGCGCCGACGGGCCAAGACACCCAGCATACCCAGACCAGCGAGCATCATGGCATAGGTCTCCGGTTCCGGCACCGCCGTCACGGCATAGTCGAAGCCCACGGTTTTTTCCTGGCCTGGCGCGAAATTGCCAAGCTGATAGCCCAGATTGATCGTGTTGTCGCCATTGCCGTCATTGACCACCGAGCCAGCCAGCCCGTAGGGATCGGTGCTCCAGCTGCCGGTGATGCTGGCCGTGGTGGCCACCCAGCCGGTGGTGTTGTTCATGCTAAGGGTGTAGCCGGTGTGCAAGCCAGTGGCGCTGACGCTGGCGTTGGTGCCCTGGCCCGAGATGGTGTTCTGGGTCCAGGGTTGGCCGTACACATGGGAGTCCTGGTCCGGGTCGACGCCGGCGGCGTACACCACATTGTTGAGCTGGGTGCCCGACACGTTCTGGAACGTGATGGTGGAGTGGATGGCGGTCGACGCCTGGCCGTAGCTGATGACTTGCTGGAACGCCAGGCCGCTGTAGCTACCGTTCATGGTAAGCACGAACGGCGAACCGGCCGCACCGCTCAGGTCCAAGGTGGTGGTGCCGAAGGGGTTGGTCGCGCTGCCGCCGCCGGCAGTGGCCCAGTTACCGTTGACGCCGATGGAGTAGAAGGCGAACGGGATGCCTGGACTGAGGAAGTCGATCGGCGAGGAGAAATTGCCGCTGCCCGTGGGATCGAACTTGAGTCCGGTCATGGTGCCGAAATCGATCAGCGAGCCGCCGGTGTTGATCCCCAGTTGCAGATATTGCCCCTGGACGGTGACGTCGGCCCAGGCGGGCATGCCGCAGGTCAGCAAGACGGCGGAAGCGATGGCGGTACGTAATGTGTTTTTCATTTTCTTATCCCTGGTAATTGCAAGACAGTCGGTGCAGGCGGCGCTACGGAAGCGCGCATTCTGCCGGGGTATCGAATCGGGCGGGGCCAACCGTTGGTGGCGTCCGCCTTCGTCGATAAGTCACTATATGGGTTTGTTGTTCATCTGCCATTGCGAAGAGTGACTTCGATCATGCACGGCACAAATAGTTCTGATCTCGCATCATTTTGCATCAGTCCGGCTAGCCGGCCCGGCCATGCGCGGGCCTGGCTGGCGGCCTGGGCGCGCAGGCGCGCAGGCCGGCGCGGTTGGTGATGGTCAGTTGCCGGCTGCGCAAGCTCAGGTAGCCCAGCTCCTGAAACCGGCTCAGCGCACGGCTGACGGTGGCGGCGGCCAGCCCAAGATAGTCTGCGATATCGCCACGGGTCATGGACAATTCCAGCAAATCACCGTCTTCGCCACGCCGAACGTTGGCGGCCGCCAACAGGAACAGGAAGCCGGCCACTTTCTGCTCGGCATTGCCGTCGGATAGCTGCAAGCCGGCCGACAACTCCGTGGCCAATTCGGTCAATAGCAGCCGGCCCAAGTATGGTGCCAGCGCCGCATCGCGCAGCGCCGCCCCGACCAGCTGCGCGTGGGAGAACTCGCACAGCACCGCGTCGCTGAGCGCCACCACGCTGTTGCGATGCAGTTGCAAACCTATGCTTTCCAGCCCCAGGAAGTGGCCGCCGAAGCGGAATCCGGTCACGGTCTGTTCGCCCTCGGCGGACAGCTGGTAGACCTTGAACTGGCCGCTCTGGATCGCGTACAGACGCTGCTCCACCGGATCGTTGGCCTGGTACGGATGCTCGCCGCGCAGCAGCTGGTGGCGCTGGCGCACCAGCCGGTTGACTGCGGCGCAGCCGGCATCGTCCATGTCGTGCGGCAGGCACAGGTGGCGCACCTTGCAGTTCATGCAAGACTTGCCAGTGAAATCAATGGCATGCAGCGGATTGATACTGGCGATGTCTGGCTTCATAGGTGGCATGGTCATATTGAGTCACATCAATCATAGGATGGAAGAATCGGGTCTGAATATGATCCATGTCAAAGTCTTGCTAAGCGGATTGGAAAGTCCGCTTGTCGCACCACAGTCTGCCTGGCGACCGCGGCAAATATTTCTTTTCTCTCAAGTTGATCGACAACAGGCACCCGGGCTGATTTCGCGGACTCCAGCTTGGTTCTTACGATATAGCCTTGGGCGGCGCCCGCGGCGCCGATCCGGTCTACGACATCATCACCAACAATGGCCAGTACGGCTTTGGCTAAAGCGGGCGCGCCGAGGCTAGCAGCACCCGCCTGCGCACGGCGCTCACCACCAGCATGGTCGACAATGGCGCGCCGATCCGAATACCAACTGGGACTTCGGCAACAACGGTGGCGGCTTTACGCCGCCGCGCTTAGTGTCTATGGCGGGAACAGCGCTCAAGCCCGAGCCGCGCTGGGATCACTACCGCTTCACCCTGAGCAGCGACGCCAACGGCGCCCGGCTGGATCTGGTGGCCTTGCATCCGGTGCCTGAACCGGCCACCTACGCCATGCTGCTCGGCGGCTTTGCGTTGGTTGGCGCCTCACTGCGGCGTCGCAGCTAGGCGGCAGGCGGCGCTGCGACCAAGGCCCTGAATGCCGCTTCGGGGACCGCCTCGCTGAACAGGAAACCCTGGAAAGCGTTGCAATGATTGGCCGCCAGGAAGGCATGCTGTTCATCTGTCTCCACGCCCTCGGCGACGATTGTCAGCCCCAACGTGTGGCCCAGCACCACGATGACGCAGGCGATGGCCGCGTCGTTGGCATCGACCAGCACGTCGCGCGAAAAGCTGCGGTCGATCTTCAACTGGTCCAGCGGCAGGCGCTTGAGGTAGGACAGCGAGGAATAGCCGACGCCGAAATCGTCCAGGGCGAAACCGATGCCGCTGCGCTTGAGTGTACTCATCTTGTCGGCCACGCTGGCAAAGTCGTCCAGCAACAGGTTCTCGGTCAACTCCAGTTTCAGGCGGCGCGGATCGGCGCCGGTCTGCGCCAGGGCGGCGTCGACCTGGGCGACAAAGCCGGGCTGGCGGAACTGCCGGGGACTGACATTGACCGCCAGTGTCAGCTCGCGCATGGCCGGATCTTGTTCCCAGGCCTTGAGTTGGGCGCAAGCGGTGTGCAACACCCATTGTCCCAGCGGCAGGATGATGCCGGTGCTTTCGGCCAGGGCGATGAACTGGTCGGGGGGCACCAGTCCGTGGCGCGGATGGTGCCAGCGCAGCAGGGCTTCGGCGCCGATGACGCGCCCCGTTGAATCGACCTGGGCCTGGTAGTACAGCTCAAACTCATCCTGATGCAAGGCCTGTTGCAGGTCGTGTTCCATCTCGGCGCGGGCGTTGGCCGCCTGCTGCATCTGTGGCTCGAAGAAGCGCAGCATGTTGCGACCGCCGGCCTTGGCCTGGTACATCGCCAGGTCGGCGTGCTGCAGCGCTTCCTCGATCGTGATCTGGTGGTCGGCGATCATCGCCACGCCGATGCTGGGGGTGCAGTGGTAGGGGCGGTCGTCCAGCTGGTAGGGGCGGTTCAACGCGGCCAGCACGCCGTCGCCGATCGCTTGCGCCTTGCGCGCCGCCTCGTCCAGGTCTTCGCTCAAGCCTTCGAGCATGACGACGAATTCGTCGCCGCCAAGGCGGGCGACGGTGTCGACGTTGCGGACGCAGGTCGGCAGCCGTTGCGCCACCTGGCACAGCAGCAGGTCGCCCTGGTCGTGGCCGAGCGTGTCGTTGAGCAGCTTGAAATTGTCGAGGTCGATGAACATCAGCGCGCCGACCAGTTTGCTTCGCGCGGAGCTGTCGAGGGCGCGCCGCAAGCGGTCGAACAGCAGGCGGCGGTTGGGTAGCTTGGTCAGCGGATCGTAGAAGGCGAGCTGACGGATTTCCTCCTCCGCCTGCTTGCGGGCGCTGATATCGCTCTGGGTGCAGACATAGTGGCCGATGCTGCCCTGGGCGTCGCGGATGGCGCTGATGATGGTCCAGGTCGGATAGATGTCGCCGTTCTTGCGGCGGTCCCAGCATTCGCCCTGCCAGGAGCCGCGGTGGAGGATGCTGTCCCACATGGCGGCATAGAAGGCCGCATCGTGCCGCCCGGATTTGAGGACGCGCGGCGTGCGGCCGAGTATCTCGGCTTCGCTGTAGCCGGTGCTGGCAGTGAAGGCGGAGTTGATGCGCAGGATGGTCGACTGGGCGTCGGTGATCATCATCGGCTCCTGCGACTCGAAGGCGACCGCCGCAATGTGCAGCTGCTCGGCCGCGTGCAGGCGTTCCGTGATGTCCAGCGAAATGCTCAGCAAATGGCTGGGACGGCCGGCGGCGTCCAGCAAGACCAGTTTCTTGGTGTGCAGATAGCGTGTTTGTCCACTTGCGTCCAGCACGGCTTCCTCGGCGATGTCGAGGATCTGGCGCGAGGCGATCACGTCGCGGTCGGACTGCAACTTCGCCGCGCCGTCGGCGCCGGGGTAGAGGTCGAGGTCGGTCTGGCCGATGACGGCGCTGCCTGGCCTGCCATAGAGCTGCTCGCCGGCCCGATTGAAGATTTCGTAATGCAGGGTGACGGCGTGCTTAACGACGATGATGGCCGGCATGTGGTCGAGCATGGAGGCGAGCAGCTGGCGCGATTGCCGCAAATCGTCGGTGCGGTCCTGCACCCGCTGTTCCAGCTCGATGTTGACTTGGCGTATCCTGGTGGCCGCTTCGATGCGTTCGGCATCGCTGTGTCGCTGGCGCGCCGCCGCTTCGCTCAACGCGGTGGCGACCTGTTCGGCCTCGCACAGGCGGATCTGGTGTGGCGGCAGTTCGGCGCCGTTGCCTAGCGCAGTTGACAGCTCCACCAATTGCGCCATGGCCTGTTGGATGTGTTTGCTGGCGCGCCCTGCCAGGGCGACGCCTACCGCCAGCAGCAGGGCGCTGCCGGCCAATTCGAATGCAAATGCCCGCCACAGTTGTTGATCCACACCGGCGCTGGGGATGTTTACGCTGACGGCCCAGCCACTCGCCGGCGAACGGGCAAAGACCGTATAGACGGGGATGCCTTCCAGCGACGTGGTCCGCACGTGAGACTGCAGCTCGGGTGCGCCAGGTTGGCGCGGGTCCGGTTGCGCCTTCCGGCCGACGTAGCGCGCCGCCAGATGGCTGCGCGCCACAACGGTGCCGTCGCGGTCGATAATCGACACCAGCCAATCCGCCGGCAGCTTGCGGCCGGCGATCAACGTGGCGAACTCGCCGGCGGCCAGGCCGACGTCGAGAAAATAGCGCAGTTTGCCCTCGATCAGCACCGGCAGGCAAAGACTCATGATCCAGGTCCCGGTGACGGCGCCGGTATAGAGCTCGGATATTTGCATGCGGCCGCTCGCGGCTACGCGCTTCAGCAACTTCGGATTGCCATGTCTGGGCAGCGCTGTGCCGAACGGTCGTAAGGTATTGACCAGTTGTTGTCCATGCAGGTCGGTCAGGACGAAATTGGTCGCCGCGCTGTAGCGCGTGGCCGCCGCGCCTTGGGCGTGGAAAGTTGCCAGATCACCGTTCCGTAGCGCGGGCGAGGCCGCCAGCGTGGCGGCGATGGCGCCGAACGATTTGAATTCGCTGTCTATATTCAGCAACAAGTCGTGCGTGGTCTGTAGCGTGTAGGCATTGCTTTGCGCCCGGCTGGCGTCAAATGCCTGCAGCGACCCGCCCAGACCGATCAAAAACGCCGGCAAGACCAGGGCCGCGACGATGAACAGCAAGATATTCCGTACACTGTGGATGCGATACATGGAAGTCCGGGGGCGGGTCGTACTGTTGGGGGGCGGAATTGCTCTACTTCAAGCATTATGCTGAGGTCTACTAGCAATTTTTATGACGACGATCAAATTGCCGGTTGAAAGTTGAGCCAGGCCCGGCGCGGCGGGCTCCGGGCGCATCGCAGGGGCGGATGGCTGGCCAGGGCGACGTTAATCCTGTCGGTAGGGTGTCCCAGCCGCCGGAATCAAGGCAGCAGCAGCGAGTGCTGGGTGGCGGTGTGGAAGTCGCGCCAGACGCGGTTGATGGTGCTGTCCTCGTGGGCGGCGTACAGGCCGCAATACGGATACAGTTCGTCGACCGCCGCGCGCGAAGCGGCCACCAGCGCCAGTGAGCTGGCCTGCACCGCCTCCATATCGTCCGCAGTGAGCGGCGTGCCGGTTTCCACCAGCGTCCAGCTGCGATCCAGCACGTCGTAGAAACGCTCGCGGGCGGCGGCATGGGTTTGCTCCTTGTCGCGCAGCAACGCGGCGACTTCGGGGACCTCCAGCAGCGGCAGGTTCTTGAGGGCGTGCCGGCGGCGGCTTATGCAGGGCCGCGCCAACCGCATGAAATGGCTCGCCATGCCGGCCACATTGGCGGCCAGCGTAACGAAGGCCAGCGAATAAAACGGGAAACGATACAACGGACCATCGGCCGTGGCGGTGGCGGGACTGATCGTGAAGCCGTGATCCTTGCTCACCCATGCACCGTCGATGCGGTAGCTGTGCGAGGCGCTTGCGCGCATGCCGATACTGCCCCAGGATGGCACGATCTGCACCTGCTCCGCCGGCACCAGGAAGGCGCGGATGCGCGGCGCGCCTTGTTCGTCCAGCAGCGGCTGGCCGTCGGCGCGCAGGATCGCGTTCAAGGTGAAATGGGTGGCGATCGGCGCGCCGCTGGCGTAGTCCCAGCGGCCGGTGATGCGGAACCCTGCGGCTTCCCCATCGCCATCCTGGTCGGCGTAGCCGGTCGGCGCGCCGCTGCCGCCCAGGCACACACGCTTGCCGCCGATGATGTCGCGCGCCAGCGCCTGCGGCAGGAAACCGGCGAACCATCCCGCCCCCGCGCACAGCGTGAGCACCCAGCCCATGCTGCCGTCGACGGCGGCCACCGCTTCCTCCAGTCGCACCGCTTGCGGCAAAGGCAGCTCGGCGCCGCCGCTGGCGCGCGGCGCCAGCATCTTGAGCCAGCCGCGCCGGTGCAGCAAGGCTTGCTGGATCGGATGCAGGAAGCGGGCGGTATCGGCCATGGCCGCATAGCGTTCGATGCGGCGGGCGTCGCGCGCGCGGAGGGGAGAGACGGCGGTCAGGGGCATGCGGGATCTTGGGTCGGTAGCAAACCCCGGCATTTTCGCATCATTGGGCGCTCCCATGCCATTTCGGTATGTTTGCGGCGATAAAAATGATTGGTTAAGCTGGCATCGTTCGTCGTAGCATGGTGGCGAACAAGCCCCAATTTTATGAAAGACAGATGATGTCAGCAATCAAACTCGCGATCGTAGGCGTCGGCAAGATCGTCCACGACCAGCACCTGCCCGCCATCGCGGCCAACGCCGATTTCCAGCTGGTGGCCTCGGCCAGCCGGCATAACACCGTCGACGGCCTGCCGGGGTTCAAGTCCATCGAGGAGATGCTGGCGGCCGTGCCCGGGATCGACGCCGTGTCGTTGTGCATGCCGCCGCAGTACCGCTACCAGGCCGCCCGCGTGGCGCTGGCCGCCGGCAAGCACGTATTCCTGGAGAAGCCGCCGGGTGCGACCCTGTCCGAAGTGGCCGACCTGGAGGCGCTGGCCGCCGCCAAGGGCCTGACCCTGTTCACCAGCTGGCACTCGCGCTACGCGCCGGCGGTGCAGCCGGCCAAGGCCTACCTGGCCGCGCACGCGCCAACCGCGATGCAGGTCATCTGGAAGGAAGACGTGCGCCAGTGGCACCCGAACCAGGAATGGATCTGGCAGGCCGGCGGCCTGGGCGTGTTCGATCCCGGCATCAACGCGCTGTCCATCGTCACCGAGATCCTGCCGTCGCTGATTTTCCTGAACCGCGCCACGCTGGAATTCCCTGACAACCGCGACGCCCCCATCGCCGCCGAACTGCACTTCCAGGATGGCGCCGGGATGCCGGTGCACGCCGTCTTCGACTGGCGCCAGACCGGCAAGCAAAGTTGGGACATCGTCGTGCTAACGTCGGATGGCGAGCTTAAACTGAGCGACGGCGGCGCGCGCCTGTGGGTGCACGGCGTCGAACAGCCGCTCGACAAGGAAGCCGAGTACCCGTCGCTGTACCGCCGCTTCGCCAGCCTGGTCAAGGAAGGCCGCTCGGACGTCGATGTGGCGCCGCTGCGCCATGTGGCAGACGCCTTCATGCTCGGTCAACGCAAAGTGGTCGACGCCTTCCACGACTGACGCCGCTCAGGCCATCTGCCCGATGGTCTTGCGGAAGCGCCGCAGCGACAGCGCAAACAGCACCGCGCCGATCGCCACCAGCGCCAGCATCTGCGGCCAGATCACGCTCAGGCCTGCGCCGCGGTACAGGATGGCCTGCGCGGCCGCCACAAAGTGGGTGGTCGGCGCCGCCAGCATGATGTCCTGCACCAGCACCGGCATGCTTTCGCGCGGCGTCGAGCCGCCCGACAGCATTTGCAGCGGCAGCAGCACCAGCACCAGCAGCATGCCAAATTGCGGCATGCTGCGCGCCAGCGTGGCGAGGAAGATCCCCATCGACGTGGTGGCGAACAGGTGCAGCGCCGTCACCAGCACGAACAATGCGATCGAGCCGGTGATCGGCACGTGCAGCGCCCCCTGCACGATGAACACCAGCGACGCCAACGCCGCCAGCACCACCACCGTTCCCATCGACCACACCTTGGCCAGCATGATTTCCATCGGCGTCACCGGCATCACCAGCAGGTGCTCGATGGTGCCGTGTTCGCGTTCGCGTATCAGCGCGGCGCCGGTCAGGATGATGGACAGCATGGTGACGTTGTTGATGATCTCCATCAGCGATCCAAACCACGACTGCTCCAGGTTGGGATTGAAGCGCATGCGCAGGTCTAGCGCGACCGGCGGCGCCGCCGCAGCCTGCTGGCGGCGCAGGAAATCGCCCACTTCGGCGCCGACGATCTGCTGGATGTAGCCGTTGCCGGTAAAGGCCTGGCTCATGCGCGTGGCGTCGATGTTGAGCTGTATCGTCGGCGCCCGGCCGGCCAGCGTGTCGCGCTGGTAGTCGGGCGGGATGGCCAGCACGAAGGTGTAGTTGCCGCTGTCCAGGCCAGCGTCGGCCTGGTCGGCGGTCACCAGCGACGGCGTGCGGAAGTGCGGCGGATAGAAGCCGGCCGCGATCCGCGCCGACAAGGGCGAACCATCCAGGTCGACGATGGCGATGGCGGCGTTGTTCAGGCTTTCCGGCATCGCGGTGGCCGCCACGTAAATCGACAGCGTGAAGGTGTAGACGATCAGCACCAGCATGGCCGGATCGCGCAGCAGGCTCCACAGCTCCTTGATGCCGAGCCGGTAGATGTGCGCCGCGCGCGTGTGGAGAGGTATGCGCATGTCTATCGCTCCTGTTTGTCGAGCAGCAGCGCCGACAAGGTGAGGATCACCGGCACCGCCAGCAGCAGCGGCCACAATGAGCCGCCCAGCTCAGCCAGCCCAAGCGCCTTGTTGAACACGCCCCGGCTGATGGTCAGGAAATAGGTGGCCGGGTAGATGCGGCCGATCAGCGCGCCGATGCCGCTCAGGCCGGACACCGGATTGAGCAGGCCGGCGAACTGTACGCAGGGGATGATGGTGCCTATCATGGTCACGAACAGCGCGGCGATCTGGCTGCGGGTGAAGGTCGAGACCAGCAGTCCAAGGCCGGTGGCGCAGATCACGTACACCAGCGCGGCCAAGGTCAGCGCCAGCAGGCTGCCTTTGACCGGCACGCCGAACACGGTGGCCGCCAGCACGGTCAGCAGCGCGAAGTTCAGCATGCCCAGCGCGACGTAGGGCACCTGCTTGCCGAGCAAGAATTCCAGCCGCGTCACCGGCGTAACGTACAAGTTGAGAATGGAGCCCAGCTCCTTCTCGCGCACCACCGACAGCGCGCTGAGCATCGCCGGGATCATCATCAGCAGCATCGGGATCACGGCCGGGATCATGGCGGGCAGGCTCTTGACGTCGGGGTTGTAGCGATAGCGCGTCTCCAGCGTGCCTGCGCCGGCCAGCTTCATGCCCAGCCGGTGCTGCGCCAGGTCGGCCAGCCAGCCCATATGCATCGCTTGCACGTAGCCGCGCGTGGTTTCGGCCCGCATCGGCATGGCGCCGTCGACCCAGGCGCCGACCGTCACCGGGGCGCCGCGTTGCAGGTCGCGGCCGAAGCCGGGCGGGATCTCGATCGCCAGCGCCAGTTCGCCGCTGCGCATGCGGCGATCCAGGTCGTCGTAGTCGGCCAGCGGCGCGCGTTCGATGAAGTAGCGCGAACCGGACAGGTTGAGCGCATAGTTTTGACTCAGGCCGCTCTGGTCGCGGTCCAGCACCGCGTAGGACAGGTTCTCGACGTCCATGTTGATGCCGTAGCCGATGATGAACATCAGGATCGCCGTGCCGAGTAACGCAAGCGTGGCGCGCACCGGATCGCGGCGCAGTTCCAGCGTTTCGCGCAGCGTGTAGCTGTAGGCGCGTTGCAGGCTGCGGCGCCAGCCGGCGCGCGGCGCGGCGGCCACCGCCGGCGGCGCCGGCGTTGGCGCTTTGGCCGGCGCCGCCGCATCGCCGGCCGCTTCTTCCAGATACGAGATGAAGGCCTGCTCCAGCGTGGCGACGCCGCGCAAGGCCGGCAGTTCCGCCGGCGCGGCGCTCACCAGCACGCGGCCCGCGTGCATCAGCGAGATGCGGTCGCAGCGTTCGGCCTCGTTCATGAAGTGGGTCGAGATGAAGATGGTGACCTGGTCGTTGCGCGCCAGGTCTATCATCAGGCGCCAGAACAGGTCGCGCGCCACCGGATCGACGCCGGACGTCGGTTCGTCGAGGATCAGCAGTTCCGGCTTGTGCACCATCGCCACCGCCAGCGACAGCCGCTGGCGCACGCCTAGCGGCAGCTGTTCGGGCAGCGTGGCCAGCGCGCCGGCCAGGCCGAAGCGCTGCGCCATGTCGGCCACGCGGCCGGCTATCTCGGCTTCGGGCACGCTGAACATGCGCGCGTGCAGCACCAGGTTCTGTTCCACCGTCAGCTCGCCGTACAGCGAGAACGCCTGCGACATGTAGCCGACGCGGCGGCGCGTTGCCATGTCGCCGGCATCGACCGCGCGGCCGAACAGCAGGGCGCTGCCCTCGGTGGCCGGCAGCAGCCCGGTCAGCATTTTCATCGTGGTCGACTTGCCGCAGCCGTTGGAGCCGAGGAAGCCGAAGATTTCGCCACGGCGAATGCGGAAGTCCACATGGTCGACCGCAGTAAAGTCGCCGAACACCATCGTCAGGCCCTGCGCTTCGATGGCGATGCTGTCGCTGCCCTCGGCCGGCTGGAACGGCGGCACCGTCACCGCCTGGTGGTCGCCGCGCTTCCCGGCCGGCAGCAGCGCGATGAAGGCTTGCTCCAGCGTCGTCGTGGCGGTGCGGGTGCGCAGTTCCTGCGGCGTGCCGGTGGCCAGCACCTGGCCGTCGTCCATCGCCACCAGCCAGTCGAAGCGGTCGGCTTCCTCCATGTAGGCGGTGGCCACCACCACGCTCATGCTGGGGCGCTGGCTGCGGATGTGGGCGATCAAGTCCCAGAACTGCGCGCGCGACAGCGGATCGACGCCGGTGGTCGGTTCGTCCAGGATCAGCAGGTCGGGGTCGTGGATCAGCGCGCAGCACAGGCCCAGCTTCTGCTTCATGCCGCCGGACAGCTTGCCGGCCGGCCGTTGCAGGAACGGCGCCAGGCCGGTGCTGGCGGTCAGCTGGTCGATGCGACGGCGACGGCTGGCGGCGTCGTGGCCGAACAGGCGACCGAAGAATTGCAGGTTTTCCTCCACCGACAAGGTGGGATACAGGTTGCGCCCCAGCCCCTGCGGCATGTAGGCGATGCGCGGGCAGACGGCGTCGCGGTGGCGCTTGCTGCGCATGTCGCCGCCCAGCACCGTCACGCTGCCTTGCTGCACCGCGCGGGCGCCGGCCACCAGCGACAGCAGGCTGGATTTGCCGACGCCGTCCGGGCCGATCAGGCCTATCATGCAGCCGGCCGGCAGTTCCAGGTCGATGGCGCGCAGCGCGCGGGTGTCGCCGTATTGCAGTGCCACGCCGCGCAGACCGGCGAAGCCGGCCGCGACGCCGTCGCTCATCGCGGCACCTTGATTTCCAGGTTGGCCGGCCACGGCGTGTTGGCGTCAAGCTGCACCCAGGCGACGCCGGGCAGGCCGGTCTTGACCAGCTTCACGTGCTTTTGCAGCAGCGCCGGATCGATCTGGGCCTTGACGCGGAACATCAGCTTCTGGCGTTCGCTGGCCGTTTCCACGGTCTTGGGCGTGAACTGCGCGGTGCTGGCGACGAAGGATACGCGCGCCGGCAGCACGTACTGCGGCGCGGCATCCAGCACCACCCGCACCGGCGCGCCCAGCGCCAGCTTGCCGGCCGCTTGTTCGGGCACGAAGAAGGTCATGTAGACGTCGGCCAGGTCGACCAGGTTGAGCACTTTGCCGCCGCCGCCCAGCACTTCGCCGGGCTGCGCGATGCGGTACTGCACACGGCCGGCGCGCGGCGCCGTCAATGCGCTGTCGGCCAGGTCGACGTCGATGCGGTTGACCGTGGCCTGGGCCGCCGTCACCGAGGCGCGGGCGCCGCCGGCCTGGGTGCGCGCGGCGTCGATGGCGCTGCGCGCCGCTTCGGCCTGCGCCTTGGCGGCGCGGATCACGGCGCTGGTGGAACGCACGCGGCTGCGGTCGTCGTCCAGTTCCTGTTCCGACGAGGCGCCTTCCAGCACCAGGGTTTCGGAGCGCTTGAGACGGCGCTGGGCCGCATCGAGTTCGCTTTCGCGTTGCACCACCAGTGCCTGCGCGGCCTGGAAGTCGCTCTGGCGCACGGCGATCATGGCGTCGGCGCTGGCGACGGTGGTTTGGGCCTGCGCCTGGCGCGCCACCGCTTCGTCGCGCTGGGATTGCAGCGAGGTCGCCTGCATGTGGGCCAGCACCTGGCCGGCGCTCACGAAGTCGCCTTCGTTGACGGCGATGTCCTGCAGCCGTCCCGGCAGCTTGGCGGCGACGTCGATCTCGGTGGCTTCGATGCGGCCGTTGCCGCTGGCGAATTCCGGGCCGGGGCCGGAGGGATGCATGCGCTGCCAGGCGTAGGCGGCACCGGCCAGCAGGGCCAGGGCGACGGCGGCGGCGCCGAGTTTGCGTGTCAGGTTGGGAGTCATAGGCGGGGGCGGGGCAGTTGGTTGGAGGCGGCCAGCGGCGGGGCGGCGACGACCGGGTCGCCGCCGAGGGCGCTGTACAGGGCGATGCCGGCGCCCAGCAAGGCGCGGCGCAGCTGGATCAGTTGTTGTTCGGCGCTGAGCAGGTCGCGCTGGGCGTCGAGCACGTCGAGGAAGGCGGCGGCGCCGTTGTCGTAACGCAGCTGCGACAGGCGGGCGCGTTCGCGCTGCACCTGCAAGGCGCGTTCGGCGATGGCCACTTGGCGGCCCAGCCAGGCCTGGGCCGACAGCGCGTCGGCGACGTCGCGGAAGGCGCCCTGGATGGTTTTTTCGTAGCTGGCGATGGCGCTGTCGCGGCGCGCTTCGGTCAGGCTCAGGTTGTGGCGCCGGCGCTCGCCGTCGAACAGCGGCAGCGTGATGCTGGGGGCGAGGCTCCACGAGCGGCTGCCGCCGGCGAACAGGCCACTCAGTTCGGCGCTGGCGCTGCCCAGCGCGGCGGTCAGGCTCACTTGCGGGAAGAAGGCGGCGCGCGCCGCGCCGATGCTGGCGTTGGCCGACCTCAGCTGGTGCTCGGCGGCGACGATGTCGGCGCGCCGCTCCAGCAGCGCGGATGGCAGGCCGGGGGGCAGCGCGGGCAGTGTGTCGGCCAACGCGCCCCCCAAACCGGCGGCCGGGTCTGCGGCCGTGGCGTCCAGCGGCGCCAACGCGCTGGCGCTGCCGACCAGCAGTTGCAGCGCATGGCGTTTGCGTTCGCGTTCCTGTTCCAGCTGGCTGGTGAGCGCCTGCGCTTGCAGCAGCAGGGTTTCCACCTGCGTCAGGTTCAGGCGCGAGGTGGAACCGACCGCCACCCGGCGCGAGTAGATGCGGTAACTTTCCTGCCGGGTGGCCAAGGTGCGCCGCGCCAGCGCGATGCGCTGGTCGATTTCGCGCACGTCGAAATAGCCCTCGGCCACGTGGGTGATCAGGGACATGGTGATGGCGCGGCGGGCGGCGTCGCTGGCCAGGTAGTCTTGCAGGGCGGCGTCGCGCAGGCTGGCCAGGCGGCCCCACAGGTCGATCTCCCAGGCGCTCACGCCCAGCCCGGCCTGGTACTGGCTGGTGATCATTTCGCGCCGGGTCAGGCTGAGATCGGCCGGCACTTGCTGGCGCTGGCCGCTGGCCTGGGCCGCCAGCAGCGGCAGGCGCGCGGCGCGTTCGATGCCGTAGGCGGCGCGCGCTTGTTCAACGCGCAGGGCGGCGATGCGCAGGTCGCGGTTCTGCGCCAGCGCCTCGACGATCAACGCCTGCAGCGCCGGCGCGGAAAAATAGGCGCGCCACTCGGGCAGCGCGGCGGCGGACGGGGCGGTCATTGCGGACGCGGCGTAATCGGCCGCCACCGGCAGCGGCGGCCGGGCATACTGCGGCGCCATCGAGCCGCAAGCCGGCAACAGCAGCGACGCGGCGAGCGCGGCCGCTGTCACGGCGGTGCGCGGCCAGGCGAACGGCGCAGGCTGGAACATAGTGAAACTCCTTGAGAAGTGCGGGGTGATGCCGACAGTCAAGCGGCGATCGCAGTGTACGGCGACAGTCAAGCGCGTGTAATTGATGTAGATCAAAAATCAACAAATGGACGGTGGCAGGCGGGGTCCACCGTCCGTGGGCGGTCCTTACGGCCGCTGTTGCCGATAACGATGGGCCAGTATCAGCGCCAGCGCCGCCGAGGCGGTGCGGGCGGCGGCGTCGTCGGCGCGGCTGGTCAGGGCAATCGGGACGGCCGCGCCCAGCACCACGCCGCAGACGGCGGCGCCGGCCAGGTATTCCAGCTGCTTGGCCAACAGGTTGCCGGCTTCGAGATCGGGCGCGATCAGGATGTCGGCGTGGCCGGCGACCGCCGAGACGATGCCCTTGGCGCGCGCGGCCACCGGCGAAATGGCGTTGTCGAAGGCCAGCGGGCCGTCCAGCAGCGCGCCGCTGATCTGGCCCCGCTCGGCCATCTTGCACAGGGCCGCCGCGTCCAGCGTGGAGGGGATTTTCGGCGTCACCGTCTCCACCGCCGACAGGATGGCGACCTTGGGTTCGGCCATGCCCAGCGCGTGCGCCAGTTTGATGGCGTTCTGCACGATGTCGACCTTGTGTTCCAGCGTGGGCTGGATGTTGAGCGCGCCGTCCGAGATCAGCAGCACCTTGTCGTACAGCGGCACTTCGACCCGGAACACGTGCGACAGCCGGCGCGCAGTGCGCAGCCCCGGCGTCGCCAGCACGGCGGAGATCAGCTCGTCCGTGTGCAGGCTGCCCTTCATCAGCATCTCCACTTCGCCGGCGGCGGCCATGGCGGCGCCGTGCGCGGCGGCCGCATGGCTGTGCGGCACGTCGACCAGTTCGACGCCGTCGAGCGACAGCGAGGCGCCATCGGCCAGCGTCCGCAGGCGCGCCAGCGGCGCGACCAGCACCGGCACGATCAGGCCATGCCTGGCGGCGTCCAGGGCGCCGCGCAGCGAGGCTTCGTCGCAGGGATGGACCACGGCGCAGCGCACCGGCGTCAGTGGCGCCGCGGCCGCCATCAGGCTGGCATAATCGGCGTGCACCTGGGACAGACTCAGCGGCGGCATGTGGACGCGCGGGCGACGTACTTTTTCGCTCGGCGCGATCACCGTGGCGACGCCGGTCAGCACCACGGCGCCGGTCTGGTTCTTGATCTCGCAATCGAGCAGCACATGCTTCTTGACCGACTCCTTGGCCGTCACCGTGGCGGTGATGCGCAGCTCGTCGCCGATGCGCACCGGCTTGAGGAACTGCAACGTCTGCGCCAGGTAGATCGTGCCGGGACCGGGCAGGCAGGTGCCCAGCAGGCGCGAAATCAGCGCCGCGCCCCACATGCCGTGCGCGATCACGCCGTGGAACAGCGTGTGGCCGGCGTACTCCGGATCGACATGGGCCGGATTGACGTCGCCGGAAACGGCGGCAAAGGCGGAGATATCGTCCTTGCCCAGCGTGCGGCTCAGTCGCGCGCACTGGCCTACCTGCAACTCGTCGAAAGTGATGTTTTCAATAATGTCGTCGGATTCGTTCATGGTGGTCGGCTCTGGTTGGCGATGCAGGGCAGTCTAGAGAGCGCACACGGGGAAGTATTTGATCCAGATCAAATACTTCCGGGACGCCCCCCAACCATAATCGGTGCATCGTCAAATCAGGAGGGCATGTGAAGACTGCACAGTTGAAAGTTGTTCCGGGCGTAGCGACGCCCGCGCCGGCGCCGGAATCCAAGGCACCCGGCAATTCGCTCGACCTGTACTTGCAAAGCCAGATGGCGCGGATGACCGGCGGCGTGTCGCCGATCGCGATGTCGCTGGCGTTCCAGGACTGGTGGCAGCACCTGGCGGTGTCGCCGGGCAAGCGCAGCGAGCTGGCGGCGCAATGTCTGGGAGCGTGGGCCGCGATGGCCAAGCCGCTTGCCAGCGACGACAAGCGCTTTGATAACGCCGCCTGGCATCAGTGGCCGTTTTCGCAGTACGTGAACAGCTTTAAACAAGCCGAACAGTTTTGGGGCCAGGCCACCAGTGGTGTGCGCGGGGTGTCGCCGCACCATGCGGACGTGGTGGCCTTCACCGCCCGCCAGCTGCTGGACATGTACTCGCCGTCGAACTACCTGTGGACCAATCCGGAGGTGCTGCGGGCGGCGGCGGCCAGCGGCGGGCGCAGCCTGATCGACGGCGCGCTCAACTGGCGCCGCGACCTGTGCCGCCGCCTGGCGCCGCCCGACATGGCGGTGCCGGAGCCGACCGGCCCCAGCTATGTGCCGGGGCAGGATGTGGCGGTGACGCCGGGCCAGGTCATCTACAGCAACGAATTGATCGAGCTGATCCAGTACTCGCCGCAGACCGAAAAGGTGTACCGCGAACCGGTGCTGATCGTGCCGTCGTGGATCATGAAGTACTACATCCTCGACCTGTCGCCGCACAATTCGCTGGTGCGCTACCTGGTGCAGCAGGGCCACACGGTGTTGATGCTGTCGTGGCGCAATCCCGACCAGCACGACCGCAACATGGGCATGGACGATTACCTGGAGCACGGCGTGTTCGCCGCGCTGGAGCAGGCCGACCAGTTGGGCGGCGGCGCGCCGGTGCACGCGGTGGGCTATTGCCTGGGCGGCACCTTGCTGGCGATCGCCGCCGCCGCCATCGATTCGGGCGACCGCGGCAAGTGCGGCAAGCTGGCCTCCATCTCGCTGCTGGCGGCGCAGACCGATTTCAGCGAGCCCGGCGAACTGGGCCTGTTCATCGACGATAGCGAACTGGCATTCCTGGACGCGCTGATGTGGGACCAGGGCTACCTGGACGGCGACCAGATGGCCGCATCCTTCCAGCTGCTGCATGCGCGCGACCTGGTATGGTCGCGCATGATGCGCGAGTACCTGATGGGCGAGCGCAGCGCGCCGAACGACTTGATGTCCTGGAACGCCGACAGCACGCGGCTGCCGTTCCGCATGCACAGCGAATATTTGCACGGACTGTTCCTGCGCAACGACCTGGCCGAGGGCCGCTATACGGCGCAGGGCAAGCCGGTCGCCTTGTCCGACATCCGCACGCCGATGTTTGTGGTCGGCACCGAGCGCGATCACGTGTCGCCGTGGCGTTCGGTGTACAAGATCCACCTGCTGAGCGGCGCGCCCATCGACTTCGTGCTGGCGTCCGGCGGCCACAACGCCGGCATCGTTTCCGAGCCCGGCCACGTCAACCGCAGCTACCGCAGTCATCCCGCCAGCACCCAGGCGCAGGCGGCGGGCTACAGCAGTCCGGACGAGTGGTTGAACAGCGCCGAGCGCACCGACGGTTCCTGGTGGCCGCATTGGCAGCAATGGCTGGTGCGCCATGCCAGCCGGGAGCGCGTGGCGCCGCCGGCGATGGGCCTGGGCCGGGTGTTGGGTCCGGCGCCAGGCAACTTCGTGCTACAGCATTGAGGCAGGGCTGGTCTCAGTGCGAGATCAGCACCGGCAGCGTCATCTCGCGCAATATGCTGCGGGTGGCGCCGCCCAGCAGGGTTTCATGCAGGCGGTGGTGGCCGTAGCCGCCCATCACCAACAGGTCGCAACCCCGTTCGGCCGCGGCGCATAGCAGGGCCGAACCGATCTCCACCGTCGTAAACTCGCGCATCACGTCCACCTGCACGCCGTGACGCGCCAGGAATAGCGCCATGTCGGCGCCCGCTTCGGTGCCATGGCGGGCCGGGTCGCGGTCCGCGTTGAGCACCAACAATGTGATGCGTTCGGCCAGGTGCAGCAAGGGCAGGGCGTCGCTGAAGGCGCGCGCCGCTTGCGCGCTGCCATCCCAGGCCAGCAGCGGATGGCGGAACGCCGCCTGCGTACCGGCGGCCCTGGCCTCGGTCGGCGCCAGCAGCAGCGGGCGGCCGCTTTGCAGCAGCAGTTCCGGCGGCAGCGGACGGCCGACGCCGAACTGGACGTCGTCAGGGTCGGTCTGGCTCAGCACCAGCAGATCGGCATAGCGGGCATGCAGCAGCAGGCCGCTTTCGGCGTCGTCCTCGTACAGGCTGCTGGACCACAGCTTCACGCCGGCAGCGGCCACATTGCGTTCGAAGTTGGCCAGGGCGGCGGCGGCCTGGTGGCGCAGATGGTCCAGCACATGCGGCGGCAGCGGCCAGGCGCCCAGACTGTCGTTCCATTCCGCATAGCGCGAGATGCCGGTCAGCGCGACCCCGGTCAGGTGGGCGCCGGTGGCCAGCGCGACCTTGGCGGCCAGCGCGTAGCGGCCAACCGCATGCGGCGACTGGTCGCAATGCACGGCGATGGTTTTATAGCTCATGGCCGCTCCTCAATGCGACATCAGCACGGGCAGCGTCATCGATTCCAGCAGCGTGCGGGTGACGCCGCCCAGCACGGTTTCGCGCCAGCGCTGGTGGCCGTAGGCGCCCATCACCAGCAGGTCGGCGCCCAGATCGGCCGACAGCGACAACAGCGCTTCCCCGATGTTCATGGCATGCGGTTTCGGCTGCTGCAAGACTTCAACCTCGACGCCGTGGCGCGCCAGGAACAGCGCGATATCGGTGCCAGGTTCGGCGCCATGCACGCCGTACTGATGCTCGGCATCGAACACCACCAGTGTGACGCGGGCGCTGCGGCGCAGCAGCGGCAGCGCGTCGGTGACGGCGCGGGTGGCGGAGCGGCTGCCGTCCCAGGCCACCAGCGCATGGCGGTCGATGTGCGGATAGGTGCCGGCATACGGCACCACCAGCACCGGCCGGCTGCCGTGCAGCGCCAGATAGGCCGCCAGGCCGGGGCCCATCAGCACCCCTTCTTCGCCCGGCTCGCATTGGCTGAGCACCACCAGGTCGGCATAGCGCGCCTGGAGCACCAGGCCGTCCGTGGCGTCGTCATCGCTGATGCGGCGTTCGTAGCGTACCTCGGCCGCGCGGGCCTGGGCTTCGAAGCGCACCAGCGCCTGTTCGGCGGTGCTGATCATTTCATCGAGCTGTTCTTGCGGCACCATGCCGCCATACATCATGGCGCTGTTGCGGTAGAACTCGCCCGAGACGCCGGTGGTGGCCGCGCCGATCAGATGCGCTTCCTGCTGGCCTGCCAGGCGCGCGGCCAAAGCGATGCGTTCCGGGGCGTGGGCCGAGCTGTCGACGTGGACGAGTATGGTTTTGTAGGACATGACGTTCTCCAGGACAAGTGAAAAGTCCAGCCTAACAAGCGTCCCCCGAAAAATATATGATCTGAATCAAAATCACCTCATTGCGCCAGTGCTGCTACTCGCCGCGCAGGCCGCCGCCCAGCGCCTTGTACAGCGCCACGGCGTTGCCGAACTCGTTGCGCCGCAGTTCCAGCAGGGTTTGCTGGCTGGCATACAGCAGCCGCTGCGCGTCCAGCAGCTCCAGGCGGCTGTCCTGGCCGGCGTCGTAGCGCAGCCGGGACAAGACCAGGCGCCGCTCGGCGCTGCCGACCACGCGGGTCTGCGCTTCGATCTGGCGGCCGTAGGTGGCGCGCCCGGCCAGTCCATCCGCCACTTCGCGGAAGCCGGTCTGCACGGCTTTTTCGTACTCCAGCACGGCGGCGGACTTGCGCAACTCGGCCAGCCGCAGTTCCGAGCGCAGCTTGCCGTGGTTAAACAGCGGCTGCGTGATCTGCGGCGCGAACGACCAGGTCCGCTGGCCGCTGCCGAACATGCCGGACAGCGACGGGCTTGCAAAGCCGAGGCTGGCCGTCAGCGAGATCTGCGGGAAGAACGCGGCCTTGGCCGCGCCGATGTCGGCGTTGGCGGCCACCAGTCCCTGTTCGGCCTGGCGGATGTCGGGACGGCGGGTCAACAGCTCGGATGGCAGGCCGGCCGGCAATTGCACCAGCACCGGCTGCCGGTCCAGCGCGACGCCGCCCGGCAGAGCGGCCGGCGCGTGGACGCCGGTCAGCAGGTCCAGCGCATTGCCGGCCTGCGCCACGGCGCGCAGGCGCGCTTCGCGGTCCGCCTGCGCGCTGGCGACCTGGCCTTCCGCTTCGGCGACGTCGAGGCCGCTGCGCTGGCGGGCGGCCTTCAGCTGCTGGGCCAGTTCCAGCGAGCGCTGCCAGTCGGCCAGCGTGCGCTCGGTCAGTTGCAGCTGTTCCTCGGCCAGGCGCTGGGCGAAGTAGGCGTCCGCCACCGCGCCGACCAGCGCGATCTGCGCGGCACGCCGGCTCTCGTCGCTGGCGACATAGCGCGCGAACGCCGCCTCGGACAGCGCGGCCACGCGGCCGAACAAGTCCAGCTCGAACGCGCTGATGCCGATCCCGGCCGACTTCTGGCTGTCCACCGAGGCGGCGGCCGCGCCGTTGGCGGCGCTGCGCTGCTTGACCAGGCCGGCGTTGGCGTTCACCGTCGGCAGGCGGGCGCTGTCCTGGAGGTCGAACTGGGCGCGCACGGACTGCACGTTGAGCAGGGCCAGGCGCAGGTCGCGGTTGTTCTTCAGCGCCAGGTCGATCAGGGCTTGCAGGCGCGGATCGCCGAACATCGATCGCCAGCCAAGATCGGCGCCGCTGGCGCCGGCGCCGGCGGCAGCGCCAAAACTGGCGGGCACCGGCGCTGCGGGTGTTTCTAAAACCGGCGTCAGCGAACAGCCGCCCAGCAGCAGCGCCAGGGCCAGCGCGGCCGGGATGTGGGATTTACTCATGCCGCTTCCTTCTCTGCGATGCCCGCTTCCGGCTGGCGCCTGGCGCCGAACCGTTCAACGAGACCTAGTACAAACACATAAAACACCGGCACGAAGAAGATCGCCAGGATGGTCGCGGTGACCATGCCGCCGAACACGCCGGTGCCGATCGCGTGCTGGGTCTCCGAGCTGGCGCCGCCGGCCAGCATCAGCGGCAGCACACCCAGCGCGAAGGCCAGCGACGTCATCAGGATGGGGCGCAAGCGCAGGCGCGCCGCTTCGATGGCCGATTCCATCAGGCCTTTGCCGTCCTGGTGCATCTGCTTGGCGAACTCGATGATCAGGATCGCGTTCTTGGCGGACAGGCCGATCACGGTGATCATGCCGACCTTGAAGAACACGTCGTTCGGCAAGCCGCGTATCAGCACGGCGGCCACGCAGCCGAGCAGGCCCAGCGGGACCACCAGCATCACCGACAGCGGTATCGACCAGCTCTCGTACAGCGCCGCCAGCACCAGGAACACCACCAGCATCGACAGCGCCATCAGCATCGGCGCCTGCGCGGCGGACTGCTTCTCCTGCAGCGAGCTGGCGGTCCATTCAAGCGCGTAACCGGGCGGCAGCTGTTTGGCCAGGCGCTCCATCTCAGCCATCGCCTCGCCGCTGGACGCGCCGGGCGCGGCGCTGCCGCTGATGCTGGCCGCCGGATAGCCCTGGTAGCGCACCATTTGCAGCGGCGTGTCGCGCCACTGCGGCGTGACCACTTCGCTCAGGCGCACCATGCCGCCGGCCGCATTGCGCACGTGCAGACGCAGCACGTCGTCCAGCTGCATGCGGGCGCCGGCGTCGGCCTGGATGATCACCTGCTGCATGCGGCCGTGGTTGGGGAAGTCGTTCACGTACTGCGAGCCCATCGCGGCCGACAGCGTTTCGCTGATGCTGGTGAAGGCCACGCCCAATGCTTCCGCCTTCTGGCGGTCGACGTCGAGCTGGATGCTGGCGCCATCCGGCAAGCCTTCGGGATAGACGCCCTCGACCAGCTTGCTGCGCGAGGCCAGTTCCAGCAGCTGGTGCTGCGCTGCCTTCAGCGCGGCGGCGCCCTGGTTGGCGCGGTCCTGCAGGCGCAGCGAGAAGCCGGACGAGTTGCCGAGATCGTCGATGGCCGGCGGCATCACGCTCATCACCTGGCCCTCGTTGGTCTGCGACATGGCGGCCTGCGCCAGTTCCACCTCCTGCTGCACGGTGGCGCCGTTGCGCTGGTCCCAGTCCTTCAGCATGGTGAAGGCGATGGCCGCGTTCGGTCCGCTGCCGGTGAAGCTCCAACCGAGTATCGACTGGTTGTTGCTGATGCCGTTGCGCGTCACCAGGTGATCCTCGAATTTCTTGACGATGTCGAGCGTGCGTTCGGTGCTGGCGTCGGACGGCAGCTGGATCGAGGTGATGAAATAGCCCTGGTCCTCTTCCGGCAGGAAGGACGCCGGCAGCAGCCGGAAGCCGAAGGCCAGCAGGCCGACCAGCACGGCGAACACCAGCATCACGCGCCCGGAGCGCTTGACGATGCGCGCCACGCCGCTTTCATAGCGGCTGTTCATGCGGTCGAACTTGCGGTTGAACCAGCCGAAGAAGCCGGTCTTCTCCTGATGCAGCGGATCGACCGGCTTGAGCAGGGTGGCGCACAGGGCCGGCGTCAGCGTCAGCGCCAGGAAGGCGGAGAACAGGATCGAGACCGCCATCGACAGCGTGAACTGGCGATAGATGGCGCCCACCGAGCCGCTGGCCAGCGCCATCGGGATGAACACCGCCGTCAGCACCAGCGTGATGCCGATGACGGCGCCGGTGATCTCGCGCATCGCCTTCGAGGTGGCGGCCTTGGGCGACAAGCCTTCGGTGGCCATCAGGCGCTCGACGTTCTCGACCACCACGATGGCGTCGTCGACGATGATGCCGATCGCCAGCACCATGCCGAACATGGTCAGCACGTTGACCGAGAACCCCAGCAACAGCATGATGGCAAAGGTGCCCAGCAGCGCGATCGGCGCGACGATGGCCGGGATCAGCGTGTAGCGTATCTTTTGCAGGAACAGGTACATGACCAGGAACACCAGCAGCATCGCTTCGAGCAGCGTATGCACCACTTTCTCGATGGAGATCTTGACGAACGGCGCGGTATCGAACGGCACCGAGTAGCTGATGCCGGCCGGCAGGGTCTTGCTCAGTTCATGCATGCGCTCGCGCACGGCCTGCGCCGTCTTGACCGCGTTGGCGCCGGGCGACAGCTGCACGGCGGCGCCGGTGGCGGCGCGGCCGTTCTCGCGCGTGGCGCTGGCGTAGTTCTGCGCGCCCAGCTCGACGCGGGCGACGTCGCTCATGACGACCTTGGAGCCGTCCAGATTGGCGCGCAGCACGATGGCGGCGAACTGTTCCGGCGTTTGCAACTGGCCTTGCACGGTCAGCGGGATCGACACGCGCTGGCCGGGCAGGGTGGGCGTATCGCCGATGCGGCCCGGTGCGATCTGGGCGTTCTGCTGGGCCACGGCCGTGCTCAGGTCGCCCATGGTCAGCTTGTAGGAAACCAGCTTGTTGGGATCGACCCAGATGCGCATGGCTTTCTCGGCGCCGAACAGCTGCACCCGGCCGACGCCGGGAATGCGGCGCAGTTCCTCGACCACGTTGCGCGCCATGTAGTCGCTCAGGTCGATCTCGTCGTACTTGCCGTTGCTGGCGCTCAGGCCGACGATCATCAGGAAGCCGGAACCGGCCGATTCGACCGACAGGCCGTTCTGGCGCACCGCCTGCGGCAGGCGCGGCTCGACCGACTTGAGGCGGTTTTGCACGTCCACCTGGGCCAGCTCCGGATTGGTGCCAGGCTTGAAGGTGGCGGTGATCTGCGCCGAACCGGAAGTGTCGGCCGACGATTCGAAGTACAGCAGGTTCTTGACGCTGGAGAGTTCGCGTTCGATCAGGCTGACCACCGCGTCGTTCATGGTCTGCGGCGTGGCGCCGGGATAGCTGGCGCTGATGCTGACGCTGGGCGGCGCCACCGACGGATAGCGCTCAACCGGCAATTGCGGGATGGCGATCAGTCCGAACAGGACGATGAAGATGGCGATCACCCAGCCAAAAACAGGGCGGTCGATGAAAAATTGAGGCATGACTTGTTCCTTGCAGTATTAGCGCTGCGCCGGCGCGCCGGCCATGGCGGCGACGGCGGTGCTGGCAGCTTCGCGTTGCCACGGCGTGAGCTCCAGTTTGGTGTCGGGCCGGATGCGGTCCAGGCCTTCGACCGCGATTTTCTCGCCGGCCTTCAGCCCCTGGGTGATGAGGTAGTTGTGGCCGACCATGCCGCCCAGCTTGACGTCGCGCAGCACGGCCTTGTTGCCCGCCCCTACCACCCAGACGCGGCTGGCGCCGGCGTGCAGCACGGCTTGCTGCGGCACCAGGATGCCGTCGGCGTCGGCCATGCGCGCGATGCGGGCGCGCACGAACATGCCGGGCAGCAGTTGGCGGTCGCGGTTGTCGACCAGGATGCGCAACACCATGTCGCCGGTGCCGGTATCGACGTTGATGCCGGAGAACAGGATGCGCGCGTCCAGGCCGTAGTTATTGCCGCTGCCGTCCAGGATGGTGGCCTTGGGCGGATGGGCGGCGTCGCCGCGCAGCGTGCGCAGCATGGAGGCCGGCTGGCGTACATCCACGTACACCTGGTCGATCTGCTGGACGCGGGCCATCGGCGTGGCGTCGGTTTGCGCCACCAGTGCGCCTTCGGTCACCAGCTCCTCGCCGATGCGGCCGGAGATCGGTGCCGTGACGGTCGCGTAGCCGAGATCGAGGCGGCGGCGCGCCAGCGTGGCCTTGGCCTGCGCCACTTCGGCCTGGGCCTGGTCGCGCTGCGATACGGCGTCGTCATAGGTTTGCTGGCTGATGGCGTCGGCCTGCACCAGCGGGCGGATGCGCTCGGCCTGGATCCTGGCGCGCACCAGCGCCGCTTCGGCGCGTTGCAGCGCGGCGGCGGCGGTGTCGGCGTCGGCCTGGAAGGGTGCGGTGTGGATCTGGAACAGCGGCGCGCCGGCCTTCACTTCGGCGCCTTGCTCGAACAGGCGGCGCTGGACGATGCCGCCCACCTGGGGCCGGATCTCCGCCGTGCGGAAGGCGGTGACGCGGCCGGGCAGGTCCTCGGCCAGTTCCACCGGGCCGGCGGCGACGGTCAGCGTGGAGACTTTCGGCGCCGGCGGCGCCTCGTCGGGCGGCGCTTGGCGGCAGGCGGCCAGGGTCAACAGGGTCAGCCCGGACAGCAGCGCCGGCAAGGCCTTGAGTGAAATCTTCGTGATGTGCATAGCTAGTCGTCCAAAGTGTTTTCCCTCCGTGAGGGAATGCAGGACTAGCAACTTTAAACGCCCAACGTGACCTATCTATTGAGGAAATATGGAGATATGATGGAGATCGTTACTTTTTTTCAATTTATTCATGTCTAGTTCTCCCGGAACCCCGTTGGTGTTGATCGCCGAGGACGAAGCCGAAATTGCCCAAATCCTGCAAGCCTACCTGGCGCGCGACGGCCTGCGCACCGTGCACGCGGCCGACGGCCGCATCGCGCTCGACCTGCATTTGTCGCTGAAGCCCGACCTGGTGCTGCTGGACGTGCAGATGCCGCGCGTCGATGGCTGGAAGGTGCTGTCCGAACTGCGCCAGCGCGGCGACACGCCGGTGATCATGCTGACCGCGCACGACCAGGATATCGACAAGCTGATGGGCCTGCGCATCGGCGCCGACGATTACGTGGTCAAGCCCTTCAACCCGGCCGAAGTGGCCGCGCGCGTGGGCGCCGTGCTGCGCCGCGCCGCCGCGCGCAACGTCGGACCGGTCGCCGGCGTGCTGCGTTGCGGGCCGCTGGAGATCGACCTTGAAACCTATCAGGCCAGCGCCGAGGTGAACGGCCAGCGCACGCCGCTGAACCTGACGCTGACCGAGTTCCGCCTGCTGACCCACATGGCGCGCGCACCCAAGCGGGTGTTCACGCGGGCCGAGCTGCTGCTTGCCTGTCTGCCCGAAGGCAACGCGCTGGAGCGCACGGTGGATAGCCACGTCAGCAAGCTGCGCAAGAAGCTGGAAGACAGCGGCCTGACCGGCGTGCTGACCAGCCTGCGCGGCGTCGGCTACCGGCTGGAGGATGCGGAATGATGCGCGGCCCCGGCCTGAACCGGCAGATCACGCTGGCGATGCTGGCCGTGTCGCTGGGGATGACCCTGGTCGTCCTGCTGGGCTCCTACGTGTTCTACGCGCTGGTGATCGAGTACAACCCGGAGCTGCTCTCCGGCCCCTCCGACATGATCCCCACCAGCACCGAATGGATCTGGATGGCATCCGTCACGATGGTCGCGCTGGTGTTCGCGATCTGGGCGTCGGCGCGTTTGGCCAGGCGCATCCTGGCGCCGTTGAATTCGGTGGCCGACAGCGTGCGCCGCGTCGCGCATGGCGACCTGGCCGCGCGCGCGGTGGCGGGCGACCGTTCGCTGGGCGAGACCGCCTTGCTGGTCGACGACTTCAACGCCATGGCGGAACGCCTGCAGCGCATGGAGCGCGAGATGGTCACCTGGAACGCCGCCATCGCGCACGAGCTGCGCACGCCGGTGACGATACTGCGCGGCCGCTTGCAAGGCTTGGCCGAGGGCGTGTTCCAGCCGGACGAAAAACAGTTCCGCGGCTTGCTGCACCAGGTGGAAGGCCTGTCGCGCCTGATCGACGACTTGCGCATGTTGAGCATGTTCGACAGCGGCCACCTGAAGCTGGAACTGGCCGATTGCGACCTTGCCGGCGCCATCCGCGACGTTGTGCATCTGCTGGCGCCGCAGATGGAGGCGGCCGGCTACCAGCTGGCGCTGGACCTGGCGGAAGGGCGCATCTGCTGCGACGCCGCGCGCATGCGGCAGATCCTGCTGGCCCTGCTGGACAACGCGGGACGCTATGCCGACCCCGGCGTGATCCGCATCCGCACGCGGGTGCTGGGCGCGCTGTATCTGCTGCAGGTGGAAGATGCCGGTCCCGGCATCGATGAGGAACTGGAAGGCAAGCTGTTCCTGGCCTTCCACCGGGGCGATCATGCGCGCGCCGGCGCGGTGGGCGGCAGCGGGCTGGGCCTGGCGGTGGTGCGCGCGATTGCCGAGGCACACGGCGGCGTCGCCGCCTACCGGCGCGGCGACATGGGCGGCTCGATGTTCGAGATCGCGTGGCCGATGCCGATGCCAGGCCCCGCCGTCAGTTGACGTGCTTCAGGTGGCTTGGCCGTGGAAGGCCTTGTTGGCGATCTTCCAGCCTTGCTCCGTCTTGAGCAGCACGAAGTAATCGACGAAGGTCGTGGCGCCGTGCACCAGCGTGATGCGGGCGCAGGCGGCGTTGCCGTGCACTTCGATCCAGTCGGCGGTGCGGCGGCGTTGCGCCTCGTCGGCGGCCGGCGTGCCCTTGAAACGTTCGCAATACAGCTCCAGCGGCCACGACGTGAACACGCCTTCGCGCATCGATTCGATGTGCGCGCTCGGCAGGAAGGCCTTGCGCATGAAGTCGGCGTTATCCTGGGCATGGCCCCGGAAATAGTTTTGTATCGGTTCCAGCACCGCCAGTTGTTCGGCGTTGAAGCGCGGTTCGGACGTTTGAGCGTTATCCATAGGAGTCTCCTGATTGAAAGCGCATCCTACGTGACGCCGGCGCGGCTGTGACTGGGCCGCGCCGATAGCATCTATACTCCGGCGGCCATATCGGCGCCGGCGGCGCGCGCGCGGCGGCGGGCAACCATGCCCAGCAGGCCCAGGCCGGCGGCCAGCATGCCGTAGGTGGCCGGCTCCGGCACGGCGCTGACCTTGATGTTGGCGTCCGGCGCGAAGTCGGCCAGGCGGCCCAGGCCGGAAACGCGGGTGTCGATCGACCATACGGTCCAGGTGTAGTCCTTGAAGGCAAAGCCCTTGGACGGCAGCAGCGCGGCCGATACGGTGGAGTAGATCTCATTGCCGACGATGTGGGTGCTCAAGACGTTGGCGCCGGCGTTGCCGGTGCCGTCGGCGCGCAGCGTCACGACCGAGTTGAAGGTTACGCCCGGCAGTCCGACCGAGGTAAACGGCGCGTTGGTCGAGCCGCCCGCATCCAGTCCGAACACATAGGCGGCGCCGGCCACGCCGGCGATCGGGCCGGCGGCGGTGGTGCGGAACACGAATTCGTTGGTGGCGGCGTTGTAGCCGACATCGGCCGACAGCACGTCGAACGCGCCGCCGTGGCTGCCGGTGTAGCCCGCGAGGAAGTCGCCGGCCGGGTCGGTCACGGCGTGGGCGTTGGCGGCAGCGGCGATGGCGGCGATGGTGATGGCCTTCAGTAGCAGTTTTTTCATGTTAGTGGTCCAGATAGGGTTGGAGGGGGCTCGCTCGAGGCCAGCCAACCGTATATTCCCGACAACAAGAAAAAGGTTTCAAATATTATAAAAAACTCCTACCGCCGGTCCAGCACCACCTGGTTGCGGCCCTGTTTCTTGGCCAGGTACAGGGCCTGGTCGGCCGCGCGGATAAAGGCCTCGGCGCTAGATGCGGATCCGGGTGGCAATACCGCCACGCCGATGCTGACGGCGATATGGCCGATCGGCGAGCGTTCATGCGGCAGTTGCATCTGTTCCAGCGTGGCGCGTATCGATTCGGCCAGGGCCAGCGCCGTGGGCTCATCGGTGTCGGCCGCCAGCATGACGAATTCCTCGCCACCGTAGCGGGCCGCCAGGTCGCTGGCGCGGCGCGCGTGGTTGGCCAGCATCGTCGTCACCTGGCACAGGCAGGCGTCGCCCGCCTGGTGGCCGTAGTGGTCGTTGTAGGCTTTGAAGTAGTCGACATCGATCATCAGGAGCGCCAGCGGCTGGGCGGCGCGTTGCAGCGTGGCCGATAGTTCCGCGGCCAGTACTTCGTCGAAGCGGCGGCGGTTAGCGATGCCGGTCAGGCCGTCTGTCATGCTCAGCGCCGACAGCTTGAAGTTGGCCTGCTCCAGGTCGCGCGTGCGTTCGGCCACGCGCTGCTCCAGCTGTTCGTGCGACTGGGCGATGTTGGCCGCCATCTCGTTGAACTTTTGCGCCAACAGCGCGATCTCGTCCTTGCCTTCGTCATGCATGCGCAGCGCGTAGTTGCCCGGCTTGGTTTCGCGCATGATGCCGGCCAGCTTCTCCAGCGGCGAGGAGATGCTGCGGGCAATGCCAAAGCCCATCAGCAGCGCGCAAAGAAAGGAGATCACGCCGATCAGCACGATGTCGTCGCGCACCGTCTGGGCCTCGGCCAGCAGCAAGTCGTTCGGCAGCGTGCTAACCACGTACCAGTTGGTGCGCGGTACCGGCGTGTACACCGCCAGGTAGCCGGACGCCCGCGTGGCGCCAGCCGCGATCGCGCTGTAGGCCAGGTGGCCGGTGGTTTCGCCGTTCTGGCTGGCTGCGGCGATCTGTTTCAGCAACGCCGGCGCGACCGTACTGCCGGCGCCTTCGTTGCTCTGGATCAGGCGGCGACCGGCGCGCAGGTCGAGGATGAAGATCTCGCTGCCGGCGCCGAGGTTGACGTTGTCGAAAATGGTGGAGAAGCGGGTCGAGCGCATGCCGAGGAACAAGCTGCCCGCCAGCTGGTTGTCGCTCTTGAAGTAGATCTGGCGCGCCATGGCGATGCTTTGCTGGCCGTCCCACAAATCCAGCGTGCCCCAGTAGGGACGCCCTTTGCGCGATGCGGCGGCGCGGCTGAAGTCGCCGACGCCCTGGCCGAGCTGGGCGAACACCTGCGGGTCGAGTACCTGGTGGTCCGGCGTCAGGAAGTACTTCTGGTCGAAGTCCTGGAACGAGCCATAGTTGGCCAGCAGGATGCGGGTCAGGTCGGCGCGCGCGCGGCCCTGCTCGGCCGGGCGGTCGCCGGCGTAGCGCGCCAGCGCCGCTTGCACCGGGTCCGACAACACCAGCGCTTCGCTGCCGGCCTCGATGTCGGCCATGCGCAATTGCAGGTTCTTGGCGACCTGCTTGACGATCTCGGTGGCGAACAGGCGGCTCTTTTGCTGGATCGCCTTGCTCGATTCGGCCCAGGAAATATAGCCGGTCACCAGCAGCGGCAGCAGCGAGATCAGGATCAGGGCGGCGAACAGGCGGTGGCGGATGGCGATCTGGCGCAGCAGGCCGGCGGGTTGGTAGCGTCGCGACAGCATGGCTCAGTCCTTGCGGCCCGCTGCGGACTCGCTGCGCACCGAGGCATCCAGTTGGTGGGCGGCCTGGCGCGGCGTGATCTTGCCGGACAAGACGTCCTGCAGCAAGGGGTGCAAGGTCTCGATGCTGTTGGCCGGCAGGAAGGCGTAGTAGGGCGGCACCGCATTGGCGTGACGGCTCACTTGCCGCATATAGGCGTCCAGTTGCGGATCGGTCAGCAGTTGGCCGTCGACGCGCTTCATCGACGAGATATTGCGGCGGGCATTTTGCTGGATCGGATAGCCGGCGTTGGCCATAAACTCCAGCAACTGCATGGCCGCCGCGCGGTTGCGCGTATTGCAGACGGCGATGCCGGTCTCGCTGCCGATCACCGGCACCACGGTCTTGCCGGGCGCGTTCCATGGCGGAATGAACACGCCGGCATCGACCGTCTTGCCGCCCAGCAGGCGACCGGCGGCCCAACTGCCTTCGAAGGCCATGGCCGCCTTGCCTTCCGCGAACAGGCGTATGCCCTGGTCGTAGGAGGTGTTCATATAGCCGCGCTGCACGTAGCCGCGCGCGGCCAGCAACTTGATCTTGGCGAAGATGTCGGCGGTATCGGCGGTGTCGAGGTCCAGCTGGCCGCTGGCCAGTTGCCGGCGCCAGTCCGGCTTGCCCGCCGCGACATTGTTGGCAAAGCCGTGGCTGAACGGTCCGTTGCCCAGCATGTTGGGGAAGCCGCCGTCGAGGATCAGCGGCGTCAGGCCGGCTTTCTTGAGCAGCGCGCAGGCGGCCAGGAACTCGTCGAAGTTGGTCGGCAGCCGGTGGATGCCCGCTTGCCGGAACATGGCTTTGTTGTAGTAGATCAGCGTGGCCGCGACGCCGCTGGCGATGCCGAAGTGCTGGCCGTTGGCGGTGGTCCAGTCGGGCTTGAGCAGGTCCAGCATATTGCGCCACGCCGCCGTGCCGCTGACGTCGGCCAGCAGGCCTTGGGCGGCGAGGCCGGCGGCGTAGGCATTGGGATTTACCGAAATCAGATCCGGCAGCTGGTTCGAGGCGACCCGGGGTTTCAGGTTTTCCTCGACCGAGTTGCCGATCATGAACTGGACGTTGACCTGGATGTCGGGATGGGCGCGCGTGAAGGCGGCGGCGATGTGGTGCATTTCCTGCGGCCAGTCCGGCGCCCAGACCAGGGCCGTGACGACGGTCGGCGGCGCGGCCGGCAACGCGGGGGACGCGTAACTACCGTCGCCGCAGCCGGCCAGCGCCAGGGCCTGGATCAACAAGGCAGTGCATAGGGTACGTCGTTTCGACAATTGTCCGGTCGCAGTCGTGCTTGGCATGTCTGTCATGTTTCGGCCGGCGGGGCAGCGAGCATTTAGAGAGATACCATTAGATCACATGTGTTGCCATAAGGGAATCGCGCGTCGCGAAACTCCTGCTTGGCAGTCAGCAAACCGCACACATTCGGCCATCGGGAGTGGTACATGAGTATTGGGCCGGCAAGACAAGGGCCGATCTGGGAAGCGCTACTTGATGCGGCGCCGTGCCCACGCGACGGCCGAGCTAAAGCGGTGATGCAGCCAGCAGGCCGCCCGGTTTCGTATGCTCGGCCGCATCAGCAGCACATGCGCGCGTTGCACAGTGACGTTGCTCGATTGGTAGCTGTGGGCGGGGGTGCCGTAGCCGAGGTCGATGCGGACGAAGCGATGGTGGCACAGGTCCTCGACGGCCATGTGCAGTATCGTGGTTCCCACCGACAGATGATCGAGCGCGTTGTCGTGAAAGATGTTGAACAGGTGTAGCGTGTCGCTTGATCGCAAGCCGAGTATCAACGCGCAGGGGCGGCCGCCGCAGTCGATCTGGTAGCACAGCAGCATTCCGTGTTGCGCCAGCCCCTGCATTTCCTCCTCTGTCCATAGCTGCGCGCGATGCTCTGGTGTGATCAAGCTGGCCAGCGCCGCCAGCATGGACGCCAATTGCTCCGGACGTTCAATCCGATGCAAATCCAACTGCCCGCCACCGTGGTCGCGCAACTGCCGTTGCTGCCGTTTGAGGTTGTAGCGTCGTTTGGATCCGAATTGCGCCATGAATGCTTCAAAGGTCGTGGGCAAGGGAATTTGATGGCAGTCGCGCCAGTTGTTGAGCAAATGCTTGCGATAGCCACGTACGCCGCCGATATCGGCGTTTATGCATCGCCACAGCATGCTGTCAGCCGGCAATGACGTCAACGAGATGGCATGGCAGCCTGGAAAATGCTCCAGCAGAAACTCAAACAGCAAATCTAACAGCCCGGGCCGCACAGGCATCAACGGCGCGCTGCCAAGAAGGGCCACGCTTTCCACCCGCAGCGAGCCGAAGCGCAGGCGGCCCGCGGTGAAGTCAAAGTTGTGGCGCCGCAGCACCAGCGGCACCACGCCGACCACGGTTCGGCTGGCGCGTTCCAGCACCGTGAACAGCCGCGGCGGCGCGTGCCGCTTCGCCGTGCCGAGCAGATAGCCGAAGAACTCCGGGCTCTGATACACACGATCGTGACTTTCGCTCTCGGCCAGCAGTTCGCGCCAGCGCTGCAGCAGGGCGCTGTCGCCGATGCGGTCGGTGGCGTCTTCAATCAGGTAGGTATCGTTGGACATGGTCGCAAGACGATCCCACATCGCGCGCCGCCGCTTCTTGATGCAGGTCGAAGCGATGCGATCAGCGACGCCGGCGCCACACTGTGTCCATCAGGGGCTTGACACTGAAACCGTGCACCAGTATCGACAGCATGATGACAAACAGCGCGAGGCGCGTCAGCTGCGCCGCCAACTCCGGCGCCAGGCCCGCTTCGATGGCGAACATCAGGTAATAGATCGAACCGATGCCGCGCACGCCGAACCAGCCGGTCATGGCGCGCATGCGCAGGCTGGTGTCGCTGCCGACCAGGCCGGCGAACACGCTGAGCGGACGGGCGATCGCGAACAGGAACAAGGCCATCCACAAGGCATCCCACTGCATGCTTTTCAGCGACAGCATGCCGCCCAGCAGCAACACCAGCGTCAGCTCGGACAAGCGCTCAAGGTGCTCCTTGAATACCAGCGATCCGGCGCTGACGATGAGCGGCGCTGCGTGGGTCTCGCTGGTCTTGGCGGCCTCTGATTTGGCCGTGTCCGGTTCCATCAGGCCGTGGCGATCCTTGGGGGCGCCGGCCAGCACCAGTTCTGTCTGCCTCAGGGCGAGCGCCGCGAAGAACACCGCCAGGAAGCCCGACGCCTTGCACAGAGTCGCAACGGCATACACCACGGCGATCATGCCCAGCCCCACCAGGTCGTCCATGATTTCGTGCTTGGGATCGCAGCCGCGCAGACGCCAGCTCAGTCGCGCCACCAGCGCGCCGGCCGCCACGCCGATCAGCAGCGCGCCCGCCGTGGCCCACAGCACGTCGACCAGCAGCCAGCGCAGGTAGTATGCGCCGGTATCGAACACGCCCAGCATGCCGAGGCCGAGAATGACGAAGGGGAAGGCGCTGCCATCGTTCATGCCGGCCTCGCAGGTGAGGGTGAAGCGCAGCTGATCCTTGTCGCCGGCATGGCGCACCTGGACGTCGGTGGCCAGCACCGGATCGGTGGGCGCCAGGATGCCGCCCAGCAGGACGGCGGCCCCGGCCGGCAGATGCAGCACGTAGTAGCCGAACAGCGCCACCAAGCCCACGGTCAGCGACATCGACAGCCATGCCAGCCGCAGCGGCGCGTCCCAGCGCTGGCGCTTGAACGGCACCGGCATCTTGATGCCGGCCGAGAACAGCGAGATCAGCAGCGCAGTCTCGGTCAATATTTCCAGCAAGGCCGATTGCAGCTTGGGATCGAAGCCGAAGATGTTGAGAAAGGTCGGCCCCAGCAGGATGCCGACGCCCAGGTAGACGATGGCGGAGGTAAAGGGCGACTTCGAGATCGTGGAGGCCGCCAACCCGCGCGCCAGCATCAGGCAGCCGACGAGCAAGTACCATAGGGTGGTGTCCACACGCTCTCCTTCGCAGTGACGGGTCAGATGCTAGGCGCGTTCCGTGTTGCGGTCTGTGGGGTAGTGCACCCTGCGCGGAGCGGCAGGAAAGCGGGGGGCGCCGGCGAGGCATCTGCCTCGCCGGGCTGACAGCGGGTTTAGTTCAGCAGCGAATGCTTGCGGGCATAGCCGAAGTAGATGGCCAGGCCGATCACCAGCCAGATCGCGAAGGCGACCCAGGTGAACCAGCTCAGGTAGGTCATCAGCATGACGCAGAAGATCACGGCCAGGCCAGGAATCACCGGCACGCCAGGGCAGCGGAACGCGCGCTTCAGGTCGGGACGCTTCTTGCGCATGATGACCACGGCGATCGACACCAGGCTGAAGGCGGCCAGCGTGCCGATGTTGATCAGCTCGGTCAGCACGTTGAGCGGCACCACGGCGGCGATCAGGCCGAACACGATGCCGACCAGCCAGGTGGCGAAGAACGGCGTGTGGAAGCGCGGATGCACGGTCGACAGGCGTTTCGGCAGCAGGCCGTCGCGCGACATGGCGAAGATGATGCGGGTCTGGCCGTAAGCCATCACCAGGATCACGGTGGTCATGCCCAGGATCGCGCCCAGGTCGACGAAGCCGGCGAACCAGTTTTCACCGGCGTGTTTCAGCGCCAGCGACACCGGATGGTCGACGCCCAGATACTGTTGGTAAGGCACGATGCCGGTCATGATGGCCGAGACCACCACGTACAGCACGGTACAGGCGGCCAGCGAGCCGATGATGCCGATCGGCAGGTCGCGCTCGGGACGCTTGACTTCCTCGGCGGCCGAGGTCACCGCATCGAAACCGATGAAGGCGAAGAACACCAGCGCAGCGGCGCTCAGCATGCCGTTGTAGCCATACGGCAGGAATGGCTGCCAGTTGGCTGGCTCGACGTGGCGCGCGCCGACGACGATGAACAGCAGCACCACGCCGACCTTGATGGCCACCATGATGTTGTTCAGGCGGGCCGATTCACGCACGCCCCAGCTCAGCATGGCGGTCAGGATCAGCATGATGCACAGCGCCGGCAGGTTGATCAGCGTATGCACGCCGGGCAACGCGCCGGGCGCGGCCGTGAGCTCGACCGGCAGATGGATGCCGAAGCCGGAGATCAGCGACTGGAAGTAGCCGGACCAGCCGACCGACACGGCCGAGGTGGCCAGGCCGTATTCCAGCAGCAAGTCCCAGCCTATCATCCAGGCGGCCAGTTCGCCCAGGGTGGCGTAGGTGTAGGTGTAGATGGAGCCGGCCACCGGCACGGTGGAGGCGAATTCGGCGTAGCACAGGGCGGCGAAGCCGCAGGCGATCGCGGCGACCACGAAGGACAGGGTCAGGGCCGGGCCGGCGGTCACCGCGCCGGTGCCCGTCAGGACGAAAATACCGGTGCCGACAATGGCGCCGATGCCCATGAGAATCAGGTCGAAGGGACCGAGTACTTTCGCCAGGCCGCCGGGTTTGCGGCTGTTGGCGATCATATCGTCCAGGTTCTTAGTGCGAAAAAGGCTCAAAATGGCTCCAGTTTTATTTTGGTTATCTCCGTACCCGAGTCTGTGCCTTGTGGGCGCTCGGGCGACGGCAAATAATACAGTAAGTTTCTGGCTATGCCGAGAGCGTTAGGTTGTTAATAACGATGAGATATATAGCAGGAAACGATCCTCCAGCTTGCCCAGGTCCAGGCCGGTGATCTCGCCGATGCGGCGCAGCCGGTAGTCCAGCGTGTTGCGGTGCACGTGCAGGGCCCCGGCGGTGGCGGCCGGGTGACCGTCGTGTTCAAACCACACATTGAGCGTCCGCCGTAGTAACTCCTTGTTTTTATCCTGCGCCTTGAGCCTGGCGATGGGCAGGCGCAGCTGGGTCGCCTCCCAGCCCGAACCCAGTCCCGACAGCAGCACCGGCAGGGTCTGCTCGTAGTAGCTGTAGCGGGTGCGCCGCGGATGACGGGCGCGGCCGATGCGGGCGGCCGTCTGCGCGCTCTGGTAGGACGTCGCCACCCCGGCCATGCCGGACTGGGCGATGCCCAGCGTCAGCGTGTGCGGTTGCTGGCATTCCTCGTGCAGGATGGCGGCCAGCGCCTGCAACTGGCGCTGCGGACTATGGGCGTCGTGGGCGGCCGGGGCGTCGTAGAAGTCCAGCAACACCAGCTGGTGCGCGCCGGCGGAGGCCGTCAGCGCCGACGGTTGCCGGGCCAGCATGCGCAGTTGCAGCCGCTGCAGCTCGCTGAGCGCCTGGTCGGTGCCCATGGCCTTGTCGTCCAGCTCCAGCAGGAACACCAGGTGGCTGCGCTCGAAATTGACGCCCAGCCGCCGCGCCCAGGCGGCCAGGTCGGCCTCGCGCGCGGGCTCGTAGCGGATCAGGTTGAGCACGAAGGCTTCGCGGTAGCGCGAGTCGCGCTGCAACTCGCCGGCCAGGTGGGCCTGTTCCAGGATCATCTCCGCCGTCAGCCGCACCAGTTCGCCGAACTGGCGCACCTGGTCCGGCACGCCGCTCAGGCCGACCGCGCCGCAGACCTGGCCGTTGACCGTCAGCGGCAGGTTGATGCCGGGCTGGGCGCCGTGCATATTGCGGGCGCTGGCGCTGTCGATCTCCACCGTCAGCCGCTTGGCCAGGGCCAGCATGGCGCCGGCGTGCAGCTCGCCGATGCGGGCCGGATTGCCGCTGGCCAGGATGGTGCCGTTGGCGTCCATCACGTTGACGTTGTAGGGGATGATTTTCATGGTCCGGCTGACGATGTCCTGGGCCAGCTCGGTGCTGAGTATGTACATGGGGCGATTCTCCTCGTCTCCCATTGTGCCAAAGAACAAGGAATTCGCATAAATTCTGCGCATGCAAAAGCATTTATTGTGCAAACGCCCAACAAATGACCGAACCGCGCCGGAATTATGGTGCATTTGGCCGATGTTTTTTCGGAGTCGATTCCAGATAATCGTCTGCACAGACTACCTATAAAAACCAAGGAGACAAGCATGAACACCACCACCACCGCCACGCCGTGGCCGGCGGCGTCCGTCCTGGACGGCGCGTACAAGAAGGCCAGCTGGCATTTGATACCGTTTATCTTCATCTGCTACTTCTTCAACTACCTGGACCGCGTCAACGTCGGCTTCGCCAAGCTGGAGATGCTGGACGCCCTCCATCTGAGCAACACCGTGTACGGCCTGGGCGCTGGCATCTTCTTCATCGGCTACGTGCTGAGCGGCGTGCCGAGCAACCTGATCCTCCACAAGATCGGCGCCCGCCGCTGGATCGCGACCATGATGGTGGCCTGGGGCGCCTTGTCGGCCTGCATGCTGTTCGTGCACAACCCGACCTCGTTCTACGTGCTGCGCTTCTTCACCGGCGTGGCCGAGGCTGGCTTCTTCCCCGGCATGGTGCTGTACTTCACCCACTGGTTCCCGGCGCAGAAGCGCGGCCAGGTGATGGCGCTGTTCATGTCGGCGATACCGATTTCCGGCCTGGTCGGCGGCCCGCTGTCGGGCTGGATGTTGCAGCACTTTTCGGCCGGGCAGGGCGGCATGGCGGGCTGGCAGTGGCTGTTCCTGCTGCAAGGCTTGCCGACCGTGTTCCTCGGCGTGGGCGTGTACTTCTATCTGAACGACGGCATCGCCCAGGCCAGGTGGCTGAGCGCCGAAGAAAAAGGCGCGATGCAGGCGGCGCTGGCCAGCGACGAACAACAGCGCCAGGCCAGCAGCGATGTCGGCCAGACCTTCTCGGCCGTGCTGCGCAACGGCAGCGTGTGGATGCTGGGCGTGATCTACTTCTGCATCCAGATGGGCGTGTATGCGATCAACTTCTGGCTGCCGTCCATCATCAAGTCGCTGGGTTACCAGAATTCGGGCACGGTCGGCTGGCTGAGCGCGATTCCCTACCTGTGCGCCGCCTTGTTCATGGTGTGGGCCGGCCGCTCGGCGGACCAGCGCCGCGAACGCCGCTTGCACGTGGCGCTGCCGATGGTGATGGGCCTGACCGGCCTGATGCTGGCGGCCAATTTCTCCAGCAATGCGCTGGTCGTGATGGTGGGCCTGAGCATGGCGACCATGGGCGCGCTGGCGGCGCTGGCGATGTTCTGGTCGCTGCCGTCGGCCTTCCTCGGCAGCGCGGCGGCGGCCGGCGGCCTGGCGCTGATCAACTCGCTCGGCCAGATCGCCGGCTTCGTCAGTCCCTTCCTGGTCGGCTGGATCAAGGACGCCACCCAGAGCACCGACACGGCGCTGTATATTTTGTCCAGCGTGCTGCTGCTTGGTGCGATACTGGTGTTGCGCGTACCCGCCAAACTGGTCAACCGTTGATAGAGTTTTTTAATGAAAATAGTCATTGCGCCCGATTCGTTTAAGGAGAGCCTGACCGCGCTGGCGGTGGCCAACGAAATCGAGGCCGGCTTCCGCGAGTTCTTCCCCGACGCGGAATACGTCAAGCTGCCGGTGGCCGACGGCGGCGAAGGCACGGTGCAGGCGATGATCGACGCCAGCGGCGGCCGCCGCGTGGAGCTGCAGGTGTCCGGTCCGCTGGGCGAACCGGTGGCCGCGTTCTACGGCCTGATGGGCGACGGCGCGACGGCGGTGATCGAAATGGCCGCCGCCAGCGGCCTGGAACTGGTGCCCACGGCGCAGCGCGATCCGCTGCGCACCAGCAGCTACGGCACCGGCCAGTTGATCCGCGACGCGCTCGACGCCGGCGCCCGCCGCTTCGTGCTGGGCGTGGGCGGCAGCGCCACCAACGACGGCGGCGCCGGCATGCTGCAGGCATTGGGCGGACGCTTGCTGGACGCGGCCGGCCGCGACCTGCCACCCGGCGGCGGCGCGCTGGACGGCTTGCAGCAGATCGACCTGTCCGGCCTGGACGCCCGCATCAGGGACTGCGTGTTCGACATCGCCTGCGATGTCAGCAATCCGCTGGTGGGGCCGCAGGGCGCCTCCCATATCTTCGGCCCGCAAAAGGGCGCCACCCCGGCGATGGTCGAGCAACTGGACGCCAACCTGCGCCACTACGCCGACGTCATCTCTCGCGAGCTGGGCCGGCAGGTGGCCGACGTGCCGGGCGCCGGCGCGGGCGGCGGCATCGGCGCGGCGATGCTGGTATTCCTGGGCGGTAGCTTGCGTCCTGGTAGCGAGATTGTCACGGCGGCGGTGGGGCTGGACGCGGCCGTGGCCGACGCCGACCTGGTCATCACCGGCGAAGGCCGCATCGACAGCCAGTCCATCCACGGCAAGACGCCGATCGGCGTGGCCCGCGTGGCACAGCGGCACGGCAAGCCGGTGATCGCGATCGCCGGCTGCCTGGCGCCGGGCGCGGCCGTGGTGCACCAGCACGGCATCGATGCCGTGTTCGGCGCGGTCAGCCGGCCGTGCACGGTCGAGCAGGCGCTGGCCGAAGCGGCGCAGAATGTGCGCAGCGCCGCCCGCAATATCGCGGCCGTGCTCAGCCTGGGCGCACGACTGTAGAACAGGCGGCGCTAAGCGCCGCTCATCTGTGCTAGAGTCGTCCTGGTCCCGTAACCGTCGCCGAGCATGAAGCCAGCACTCCGTCGCCCCCTGCCATCGATCCGAGCGCAAATCTATACGCTGGTATGGGCCTGCGCTTTGCCGGCCGTGGTCGGGGTCGCGCTGCTGGCGCATCATTTCTATCAGCGGGAACGGACCCAGATCCAGCAAGGCACACTGGTCACGGCGCGCGCGCTGATGCAGGCGGTTGATCGCGACCTCAATACCGGCATCACCATGGCGATGGCGCTGGCTAATGCGCCCAGTCTCGACGACGGCGACCTGGCGGCGTTCCACACCCTGGCCAGCAAGGCCCTGCGCCCCGAATTCCCCGGATTTAATTTTGTGCTGAGCGACGGCGATGCGGTCCAGTTGCTCAATACCGTGCGCCCCTACGGCGCGACGATGGCCGATCCCGCCAGCCGGGAGCGGATCCGCAAGGTGTTCGACACCGGCCAGACGGTGGTCTCCGACGTCTTCATCGGCGGCGCCCTGAAGCGGCCGCTGGTCGCGGTGCACGTGCCGGTGATCCGCGGCGGCAAAGTGATTTACTGCCTGTCGGTGGCTTTCGTGCCGGAGCGCCTGGGCCAGGTGCTGCGGGAGCAGGACCTGGCCGGCGACCGGGTGGCCGGCATCTTCGATTCGCGTGGCGTGATTGTGGCCCGTTCAAAGGATGCGGAACGCTATGTGGGCAAGCTGGCGTCGCCGACGCTGCGGGCCAGGATGGCCGACAGCAGCGAGGCGGCGTTTGAATCGGTGACGCTGGACGGCACGCCGGTGTATTCGATGTACAGCCATTCGAAGATGTCCGGCTGGGCGGTGGCGATTGGTGTGCCGCGCAGCACGGTGCTGTCGGAAATGCTGGCCTCGATCCGCTGGATCATCGTGGTCGTGGCCGGCCTGCTCGGCTTAGGCCTGGCAGCCGCCTGGTATTTCGCCCGCCGCATCAATCATTCGGTTAGCGCGCTGTCGCGCGCCGCCAGCGCACTGGGCAAAAAAGGCGACCTGCGGCTGGAGGGCGTGAAGCCGATATTCCGCGAAGTCGACGAGGCGATCCGCACCATGCAGGCGGTGCAGTCGGAACTCGAGCAGTATCGCAACCGCGTGGAGAGCGCGATCGAAGAACGCACCTTGCAGCTGCAATCGGCGCAGCGCGAAGCGATCAACAAGGAGCTGCGCACCCGCACCGTGATGGACAATGTCGGCGACGGCATCATCACCATCAACGCCGACGGCGTCATCGAAGCTTTCAACCACGCGGCGTGCAGCATCTTCGGCTACACGCCGGAAGAGGCGATCGGCGCCAACATCATGCGCATGATGCCGGACAGTCTGCGCGGCGCCCACCATGCCGGCATGGCGCGCTACCTCGCCGGTGGCCTGCCCAAGGTGGTGGGCAAGAACAACGTCGAGCTGCAAGGGCTGCGCAAGGATGGCGCCACATTTGTGCTGGAGCTGTCGATACGCGCGTTGCTGGTCGAAGGCCAGCATCTGTTCGTCGGCATCGTGCGCGACGTCACGGAACGCAAACGGGCCGAGAGGGAGCTGCGGCTGGCGATGGAGCAGGTGCAGATGGCCAGCGCCGCCAAGGACGTCTTCGTGGCCAACATGAGCCACGAACTGCGTACGCCGATGAATGCGGTGCTGGGCATGGCGCACCTGCTCAACACCACCGGCTTGTCGCCGGAGCAGGGCCGTTATCTGGAAATGATACGGGCGTCGGGACAGTCCCTGCTCGGCATATTGAACGACATCCTCGACTTCTCCAAGATGGAAGCCGGGAAGATCGAAGTGCATCCGGTGCGCTTCCTGCTGGAGGAGGTGCTGCATTCGCTGGCCAGCATCATGAGCGTCACCGTCGGCGAGAAGAACCTGGAACTGTGCCTGGGCGTGGAGCCGGATGTGCCGCGTACCTTGGTCGGCGACGCGCTGCGCCTGCAGCAGATCCTGGTCAACCTGGCCGGCAACGCCATCAAGTTCACCGAGCAGGGCGAAGTCTCGGTGCTGGTGGAGCGCGCCGGCGGCGAGGGCGCGGCGCTGCTGCTGCGCTTTACCGTGCGCGACACCGGCATCGGCATGAACGAAGAACAATTGGCGCGGCTGTTCTCGCCGTTCACGCAGGCCGACCTGTCGACCACGCGCCGCTACGGCGGCACCGGATTGGGCCTGACCATTTCCAAGGGGCTGATCGAACTGCTGGGAGGCGCCATCGAAGTGCGCAGCGAGGTCGGCGCGGGCAGCGCCTTCTCCTTTACGCTGCCGATGAAACAGGCCGACGTGGGCGAGGCGCCGCGGACCGGCCGGCGCCGGCACTTGCTGGTGGTGGACGATAACTCGACCAGCCGCGATTTCCTCGGCAAGACCATCCATGCCTGGAACTGGAGCTGCGACGTGGTCGCCTCGGGGGCGGAAGCGTTGGCGCTGATCGGCTCCGGCCGCGTCTACGATGCGGCGCTGGTCGACTGGCAGATGCCAGGCATGGACGGCCCGGCCACCATGCACGCGCTGCAGGCGGAATCCGGCATGCCGGTGATCTGCATGGTCAACGCCTACGGCCGCAGCAAGCTGGTGCAGGACATGGCCACCGTCAGCGCGCCGGTGTTCCTGACCAAGCCGGTGACGGCGTCCAGCCTGTATGACGCGGTGCAGACCGCGCTGGCGCATCGCCAGGAAGACGTCGCCGACGTTCCTGCGGTGGCAGGCGCCAAGGCGCTGGCCGGCGTGAGCGTGCTGCTGGTGGAGGACAATCCTATCAACCAGCAGGTGGCGAAAGGCATATTGGAGCTGGCCGGCGCCACGGTCACGCTGGCGGAGCACGGCGAGAAGGCGTTGCAGCTGCTGCGCGCCGACCTGCGCTGCGACCTGGTGCTGATGGATGTGCAGATGCCGGTCATGGACGGCTTTACCGCCACCCGCGCGATCCGCGATGAACTGGGCTTGACGCTGCCGGTGATCGCGATGACGGCGGGCGTGATGGAGTCCGAGCGCGAACAATGCATCGCCGCCGGCATGGACGATTTCATCGGCAAGCCGGTCGACGTGGAGCAGATGTTCGCCACCATCGCGAAGCGTCTGCGTGCCAGCGTCGGCTAGAAGAAGGTGTTGACCGCGCCGCGCACGTTGTAGTCGTCGTCCACGGTCAGCAACAGCGGCCATTTGTCGAACGTGGTGCAGGGATGCGAGATGCCGCAGCCTATCAGGTCGCCGACCGCCAGTTCGCGGCCGGCGGCATGCTCCGCCGGCAGTCGCAGGTAGGCGTGCTGGTCGTTCATCTTCTCGATGCTGCATCCTTCCGGCAGCGCCGCAGGCGCGTTGGCGCCGGGGCGGTGCGACACCAGCGCGCGCGGCAGCTCCATGTCGTAGGAGGCATCGCGCTTGCCCATGCCGAGGATGGCCAGCGTGGGTTCGGGTCGCGACAACACCATGCTCCAGACTTCCAATGCCGGACGCAGGCCCTGGCCGGGCGCCAGGCCTTCGCGTGCGTTCAGCTGCTCGATCAGGCCGTGGTAGAAACCGTGGTCGTTGGTCAGGTAGCAGCCGCTGCGCAGCACCGGCAGTACCGGCCGGGACAAATTCTTCACCTGAGCGAAACCGCTGGCGACAAAATCGAAATAGGCCGAGCCGCCGGCCGACAGCAGGATCTCGCCGCGCTTGAACAGTTGCTCGGCGTCGGCCTGGCGCAGCAGGTCGGACAACTGGGTGACGAAGTGGCGGACCGCCTCGTGGTCCTGGTCGCGGTCCGGGCCGACCAGCAGGCCTTCGTAGCCTTCGATGCCGGCCAGTTCCAGGCCCGGTGCGGCGGCCACTTCGCGCGCCAGCGCCAGGGCGTCGTCCATGCTGCGGCAGCCGGCCCGTTTGCCGGCCAGGCCCAACTCCACCAGCAGCGGCAGGCGCCGTTCCATGCGCTGCTGTTGCGCCGCCTGCGACAGGCGCGCCACGCCGGCGCTGGAATCGACCAGTGCGTAGAACTCGAACGAAGGATCGCGCTGCATCAGCGTCAGCATGGCCTTGATGTCGGCCGGCGCCACCAGCTGGTTCGCCAGCAACACGCGGCGCACGCCGTAGCGGTAGGCGATCTGCACCTGCGCCGCCGTCGCCAGCGTCATGCCCCAGGCGCCGTTGGCCAGCTGGGCGTCGAACAACTGCGGGCTCATGGTGGTCTTGCCATGCGGCGCCAGCTGCGCGCCATAATGCTCGCAGAAGCCGCGCATCCATTGCAGGTTGTGCTCCAGCGCGGAGGTCTTCAGCAGCGCCACCGGGAAGCTGGTGTCGGCACGCAGCACGTTCCACTGGCGCGCGCCGATGTCGCCCTGGCGCAGCGGCTGCGTGATCGGCAGGCCTTTGACGCCGGGGTGTAGCAGTTGGTCTTCCAGTTTCATCATGGCGGCGGTGCGATTCAAGTGTGGCTCCTGCGGTCGAAAGCGTGCAATGTCGCGCCGAGCGCCTGAAGGCGGTCGCGGCGCAGCATGCCGTAGTTGTAGAATCCGAAATGACGGATGCCCAGTTCCCACAAGCCTTGCAGCGCTTGCGGCAGTTGCGCGCCATCGGCCAGGTCCGGTGGGCCGGGGCGAAGGATGGCGCGAATGCGGTCCGGCGCGCCGATGCGGCGGATGCAATCCCAGGCATCGCTGCGGACTGCGGCGGCATCGGCCTCGTAGAAAGGTATCTCCAGCCAGTCCGCCACGCCGGACAGCGCGCGCAGGTCCGTGCCTTCCAGCCAGCCCTGGGCGGTGGGGCGCTGCACCGTCGCCACCACCGACAACTGCACCTGTGGCGGCATGGCGGCGCGGATGGCGCCGACCAGCTGCGTGACGCGCCGCTGCCGCAAGCGGTTCAGGGCGGCCAGGTCGCCGTCTTCCAGCAGGTCGGCGGCCAGCCATGCTGCGGCCTGGGTCGGTGTGGCGTCGATGGGGGCGTCGAGGTAATGGTCGATGTCGCGGCGGATGCGCTGGCGCAGGCCGTCCATGTCGATCTCGGCAGCCTTGCCGGCGGCCATGCAGGCGTCGCAGAAGCACAGGCCGAGCAGGGAGTCGAGCCAGAGATTGCTGCGGACCTGGGCGAATTCGTGATGGTAGCCGTGGGCGCAGGGCAGCCAACCCGGCGTTTCGACCACCACGCTGGCGACGCCGCGCGCGGCGACGTCGGCGCTCAGCGCCACCGCGTAGTCGAACACCGGCTGCTGCATCGGGCAAAGGCTGTACAGGTAGCCGTCGCCATAGGCGTTGCGGGCGGTGTACCGGGGGTGTGCGGCGCCAAGGCGGCTGTTGTGCAGCAGCACAGTCCAGGCGTGTACCGCGACGCCGCCATTGGCGACCAATTGGGGCAGCACCGCGCGCAGCGCCGGGTCGGAATGGGCTTGTGGTTTGAGTTCGCCGTAGCGCGCCGGGTCCGGCTCGAAATAGACCACGCCGTCTTCGGGGAAGATCACGCGCGGCCCGCTGGCTGCATGCGGACGCAGGAATTTCCCGGCATGGTAGCTGACGGCGAGCGTCGCACCGTTCATGCCCAGGCTGCGCGCCTGGTCTGCAAAGCGGTCCACATCCGGGAGGTCCCACGGATAGCAATACAGCGAGGTATGGTTGGGAGAATTCATGCGCGCCATTCTAGCCTATGCTTCGCCGGTCGGTGCTATATTGGGCGCACCATTTCGCCGACAGGAGAACGCATGCCGACACGCCGCAGTTTCTTTCATGTTGCCGCCGGGCTTGCCGGCGGATCGCTCATCTCGCCGGCCGCGATGGCCGGGCTGCCGCCCATCGCCGAGGTGCTGCCTCAAAATGAAGCCTACTGGGACAAGGTCGCCGCGCAGTACGATCCGGCGCCGGACTTCATCAATCTGGAACAGGGTTACTTCGGCATGATGGCGCGTCCGGTGGCGGATGACTACAAGCGCAATATCGACCATCTGAACGCGCACAGCTCGCGCTTCCTGCGCCAGCAATTCGACGGACCGGGTATCGAGGCGATACGGGCGCAGATCGCCGCCGCCGTCGGCGCAGACGTGTCGGAGATCGCCATCACGCGCGGCGCCACGGAGTCGCTGCAAAACCTGATCGTCAACTACAAGCAGGTCAAGGCCGGCGACACCATCATGTATGCCGACCTGGATTACGACGCGACCCAATACGCGATGAACGAGCTGGCCTTGCGGCGCGGCGCCGACGTGGCCGTGGTGCGCATCCCCGAGCCGCCCAATCGCCAGGCCGTCCTGGATGCCTACGCGCAGGCGATGCGGCGCCATCCGCGCACCCGCTTGCTGCTGCTGACGCATATCAGCCACCGCACCGGCCTGACCCTGCCGGTGGCGGAACTGGTGCAGATGGCGCGCCAGCGCGGCATCGACGTCATCGCCGACGCCGCCCAGTCCTGGGGCCAGACCGACTTCATGGTGGCCGACCTGAAGGCGGACTTCATCGGCTTCAATCTGCACAAGTGGCTGGGAGCGCCGCTGGGCGTGGGCTTCATGTACATCCGCAAGGCGCGGCTGGCGGATATCGGCGTGCATATGGCGGACCAGGATTATGCGGCCACGGACATCCGCTCGCGCGTCCATTCGGGCACCGTCAACACGGCCAACATCATGACGGTGCCGGCGGCGTTCCGCTTCCATGAGCAGATCGGCGTGGCCAACAAATCGGCCCGGCTAAAGTACCTGCGCGACTACTGGGTGGAGCGCGTGCGCGAGGTCAAGGGCCTGCAGATCCTGACGCCGGACGATCCCGCCATGTACGGCGCCAGCACCTCGTTCCGCTTCGCCGGCAAGACCAGCAAGGAAGACAACCAGCGCCTGGCCAAACGGCTGATGGACGAACATGGAATTTTCACGGTGTCGCGCAACGGTCCGTTGGGCGGCAGCTGCGTGCGTGTGACGCCGGCGCTGTTCACCCAACCGCGCCAGCTCGACCGGCTGGCGCAAGCCATCGCAACGCTCGCGCAGGCGTAATCCTGTGCGAGCGTTGCGGGCCGGCCGCGTCAGGCGATGACGGCCTTTTTCTGCCGCACCAGGTAGCCCGCGCCCAGCGCCGCCAGCCATACCGGAATCAGGTAGACCGACAATTGCAGGTCCGGCGTCATATACATCACCACCAGGATACCGGCCAGGAAGGCCAGGCACAGGTAGTTGGTCAGCGGGTAGCCCAGGCTGCGGAATGCCGTGCTCTTGCCCTCGGCCTGTTTCTGCGCGCGGAAGCGCAGATGGATCCAACTGATCATGCCCCAGTTGATAATCAGCGCCGAGACGACCAGGCCCATCAGGAAACCGAAGGCCTTGCCAGGCATGAAGTAGTTGACCACCACGCAGATGCCGGTCGCCAGCGCCGAGACGCCCAGCGCGGCCAACGGCACGCCGCGGTGATTCACCTTCAACAGCAGCTGGGGAGCGTTGCCTTGCTTGGCCAGGCCGTACAGCATGCGGGTGTTGGAATAGACGCCGCTGTTATATACCGACAGCGCGGCCGTCAGCACCACGGCGTTCAGCGCATGCGCCACCAGGTTGCTGTTCAACGCGTGGAAGATCAGCACGAACGGGCTGCCGCCGGTGACCACTTTCTGCCATGGATACAGCGACAGCAGGATGCCCAGCGCGCCGATGTAGAAAATCAGGATGCGGTAGATGGCCTGGTTGGTGGCTTTGGGGATGGTGTGCGACGGATCGTCCGCCTCGGCGGCGGTGATGCCGATCAGTTCCAGGCCGCCGAAGGAGAACATGATGACGGCCATCGCCATCACCAATCCGCCCAGGCCGTTGGGGAAGAAGCCGCCGTGCTGCCACAGGTTGGCCACGGTCGCTTCCGGGCCGGCGTCGCCGGAGATCAGCAGCCAGGCGCCGAACACGATCATGCCGACGATGGCGACCACCTTGATGATGGCGAACCAGAATTCCATCTCGCCGAAGGCTTTGACGTTGGACAGGCTGATAGCGTTGATGATGACGAAGAAGACCAGCGCGGACATCCAGGTCGGTATCGCCGGCCACCAGTACTGCACATAGATGCCGACCGCCGACAGCTCGGCCATGCTGACCAACACGTACAAGACCCAGTAGTTCCAGCCCGACATGAAGCCGGCCAGGTGGCCGCAGTATTTGTCGGCGAAGTAGCTGAACGAGCCGGCGACCGGTTCGTCCACCACCATCTCGCCCAGCTGGCGCATGATGAAGAAGGCGATCAGCCCGGCCACGCCATAGCCGAGCAGCACCGACGGCCCGGCCATCTGGATGGTCTGCGCGATGCCGAGGAACAGGCCGGTGCCGATGGCGCCACCCAGCGCAATCAGCTGGATGTGCCGGCTCTTCAGGCCACGTTTGAGTTCATTCTTCCCATCTGCCATCTGATCCCCTGAACGATAAACAAAGAGCACGATTCTAAAGCAAAAGCAGCGTGGTGGAAGAGAAAATCACGCTCACCGGCGCGGGGCGTAAGCCATGCATTCCACCTCCACTTCGCCGCCCAGCGCCAGGGCATTGGCGCCAAACGCGCTGCGGGCCGGCAGGCGGTCAGCCTTGAAGTAGGTGACGTAGACCTTGTTGAAATCCGCCCACTTGGCCATGTCGGCGATCATGATGGTGCACTTGACCACGTCGTTCATGCCGAGGTTATAGCCTTTGAGGATGGTGGCGATATTGTCCATCGCCTGGCGGGATTGCGCGTCGAAGCCTTTGACCAAGCCATCCGGGCCGGTGCCCAGCTGGCCGGAGACGAACACGTAATCCCCGGCGCGCACCGCCAGCGAGAACGGGCGTCCCGGTTCGTTGCCCTTGTTGTAGTAGTCGATGGCGGAGGTGGCGCCGGACGCGGTGAGGGCCAGTGTCAAGGCCAGTGTTTGCAGGTGCGTAGGTGTCATAGGCAAGGTTTCCAGGTTCGTGGCTCAATGATCGGTGGGACAGGCGGCGGTGTTCTGCATCACGTGCTGCGTCACTTGCTGCAATAGATCTTTCAGTTCTGCCAGGATGGCGTGGGCGGTCGCCACCTCGCTGACCGCCTCCGCGGGTGCGAGCAGTTCCAGTTCCTCGCACAGGTCGGCCATGCGGAAAGCGCCGACACTGCGCGCCGCCGATTTGATGCGGTGGCCAAGTTCGCGCGCGCGCTGCACATCGCCACGCGCCAGCGCGGCCTCTATTTCGCGCACACCCTCCTGCGAACTGAGCAGGTATTTGAAGGCGAACTTGCGTACCTTCACCGGATCGTTGCCGAGCAGCGTGGCCAGCACCGACAAGTCGATCGCGGGCGGGTCGTCGCCGAGCGGGGCGCTGACGGCAGGCTCCGGCAGCGGCGGTCGTCGCAGCTCTGCCGTCAGCACGCGCGGCGGCAACCAGTTGGCGACGGTCTGGTACATCAGCGCCGGCTGGAACGGTTTCGAAATGAAGTCGTTCATGCCGGCGTCGATGCAGCGCATCCGCGCCTCGGTGGTGGCGGTGGCCGTCATCGCCAACACCGGGATGTGGGTCAGGCGCGGGTCGGTGCGGATGCGGCGGGTCGCTTCCAGTCCGTCCATCAGCGGCATCTGCAAGTCCATCAAAACGCAGTCAAAATCGGACTTGTGCAGCAGTTCCAGCGCGTCGGCGCCGTTGTTGGCGAGGCAAACGACGACACCGGCTTCTTCCAGCATTTCCTGTGCAATCTGTTGATTGAAGATATTGTCCTCGACCAGCAGAACGCGGGCCACTTTCAGTGCCGCCATCACGGCCGACGTGTGGGCGCTGGCCAGCAGCTCGCCGGCGGCGTCGCCGATCTGGTCGATCAGCGCCGGCATGTTCTTGTAGGATACGCCCAGCTGCGCCGTGAACCAGAACGTGCTGCCCACTCCGGGCTGACTGCGGACGCCGACATCGCCGCCCATCAACTGGGCCAGCTCCTTGCAGATCGCCAGGCCGAGGCCGGTGCCGCCGAATTCGCGCGTGGTCGATGTGTCGGCTTGCTGGAACGAGACAAACAATTTGTCCATTTCCGCTTTGGACAAGCCGATGCCCTGGTCGCTCACTTCGAAACGCAGCAGGCAATCGTTGGCGTCGCCGACCATCTTGCGCACGCGGATCTCTATCCTGCCTTGTTCGCTGAACTTGATGGCGTTGTTGGCGTAGTTGATCAGCACTTGTCCCAGCCGCAGCGGATCGCCCACCAGCACCGGCGGCAAGGTGGGGTCGAGGTCGAACACCAGTTCCAGGTTGCGGGTGGCCGCCTTCGGCGCCACCACCGTGGTCACCGTCTGCACCACCTGGTCGAGTGAAAAATCGATGTGCTGGATATCCATCTTGCCGGCCTCGATCTTGGAAATGTCGAGTATGTCGTCGATGATGCCCAGCAGGTGCTCGCCGGCGAAGCGGATTTTTTCCAGGTAGTCGCGCTGGCGCGGGTCCAGGTCGGTCTTCAAGGCCAAATAGGCCATGCCGATGACGCAGTTCAGCGGCGTGCGGATTTCGTGGCTCATATTGGACAAAAACTGTCCTTTGGCCATGCTCGCCGCCTCGGCCAGTTGCTTGGCCTGCTGCAGTTCCTTGTTTTTGGCCTCGAGCTGTTCCTCGTAGTGCTTTTCAGAAGTCACATCGTGATAGATGGTGACGAAGCCACTGACCGCACCGTCTATGCCATAGATGGGGCGACCGATGATATTGAGCACCACGCCATCCACCCGGGCTCGGGTGAAGTTGTGGGGCTGGAACTTCAGGCAGAGTTCGATCCGGGCGGCCACCAGTGCGTCGATATCGTCTGTCCCGTAGTCGCCGCGCAAGGCGATGAAACGGAACACTTCGGCCATGGTCACGCCGGGATGCATCACCTCGACCGGAAACCCCTGCAATTGACAAAATGCCGGATTCCAGAACCTGATAGTCAAGTCGCAATCAACAATGGTGACGCCAACCGGCATGTATTCCAGCGCAGCCGCCAGCCTGGGGAAATTCAACCTGATGAATTCTTCACTCTGAACTGTCGATTCCATAGGTCGATCATCCATGCGCGGGATCAAGAGAAAACTCTAACCGATCCAAATACGGTTGTCAGTTCAATTCTGCGGCTTGTGGTGCTGATCGCCGGCGGCGTTCTCCGCCGCCATGGCGTGCCTGGCCTCCTGCCTGAGCTTGGCGCGGCGCTTCTCCGCTTCTTCGATCTGGGCTATCTGCCGTTCCAGCAGCTGGATGGTGCGTTGAACGTCTTCGATTTCCTTGGCCAGTTTCAGGCGCACCGCCGGATCGGGTTCGTTCATCAGCTGCTTCTGCAGCTGTGCCACCTTTTTGCGCAGCGACTTGATGTGCTTGATGATCATGCCGATGCGATCCTGCGCGCTGGCGCTCAATTCCGTCCGGTGCGCGCTGCCCGATGAGACGCTGGAAACCATGGCTACCCTCCGAGTTAATTTTTTACTATGTTAGTCGAATTTTCTTGTAACTTCCAGTCGGCTGAAAATTGGATTCCATAATCGCTGCAAATGTAAGTATGCTTACGGACTTTTGGATGTGGGAGAGCTGGATGACAAGCAGTAGATCAGCAAGCAAGGCACACTTGTCGTCGGCGTTCGCCCGGTCGCCGTTGGGCCATGTGCTGTCCGGCGTCCTGGCCGAGGGATCGGCGTCGAACCGCAGCATTGCCGATTTCGTCCTGCGCAACCCGATGCGGGTGACGGCCCTGAAGATCGACGAGATGGCCGAAGGCTGCCAGGTGTCCACCGCGACCATCAGCCGCTTTGCGCGCGACATCGGCTTCGCCAACTACGGTGCGATGCGCAGCGCCGTCGCCGAGACGCTGCACTCCGAGATGCAGCCGGTGGACAAGCTGCGCCACACCATCGAGAATCGCAAGGGTTCGGTATGGCCGGGCGACCAGAGCATGGAGTACGCGCTGGCCAATATCGGCGCGACCCGCAACGCCCAGTCGCAGGCGGAGATGGAGCAGGTGGTGGCGAAGCTGAGCGGCGCGCGCACCGTGTATGTGCTGGGGTTCGGGCTGTCGTCCTATCTGGCGGGGTTGCTGTCGCTGCACCTGCAGCCGTTTTGTCCGCATGTGGTGGAAGTGGCGGGGCAGGGCGGCACCGAAGTGGCGGCCGGACACCTGGCGACGGTCGGCCCCAACGACTTGTTGGTGGTGATTTCCTTCCCGCGCTATGCTCTGGATGTGATACGGCTGGCGAAATTTGCGCGCGACCATGGCGCTTGCGTGATCTCGATCACCGACGCCCCGGCTTCGCCGCTGGTCGAAGTGTCCGAGCATGTGCTGTACGCGAATAGCGGCCACGCCGTGCTGCCGAGCAGCGCGACGGCGGCGGTGGCGGTGATCGAAGCCCTGGCGGTGTCGCTGATGGTGTCGAACAAGGACAATGTTGAAAAAGCCGCGCGGCTGACGGAGGCGATATCCGCCTATCTGTACGGCCCCGCAACGAAGAAGCGCAAAGCTGCGAAGGGAAGCAAGACATGAGGCGTTTAGTTGGGTTGTTGTTGGCCGGTTTGTTCTGGTGCGCGCAGGCTGGTGCTGCGGACCTCGCGCCGCAAGGCTCGCTGGTCATCGTCGGCGGTGCGCTGCGGGCCGATAACGCGGTGGTCTGGCAGCGTGTGGTGCAGCTGGCGGGCGGCGCGGGTGCGCGGATTGCGGTGCTGCCGAGCGCCGCGGCCAATCCCGAGCGTTCCGGCGCCAACCTGGCCGGCTATCTGAATCGTTATGGCGCGTCCGCGTTTGTGGTGCCGGTGTCGGCCAACCTGAAGGATCGCGACTATCGCCGCGACGCCGACGATGCCGCCCTGGCTGCGGCGATCCGCGCGGCTGGTGGTGTCTACTTCACCGGCGGCGACCAGGCGCTGATCACGCAGGCGCTGGTGCGCCCGGACGGCAGCCGCACCGCGGTGCTGGAAGCGATCTGGAATGTCTACCGGCGTGGCGGTGTCATCGCCGGCAGCAGCGCCGGCGCGGCGATCATGAGCAGCACCATGTACTACAACGCCAAGACCGTATTCGGCACGCTCGCGCAGGGCGTCAACGACGGCCGCGAACTGGCGCCGGGACTGGGTTTCATCGGCGGCGATGTCTTTGTCGACCAGCACCTGCTGGCGCGCGGGCGCTTTGCCCGCATGCTGCCGGCCATGCTGAAGAAGGGATACAAGCTGGGCCTGGGCATCGACGAGAATACCGCGATGGTGATCAATGCTGCGCGGGAGGTCGAGGTGCTGGGCTATCAGGGCGCGCTGCTGCTCGACCTGTCGCAAGCGAGCACCGACGGCGGCAAGGACTTCAATATCTCGAATGTGCGCATCAGCTATCTGGATCGCGGCGACCGCTATAACCTGCGGACACGCCAGTTCACGCCGTCGGCCGACAAGGCGGAGGGCAAGGTCGATCCGCAACAGCCGGCGTTGAGGGAGCCGGTCTATTCCGCCGATATCCTCGGCCACAACGCCGTGCTGGTGATGATGGAAAAACTGATCGACAACTCGCAGGCCGAGGCGATCGGCATCGCCACCGCCGCGCCGGGCCAGGCGCGCCAGGAGTTGGGCTTCGAGTTCAAGTTCAGCCGCCTGGTGGACAGCGTCGGCTACGCGTCCGCCAGCTCGGAGGGCTATTCGATCCTGAACCTGCGGCTCGATGTGCGGCCCTTGCAAATAACGCGGCCCTGGTACAAATAGGGCGTTTGTTTAGCGGATACGCTAAACAAGTGGCTTGCATGAAGCCATGCGGTTGACCGGTGCGGCGTCCAGGGCTATAAAGTCGGATCGCCCCTACCTCTGGAAGCCGAATGCACGCCATTAAACTGATACCTGCCGGCGCACTCGCGCTGGTGTTGGCCCTTCCTGCCATCGCTGCGGAGCCGTCCAGTCCCGCCGCCGCCGTCGATGTGTTTATCGGCACCGGCGGCGACGGCCATACCTTCCCCGGCGCGGCGCGGCCGTTCGGCATGATCCAGCTGAGTCCCGATACGCAGGTGCGGCCGTTCCGCCAGAGCTATCCCTGGGCCGCCGGCTACCGCTACGAGGACGACAGCATACTGGGCTTCTCGCATACCCACTTCTCCGGCACCGGCCATTCCGACCTGGGCGACCTGCTGCTGATGCCTTACAGCGGCGAGACCAAACTGGAACCGGGCTACCCCGAGCGTCCTTTCAGCGGCTACCGCTCGCGCTTCAAACACCAGGACGAGCATGCGGAGCCGGGCTACTACGCCGTCAAGCTGATGGACAACGAGGTCGATGTCGAGCTGACCGCCAGCGAGCGCGTGGGCCTGCATCGCTACCGCTACGCCAAGGGCGCGGAAGCCAAGGTGATACTTGATCTGCGCAGCAGCATCTACGACTACAAGGCCAAGAACCTGTGGTCTCGGCTGCGGGTGCGCGACAACACCCTGATCACCGGCATGCGCGAAACGCGCGGCTGGGCCGCCGGCCGCCAGCTGTACTTCGCCATCGCGTTCTCGCATCCGCTGAAGTCGCGCGCCCTGCGCAATATGGAGGCGGACGTCGAGTACAAGGGCTTCGCCGGCCCGGGCAGCGGTCCTGGAGACAAGGCCATGGTCGAAGGCAAGGCGCTGGTCGGCGCGCTGGACTTCGGCGTGCCGGCGGACGGACAGCTGGAAGTGAAGGTGGCGATTTCCGCCGTCAGCGAGGAGGGCGCGATCGCCAACCTCGCCGAGATGCCGGGCTGGGACTTCGACGCCGAACGGGCCAAGGCCTCCGCCGCATGGAACGAGGCGCTGGGCGCGGTGGCGATCGAAGCGGCGCCGGACATGCGAAAAATGGTCTACACGGCGCTGTACCACAGCATGCTGGCGCCTGGCCTGTTCATGGACCGCGATGGCCGCTACCGTGGGCCGGACAACGAGGTGCACCAGGCGCAGGGCTTCCGCTATCACTCCACCTTCTCGCTGTGGGACACCTATCGGGCGCTGCATCCCTTGCTGACGCTGATCCAGCCGGAACAACGCAATGTGGACTTCGTGCGCTCGCTGATCGAATCGCAGAAGGCCAGCCCCTACGGCATCCTGCCGGTGTGGCAGTTCCACGGACTTGAGACCTGGTGCATGATCGGCTATCACGCCGTGCCGGTGATCGCCGACGCCTATATGAAGGGCCTGAAGGGCTTCGACGCCGAGGAAGCCTTGAAGGCGATGACCAGCAGCGCGGAATACGGCCCCTACGGCGGTCTTCAGCACTACATGAAGCTGGGCTATGTGCCGATCGACCTGGAACCGGAAGCGGCGTCGAAGACGGTGGAATATGCCTTCGACGACTGGACCATCGCCCGCATGGCGGAGAAGATGGGCAAGAAGGATGTCGCCGCGCGCTACTACAAGCGGGCGCAGAACTACCGCAACTCCTTCGACACCAAGACCGGCTTCCTGCGCGCCAAGAAGTCCGACGGCAGCTTCCGCGAGCCGTTCGATCCGGTGCTGTCCAACTTCGGCAGCGACTACACCGAAGGCAGCGCGTGGCAGTATTCCTGGTATATGCCGCACGATAACGCGGGCCTGATCAAGATGCTGGGCGGCGACGCCGGCTTGCAGAACAAGATAGACATGATGTTCGACGCCAAGGTGGACGAGAAGGTGTACGCCCACATGGAAGACATCTCCGGCCTGATCGGCCACTACGCGCATGGCAACGAGCCTTCGCACCATGTGGCCTACCTGTACAACTACGCCGGCGCGCCATGGAAGACGCAGAAGCGTTTGACGCAGGTGGTGGCGTCGCAGTACAACACGACGCCGGCTGGCCTGTCGGGTAACGACGATCTGGGGCAGATGTCGGCATGGCTGGCCTTTACGGCGCTCGGCTTCTATCCGGTGGCGCCGGGCAGCAACGAGTACGTGATCGGCCGTCCGTTCCTGGACAAGGCCGTGATGAACCTGCCGAACGGGAAGGTCTTCACCATCCGCAGCGTGGGCCTGAGTGCGGAGAATGTGTACGTCGCCGGCGTTACGCTGAACGGCAAGCCGTTGGCGCAAACCTTCCTGCGGCACGATCAGATCACGGCGGGCGGCGAGCTGGTATTCACCATGTCCGCCAAGCCCAATACGGAATGGGGCAAGGGCGGCGCAGCGCGTCCGTACACGCAAACGCCGTACTAAGTCTACCAAGTCCGGTTGGCGGCGCCTCGAGCGCCGCTAAAAAACGCTGCACTGCTAGCGCTAACATAGCTTTCCTGGATTTTCAACTGTGCGGACTGGAAAAGTGCCAGCTTGCCCGCCAGCGTCCAAGCGGAGCCAAACTTGCTGCGCCGCAGCATGAAATCTCCTTTACATCGATCCATGAACCGCTACACTACACGGCATGTTAGCGCTAACAACGAAGAGGCGAGTATGAACAGTAGTGCAGTGAGTCGGTGGGTGGTCATGGGTGTCAGCGGTTGCGGGAAGAGCGAAATCGGTTCGCGCCTGGCTGCTGAACTCGGCCTGCCGTTCCTTGAGGGCGACAGTTTCCATCCGGCGGAAAACGTCGCCAAGATGTCGGCCGGCATTCCGCTCAATGACGATGACCGTGCGGGATGGCTGTTGACGCTGCAAGCAGAAATCAGTGAAGCGAAGCAGCGCGGCGAGGGGCTGGTGTTGTCGTGTTCGTCGCTCAAGCGCCGCTACCGCGATTTGCTGCGTCAAGGCGATCCGGACCTGCGCTTCGCCCACCTGAGCGGCGAACGCGCCGTCATCGAAGGCCGGATGCAAGCCCGCGCCGGCCACTACATGCCGCCCAGCCTGCTCGACAGCCAGTTGCGCGACCTTGAACCATTGCAGGCCGATGAAGCCGGCCTGCGCCTGGACCTGACCTTGCCGCCACGGCAGCTGGTCAGTCTTATTTTGCAGTACCCATAGCCGCAGCAATAGCGGGCAATCCATAACTCATCTGGAGAAACCATGAAAACAACAATGACCACAAAGATTCCAAAACGGCGCTGGGGTATAGGCGCGCTGCTGGGCGTAGGCGTACTGATCAACTACATCGACCGTATCGGCCTGTCCGTGGCCGCGCCGCAGATCAAGGAGCTGTTCAACCTGACGCCGGTCGAGCTGGGCCTGCTGTTCAGCGCCTTCGCCTGGTCCTACTCGCTGCTGCAGATTCCGGTTGGCATGGTGATGGACCGCTTCGGTCCTACCCGCGTCGGCCGTTGAGGCGCTTTCCTGTGGGGCGTGGCCGCGACCATCACGGCCTTTAGTTGAGCAAGGAAGAGCTGCGCTATATCCAGGATGGCGGCGCTGCGCCGGAAGGCCCGTCGGAAGCCGGCGCGCTGAACATGCTGGGCTATCTGCTGACCAAATCCAAGATCTGGGGCCTGACCATCGGCTTCGCCGCCTACGGTTATTCGTTCTACCTGTTCCTGACCTGGCTGCCTGGCTACCTGGTGCAGACCATGCACATGAGTATTCTGAAGTCGGCCGGTTGTTTTCGCCCAGAGTAACGTGACCTTCTACGGGGTGATGGACATGGGTATTTCGCAGGACCGCGGCGGCATCGCCGGCACCTCGACCCGCGCCACCAGCGGCATGGCGACCCAAAGCCGCTGGGGCTTCCGTGGCAGCGAAGACTTGGGCGGCGGTGCGACGGCCTTCTTTGTCATCGAAGGCGGCATCCATGCCGACAACGGCAGCTCCACCCAGAACAACACGCTGTTCGGACGCACCAGCATCGTTGGCCTGGGCAGCAAGTACGGCGCCGTTTCCATCGGCTTGCTCTCGCGCCGCACCGACATCTACACCTCGTATGCGGTGATACGCAACCATAACGGCGGCGGCTACACGGAAGGTAACAGCGAGGAGCCAGGTATCGGCAATCGCCAGCTCACCGCCGGCTTGCGCCACCGCTTCTAAGCATTACAGCAAGTCGATACCGAATCGACGCACCAGCAGCGCAAACAGCCCGAAGCAGACGACCGTGATGACGATGCAGGCCAGCAGGGTCGACCAGAAGCCGATCCGTGGCAGCAGCGCCGGAAACGCCAGGAACATCGGCAGCGTGGGTACCACATACCAGAAGGTGTACCACGCGTGATTGGCGATCTTCTGCTCGGGTTGTTTTTCAAGGTACAGCCAGATCAACGCAAGCAGGGTGACCAGCGGCAGCGCGGCGATCAGGCCGCCGATCCGGTCGCTGCGTTTGGCGATCTCGGAAACGCCCACCACGACGGCGGACGTTAAAAGATACTTGATGATGAGCCAGGCCATTGCCTTGCCTTCCTTTAGGGGTAATTAGAATCGATAGCAATGGGCTTGTTGGCTGTCGCTGCGCAACGATGGCATGACCAGTAGCGTGGATGTCTCCTGCTGGCATTCTATCAAAGCTCTCCTGGATGCTTCGATGCCTGCCTCGATGAAGTCTTTCTTTGCCGCGCCGGCAATTGCAGCGGCGAGCTGCGAGTTGCGAGAGCCTGGGCTGGCATTGTCCCGTATCGCTTCGAAGCCGAATTCGCGCAGGTTCTTGCCCAAGGTGAGCCGTGCCAGTTGGCCGCCTGGCGAACTCAGCACGATCTCGTTCCTTGGTTTTTCTTCCGCACCGGCGGCATGCGCCGTGACAGATGCCAGGCCCCCGATCAATAGCGGCAGCGCCAGCTTAAGCATCGCTGTCTGTGGCAACGACGGTCAGCCGGTTGCCGGATGGGTCGCTGATGGACATCTCGCGGCTGCCCCACGGTTTGTCCTCGACGCCGGGGCGGGCGAATTTGAACTGCTTGGCGATGAGCTCGGCGCGGAAAGCGTCCAGTCCGTTTGTGGCGATGCGGATCGCGCCGCCAGGATTGCAGTCGCCGAAATGTTCGGTCAGGTGCAGCGTGCAGTCGCCCCTGGAGACTTGCATGTACAGCGGGAGACCGGGCTCGAAACGGTGCTCCCAGTCGATCTGGAAGCCGAGGAAGTCGATATAGAACTCGCGCGTTTGTGCTTCGTTGCAGCTCCGCAGGACTGGTGTGACGTGGCTCAGGGTCATAGTGATAGTTCTCTCATGCCTTGTGGCGTGTTGATGTGGGCGACCAGGCGCGGCTGGTCGCCATGCCGGCATTCAACCACATCTGACAGCGCGAGGGAAGTCAGCAAGGCGGAAACCCGCTGCGGATCCGGATGGAAAATCTCCAGCCTGGACAGCGACAGGCCGTGGTCTGTCAAGCCGGAAGCAGGGTGGGGATGGTCGTCCCACTCGATCAATGCGGGCGCTATGCCGTCCAGCGCAATGGAGCCGTCGGCCGGTATGGTGATCAGCCAGTTGCGCTGTCCGCGCGACATCGGCTCCACTATGCTCAGATCTTCGGTGCTGGCGGCGGCCGCTGCGCGGATGCTCGCCGCCGGGCTGCGGCGCTACGCCGAGTGTCTTGAAAACCAAAGCCGCGCCGGCGGCAAGCGTGGGCGCGGTGACGGTGAGGTGATCGACGCTGCTCACACCGATGCTACAGGTGCTGGTCGATCAGGACCGGATTGCCGTCCGGGTCGGTGAGGATGATGCTGGCGGGGCCGGTGGTGCTTTCGTCCGCCTCGCTGTCCAGGCCGATGCCCAGCGCCTTCAGCTGGCGCTGGATCTCACGCACGTCGGTGAAGCCGTCCAGCGCCTTGGCGTTCTGGTCCCAACCCGGATTAAAGGTCAACATATTCTTCTCGAACATGCCCTGGAACAGGCCGATGATATGGTCGCCGTTCTTCAGGATCAGCCAGTTCTGCGCGGCGCTGCCGCCGAACTCCTTGAAGCCCAGCTTTTCATAGAAAGCCCGCGAAGCGGCAAGGTCCTTGACCGCCAGGCTGATGGAAAATGCGCCGAGTTGCATGTCGATCTCCTTATATGGACGATCGGTCAACTCTAGCACACGGGGGGCACTCAGTACACTTCCGGCACGATGATTTCGAGCGGCACCGGGCGGCGCACATAGTCGTCGTGGTATTCGCGTTCCGGCAGCTGGATCGCCGGATGTTCGACTTCCACATAGGGCATCTGTTGCAGCAGATGGTGGATGCAGTTCAGGCGCGCCTTCTTCTTGTCCACGCCTTGCACCACCCACCACGGCGCTTCCGGGATGTGGGTGCGCTCCAGCATGATCTCCTTGGCCTTGGTGTACTCCTCCCAGCGGCGGCGGGACTCCAGATCCATCGGGCTCAGTTTCCACTGCTTGAGCGGATCGTGGATGCGGCCCAGGAAGCGCGCGTTCTGCTCTTCATCCGAAATCGAGAACCAGTACTTGATCAACTGGATGCCGGAACGCGCCAGCATGCGCTCGAATTCCGGCACGGTCTGGAAGAACTCTTCGTACTGGTCGTCGGTGCAGAAGCCCATCACGCGTTCGACGCCGGCGCGGTTGTACCAGCTGCGGTCGAACAGCACGATCTCGCCGGCGGCCGGCAGGTGCGAGGCGTAGCGCTGGAAGTACCACTGCGTGCGTTCGCGGTTGTTCGGCGCCGGCAGCGCGGCCACGCGGCACACGCGCGGATTCAGGCGCTGCACGATGCGCTTGATAACACCGCCTTTGCCGGCGGCGTCGCGGCCTTCAAACAGGATCACCACCTTGTGGCCGGTGTGGACCACCCAGTCCTGCAGCTTGACCAGCTCCGCTTGCAGACGGAATAGCTCGCGGAAGTACTGGCGGCGGGCTTCCTTGGCTACTTCGCTGCGTTCGCTCACCAAGACTTCGCGGGTGACCGGATCGATCTCGCGGTCTTCCAGTTCCATTTCCAGCTCTTCGTCGTAGCTGTCGGTCAGTTCGCGCTGTACGCGCTCCATCAGATCGGTTTCATTCAGTCGCATGGTGCATCCTTGGTTCAGAAAATGTGGGAGAGCAGCCAGAACAGCGAACCCGATAGCAGGATCGCGACCGGCCGCACGACCAAGACCAGGGCGGTGAGGGGGCGCTTTTACTATCGGCGGGACTGATGCGCGCGGGTTGGGCGAACGTGCTCGGGCCATTCAGCTCCAGTGTGAAAGTGGTGAATGTACTTGTTGAATATGACGGAGGTATGACGACAACTCTGGCAATATTGTCAAAAGTAATAATGTGTGAGCCAATGTGAACCACGCTATTGGCAGTCAGCGACGATCGCGAGAAGTGGTACGGGGATGCCTGGCGACCTGGCAATGGATGTGCTGATTGACGAAAATGGGAAGTTCGTCAATGCCACGGTGTTGAAGTCGCCCGATGCGATCACCACACAATTTGCAGCTGCACAGTTCGTTAAAGCGAAGTTCAAACCAGCCATCTGCGGTGGCACCCCCTGTGCGCAGCTTTACCCGCTGCGCATTCGCTTTGACTAGCGAATCGCGATCCCCAACGGCGATCCCGTCATTCCGTCGTGGGCGGCTTCCCGTTGCGTTTCGCCCGGCGCAGCGCGGGTGGCCAGCTCCAGTTCCTCGAAGGCGTCGTAGGTCAGCGTCATCAGGCGGTCCGGGTCGGGCACCAGGTCGGTGTCGACGAACAGGGCCAGCTGGATTTGGCCTGCATACGAGATGAAGGCCAGCCCCACGCCCAGCTTGCCCGCTTGCGGCACCCAGCAGATCAGGTCCGTCATGCGCGAGCCGGCCAGGTAGCGGCGGCTGCCAGGGCCTTCGATATTGGTCAGCACCACCGAGCCCTTGGACGTGAACAGGTTCAGCGCAAAGTGCTGCAAGGCGGTCGGCAGGCAGCCGGCGATCGACAGGAAGGCCATCGTGGCGAGCGGCTGGTGCGAGCGTTTGATGGCGGTCATGCGCTCGCTCGACTGGCGCAGGCGCACACAGGGATCGTCTACGTTGGTGGGTAAATCCACCGCCACCAGACCAAACTCGTTCCCCAGCTGGAAGGCGTTGGCCTTCTCGCGCAGGTTGAAGGTGACGGCGGCGCGCAGCGCGCGGCCGTCGGGACGTTGTCCGCGCTCGCCGAGATACTGGCGCAGCGCGCCGGAGACGGCCGCCACCCACACATCGTTCAAGGTCACGCCCATGCGCTTGGACATGGCGCGCACGCGGTCCATTTCCAGCGGCGGCAGCCACACCAGCTGCTTGGCGCCGGTCATCGGCGCCTTGAACTGGCTCGGCGCGTCGGGCCACAGCACCGACAGCCGCGCGACGTGGAAGGCGATCTTCAGCCACGAAACGCCGCGCACCACCGCCGAGCATACGGCGTTCTGCGCCACGGTGGCGCGGTGAGGATGGCCGACCGGCGAGGGCGTGCGGCCATGCACGCCGTTGTCGTCGGTCAGGTGATTGAGCACGTGCACCAGCCCCAGGCCGTCGGTGATGCAGTGGTGGACGCGGAACACGATGGCGTGCCCGCCGTTGACGCGGTCCAGCACCGTCATGTGCCACATCGGCCGGTCGCGTTCCAGCGGCAGGTGGGCGATGCGGGTCATGTGGCCTTGCAGCTCTTCGCGGCTGACTTCTTGCGACATCTGCTCCAGCTTGATGTGCTGGGCGATATTGAACTGTTCGTCCTCCACCCAGTGCGGACGGCCGCGCCGCTGCACCACCTTCTGCGTGAAGCGAGGATAGTTCGGCAGGCGCAGGCCGATGGTCGAAACCAGCCGCTCCATGTCGACCGCACCCTCGAACAACAGGATGCTGTTGATGACCATCAGGTTCTTGTCGGTGTCCATGCGATGCCATGCATAGTCGCGACGTGTCATTGCCGCCGGTGCTGCGGTTGGTTTGCTCATATGACGCTGTCTCCTCGTGCGGCGCCGGATCTTTGCCGGCGTCCGCTTATATTTTTACCGGTCTGGCTTCAGTTTCCTGCTCTGGAACCGGCGCCGCTGCCGCCGCCGCCTCCAACGATTTGGGTGAGCGCGGCCGCAGCGCATAACGGTTCAAGCCCGTCATGTGGATGCGGCACAGGTAGTCCGGCCAGTCGATGACGGTCGGGTCGACCATGTAGCGCGCCCGGTCTTCGCTGCCGAAGCGCTGCGCCAGCGCCAGCAGCGATTTGTTATGGAACACGTAGCGCGGCGCGGTGTAGAACGAGAACGTCAACGCCAGCAGCTGCGTGGTACGCAGTGCCTCGAGCTTGGGCGATTCGCCCGCGCCCAGCAGGCGGCGCACGCCGCTCCACGCTGTCGCGCCCAGGCTCATGGCCCGCAGCATCAACAGGAAGACCGGACGGCTGACGACGCGGAAGCCGTGTTTCGGCTCGTTGTAGAACAGCCGCTCGTAGTTGCGCCAGTTGCGCTGCGATTCGGTCTGGAATAGTTCGATCACGCGGCCGACCGAGATCGGGTTGGCGGAACCGGTGCACGCCTGGTAGATGCGGGTGGCGCCCGGTTCGGCCAGCGCTTCGGCGGCGGCCAGGATGATGCTGTTGGCGACCAGGTCGGCCGGCACGATGTCGACGATCTCGTTCGGCTTGGCCGGGAAGAAGCTGGTCTTGCCGCGCGCGTAGGCCAGGATGATGGCGTCGGCCACCTTCACGCCTTCCAGCCAGCCGGGCACCGGTTCCTGCAGGGTGCTTTCGATGATGGATGGGCGCACGATGGTCAGCGTCTTGCCGCGCATGGCCTGCATCGCCAGCTGCTCGCCCATCCACTTGGTGAAGGTGTAGGTGTCGTTCCAGCCGTGGTAGTTGGCTTCGGCGATGCCCAGTTCCGTCAGGCGGCGCGTCAGCTGCTCGGCGTCGGTGGTTTCGGCCTTGATGGCGGCGACGCGGTGTTGCAGGTGTTTGAGTAAACCGTATAAATCATAATGGCCGTCGGCGTGGCGCGGGATGGCGGCGCGCGCCGGGGTGACATTCTGCTCCAGCATGGCGCCACGATTGTAGCCGTTGACGTAGCAGGTGGACACCTGCACCAGCGGCGCGTTGCTGGTGCGCGCCAGCTCGGCGACGTTCTGGACGCTGAGGGCGTTGATGGCCAGCGCCTCGTCCAGCGCTTCGCGGAAGTTGACGCTGGCGGCGGCGTTGATCACCAGGTCGACGCGGCGGGCCAGGGCGTTGAACTCGGCCAGCGCCAGGCCGAAGCACGGCTCGGTCACCTCGCCGGTTACGCATTCGATGCGCTCGGCGAAGAACTCGGCCAGGAAGGCCGGCCGTTCGGCGCGCAGGCGGTCGAAGACGGAGGAGCTGGCGATATCGCGCTCGAAGCGGGTGCGGGCGTCGCCGTTGGTCTTGCCGCGCCCGCCGCGTATCACCAGCACGATGCGGCCGATGTCCGGCACGCTGCGGATGAGCTTTTCCAGCACTACCTTGGCGAGAAAACCGGTGCTGCCGGTAATCAGTACGCGCTTACCCGACAGTGCTGGGTGTACGTTCAATGCTGGTTTCATAGGGGTTCTCAGAAACGGTGTCATTACTGCAATGAGCCGATCTTAGAGCGAAACCGGGGAGTGACTGGCGATTATGCAGTGGCTTTGGAAGCCAAACGCATGGCTGCGCGAGTCATGCGGAGTGATCGCGAGGGAAACGGATATGGTCCCATTTGCAATATTGAGGCATTTGCGCAACGCTCCCGTCGCCGCGCGGCTGGCGGCGATGGGCGGGAGGCTGTCTTTAGTGCTGGGCTTCGGGATACAGGCCGTGCACGCGGCCGAACAGCCGGCTAAGTCCCAGCAGGGCGTCGATGTGCGGGGTGGCCAGCTGCAAACGCTGGCCGATCTCGCGCACGGCGGCCACCAGCGCGTCCAGCTCCAGCATGCGGCCGGCTTCGGCGTCTTGCAGCATGGAGCTTTTGAAGGCGCCCAGCTTGCGCGTGACCAGGTGGCGCTGCTCGGGTGTTTCGGTGATGCGGCAGTTGATGCGCGCACCGATGATGGCTGCCTCGCGCATGGCGGCGCGGCAGAATTCGGCCACCAGCTGGTCGTCCAGGATGCGGTCCGCCGTCGCGCCGGTGATGGCCGATACCGGATTCAGGGTCATATTTCCCCATAATTTATACCAGATGTCGTAGCGGATATCGGCCGACACCTTGACGTCGAAGCCGCCCAGGCGCAGCAGGGCGCCCAGCTTCTGTGCCCGTTCGGAGTCGCCGCCGGCGGGTTCGCCGATGATCAGGCCATTGCCCATTTTGTGGCTGACCAGTCCTGGCGATGGCGTGGAGGTGCTGGCGTGCACCACGCAGCCCAGTACCTGACGGTAGGGCAGCGCCGCCGCGATCAGGCCGCCTGGGTCGACGCTGGCCAGCGGCTCGTCGCCGATGGCGGCCACGCCCTGTCCAAACCACCAGGGCACGCCGTTCATGGCGGGGAGGATGAGGGTTTCAGGTCCGATCAGCGGCGCGATCTGCTGCGCCACGGCGGCCAGCGCCTGGCCCTTGACGGCGATGATCACCACGTCCTGCGGTCCGAGTTCCGCCGCGCTGTCGCTGGCGCGGGCGGCTGCCTGGATCAGCGTGTCGCCCTGTTGCAGGCGCCAGCCGTGTTGGCGCAGCGCGGCCAGGGTGTCGCCGCGCGCGTAAGCGCTCAGATCACAGGCGTGGGCCGCAGCCAGGCGGGCGCCGATAAAGCCGCCGATGGCGCCGGCGCCTACTATGCATACCTTCATTCGATACTCCGGGTGGGGTAAAAAACGAAAGCTTAGCAGAAGTATATGTCTGGCGTGCGGCGCCCTGGCTACTAATTAGTTGCGGATATCGAGTGCGCGGTTCAGGCTCAGCGCCGCCAGCGAGCAGACCGCGCCCGACAGCAGGTACAAGCCCACATACGCCAGCCCGAACTGCGACGACACGCCCAGCGCCACCAGCGGTGCGAAGCCCGCGCCGACCAGCCATGCCAGGTCGGACGTGAAAGCGGCGCCGGTGTAGCGGTATTGCGCCGGGAAGTTGGCCGTCACCGCGCCGGCTGCCTGGCCGTACGACAGGCCCAGCAGGGCGAAGCCCAGCATGATGAAGGCATCCTGCGCCGCTTCGCCGCCGTTGAGCAGCATCGGCACGAAGCCGCTGAACACCGCGATCAATATGGCCAGCGAGCCCAGCGTGCGGCGGCGGCCGATGCGGTCGGCGATCAAGCCGGACGCCACCACGCCGACGGCCATCAACACCACGCCCACCATCTGCGTGCCGAGGAAGCCGGTCACCGAACGCGGCGAGTAAATCGTGATCCAGGACAGCGGGAACACCGTCACCAGGTGGAACAGCGCATAGCTGGCCAGGGCGGCGAGGGCGCCGATGATCAGGTTGCGGCCCTGCGAGCTGGCCATTTCGATCACGCTGGTCGGTTGCAGTTCGCGCTCTTCCAGCAGCTTGGCGTACTCGCTGGTGGAGGTCAGGCGCAGGCGGGCGAACAGCGCCACCACGTTGATGGCGAAGGCTACATAGAACGGATAGCGCCAGCCCCAGTCCATGAAGTCGAGGTCGTTCAGGTTGCCGATCAGGTACCAGAACAGGCCGGCGGCGATGAAGAAGCCGGTCGGCGCACCCAGTTGGCCCAGCATCGCGTACCAGCCGCGCTTGTTCTCAGGCGCATTGAGCGCCAGCAGCGACGGCAAGCCGTCCCATGAGCCGCCCAGAGCCAGGCCCTGGCCGATGCGCAACACCGACAGGATGATGATGGAGTAGAAGCCGTTGTCGGCGTAGGATGGCAGGAAAGCAATGCCGGCGGTGGTGGAGCCCAGCAGCAGCAGCGCCCCGGTCAGCTTGGCCTCACGCCCGTAGCGGCGCTGAACGGCCATTGAAATCACGGTGCCGATAGGCCTTGCAATAAAGGCAAATGAGAAGATGGTGAACGCGTACAAAGTGCCTTCCAGGCGCCCGTCGAACGGGAACAGCAGCGAAGGGAACACGAGTACGGAGGCAATCGCGTAGACAAAGAAATCGAAATACTCGGAAGCGCGGCCGATAACCACGCCGACCGCTATTTCGCCGGGTGAGATGTGATCGTCGTCCCGTGCATTGATGTTACGTGCATCATTACCGGCCTGAGATGGTTCTTGGGCGCCAACATGCACGCCGTTTGGTGTTGTCGTAGTGGCCATAATCTCTGTCTCTTTTACGTTGATATTTTTATCACGTATATGTCCCGGCTCCTAGGACAAAGTGTCCAATGGCAAGAACATTCCGTGATTGGTACAGTAACACATCATCCACATACTGTAACGTAGATTACCTCATGATTCCTCCTCTCGCGCGTCGTGGACTGTTCCTCGCACCGCTGTTGTGGCTAGCAGGCTGCAACACGGTCGTGTTGAACCCGTCCGGTGATATCGCAGCCCAGCAGGCACACCTTGTCGTTGTGTCAACACTGCTGATGCTGTTGATTATCGTACCCGTCATGTTTTTGATTTGCCTGTTCGCCTGGCGCTACAGGAAGTCGAACACTTCCGCTGAATACAAACCGAACTGGGACCACTCGACCAAGCTCGAACTGCTGATCTGGGGCGCGCCGCTGCTGATCGTCATCGTGCTGGGCCTGATCACCTGGATCTACACCCACTTGCTGGACCCATACCGTCCACTGAGCCGCATCGACGAAAACCGTCCGGTGGCCATCGGCGTCAAGCCGCTGGTGGTGCAGGTCGTGGCGATGGACTGGAAGTGGATGTTCATCTACCCGGAACAAGGCATCGCCACCGTCAACGAACTGGTGACCCCGATCGACGTGCCGGTACGCTTCCACATGACGGCCTCGTCCGTGATGAACGCGTTCTACATTCCTGCGCTGGCCGGCATGGTCTACACCATGCCCAGCATGGAGACCCAGCTGAACGCGGTGATGAACAAGGTCGGCGTGTACGACGGCTTCTCGTCGAACTACAGCGGCGCCGGTTTCTCGGACATGAAGTTCAAGTACCACGGCGTCAGCCAGGGCGACTTCGACGCCTGGGTTGCCAAGACCCGCGCCGGCGGCGGCACGCTGACCCGCGCCGGTTACCTGGACCTGGACAAGCCGAGCATCAAGCATCCGATCATGCGTTTCGGCAGCGTCGACAAAGGCCTGTACGACCTGGTGCTGAACCGTTGCGTGGCCGAAGGCTCGACCTGCATGAACGCGCAGATGGAGCAGGACGCCATGCGCATGCAGGCCGCCGCCGCCGCGAAAGAATTGCCGAAAGATGTGTGCGAGCCTAAAGTCGCCACCGCCACGGCCCAACCACTCCGTAAAGAATGACCATGTCTGATCTCAACCTGACCAAACTGATCTTTGGGCGGCTGTCGCTGGAAGCAATTCCGTACCACGAGCCCATCCTGATCGCCACCTTCGCCATGGTGGCGCTCGGTGGCCTGGCCTTCCTGGCCGTGATGTTCAAATTCCGCCTGTGGGGCCCGTTGTGGCGCGACTGGATCACCTCCATCGACCACAAGAAAATCGGCATCATGTACATGGTGCTGGCGATTTTCATGCTGCTGCGCGGCTTCGCCGACGCGCTGATGATGCGCGCGCAACAAGCGATCGCCTTCGGCGACAACGTCGGCGCGCTGCCGCCGCACCACTACGACCAGATCTTCACGGCCCACGGCACGATCATGATCTTCTTCGTGGCGATGCCGCTGGTCACCGGCCTGATGAACTACGTGGTGCCGCTGCAGATCGGCGCGCGCGACGTTTCGTTCCCGTTCCTGAACAACTTCTCGTTCTGGATGACCACCTTCGGCGCCATGCTGACCATGGTCTCGCTGTTCGTCGGCGAATTCGCGCGTACCGGCTGGCTGGCCTTCCCGCCGCTGTCGGGCATCGCCGCCTCGCCTGACGTCGGGGTCGACTACTACATCTGGTCGCTGCAGGTGGCCGGGGTAGGGACCACGCTGTCGGGCGTCAACCTGATCGCCACCATCGTCAAGATGCGCGCGCCAGGCATGACCATGATGAAAATGCCGGTCTTCACCTGGACCGCGCTGTGCACCAACGCCCTGATCGTCGCCACCTTCCCGATCCTGGCCGTCACCCTGGCGATGCTGTCGCTGGACCGCATGGTCGGCACCAACTTCTTCACCAACGACCTCGGCGGCAACCCGATGTTGTACGTCAACCTGATCTGGATCTGGGGCCACCCTGAGGTCTACATCCTGGTGCTGCCGGTGTTCGGCGTGTTCTCGGAAATCGTCTCGACCTTCAGCGCCAAGAAGCTGTTCGGCTACACCTCGATGGTGTATGCCACCGTCGTGATCACCGTGCTGTCCTACCTGGTTTGGCTGCACCACTTCTTCACGATGGGCTCGGGCGCGTCGGTGAACTCGTTCTTCGGCATCACGACCATGATCATCTCGATCCCGACCGGCGCCAAGATCTTCAACTGGCTGTTCACCATGTACAAGGGCCGCGTGCGCTTCGACGTCCCTATGCTGTGGACCATCGGCTTCATGCTGACCTTCACCATCGGCGGCATGACCGGCGTGATGCTGGCGGTTCCACCGGCCGACTTCGTGCTGCACAACTCGCTGTTCCTGATCGCCCACTTCCACAACGTCATCATCGGCGGCGTGGTGTTCGGCTGCTTCGCCGGCTTGAACTACTGGTTCCCGAAAGCGTTCGGCTTCAAGCTCGACGAGTTCTGGGGCAAGGTATCGTTCTGGTGCTGGCTGGTGGGCTTCTGGGTTGCCTTCACGCCGCTGTACGTGATGGGCTTCATGGGCGTTACCCGCCGCATGAACCACTTCGAAGATCCGTCGCTGCAAAAATGGTTCGTGATCGCCGCCATCGGCGCGCTGATCATCGCCGCCGGTATCGGCGCGATGCTGGTGCAGTTCTATGTCAGCTGGAAAAACCGCGACGCCCTGCGCGACGTGACCGGCGACCCATGGGGCGGCCGTACGCTGGAGTGGGCCACCTCGTCGCCACCGCCGGACTACAACTTCGCCTTCACGCCAGTGGTGCATGAGAGCGACAGCTGGGCCGACATGAAGGCCAACAACTACCAGCGTCCGACCAAGGGCTTCGTCGCCATCCACATGCCGAAGAACACCGCCGCCGGCTTCATCATCTCGGCGCTGACGTTCGCGCTGGGCTTCTGCATGGTCTGGCAGATGTGGATCCCGGCCGCCCTGTCGTTCGTCGCCATGATGGTCGCGATCATCAAGCATACCTTTAACTACAAGCGCGACTACTACATCCCTGCGGAAGAAGTCATCCGCACCGAAGAAGCGCATACCCGTTTGCTGGAAAGCCATGTCTGAAACTATCGCTAACGGCGCCGTGAGCGCCGACCCAAGCGCACGCTACTACGTGCGCGACCACCACCCGGAGAACGGCACGCTGCTGGGCTTCTGGCTCTACCTGATGAGCGACTGCCTGCTGTTCGCCGGCCTGTTCGCGGCTTACGCCGTGCTGGGCCGCAACTACGCGGGCGGCCCGACCGGCGCCGAGCTGTTCGACCTGCCGACCGTGGCGATCAACACCGGCTTCCTGCTGATGTCTTCGATCACCTACGGTTTCGCGATGATCGCGTCGCAGCGCAAGAACCTGAAGGCCACCATCGTCTGGCTGGCCATCACCGGCCTGTTCGGCCTGGCCTTCCTGTACCTGGAACTGGATGAATTCGTTCACCTGATCCACGAAGGCGCCGGTCCGCAGCGCAGCGCGTTCCTGACCTCGTTCTTCGCGCTGGTCGGCACCCACGGCCTGCACGTGAGCTTCGGTTCGATCTGGCTGATCACGCTGATCTTCCAGCTGGCCAAGCACGGCCTGACGCCGGAAAACAACCGTCGCCTGATGTGCCTGTCGATGTTCTGGCACTTCCTGGACGTGATCTGGATCGGCGTATTTACCTTTGTCTACCTGATGGGAGTTCTGCCATGAGCGCACATAACCACGACCACCACGGTCATGATAGCCACGACAGCCACGGCCACGGCCACGGTCACGGTCACGACGACGGCGCGCCGCACGGCAGCCTGAAGGACTACGCGATCGGCTTCATCCTGTCGGTGATCCTGACCGCGATCCCGTTCTGGCTGGTGATGAACAAGGCCTTCGACAAGTCCAGCACCACCGCCGCGGTGATCCTGGCCTTCGCCGCCGTGCAAGTGATCGTCCACATGGTGTACTTCCTGCACATGAACGGCAAGATCGAAGGCGGCTGGTCGCTGCTGGCGACCATGTTCACGCTGGTGTTGCTGGTCATCGTACTGGCCGGTTCGATCTGGGTCATGTACCACATGAACGTCAACATGATGCCGTCCATGGGTACGGACGTGCACAACATGCGCGACATGCAATGATGGAAGGGGCATCGCGCCCACGTTCCCGCGCCCTGCGCATCAGCCTGGCCATTGCGGCCGGGTTGATGTTTGCAGGGTTTTTTGCTTTAGGGACGTGGCAAATAATGCGCCTGCAATGGAAGCTGGCCTTGATCGAACGCGTCGAGCAGCGCGTGCACGCGGCGCCGGTGGACGCGCCCGGCGTGGCGCTATGGCCGCAGCTGAATGCCGAGGCGGACGACTATCGCCGTGTGCGCCTCAGCGGCCACTACCTGAAGGGTTCCGACACGCAGGTGCTGGCCTCGCTGGACCGTGGCATCGGCTACTGGGTGCTGTCGCCGCTGTGCACGGCCGATGGCGCCATCGTCATGGTCAATCGCGGTTTCATCCGCGCCGGATCCGGCGGCTGGGCGCCACAGGCCGCGCCGCCGGCCGCCGGGGCCGATGCCTGCGCCGCCGGCGGCGAGACGGTCGCGGTCAGCGGCCTGTTGCGCCTGGGCGAAGTCGCCGGCCGGCTGCGCCAGAACGAACCGGCCCGCAACTACTGGTACACCCGCGACGTGCAAGCCATCGCCCGTGCGCGCGGACTGCCGGCCGTGGCGCCGTATTTCGTCGATGCCGACGCCGGTTCCGGCTCGCCGGCAGAGGGCGAGCCGCTTGGCGGCCTGACCGTGGTTTCCTTCGTCAACAACCATTTGGTTTATGCTGTCACCTGGTACGCGCTGGCGCTGATGATAGTCGGTGGCGCCGTATGGGTCGTCCGCGACGGGCGCAAATCACAGACTAAAGCATAAATGGCAAGGAAAAACGACAATCCGTACGACCGGGGCCGGCCCAATGCGCCGGTGATCGAGCCGCTGGCGGCGGTGAACGCTTCGGCCAACACCATCACCCACGCGGCCGGCCACAAGAACATGCAGCAGCTGATCCAGCTGCGCTGGATCGCGGTGGTGGGCCAGATCACCACCATCTTCGCCACCACCATGGTGTTCGACGTGCGCCTGCCGCTGCCGGCCATGCTGAACGTGCTGGCCTGCCTGATCGCCTTCAACATCGCCAGCACCCTGCGCTGGCAGGAAAACCAGGTGGTGTCCAACAGCGAGCTGCTGCTGGCGCTGACGGTGGACATCGCCAGCCTGACGGCGCAGCTGTACCTGAGCGGCGGCGCCACCAATCCCTTTGTGTTCCTGTACCTGCTGCATGTGATCCTCGGCGCGGTGCTGCTGGAGGCATGGTCGACCTGGACCATCGTCGTCGTCACCGGCACCTGCATCGGCGGGCTGGCCTTGTTCTCCGAACCGTTGGCCCTGCCATTGGACCACGGACGTGGCATCTCCAGCCTGTATGTGCAGGGCATGCTGATCTGCTTCGTACTGGACGCGGCGCTGCTGGTCATCTTCATCACGCGCATCATGCGCAACGTGCGCGTGACGGCCTCCAAGCTGGCCGACCTGCGCCAGCGCGCGGCGGAGGAAGACCATATCATTCGCATGGGCCTGCTGGCGTCGGGCGCGGCGCACGAGCTGGGCACGCCGCTGGCGACGCTGGCGGTGATCCTCGGCGACTGGAAGCACATGCCCGAGTTCAAGGCCAACGCCGTGCTGCTGGAGGAGATCGTCGAGATGCAGACACAGCTCAAGCGTTGCAAATCCATCGTCAGCGGAATTTTGCTGTCGGCCGGCGAGACGCGCGGCGAATCGTCGGCGGCCACCACCATCAACACCTTTCTGGCGGAACTGGTGGCGGAATGGCGGGTCGGGCGGCCGGTGGTGGCGTTCGAGTTTGACAACCGCATCGTGCCGGATCATCCGGTGGTGTCCGACTCGACCTTGAAACAGATGATTTGCAATGTGCTCGACAATGCGCTGGAGGCGTCGCCGCAATGGCTGCGCATGGAGGCCAGCGTCGAAGAAGACCAATTGGTGCTGAAGGTGATGGACGCGGGGCCGGGCTTCGCGCCGGAGATACTGGCGCAGTTGGGCAAGCCCTACAACTCCAGCAAGGGTCGGCCGGGCGGAGGCCTGGGCCTGTTCCTGGTGGTGAACGTTGCGCGCACCTTGGGCGGCGCGGTGACGGCGTCGAACTGGCCGCAGGGCGGGGCGCTGGTGCGCCTGACGCTGCCGCTGTCGGAAATTGAAATCAAACCGGAAAGTAATCAATATGACTACTGAAGAAGAACGCGTGTTGTTGCTGGTCGAGGATGACGCCGCCTTCGCCCGTACCTTGAGCCGCTCGTTTGAACGGCGCGGCTACAAGGTGCTGCTGGCCGAGAACGTGGACGAAGCCAGCGCGCTGCTGGTCGACCACGCGCCCGGCTACGCGGTGGTGGATCTGAAACTGAAGGGCAATTCGTCGGGCCTGGCCTGCGTGCAGATGCTGCACCAGCACGATGCGGAAATGCTGATCGTGGTACTGACCGGTTTCGCCAGCATCAACACGGCGGTGGAAGCGATCAAGTTGGGCGCCTGCCAATACCTGGCCAAGCCGTCCAACACCGACGACATCGAAGCGGCCTTCGAGCACGTGGCCGGCGCGGCCGAGCTGGAACTGACCAACCGCGCCACCTCGGTCAAGACGCTGGAGTGGGAGCACATCCACACGGTGCTGGCCGAGACCGACTTCAACATCTCGGAAGCGGCGCGGCGCCTGGGCATGCACCGCCGCACCCTGGCGCGCAAGCTGGAGAAGCAGCGCGTCAAATAACACGGGGGTCAAGTCTGACATTCGGACACGAGCTCTGCCGTAGTACCGCTTACGGCAGAGCTCGTGTCCGAATGTCAGACTTGACCCCAACTTGTTAGATTTGCACTGTTTATGATATTCTATTTTTAGGATGTCATTTCGTCACCATAAACAGGAGCATATTTTGAAGACAGCGTTTTCGTTTGGCCGCTTGGGACTGACCGTCCTGGCGACGGCAGTATGTGGAACTTGGATGAGCACCGCTACGGCGGCGGGTATCTCGCTCACTGGCGCTTCGGTGTATGACATCAACGCTGCCGGCAACTACATCGGCAACGGCTGGGACACCACCGGCAGCAATGGCGCGGCCAATCTGTATCTGCTCGCCGCGCCGAATGACGCCGGTTCGCTGATCAACAGCGGCAACGGCGCGGCTGCCTCCATCCATCAGGATCTCTCCAGCCCCGGCACCTACACCTACTACTTCCGCGCAGACGGCGGCGGTTTCAACTGGCCGACGCCTTCCGCTGGCCTGAACCTGTTCTTCAACGGCGCCAGCGGCCCAGGCATTTCCGCCTATGTGCCGTTTAATACCGTCAATCCGGCACCGACGGCCCACGGCAACAGCGGACTTGGCATCATCAATGCCGATGAAGTGCAGAGCGCAAATTCCCTGTCCTTCAGCAGCGGCAATACCACGATCACCTTGAGTAACTTCAGCTGGCTGGACTATCGCAATCCAGCAGCGCCGAACGCCGTGCCGGATCTGGTCGGCGTGTTTGGCAGTACCCCGAATGGCCTGGCCGATTATTCGGGCAGCTTCACCGTCAGCGTCACCGCGGTGCCGGAGCCTGAACAATGGGCGCTGATGCTCGGCGGGATCAGCTTGCTGGCCGCGTTCGGCAAGCGTCGTCGCAAGCCGGCCGCCAAGTAAATTCAACGCCGGACCTGTTGGCGGGCCCGGCTGCGGTTGACGGTCTATTTCGCGAGCTGCGTGACCGTCAGCTGCATTTCCAATCGCGACTTATCGTCCAGTTCTATCCTGACCCTGCCTGGCTCGCCCAGCGCCACCAGCAAGCCTGGTTTACCCACCTCTTTGCCGCCATGTTTCACGCTGCTGCTGATGAATACCTTGCCGTTGTCGGTAGGCTTGAGCGTGAGCCTGGTCTCCCATTGCTGCGCGCCTTCACCGCTGCGTAGCGTCGCCGTTTCGCCGGCGCGCGTGTGCAGGTGCGGCGATGAGCTGGTGCCGCCGACTTCCAGTTTGACTGCGACATCGTACAGCGGCCCAGCGGGTGTCTGCTGCGCCGCCCAAGCGGCCCAACTGGCGGCGGCCACAGCGGAAGCGATCAGAAGGCGGCCGGTCAAGCGTACAGCATGCGACGTGGTGCGGTTCAGGTTCATGATTCTCTCGTTCAAAGGGTGGGTGGATTGCCATTGACATGCAAGCGGCGCGTCGCCGGCGGACAGCTGGGTTTTCAGCATGGCGTTGGCGTAGCTGCGACGCCCGTTGGGATGGCGACGGATCACTTCAGCGTCGCAAGCCAGTTCCTGGTCGATGCGCATCAGCCGTTCGGCGACATGGGCCAGGGGATTGAACCAGTTCAGGCAGCGCAGCAGCGCGGCGGCGGCATTGGCCAGCGGATCGCGGCGGCTGGCGTGGGCGCGCTCGTGGGCCAGTATCAACGCGCGTTCCTGCGCGGTGTAGCGGTGGTCGAAGTCCGCCGGCACCACGACCATGGGCCGCCACAGACCGACCAGCGCGGGGCCGGCATGCAGGGCAGCGGCGTAGGCGAGGTCGCCGTGTCGGACCAGTTGGCCCAGGCCGCGCAGGTAGACCCGCTGTTGGCCCGCCTGGCGCGCCGCCATGCTCAGGGCGCCGGCCAGCCAGACCAGCAATACGATGCCGCCCGTACCAGCCGGCGCGGACACAGGCGCCATGCCGGACAGGGCGGCCGCCAATGGCTGGGCGGAAGGCGCGACGTGCAGCGCCAGCGCACTGCCGGCCGGCGCGGCGGGCAGCACGGCGGCCAGTGCGCACAAGGGCAAAGCCAGCCACGCAGCGTAGGCGACCGCGGGACCGAAGCAGCGCCGCAGCGGCAAGCGCAGGGCGATCACGGCGACGGCGGCCACGCTGAACGCCGCGGCGGCGCGCAGCAGCACGGGCAGCGCGGTGGTGACGTCAGTTGCTATCATCAAGTTCTCCGATCAGGCGCTTGAGCTCCTCCAGATCCGTCTTGCTCAATTTGCGGTGGCGGCTGAAGTGCGCCACCAGCGGCGCCACGCGGCCGTCGAACAGGCGATCCAGGAAGCCCTTGCTTTCGCTGTGCAGCCACTGCTCGCGGGTGATCGCCGCCGAGTACAGATAGCGCCGCCCGTCCTTCAACACCTTGACCGCGTTCTTGCGCAACAAGCGGTTCAGCAGGGTCTTGACGGTGGATTCCTGCCACGCGCGCTCGTCGCCGATCGCGCTGGCGACTTCCTCCGCGCTGCGCGGGCTGTGCGACCACAAGGCCTCCATGACGACCGATTCGGCTTCGCTGATTTGGGGGATGGCTTTCATTGTCTCTTCCGTTTACATGTGTAATCGCTGGTGATGATTACAGCTGTAATCGCAATTGTCAAGCTGTGTCCGCTGTACTCCGCTGGCCACACTGGGGTAGGATGATGCGGTGGTCCAACCGCAAGACTAACTTTCAAAGTGAGTCCCACATGCTGATCAGACGCTGCGCCGTATTGTTGCTGGAACCCCGCGAGGATTTGGATATCGACTGGAAGGCGCTGTTCGCCGGCGACGGTGCGCTGGGCGCGACCATACGCTGGATGGCGCTGGCGCCGCATCTGGGCGAGGAAGTGGAAGTCACGCTGGAAGAAATGGCGGCGCTGGGCGGCATCGGCCTGACGCTGTGGCAGGAGCGCGACACCAGCGAACAAAAATTCGGCGCCGCCGTTGTCGCCCGCCTGCTGGAGTGCGGCCTGCTGATCGGCGACGATCCGCGCTTCCGCGACAGGGACGAGGTGCTGCGCTCGCAGAACTGGCGGCCGCTATCGGCCGTCGCCCATATCTTCAGCCGCTGGGGCGATATGCGGGTCGACAAGGGCATGCAGTTCCCCAGCTTCGAGGAACTGGTGGTCTCGTACGGCCCGCCGCCCGGTCCGGCCATCGAGCGTTGCGCCCGCGACGAAGCCATCGCGCTGCCGGCCCCCGATCGCGCGCGCCTCGACGACACGCTGTTCCAACGCTACACCGGCCGCAATTTCGATCCCGCCGCCGTGCTGCCGGTCGCCACCGCCGCGCGGTTGTTGCAGCGCGCCTTTGGCTCGCAGGGCGAACGCGAAATGGCGCCGGGCGCCTTCGTGCTGAAGAAGCTCAGTCCATCGGCCGGCGGCCTGCATCCGGTCGAGGCCTATGTGCTGGCGCAGCGCATCGAAGGCGTCGCGCCTGGCTTGTACCACTATCATCCGGTGCGTCACGCGCTGGAGCCGCTGGCGGCGATGGATACCACGCAAACGGCGGAACTGGCGATGCGCATGGTGGCCGATCAGGATTGGTTTGTCGATGCGCCGATGATGGTGGTGCTGGCGGCGCGGGTGGAGCGCAACTTCTGGAAGTATCGCAATCACGCCAAGGCTTACCGCGCGCTGCTGCTGGACGCCGGCCATCTGTCGCAGACGTTCTATCTGCTGGCGACCGAGGCGGGGATGCCGGCCTTTGTGACGGCGGCGGTGAACGAGATCGATATCGAGCGGGTGTTTGGGCTCGACCCCTTGAAGGATATGGTGATCGCTGTCTGCGGTTGCGGACCGGCGTCCGGCGCGCAGGATACGGTGGAAATGCGTTATGAACCGTGAGCGATCGCGGGGCGTGGCTTAGCGTTGGCCCGACAGGAAGAACGGAATCGCGCCGGCGGCGTTTTCCAGCTTGCACTTGATGGCGTGGCGGCTGGCGATGAAGACTTCCTTTGCCGGCAGGCTGCGCAAGGACGGGATCTTGTCGGCGTCGAGCTGGATGCCCAGCGTGCCCAGTGCCAGTTGTGGATCGTTCAGGAAGCTGGCGCGGAACGTGTCGTCGCCGGACAATTTGGACAGCAGCAGATCGAGATCTTGCGGGGAATGCGTGGCCATGTCGTTACCTTTCGTGTGGGTTTGAGGAAATCTCGCGTGTCGAAACGCAAGCTCATCGTAGGCCAAAGCAAGCGTTACCTCAAGCAACTTTCGCAAGCGCCATGCAACTCGCAACTTGCTAGGAAGTCTGGGCCAGGTCGGACATTCTTGCTTCTTGCTCAAGCATGTCTTGATGCGCACTCTCCATCACGATCCCGAACGCCAGCGCGAAAGCTTGCAACAAATCGGTCAGCGCCGAGGGATCGTCCCGTAACCGGTCTTCCAGCGCGGTGGCGGTTTCAAACAATTCTGTTGCCGAGATATTACCGGCGGCGCCGCGTATCTTGTGCACCTGGTCGGCCGCCTTCAAGAATTCGCCGTGGTGGATTGCATCTTGAATCTGTTGCAAACTCGCACCAAAATCCTTGGCGAACAGGCCAAGCAGCCGCGACAGTAAGCTGCCGTGGCCGCCCAGCCGCGCCATCGCCGCATCCAGGTCGATGCCGCGCCGGGCGCCGGCGGAAGCCTGGTAGTCCGGGCGGGCGGCCGGCGCCGGAGCGGCGCTGTCCAGCTCTTGCCGGCTCAGGTCCGGCTCGACCCAGGTCGCCAGCACCGCGTACAGGGTGTCGGGGTCGATCGGCTTGGTGACGTAATCGTTCATGTCCATCGCCAGGCAGCGTTCGCGATAGCCGGCCACCGCGTGCGCGGTCATGGCGATGATCGGCAGCTTGCCGTGGAGCGCGTCGGCGCGGATCAGGGCGGTGGCCTGGTAGCCGTCCATGTCCGGCATCTGGATGTCCATCAGCACCGCGTCGTAGTCGCCGGCGGCGGTCATGCGCGCGGCTTCCTCGCCGCTGCCGGCCAGGTCCACCCTGACGCCGGCCCGTTGCAGGATCTCGCTGGCGACCTGCTGGTTGATGCTGTTGTCGTCCACCACCAGCACGCGCGTGCCGCGGATGCGCTGCACCGCCACCGACGGCGGCGCCGCCAGCTTGGCGGCCGGCTGGCCGCTCTCCATGCCCAGCGCCGCCAGCACCGCGCCGCGCAGCAGATAGGAATTGGCTGGCTTGTCGAGGAAGGGCATCAGGCGGCTTTGCTCGGCGGTCTGGCGGTTATGCTCGCGCGCGTAGGCGGTCACCATCAGCACCGCCGGCACGGCCGCCAGTTGCGGGTCTTCGGCCATCAGGCGCAGGGTTTCGATGCCGTCCAGGTCGGGCATGTCGGCGTCCATCATCAGGATGTCGTAGTCCTCCAGCTGCAAGGCGGCCACCGCCGCCGCGCCCGAGGCCACCGCGCGCGCCTTCAGGCCCAGGCTCGCCAGCTGGACCTTCATCATGTGGCGCACCGCCTCGCTGTCGTCCACCACCAGCACCCGCTTGCCCTGCACCGACGGCGGCAGCGGCGCCTGGCGCGGAGTCTGGTCGGCGGCCGGTTGCAGCGCCACGGTGAAACTGAAGCTGCTGCCCACGCCAGGCTCGCTGTCGACCTGGATCACGCCGCCCATCTTGCGCACCAGTTGCTGCGAAATCGCCAGTCCCAGTCCGGTGCCGCCGTACAGGCGCGTGGTGCTGGCGTCGGCCTGGGCGAAGGCCTGGAACAGGCGCGCCTGCTGCTCCTGGCTGATGCCAAGGCCGCTGTCTTCGACCACGAAGCGCAGCGCGATGTAACCATCCGCCGGCAGCGGTGCCGCGTGATCGCGCTCGACGCGCAGTTCGATGTGGCCGCGCGCGGTGAACTTGAGCGCGTTGCCGACCAGGTTGACCAGGATCTGGCTCAGACGCAGCGGGTCGCCCAGCAGGTTCGATGGCACGTCCGGCGCGGCCCAGATCACCAGCTCCAGCCCACGCTCGGCGGCGCGCCAGGCAAACAGGTCGGCCAGCTGGCTCAGGGTGTCCGGCAGGTCGAACGGCAGGGCTTCCAGTTCCAGCTTGCCCGATTCGATCTTGGAGAAGTCCAGCACGTCGTTGATGATCTCCAGCAGGCTCTGGCCGGCGCGGCCGATCTTGCGGAAGTAGTCGAGCGGCTGCGGCCCCAGGTCGAGGTGCGAGCCCAGGCCGGCGAAGCCGAGGATGGCGTTCATCGGGGTGCGGATCTCGTGGCTGATATTGGCCAGGAAGTCGCTTTTGGCGCGGGTGGCCGCTTCGGCGTTGGCGCGCGCCTGTTCCAGCAGCCGCAACGCGCGCGCCTTCTGGTAGGCCGACACGAACGGCTCCTTCAAGGCCTTGAGCAGATCGAGGTCGCTGGGCGCGAAGGCGGCCTGGTACTGGTAGTTTTCGAACACCAGGTAGCCTTCCACCTGGCCGTCGATCACCACCCGCACCGCCAGCAGCGCGCAGACGTCGCCGGGCAGGGAATGATGGTGGTGGACTTCGAAGATGTCCGGCGCGATCATGCAGTTGGCCGGCGCGTAGCGCAGCTCGGCCTGGCGCAGGTCGATGTTGTAGGCGTCGGCGGCGGCGTCGATGCGGCCCCAGGCCGCGCGCAGCGACAGCGTCTCGGTGCCGGCTTCGCGCACCAGCGCCACCGCCGAGTCGATGCCCTGGATGACGGTCGATTCATGCAGGATGGTGTGCAACAGCGCGTCGAAATCGAGCTGCTCGTTGATCGACTTGACGATGGCGTTGAGTTTTTCCAGGTGTTGGGTACGCGAATAGACCAGCGCCTGCAGCTGCTCGCCTTTGAGGTGCAGCTGCCGCACGCGCCAGCGCACCAGCGCCCAGGCCAGCGCGCAGGCGGCCAGGAAGTAGCCGCCCCACGCCCACCAGGTCTGGTGCCAGGCCGGCAGCACCACCACCTGCAGTTGCAGCTCTTCGGTGGTCCACTGGCCGTCGCGGTTGCTGCCGCGCAGGCGCAGGCGGTAGGCGCCGGGCGGCAGCCGGTTGTAGCTGGCGATGCGGCGGCTGGCGTCGACCTCCACCCAGCGCTGGTCGAAGCCTTCCAGCAGATAGGCGTAGCGATTGCGCTGCGGGGCCGAGAAGTCCAGCGCCGCCAGCTCCACTTCGAAGTTCCGGTTTTCCGGCTTGAGCGTCAAGGTCAAGCCCTGGCTGCCGGCCAGCCGGTCGGGCGTCAGCACATGCTGGTCCACGCGCACCGCGCTGATGACCAGCGGCGGACGGTAGCCCCAGTCGTTCAGCCGTCCCGGGTAGACCACCGCCATGCCGGACGTGGCGCCGAACACCAGGTCGCGTTCCGGCGTGACCGCGCTGGCGCCGATGAAGAAGGTGCGGAAGGCCAGGCCGTCGGCGCGGGTCAGCGCGCGCGCCTTGAGGGTGGCGGCGTCGATCACGGCGATGCTGTCGGCGGTGGCGGCCCAGACCCGGCCCACGGGGTCGGACTGCAAGGACATGATGGTGCCGGAGGCCAGTCCCGCCGTGGTGCCGACCCGCTCGAACAGCGGCGCGCCTTGCGCGTCGCGCCCGCTCATGACGCAGATGCCGCCGCCGTAGGTGCCGACCCACAGGCGGCCGCGCGTGTCCAGCACCAGCGTGCTGATGACGGCCTCCGACAGGGCGTGCGGCTGGGCGGGATCGGCGCGGATCTGTTCCACCTTGCCGGTTTCCGGGTCCAGCCGGTTGAGGCCATTGCGGGTGCCGACCCACAGCGCGCCGTCGGCGTCGGCGATCACGGCGTGGATGCGGTTGTCGCTCAGGCCACCGGCATCGGCCGCGCCTTGCACATAGCGCCGCACGGTGCCGGCCGTCGGATCGTAGCGCAGCAGGCCTTCGAAGGTGCCCAGCCAGAGATTGCCCTTGTGGCGCAGGATGGTGCCGATGCGCGGATAGGGACTGGCCTGCGGCAGCGGCACGCGGCGCACGCCGCGCGCCTGGCCGTGCGTGCGGTAGAGCCCCAGCTGGGTGCCGATCCAGGCGTCGCCGGGATCGGCTTCGGTCATCGACAAGACCATGCGGTTGGGCAGCGCGGTGTCGGGGTGGGCGGGGTCGGGGCGCAGCGCGGCGCGGCGCGCGCCGTCCGGCCGCACGATGTCGATGCCCTGGTCGGCCAGGGCGATCCAGACCTGGTGCCGGCTGTCGGTCATCAGGGAGCTGACGGCCGCTTCCGGCGCGCCCTCGGCGCCGAACACCGAATCGACGCTTTCGTTGTGCGGATCGAACATGTCGACACCGCGTTCGGTGGTCACCCAGATCATGCCGCTGCGGTCGCGCAGCAGGGCGGCGGTGCGGTCGTTGCTGAGACTGAGCGCCACCGCCGGCTGGTGCAGGATGCGGCGGCCCTTGCCGTTGCGGTACTCCACCACGCCGCCGCCGTAGGTGCTGGCCCACCAGGTGCCGGGCGTGGTCTCGATCACCGCCAGCACCATATTGCCCTGCATTTCCCTGACCCCAGGGATGCTGAGGATGCGACCCTGGTCGGCCCCGGCGTCGACCAGCCCGACGCCGCTCTTGAGCGTGCCGAAGGCGATCTGTCCGAGGCTGTTCTCGCCCAGCGAAAGCACGGTGTCGCTCCAGCCGCCGCGGCCCTCGCCGCTGACTGCGACCTGGGTGATGGCGCCGCCTTCCCTGAGCCGGGACAGGCCGGTGCCGGTGCCGATCCACAGCGTGCCGCTGCGGTCCATCAACAGCGAGCGGACCTGGTTGTCCGGCAGGCCGGGATGCTCTTCGTGGGTATAGCGGCGCAAGCTGCGCTCGACGGTGTCGTAGTACTTCAGCCCCGCCGAGGTGCCTATCCACAGATTGCCCCTGGCGTCGCTGGCGATGGCGTTGATCTGACCCTTGCCCAGTTCTTCGATGGGGCGGGTGAATTGTTCGCGGCGCTGGTCGAACATGGCGAGACCGGCGGCGGCGGTGCCGACCCACAGGCGGCCACGCACATCGACATGCAGCACCTGGATAAAGTCGCCGGGCAGCGACATCTGGGCGCCGCTGTCGTGGCGGAAGCTACGCATGTGATAGCCGTCCCAGCGCGCCAAGCCGGCCTGGGTGCCGACCCAGAGATAGCCGTCGCCGTCCTGCGCCAGCGCCATGCCGACCGGATGGGGCAAGCCTTGTTCCAGGCCGAGGTGGTCGAACAGGGGCGTGGCCAGTTGGTCCCAGCGCTCAGGGCCGGCGACGGCGGCGCCGCACAGCATCATGCAAGCGGCCAGCGCCGCGCACAGCCAGCGGCGGGCGGCCAGACAGGCGAGCGGGGTGGGGGCGTGGACGTTCAAATCGGGGCGCGCTCCTGGAATGTAGCTTCCAGCATACGGAAATGCCGCCGGAATGTCCACGCAAAGCCACGGGAAACCTGCGCCATCGCTCGCACAATGGATACAATCGCCACATGGACCATGAAACCAATATAAAACCGGAAATACTGGTGCTGGCGGCGAGTCCGTCGGCCGCCGTGATGGCGCAGCTGGAGCACTCGTTCCACTGCCACCACCTGTGGCGCCAACCCTGCGAGGCGCAGCCGGAATGGCTGGCGGGCGTGGCGGGGCGCATACGCGGGGTGCTGACGACGGGGGCGATCGGCATCGGGCCGGCGCTGCTGGAGCAGTTGCCGCGGCTGGAGATCGTGGCGGTCAACGGCATCGGCGTCGACGCGGTGGCGCTGGATGCGGCGCGCGCGCGTGGCATTTTTGTCACCAACACGCCGGGGGTGCTGACCGAGGATGTGGCGGATCTGGCATTGACGCTGTTGCTGTCGGCGGCGCGCCGCTTGCCGGCGCTGGACCGGCATGTGCGCTGCGGCGCGTGGGAACGCGGCATGCCGCTGGCGCCAACGCGCGCGTTGCGCGGCAAGGTGTGCGGGGTGTTCGGGTTTGGCCGCATCGGCCAGGCGGTGGCGGCGCGGGCGGCGGCGTTCGGGATGCGCATGCGCTATTTCCAACCGCGCCCGGTGGCTGGTGTGGCGGCCAAGCGCTGCGCCACGCTGCTGGAGCTGGCGCGGGCCAGCGATTATCTGGTGCTGTGCGCGCCCGGCGGCGCGGCCACGCGGCATGCGGTGGACGCGGCGGTGCTGGCGGCGCTGGGGTCGGAGGGCACGCTGGTCAACATCGCGCGCGGCTCGCTGGTGGACCAGGAGGCGCTGGTCGCCGCGCTGCGCGACGGTACCTTGGGCATGGCCGCGCTGGACGTGTTCGACAACGAGCCGCATGTGCCGGCCGCGCTGCGCGAGCTGGAGAACGTGGTGCTGACGCCGCACGTGGGCAGCCTGACCGTGGAAACCCGCCACGCGATGGGTCAACTGGTGCTCGACAACCTGCTGGCCCACTTCGGCGGCCGGCCGCTGCTGACGCCAGTCGCCTGATCAAGTCATTCGGATCGATTCAGGAGTGGCAGGGCGCGGCGACATCTTCGGCCGCCGGCGGCGTGGCAGAGGGAGGCGGCGGCAGCTGCGTGTGCAGCTTGACGCAGTTGCGGCCGGCGCGCTTGGCGGCGTACAGCGCTTCGTCGGCGTGGCTGTAGGCGGTTTCGAAGCTGGTGCCGGCGCGGTTCCAGCTCACACCCACGCTGGCCGTGATCTGGCGGTCGATCGGCGCCGCGAACACCTGGTCGGCGATGGCGTCGCAGATGCTGGCGGCCACCCGCATGGCCACCTCGATGGCGCTGGTCGGCCACACCACCGAGAATTCCTCGCCGCCGACGCGGCCTATCGCCACCGTGGGCCCCAGCAGCTGCTGGAGGCAGCGCACCACGTTCTGGATCACGGCATCGCCGGCCGGGTGGCCGAAATCGTCGTTGACCCATTTGAAGTGGTCGATATCGAGCACGATCAAGGCCATGTCGCCGCGCTCCAGGCAGCCGGAGGCCTGCTCGATGACGGCGGCGCGATTGAGCGCGCCGGTCAGCGGATCGTGGGTGGCGCGGTATTCCAGCTGCTGCGCCAGTTCGTGCAGCTGGCGGTTCATCTGGTTCATGTCCAGCTCCGCGCGGTCGCTGCGGCGGATCAGGCGCCGGCTCTCGCGCATCAGGCGCTCGTAGTGGACGATCATTTCGGCCAGCGCCGCGCGGGCGTCGGCGCGCGGATCGGCATGGGCCGCCCTGGCGTTGGCCAGCGCCGCGCTTTCCAGCGCAAACAGGTCGGCTTCTTCGCGGCCGGGGATGATCACCATCAGTTGCCCACCGGGTGGTCGTGGAAATCGAGCGCGCCGAAATCGTCCTGCAGCTCCTGGCCGAATTCGAGGATGGTGTCGTCGTCCTCGTCGTGGTACCAGTTCAGGCGCACCTGGTTGCCGGCGATGGCGGCCTTGTTGAGCGCGTCGAAGAAGGAGAACAGCATCTTGGTGCTGGAGCTGTTGAAGTAGGCCAGCGAGACGTTGACGGTGATGCTGGCGTCGGCGCAGCCGTCCAGGTAGGCCTGCACGCGCGCGATCAGCGGGCCGTAGAAGGCTGCCGCGTTTTCAGGGTAGGACTCGCCCTTGATCGACAGGGTGTCCTGGTCGAAGCGGAAGTCGATTTCCGGCGAGGTGGGCGAGGCGCTGATGAAGAGGGGTTCCATATTTGTTCCAGTACTTATTTAAATGATCGCTTTGATGCAGAACACCGTGCTGTCCGGGTGGTGCGCTTCCTGCACGAACTCGAATTCCAGCGGTTCGCTGGCGTCGCGCGCCATGGTCAGGAAGCCCAGGCCGGCGCCCTTGCTGTCGGCCGGCGTCTCGTCGCGCAGCGCCTTCTTGTAGGCGGACTTGATCTCGTCCATCGTCATCGTGTGCAGCGGCTCCAGGCGGTTGCGGATGCGCTCGACGTTGGCGTTGTCGACCGGATTGGCGCACAGCAGGAAGAAGCTGTCGTCCTTCATGCCGATGCAGAACGAGCCGCGCCGCATCTGCTGGTCGCTTTGCTCGTCCGGCGTCAGCGTGTCCGACGAGTAGTGCATGATGTTCTGCGACATTTCGACGAAGGACGAGAAGATGCGGCGGCGCGTCGGTCCCGCCGCGCCGGCCGTGTCCAGGCGCGCCTTGATGGTCTCGGAAATGGCGGCCACCACGTGCTGCGAGAAATAGCCCACGTAGAAAAAGATGATGTGGCGCTTGCGGGCCACGTCCCAGAAATCGTTGAATTCTTCGTACAGCAAAATCGGCGCTCCTATGGGCGGAAACAGAAAAAGGTCAGGTCGTCGCGGCGCGGCTGCTCGCCTTGCCAGGCCTGGTAGTCGGCCAGCATGGCGTCGCTGACGTCGCGCGCGCCGGCGCCGCGCTGGGCCAGCATCACGTCGCGCATGCGGCGCTTGCCGTAGGCGATTTCCTTGGGGCCGCCGATCTGGTCGATCAGGCCGTCCGTGGTCAGGAACAGCAGGCTGCGCTCCGGGATGGCGATGATCTTGTTGGTCCAGACATAGTCCAGCGGCGTGTCGACATAGCCCACGCCCATGCGTTCGCCGTCCACCGTCTGCACCGCCTGCTGGTCCGGGTCGAGCTGGAACAGCGGCAGCTTGGCGCCGGCGAAATGCAGCTGGCGGCTGGCGTTGTCGAACCACAGGAAGGCGGCGTCCATGCCGTCGTTGGAGGCCGGCGCGCCGTGCTGGCTGTGGCGCTGGTCGACCTGGCCCAGCATGCTCTTGACGCCGCGATTGACTTCGGCGATCAGCGCGGCCGGATCGCGCGGGCCCAGTTGTTGCAAGGCCTGCGCCAGGGTCGACGACGAGATCAGCGTCATGAAGGCGCCCGGCACGCCGTGGCCGGTGCAGTCGGCGATGGCGGCGAACCAGCCGTCCGGGTAGCGGGCGAAGTGATAGAAGTCGCCGCCGACCACGTCGCGCGGCTGCCATTCCAGGTGGGCGTCGCGCAGCGTGTCGGCCAGCGCCAGGTCGGAAGGGCGCAGCAGCGAGCGCTGGATCACGCTGGCGTAGTCGATGCTGTGCATGATCTGGCGGTTCTTCTCGGCCTGCATATTGGCCACCACGTTCATCAGCTGCAAGCCGAAGCCGACGCCGGCCAGGCCGCCTTCGCGGGTGACGATGAAGCCGTCGGCCAGCGCCTTCTCGCCCGATTCGACGGCGCGGAAGGTCAGCTCCTCGATGCTCATGGCGGCATCGACGATCAGCGGTTCCTTGTCCATGAAGGCGATGCAGCTCTTCTTGCCGTACAGCTCATGGTAGAAGGGCTTGGACATCTGCGACATGAAGATGTTGCGGCTGATGAGGCCGATCGGGCGGTCGCTTTCCAGCACCGGCAGACTCATCAGGTCGCGGCGTTCGGTGAACAATTCCAGTACGCCGAAATTGCTGGTGTCGGACAGCACCGAGACCGTCTCTACGCACAGGTCGGCGGCGACGGACAGGCGAAAACGGGGCAGGTGCAAACGAGAGGCATTGAACTCCACGGCCAGTAACCTTTGGTTGACTACAGTGCCGTTAATGCTAATGGGAAATTGTTACGGGCCGATTACATCTTAACCAAAAGAAAAGAATGTTATCAGTCTGCGCATAGCGACAACATGAAACCCAGGTGTTGGCTGATGGCGCCGCGTTCGGCGTCCAGGCGCTGCTCTGCGCTTTCGGCGGCGAACTCGTCGCGGATGGCGTGGCACTGCGCCAGCGTCGCGTCGAGCGAGCGCAGCATGCCGTGCAAGCCGGCCTCGCTGTACCAGATGCGCAACAACTTGCTCAGCGCGAGCACGGCGTCTTGTTCGGATTGCAGCAGTTCGGCTTCGGCGGCGGGGTGTTTGCTCACGATTTTCAGAGGAGGCAGGTGGTCAAAGCAGTATATACGGATTCGGTAAAACATTGCCCTTGAAAAATATATATTGTTTTCGCATAAACATATATGAATAAGTTTCCACACGGTAATATCGCGGTCATATTCGACGCGTATATTCACAGTCATCTTGTGCGAACCGCACTTCTCTTGCTGAAACGTTATGAAAATTCCCCAACTCAATACCGCTGTTCGTGTGATGGCCTCGTTCGCCGCCCTGTTGTTCCTGATGGCCTGCATGTCCGGCGTGGCGTTGTGGCGCCTGCAGACGGCCAACGACAGCACTTCCAACCTGGTCAACCAGAAGCTGGCGCGGCAGCAGCTGAGCTCCGAGCTGCTGGGCATGACCGAACTGAACGGCCTGCGCGCCACCTCTATCGCCCGCAGCGACAGCCTGGAAGTGGGCGACATCTTCCAGGCCCAGCTGACCGCCGGCGAGAAGCAGGCCGCCGCGCTGGAAGCCAAGCTCGCGGCAATGCCGGCGCAGGGCGCGGAAACGGATTTGCTGCGCGCGGTGGCGGGTAGGAAGGCCGCCTACCTGGCGCTGCGCGCCGAACTGTTCAAGCTGAAGGACAGCGGCCGCACCCAGGAAGTGGGCGATTTGCTGGACAACAAGATGGCGACCGTGTTCCAGGCCTACACCGGCGCGCTGGGCAAGCTGCTGGCGTATCAGACCGAGCAAGCGAAGGCGTTGGCCGCAGAGTCGGCCAGCCAGTTCCAGGGCAGCCGCGCGATGCTGGCCGGCCTGGGCCTGGCGTCGCTGGTGCTGGGCGCGGGATTGGCGCTGGCGCTGACCCGCAGCATCGTGCGGCCGCTGACGCGGGCGGTGACGCTGGCCGAGCAGGTGGCCGCAGGCGAGCTGCATGTCGCTATCGAGCATGGCCGCAGCGACGAGATCGGCCAGCTGTTCGACGCGCTCAGCCACATGACCGGGCGCCTGGCCGATACCGTCGGCCGGGTGCGCGACGGCGCCGTGGCGATCGACGCCGCTTCGCGCGAGATCGCCAAGGGCAATATGGATTTGTCGCGCCGCACCGAGCACCAGGCCGGCGCGCTGCAGGAGACGGCGTCGGCGATGGTCGAGCTGACCTCGGCGGTCAAGCAGAACAGCGGCAACGCGCGCCAGGCCAACCGCCTGGCGCAATCGGCGTCGGCGGTGGCGGGCAAGGGCGGCAAGGTGGTGTCCGAGGTGGTGCAGACCATGGACAGCATCAACGCCTACGCGCACAAGATCGTCGACATCACCAGCGTGATCGACAGCATCGCTTTCCAGACCAATATCCTGGCGCTGAACGCGGCGGTGGAGGCGGCGCGCGCCGGCGAACAGGGCCGCGGCTTCGCGGTGGTGGCGTCCGAGGTGCGCAACCTGGCCCAGCGTTCGGCCAGCGCGGCCAAGGAGATCAAGCTGCTGATCAACGAATCGGCCGAGCGCATCGCCAGCGGCAGCGAACTGGCGCAGGCGGCCGGCGCCACGATGGAGGAAATCGTGTCGAGCGTGCAGAAGGTGACCGGCATCATGTCGGCCATCAGCGCCGCCAGCGCCGAGCAGGAGCACGGCATCGAGCAGGTCACCGCCGCGATTAGCGACATGGACGATGTCACGCAGCAGAACGCCGCGCTGGTGGAGGAAGCAGCGGCCGCCGCCGACGCGATGCAGGACCAGGCGCGCGAACTGGCGCAGCTGGTGGGCTCGTTCAAGATCGATGCCGACGGCTGGAGCAAGAGCAGCGTGCGTGCATTCCCGGCCGCCGTGCCGCGTGCGGCCCTGCCGGCGCCGGAAGCGATCCGGCTGCGCCGCGCCGCTTGATGCGGTCACCCACGCGCCAGTGCGGCGCAGGTGGCAGCGTTGTAGAATGAACGCGTGCCGACCACGCGTTCTTGCCATGACCCATTCCCGCCGCATCCTGATCCCGATTCCACTGCATGACTTCGACCCGACCGAGGTCGCGCTGAGCTGGCGCATCCTGCGCGACGCCGGCCACCATATCGAGTTCGCCACCGTTGACGGCACGCGCGGCCATGCCGATCCGATGATGCTCAGCGGTGAAGGGCTGGACCCGTGGGGCTGGCTGCCCGGCTTGCGCAAGCTGCGGCTGTTCGGCCTGATGCTGCGCGCCGATCACCACGGCCGCCAGGCCTACGCCGCGCTGGAGCTGGACACGGCGTTCCTGCAACCCAAGCGCTTCCAGGACCTGAACGCGGCGCAGTACGATGCGCTGCTGCTGCCCGGCGGCCACGCCAAGGGCATGCGGCCCTACCTGGAAGACAAGGTCTTGCAGGCGTTGGTGGCGGAGTTCTTCGAGAACGGCAAGCCGGTGGCTGCGGTCTGCCACGGCGTGCTGCTGGCGGCCCGCTCGATCTCGCCGCGCACCCAACGCTCGGTGCTGTACGGCCGCAAGACCACGGCGCTGACGTGGAAGCTGGAACGCAGCGCCTGGGACTTGACGCGCTTTCTGGCCCGCTTCTGGGATCCCGGCTATTACCGCACCTACGGCGAAAGCAAAGGCGAACCCGCCGGCTATTGGAGCGTCGAGCGGGAGGTCAGGCGCGCATTGGCGGCGGAGGCCGATTTCGTCGACGTCCCGCCCGGTGCGCCGGACTACCTGCGCAAGACCGGCGGCCTGGTGCGCGACCGCGCGGGCGATGACCGCGCAGCCTGGGTGGTGCAGGATGGGAATTATCTGTCGGCGCGCTGGCCGGGCGATGTGCACACCTTTGCGCGCCGCTACGCCGACATGCTGGCGTAGCGACGGCGAGGCTTACATCTTGTACGACGCCTGCAGCGAGATCGCGCGCGGCGCCATCGGCAGGTCGCGCGGCAGGCTCAGGCCGGGCGCCGGGCTGGGTTCGCGCACGTCGGTGTTGAAGGCGTTGCGCAGCGCCAGTGCGAAGTTCCACTGGTTGCGGCCGGCGCGGGTCGCCAGGGTCAGGTCGACGGTGGTGTAGTCGGAGATCGCGGCGCGGGCGTCGCCAAAGGCGCGCATGCGGCCCGCCACCCAGTTCAGCTGGGCGCCAGCCTGGTAGCCGCTGGCGAAGGTCCAGTCGCCGCGGCCGAAGGCGTGATGGCGCGGCGCATAACCGGCGTCGGTGTGGGTGGTCTGGTCGATCGAACGCTGCCACGCGTAGTTGCCGGCCAGGCGCAGGTCGCGCGTCACGCTCCAATTCGCCTCGAGCTCGATGCCGTGGCCTTTCTGGTCGCCGGTGTTGGCGTGGGTGGCGCCGGTGCCCGGCACCGGATTGGGCACGGTGCGGATGATGTTCTTCATATCGTAGCGATAGAAGGTCAGGTTGACGGTGGCGTCGCTGCGGGCCTGCCAGTTGAAGGCGATCTCGGTGGTGGCGTTGCGCTCCGGCTTCAGGTTCGGATTGCCCAGCGCGACCGGATTGCTGATGCCGTAGCTTTCCAGGAAAGCCGGGGCGCGGAAGGCGCGGCCGTGCAGCAGCTTGGCGGTCAGGTCGAAGCTGGCGTCCCACACCAGCGCCAGGCGCGGATTGGTGGTGCCGCCAAAGTCGGAGAAATGATCGTGGCGCACGCCGGCCGTCAGGTTCCAGTCCTTGGCGAAGTTCCATTCGTCCTGCAGGTACAGGTAGTCGACCTTGCGCCGCTGCGGCCGCATGAACGGCGTGGTGTTGGTGGTGTCGATCACCGCCGGCAGCGGGATCGGCGTGCCGTTGGCGGCGTAGCTGAAGTTGCGCCATTCATGGACACGGAACAGCTCGATATCATCGTGGCCGACGCCGAGCCGCAGGTGGTGGTCCCTGATGCCGCTGTAGTCGGCATGGCCGGCCAGGCGGTAAGTGCGCTCCCAGGTTTCCGGCACGCCGATCATGCCGTCCTTGAAGGTGCCGGTCGGGAAGGTCGCGCCCGGCGGCAGCAACTGGTACCAGGTGTTGACTTCCTGCGAATATTGCTGGGTGCTGAGGCTGGCGCCCAGGCCCCAGTCGCGCGTGACCTGCGGGTCGGCCCAGGCCAGGTTGCTGGTGATGCGTTCGCTTTGCTGGCGACCCACCGGGTCCAGCGCCGAGGCGATGCCGGCGCCGGTGCCCATGTCGTAGCGTTTCTTGTAGCCGAGGCGCGCGCGCCAGTGGCCGTAGACCAGGTCGAGGTTGCCGTCGATGGCCTTGTACTGATTGTTGAGCGGGCCGGGCGCCAGGCTGGCGTGGGTCTTGAACAGCGTGTCGTTGCGGCTTTGGGCGTCGGCGTCGAGGGTGCGGTCGTTGCCGTCGGTCTGGCCGGCGCGCACATAGGCGGCCACCTCGACCGGGCCGAGCTTGCCGCCGTGCTGCAGCCAGGCGTCACGGCTTTTGTGGGAGCCGGTGCGGGCGCCGAACTCGGTGCCCGGTACTTCGCCGGGCCCCTTGGTGATGAGGTTGATGACGCCGGAGAAGGCGTCGGAGCCGTACAGCGCCGAACCGGGGCCGCGGATGATCTCGATGCGGGCGATGTGCTCGAGCGGATAGCCGGCCCAGATGTTGCCCTTGTTGCCGACATAGGCGGTGGTGATGGGCACGCCGTTTTGCAGCATCAGGATTTGCGGCGTGTAGGCGCTGACGATGCCGCGCACCACGTACAGCGGCGAGCTGCTGTTGGGGGTGCGGTTGACGTGCAAGCCGGGTACGCTTTCCAGCACCTGGTCCAGGTCGGTGGCACCCATGGCGGCGATGTCGGCCGCCGTGATCACGGTGGCCACGGCCGGCGCGCGCCGCAGCGTTTGCAGATTGCCGGTGGCGATGCTGACGCTGTCGCTGGAACCGTAGACCAGCGCCAGTTCGTCTTCTTCCGTCACGGGATCGGCCTGGGCCATGCCGTGCACTGCAACCAGCGGTAGGGTGAGTGCCGCGGTCAAATACAGCCGGTGGGCGCTCAACACTTTCAAAATGCTATCTCCTGTTACGTTTTTTTGATTCTAGCTTGCCCGTTGTTGAGCCGGGGTAAATATCAGCATATCCTTGCTGTAACTGTTGTAGCCGTGTCTACATGTCGTCGTACCAGTTCGGCGAATTGTTCGGCCGGCACCGCGGGGCTGAGGTAGAAACCCTGCATCATGTCGCACTCGCGGCCCTTGAGGAAGGCAAGCTGGGCCTCGGTCTCCACGCCCTCGGCCACCACTTCCAGGCGCAGGCTGTGGGCCAGCGCGATGATGGCGCTGATGATGGCGGCGTCGTCGGCGTCCTGCGGCACGTCGCGCACGAAGGAGCGGTCGATCTTGATGATGTCGACCGGGAAGCGCTTCAGGTAGGACAGCGAGGAGTAGCCGGTGCCGAAGTCGTCGATCGACAGGCGCACGCCCAAGGAGTGCAGGCGGTGCAGCGCGGCCAGCGTGTCCTGGGCGTTTTCCATCAGCGTGCTCTCGGTGATCTCCAGTTCCAGCAGCTGCGGCGGCAGGCCGGTGTCGGCCAGCACGGCCTCGACCGAGGCGGCGAAATCCTTTTGCAGCAGCTGGCGCACCGACAGGTTGACCGCCACCCGCATCGGCGGCAGGCCGGCGCAGATGAACTGCTGCAACTGGGCGCAGGCGGTGCGCAGCACCCAGTCGCCCAATGGATTGATCAGGCCGGTTTCCTCGGCCAGCGGGATGAAGTCCACCGGCGGTATCATGCCGCGGGTCGGATGGCGCCAGCGCACCAGCGCTTCCATGCCGATGATCTTGCCGGTGTTCAGGCAGGCCTGCGGCTGATAGAACACTTCCAGCTGGTGCTGTTGTTCCATGGCGCGCCGCAGGTCGCTCTCCAGCCGCACATGCTCGGAGATCGAATGCTCCATCGACGCTTCGTAGAACTGGAAGCCGGTGTTGGTGCGCTTGGCGCGGTACATGGCGCTGTCGGCGTGCTTGACCAGGGTGGCGACGTCGGCGCCGTCGTGCGGGTACATGGCGATGCCGACGCTGGCGGTGACGAAGATGTCGTGGCCGTCGATCGGGAACGGCGCCGACAGCACGCGCACGATGTTGTGGGCGGCGGTGGCGGCCGCGGCCGGGCTGTCGAGCTCGTTGAGCACGACGGTGAATTCGTCGCCGCCCAGGCGCGCCACGGCGTCGTCGGCGCGCACCGTGTGGCGCACGCGCTGGGCGACCGCCTGCAGCAGGCGGTCGCCGACGTCATGGCCGAGGTTGTCGTTGACGTACTTGAAGCGGTCCAGGTCCATGAACAGCACGGCCACTTGCCGGCCGTCGCCGGCCTGGCGCGCCTGGTCGATGCTGGCGGCCAGCAGTTCGAAGAACAGCGTGCGGTTGGGCAGGTTGGTCAGCACGTCGTTGTAGGCCAGGTGGCGGATGCGCTTCTCGGCGCGGTTGGCCTCGATGATGCGGCGCACCCGCTGCGACAGCACGGCGTAGTGGATAGGCTTGGGGATGTAGTCGCTGGCGCCGGCGGCGAACGCGCGCTCGACCGACGAATTGTCCTGCAACGCGGTGATCATCAGCACCGGCACGGCGCCGGCGTTGGGCAGCTCCTGCATGCGGGCGCAGGCGGTGAAGCCGTCCATCACCGGCATCATCGCGTCCATCAGGATCACGTCGGGCTGGAAGCGCGCCAGCATCGCCAGCGCCTCGGCGCCGTTGGCCGCCTCTTCGACGTGGAAGCCGTCGCGCTGCAAGGTGTGGCGCAGGGTGCTGCGGGTGCTGCGGTCGTCGTCGACCACCAGCACTTGCGGACGGTCGTCGCCCGGCAGCGGCGCCAGCGGGGTGGCGTCGCTGATCTCGGCGTGCAGGAAGGCGGCCAGCGCTTCGTAGTGGGCGCGCAAGGGCGCCAGCAACGGCGTGATCTGTTCCGGCTGCTGCTCGGCGGCGAAGTGTTCGGCTTGCTGGGCCAGCTGCGCCAAGGTCTCGGCGCCGAAGTTGCCCGACGCGCCTTTGAGCGCATGGGCGCGGATGCGGGCGGTGGCCATGTCGCCGGCCTGCACCGCCTGTTCCAGTTCGTCCAGGCAGGCCGGCGTGTCTTCCAGGTAGGGCGTGACCGCGTGCGGCAGGGTGTCGCCCAGCACTTCGCGCAGCTTGTCGAACACCGCCTGGTCGACCGGGCAGGGGCCGCCGTGGCTGCGTGGCTCGATGGTCGGCGCGGCCGGCGTGGCCGGCTGGGCGGGAGCGCTCAGCGGGCCGCCGTGCGGCAGCCATCTTTCCAGCTTCTGGCGCAGTTCCACCAGCGTGATAGGCTTGGCCAGGTAGTCGTCCATGCCGGCCGCCAGGCATTTTTCCGCGTCGCCGACCTGGGTGTTGGCGGTCATCGCCACCAGCGGCGTGCGCCGGCCCATGGCCAGCTCGGCCAGGCGGATGTGGGCGGTGGCTTCGTAGCCGTCCATTTCCGGCATGCTGCAATCCATCAGGATCAGGTCGAAGCGTTCGCGCTGGGCGGCGCGCACCGCCTCCACGCCGTCGGCGGCGAATTCGCAGACGCAGCCGTTCATCGCCAGCATGCCGGCGGCGACCATCTGGTTGGTGCGGTTGTCTTCGGCCACCAGCACGCGGAACTGGCGCTCCGGCATCGGCACCGGGCTCAGCGTGGGCAGCGGCGCCGAGGCCGGACCCGGCGCAGGGGTGGCGGCAGCCGGCGGGCGCATCGGCAGCGGCGGACCCGCCACCTGCTGCTGCGCCGGACGGCAGCGTATCGTGAAGTGGAAGGTGGTGCCGCTGCCGGTGACGCTGTCGACGCCGATGCGCCCGCCCAGCAGCTCGACCAGCTGCTTGCAGATGGCCAGGCCGAGGCCGGTGCCGCCGTAGCGCCGCGTGGTGCTCGGGTCGGGCTGCACATAGGCTTCGAACAAGTGGCGGCGGACCTCCTCGCTCATGCCGATGCCGGTGTCGCGCACTTCGAAGCGCAGGCCGAAGTCGGCGCCGGGCGCCAGCGCCACGCCGACCATCACTTCCCCATGGTCGGTGAATTTGACGGCGTTGCCGATCAGGTTGATGAGGATCTGGCGCAGGCGCAGCGAATCGCCGGCGATGCGCACCGGCACGTCGGCGCCGATGGTCCAGTTCAGGGCCACGGCTTTTTGCTGCGCCGGACGGGCCACCAGTTCCAGCACTTCGGACAGCAGGGTGCCGAGGCAGAACTCGGTCTCTTCCAGCTTGAGCTTGCCCGCCTCCATCTTGGAGAAGTCGAGGATGTTGTTGATCAGCGCGATCAGCGTGCGCGACGAGTTCCAGGCGACGTCGACGAATTCCTGCTGGCGCGGCGTCAGGCGGGTTTCCTTCAGCATGTCGAGCATGCCGACCACGCCGTTGAGCGGGGTGCGCACCTCGTGGCTGACGGTGGCGGCGAACTGCGCCTTCATCTGCGCCATGTTGACGGCGGCGTCGCGCGATTCCTTCAGCTCGGCCTCGCGCTGCTCCAGCACGTTCATCATCTGGTTGAAGGCGTGCGCCATCTCGATCAGGTCGCGCGGCCCGGCGGGCGCGGCGCGCATGCCCGATTCGCCCGACTCGGCGCGGCGCATCAGGGTCGACAGCGCGTTGAGCGGATCGATCATGTGGCGCGTCAGCAGGCGGCCCAGCACCAGCAGCACCACGGCGAACGACAGGGTCAGCGCCAGGTTGCCCAGCAATAGCGACCAGGTCAGCTGCTTGAGCGTGTTCTTGGCGATCTGCACGTGGACGTAGCCCAGCAGCTGTTGCTGGTGTTCCTGCAATTCGAACGGCGAGGCTTCGCTCTGGCCGCCGTACACCGGCGCGGCGAACAGCCAGCCGTCGGCGGTTTCGCCGACCAGGCCGGCGTGCGCCGGCACCACCTTGTTCAGGTTGGCGACGTCCAGCGTGGCGCCGGCCACCACCCTGGACAGCAAGACCTTGCGCTTGGCGTCCATGATTTGCAGCGCCGCCACGTCCGGGAAGGAGAGGGTGGAGTTGACCACTTCGCGGGCGTTCTCGGCCGAGTGGAACAGCAGCGCCAGCGTGCTCTGGCGCGCCAGGTTGTCGGCCACGCGCTGGCCCTGGCCGATGAAGTAGTCGCGCATGCGGGCATTGGCTTCCCACGAATTCATCAGCGCCGAAAACACGGCCAGGCCGAGGATGGCGGCCGAGACGATGACCGTCAGTTGGCGCTGGAAACCGGTACGACGGAGAAAGTTACGGACTATGGAGATCATCAGGGCTGCGGGTAGACAAAGTCGAAACTGCGCTGTTGCAATGCGCCCAGGTTGAGGCCGATATGGCTGGCGGTACGTAGATTGATGGCGGTCTGCAGCTCGCGCAGCGGCACCAGCGGACGGCGCCGCACATCGCCGGCGATCACGCCCAGCGCCGAGGCGGCCAAGGTGCGGCCCAGCTCGACGTTGTCGGGCACCATGGCGAACAGCGCGCCCTTTTTCACATGCAGCACATTGCTCGAGAACAGCGGCACGCCGCTGTTCCACGATTCGCGCAACACCAGCGGCAGGATGGTGCTTTCCTCGACGGTGGTGCTGTCGTGCGGCAGCCAGACGGCGTCGTGGCGGTTGTCGGCGGCGCCGATCAGCTGGGTGTACAGCTGGGCCGCGCGGCCCATGTCGCCGGCCACGTGGGCTTGCAGCTCCAGGCCCTGCGCCCTGGCCGCCTCGCGCGCCAGCTTGACCAGCCATTCGGATTTCTGCGGGTTGTAGACCACGATCACGCGCTTGAGCTCCGGCAGCAGCGCGCGCAGGCGCGAGAACAGCATGGCCGGATCGGGCGTCATGCTGATGCCCATGACGTTTTCGGCGTCCGACAGCAGCAGCACGCCGCCGGCCAGCACGGCGATCTCGCGATCCAGTCCGGCGGTGGCGTTCAAGCCCTGGCGCCCCAGCGCGATCACCACCTTGGTGCCGTTGCGCTTGAGCGTGGCGTTCAGTTCGGCGATGTCCATTTTCGGATCGACCGGATAGCTGCGCACCTTGAGCTTGGTGCGCTCCTCGATGCCCTGGATCATGGCGATGAAGGCCGAGCGGAACGGTTCCTCGACATTCGGATAGACGACGGCGATGCTGCCCTTGCCGATCGAGGCCTGCAATTCGGGACGGCGCAGCTGGTCTTCCAGCTGGGCCAGGGTGACGGGACGGACGTCGGCGCGCAAGGGCAGCGGCAGCAGCGGTTCGGCCGGAGCGATCAGCATGCCGCCATGGGCGGCGCTGGCGCTGACCAGCGCGATGCTCGAAGGCACCACACCGCCGCCGGCGTGCGTCGCGCCGGTGACGCTGGCGAGCAGCAGGGCGCCGGCGCGTCTCAAACGCCGCAGTTTAAATATTGTGTTTTTCATCATGCTATCTTTGCTGCATCGCTACCACGGCGCCAGGAACGGCGCTGTCAACATGCTTTCATAGTATAAGCCGAGACTTTGCAATTCGGAAATAAAATCGCCTTCGGCGGCCTCAACGCTAGGGCTCGGGGAACACCGCGTCGAAGCTCCGTTGTTGGCTGGAGACAAGATTCAGGCCGATATGGCTGGCGGTGCGCGAGTTCAGCGCGCTGCGCACCGCCCGCAGCGGCGTCACCCCGCGTTTCGGCATGTCGCCGTTTTGCACGGCCAGGGCCAGCGTGGCCAGGTCGCGGCCCAGCTGCACATTATTCGGATACATGCCGAACAACACACCTTTCTTGACATGCAGCACGCTGCTGGAAAACACCGGCAGGTTGCGGCTCCACGACTCCTTCAGCACCAGCGGCAGGATGGTGGTTTCTTCGACGGTGGTGGCGTCCTGCGGTAGCCACAGGGCGTCGCGGTGGCCGTCGGCGGTGGCGAACTGGGCTTCGTAGGCGCGCGCGGCGCCGGCCAGGTCGCTCGCCTCCAGCGCCACCAGTTCCAGTCCCAGCCCGCGGGCCGCCTCGCGCGCCAGCCGGATCTGCGCGTCATTGCTGGTCGGGTTGTAGACCACGATCACGCGGCGTATGCCCGGCAGCAGGGTCTTGAGCATGCCGAACAGCAGGGCCGGGTCGGGCGCCAGGCTGATGCCGTTGAGGCGCTCGGCGTCCGGCGCCGTGCCGACGCCGCCGACCACCACGCCCTGCGCCGGATCGAGCATGGCGGCCGCCTTCAAGCCCTGGCGGCCGAGCGCGATCACCACCTTGCCGTTCTTGAGCGTGTTGCGCAGTTCGGCCAGGTCGGTGCCGGCGCCCAGGGCGATCGCGCGCGGCCTGGCCTTGGACTGCTCTTCGATGCCCTGCAGGATCTCGGCGAACACCGTGCGGTAGGGCTCGCCGATGTCGGGATACAACACCGTCAGTGTCTGGGCGTTGGCCCGCCCGCCGAGTAGGCTCAGCAGCAGGGTGATTAAAAAGGCAACGACGTTGATGGTTAATCGCACAATGATAGTCGTAGCATGTTGAGTCAGCCGAAGTGTATCCTTTGCTAACGATTTTACATCCATAGATAATTTCAATGGTGTCGGTGAGAGCGCTTCCAGTTGATGTAAACTAAGATTAATTCGCAACACTTATTCGTCAGCTCAAGATGCCCGCCGCCAAAACCCCGATACCTACGCCTCCCATGTTCAATCTCGCCTGGCCTTTGCTCGTGGAGCTGGGGCTGGCGATCGCTTCCAGCGTCATCGGCACCGGGCTGGCGTCGCGTATTTCGGACGAGGCGGGCGGCGCTTTCGCCATCGCCAGCCAGGTGTCGGCCACCTTGTTCATTCTATTCCGCATCATCGGCGCCGGGGTCAGCGTCGTAGTGACGCAAAACCTCGGCGGCGGCCAGCGCGCGGCCGCCAACCGGGTCGCTTGCGCGGTGGTGGGCGCCAGCACCTGGCTGGGCGCCGTCACCGGCCTGTTGGCGCTGTTGGGCGCGAACGGCCTGCTGCAGCTGCTGAACGCGCCGGCCGAGGTGTTGCCGCTGGCGGCGCCGTTGCTGCAAGCGCTGGCGCCGGCCATGCTGCTCGATGCATGGAACGCGTCGATGGCCAGCGTGATGCGGGCCCATCTGCGCACCCGCGATACGCTGGTGGTGCTGGTGATCATGCACGTCAGCCACCTGGCGCTGGCGATCCCGATGATGCACGGCTGGGGGCCGATACCGGCGCTGGGCCTGCCCGGCTACGCGTACGCGCTGGCGCTCAGCCGCGCCATCGGCCTGGCCCTGCATTTGCTGATGTGGCGCGTGCACCTGGGCATCCGCGTGGCGCGCGCCGACTGGTGGCGCCTGCCGCGGCGCGAACTGGGCGCGGTGCTGCATATCGGCCTGCCCGGCGCGGCCGAGAACATCGCCTGGCGGTTGGCCTTCATGGTCAGTGTGGCGACCGCGGCCGAACTGGGCGCCAAGTCGCTGGCCACGCAAGCGTATGTGCTGCAATTGATGGGCGGGGTGATGATGTTCAGCATCGCCACCGGGCTGGCGGTGGAGATCGTGGTGGGCTACCTGATCGGCGCCGGCCGGCTGCGCGAGGCGCACGGCGTGGTGCGGCGCTCGCTGGGGCGCGGCTTGGTGGTGTGCGTCCTGATCGCCGGCTGCGCCGCGCTGCTGGGGCGCTGGCTGCTGGGCTGGTTCACGCAGGACCAGGAGATCATCGCGGCCGGCGCCACGCTGCTGTGGATTACCGTGCTGCTGGAGCCGGGCCGTACCTTCAACCTGGTGGTGATCAACGCGCTGCGGGCGGCCGGCGACGCCCGCTTTCCGGTGATGGCGGGCGCCTTGTCGATGCTGCTGGTGCTGGCCGGCGGCAGCTGGCTGCTGGGTGTGGTGCTGGGCTGGGGCTTGCCCGGCGTGTGGATCGCCTACGCCGCCGACGAATGGATACGCGGCCTGATCATGTGGCGGCGCTGGCAGACCCACGCCTGGGTGCCGCACGCGCGGGCGTCGCGCAAACGTTTGCGGCCGGCGATCGTGGTCGAGGGTTAGCTAGCTTTGGTAATTTAACTACATTTGCAGCGGACATGCCCCAGTATTTTGTTGACCTGATAAATAGCGACTGTTATTTTGCTACATTCTCATGCTTTCGGGAGTGTGCAATGCAACAACTTTCTGACGTGCGCGTGCTGGTGGCGGGCGGTGTCGGCATCGACACCATCGTGCTGGTGCCGTCGCTGCCTCTGGCCGAGGCCGACTCCATCCACGTGCCCGCCGTGTACGACTACGTCGCCCACACCGGCAACGGCGTGGCGCTCAATCTGCTGGCGCTGGGACATCGTCCCGTGCTGCTCGATTTCATCGGCGCCGATGCGCAAGCGGAGCTGGTCCATGCCCGCTACCGCGAGCGCGGCCTGGAGTTCCATGGCGTGGTGCACGCCAGCGGCACCCGGCGCAGCGTCAACCTGGTGTCGCCGGACGGACGCCGGCTGTCGCTGTACGACGGCCGCCATCCGGACGACTTGCGCATGGAGCGCGACTTCTATCTGCCGCACATGGAGCGCGCCCAGCACCTGCACCTGACCATCATGCCGTGGGCGCGCGATTGGTACGACGACGCCGCCGCCTGCGGCCTGCCGGTATCGACCGACCTGCACGACTGGGACGGCAGCAATCCCTATTATCACGATTTCGCGCGGCGCTCCGACCTGGTGTTTCTCAGCACGGCGGCCTTGCGCGGCCGGCACGAGCAGGTGATGCGGGAGATCCTCGCTACGGGACGGGCGACGGTGGTGATCGCCATGGCGGGGGCGCAGGGTAGCTATCTGCTGCGGCGCGGCGACGCCGAGCTGCTGCACGTGCCATGCGCCAAGCTCGAGCTGCCGGTGGTCGACAGCAACGGCGCGGGCGACGCCTTTGTCAGCGCCTACCTGCACGGACAATTTCAAGGGATGGCAATCGAGGACTGCATGCGCCTGGGCGCCATCTCGGGCGCCTATGCCTGCAGCGTGCCGGGCACGGCCGAACGCAGCCTGACGCTCGACGAGCTGGCGCGCTATCTGTAACGCCCGAAAGCTGGCATCCAACTTTCGGGCCGGCGCTGCTTGCTTACTGCACCGTGAGGATCACCTTGACGGTGTCGTCCACCTGCGACTTCTCGATGTAGCCGATCGCCTGCGGATCGGCCGCCACCGCCTTCTTTACCTCGGCGCTGGAACCGAACTCCTTCGGCGCGCTGGCCTTGCCGGTGAACACCAGCTTGGACCAGATGGCCTTGACCTGCGTGGCGTCCTTGTCCAGCACTTTTTTATAGAACTCGTTGCGCAGCGGGCCGTCGGTGTGCTCGATCGGCGTAAACAGCGTCGATTTGCCGAGGAAGAACTGGGCCGCCTGTTCGCTGAACATGCGTGTGGCCGGGTTCTTCGGACTGACGATGACGACGATTTCCGCCGCGAACACAGGGGCGATGGCCAGCCAGGCGCCGGCTGCCAGCAATACTTTTCCGATTGTCGTTTTCATGTGGATTCTCCTTAGAAGACGAAATCGATGGCGGCGGCGTACACGTTGACGGTGCTGCCCGCGAAGCCCGGCTTGGGGTTGAGGAAGTAGCCGGCGCCGTCGCGCGTCTTGATGCGGTCCATCTGCACCTTGAACGCCGCCGATTTGTAGAAGTCCCAGCGCAGGCCGATGCCGGTGGTCGATTGCAGGCCGGACTTGATGGCGCCGTTGGTGCCGGCGGTCAGCGCGGCCAGCGGGCCGGTGGTCGGCATGCCGGAGAAGTTGCGGATGCTGTCCTGCTTGACGTCGCCGTGCACGATGAAGGGCACGAACTTGCCGTAGCGGTAGCCCGCCATGATGTACCAGGAGCTGGTGTCCGGCACCAGGCGCGATTCGGTCTTGCGCTTGGCGTATTCGGCCTGGCCGATGATGTTGTTGTAGTCCATCGTGATGCCGGCCGAGGTGAAGGTGCCCTTGATGTCGGTGAGCTTGACTTCACTGGCGACCGAGCTCAGACCGAACTTGTTCAGGCTGCCCACCAGGCCGCTGAGGCTGGCGTTGTCGTAGATGCCGAACGAGGCTTGCGAGCGGCCCAGGCGATAGGTGAACGGGCCGTGCTCGACCACCAGTTGGGTCGAAATCACCGGCTTGAAGTCGACATAGTAGTTGCCGGGCGCGCGCACCTTGGCGCGGCCGATCGCCGCTTGCGCGGTCACGGTGGTGTCGCCGAAGCTGTGCTGGTAGGTGACGTCGCCGCCGTCCGCATTGTCGACGGTGACCTGGCGGTACACCTCATTGGGCGGGCGCAGCATGGTGTTGGCGTAGCCGACGTTGCGCACGTCGGAGATCATGTACACCGGCAGGCCGACGCGGCCCAGGCGCAGCGAGAAGTCGTCGTTGAGCTTGATCTTGGCGAAGGCCCACGCCAGCTCGGCGCCGAATTGATCGTTGTTGCCGTTTTTGCGCACCAGGCCCTGGGCGGTGAAGGAGATGCTGTCGCTCCACTTGGCGGTGACCTGGATGCCCAGGTTGGAATCGACGCCGGGACGGGCGTCCTTGCCGACGCCGGCGGCCTGGTTGACGCGGTTGAATTCTGCCTGGTCGGAATTGGTCATGGTCAGGGCGCCGGTGCCGAAGCCGCTGACGGTGATCGGCATGCTGTCCTGCGCGTGGGCGGTGGCTGCCAGGGCACTGAGGACTGCTAAAGTGGTGAATGCAAGCTTGGGTGATTTCATCGTGTACCCCTCCGTAGGTTATTGGCGATTGTCTTGGTGGTGTTGTGCGCCTTATTTAGTGTGGACCGGGCGAAGGGGGAGGTGGGTGTTTTTATGGCAAAATGTCACATTTCCGTTGTTCAGTGGCAACGAATTGCATAATGGAAGCGGTATCACATGATGCAAACGGCAAGCTTGTTTAAAGGATGTGCTTGATGTAGCCCGCTATTTATGCGGCCGGCGGCGCCGGTTGTCCTGAACATTGAAGACACAATTGACGCCGGCCGCGACCGCTTTACGGCGCCGGCATTTTGCGGAAGCCGACGCCCAGGCGGTTCCAGGAATTGATGGTGCTGATCGCCAGCGTCAGGTCCACCTGTTCCTTGGGCGTGAACTGGGCTTGCAGCCGTTCGTAGTCGGCGTCCGGCGCGTGGCTGACGGACAGCTGCGTCAGGGCCTCGGTCCAGGCCAGCGCGGCCTGTTCGCGTTCGGTGAAGAAGGGCGTCTCGCGCCAGACCGCCACGCCGTGCATGCGGCGGTCGGTCTCGCCGGCCTTGCGGGCGTCGGTGGTGTGCATGTCGATGCAGAAGGCGCAGCCGTTGATCTGCGACGCGCGCAGCTTGACCAGCTCCAGCAGCGGCGCCTCCAGGCCCAGCTTGTTGACCGCGACTTCCAGCGCGATCATGGCTTTCATCGCGTCCGGCGAGGCGGTGTAGAAATCGGTGCGTGCGTGCATGATGGTTTCCTTTGAAGTGGCTGATTAACGAGTCCATTCTAGGAGGCCAATCACCGCCTGCGGGAGGCCAATATCGACTAAAAACGCTAGTCCATGGCGGCGCCGCCGGCCGGCGCCTGCGCCGCTCAACGGTGGAAGTCGACCTGGAAGCGCACCGGCCCCACCACCTCGACTTCGTGTTCGATGCGCGGCTCGACCACGCCAGGGCGCTCGGGCGTGAGCAGCGTCTCCTCGGCCGGCTGCGAGGGATCGGTGATGCGGTACAGCAGGCTGCCGTCCAATATCGTGATGCGGCCCCACACGCCGGCGGCGGTGGTGTGGCTGCGTTGCAGGGCCGCCGGCACACTGTCCTGCGTGAAGACCGGGCTGCTCTTGTAGTGGGCCACGTTGTCGGGTATGGATTTCATGTTGTTTCCTTGGGTGAGGCCACCTTCACTGCACCGAAAAATCCGTATTGGAGGCTGGCGGCGATGCGGCGGGCCACGGTCTTGAATTCGGCGGCGTCGAATACCGGTTGCAGCACCGGGTCGGTCCGGACTTCATCATAAAACTCGTGGACCAGCGTGGCGATCGATGCGGGAGTCAGCGGCAAGTGGGACATGATGAACCTGGAAGATATAACAGACATTTAGAATACCACAATATGCGTCGCAAGCTGGGGTGGGCACCTCGTCAGCGGCCGGCGGCGGCGCGCTGGGCGGCGGGCAGGTTGCGCGTGATCGCGCGCAGCATTTGTTCGACGTCGATAGGTTTGGCGATGAAATCGTTCATGCCGGAGGCGATGCACTGCTCGCGCTCGGACAGCATGACGCCGGCCGTCATGGCCAGCACCGGCAATTCAAGTTTGAGCTCGTTGCGGATGCGGGTGGTCGCCTCGAAGCCGTCCATTTCCGGCATCTGCACGTCCATCAGCACCAGGTCGTAGCGGTGGGCGTCGCTGCGCAGCCGGTCGAGCGCGGCGCGGCCGTTGTCCACCGCGTCGATGCTGGCGCCGGCGTAGGACAGCATGCTTTGCGCCACCAGCTGGTTGATCGGATTGTCCTCCACCAGCAGGATGCGCACGCCGTCGATGCGCAGGCCCGGCTGGGCGGCGTTGTCGGCGCTGGCGGCGGCCGGGGTGCCGGCCTGGGCCTGCTGCAGGGTCTCGTTCAGGCGCGCCATGGTGACGGGCTTGAGCAGCACCGCGTTGGCCGCCTCGGCGCCGCGGGTGTGCAACAGCTTGCCCTGGCCGAAGGCGCTGACCATCAGGATGATGGCGGGGCAGTCCTGCGGCAAGGCCTGGCGGATCGCCTGCATGGTGTCGAGGCCGTTCATGCCCGGCATGTCCCAATCGACCAGGATGGCGTCGTAGCGGCCGGCGGCGCGGCGCAGCAGCGTCAGCGCCTGTTCGCCGGAGCCGGCGCTGTCGCTGCTCCAGCCGCGCGCGCGGATGGTGCGGCCCAGGTAGTCGGCGCTGACCGGGTCGTCGTCCACCAGCAGCAGGTGCTGGGCCGGCAGCGGCGCGCCGCCAGTCGCGGCGTCGGCGGCGGCTTGCAGCGGCACCGTCAGGATGAAGGCGCTGCCGGCGCCGGCGATGCTCTGCACGTCGATCGCGCCGCCCATCAGCGCGGCGATGCGGCGCGAGATGGCCAGTCCCAGCCCGGTGCCGCCGAAGCGCCGGGTCATCGAGGCGTCGGCCTGCGAGAACGGCGCGAACAACAGCGCCAGCTGGTCGGGCGGTATGCCGATGCCGCTGTCGCGCACCGTGAAGCGCAGCGTGACGGCGCCGGCCATGTCGTCGCCGGTCCGTTCCACCAGCACCGAGACCGATCCCTTTTCGGTGAACTTGATGGCGTTGCCGACCAGGTTGATCAGGATCTGCTGCAGGCGGTGGCCGTCGCCCAGCAGCGCCGGCGGCACGGCGGCTTCGACGCCGATCGCCAGCTCCAGGTCTTTTTCGCCGGCGTTGACGGTCATGATGGTGGCGATGGCCTCCAGCACGGCGCTCAGCTGGAACGGCGCCGGCGCCAGCTCCATGCGGCCCGCTTCGATCTTGGAGAAGTCCAGCACGTCGTTGAGGATGCTGAGCAGCGAATTGCCGGACGACCGTATCATCTCCAGGTACTTTTGCTGGTCGGGCGAGAGCGAGGTGTTGTTCAGCAGGTGGGTCATGCCCAGCACGGCGTTGAGCGGGGTGCGGATCTCGTGGCTCATATTGGCGACGAACTCGGACTTGGCGCGGCTGGCCGCTTCGGCCAGGTCGCGCGCGACGATCAGCGAGCTTTCCGATTCGCGCAGCGCCGCGGTCTTTTCCTCGGCCAGCGCGGCGGCGTAGGCCTGGCGCGCGGTCAGCGCCCGCACCACGCCAAAGAACAGCAGGCTGATGATCACGCCGGCCAGCAGCACGATGTGGGACTTCTGGCGGTCGATCGAATTCTCGAATGCCGGCAGCGAGGTAAACCGCAGCGTCCAGCGATGCTGCATCTGCACCAGCGGCGCGCTGCGCAGGTAGGGACTCGGATATTGCAGCTTGTCGTTATCGGTGCGGTTGCCGCTGGCGTACAGCAGGGCGGCGGGATCGGTGGTGCTGCCGTCGAAGATCTCCAGCTGCACCACCCGGTCGGAGGGGCCGAGCAGGCCGGCCATCATGTCGTCGGCACGGATCGGACTATACGAGTAGCCCTGCAGCGCCGCCATGCGCTGCGCCGGCGACAGGACGGCGCCGGCGGCCGGCTTGCGGTAGATCGGGAAGAACATCAAAAAGCCCGGCCGCCCCTGCTCGGCGCCATTCTGCACCAGCGTCACCTTGGCCGACAGCGATGGCTTGCCGCTGCGCGCCGCCTCCAGCAGGGCGGCCTGGCGGACCGGCTCGGACATCAGGTCGTAGCCGAAGGCGCGCAGGTTCTGGCCCTGGAACGGCTCCAGATACAGCACCACCGTGGACAAGGAACCCAGCGCGCTGCCAGGCTTGGCCCAGACACGGAAATCGGGGTGGCCCTGGCCGCGCACCTGCGCTTCCAAGGCGTCGCGCCGGCCGGCCGGCACCTGGGCGGCATAGCCCAGCCCCATCACGCCGGGCAGGCTATGCGGGAGATCGAGCGCCTCGGTGAAATTGCGCCACTGGGCGCGGCTCGGTTCCGGTTCGGCGCTGAACAGCGCGCGGGCGCCGCGCAGGCCCGATTCGTACAAGACCATGCGTCTGGCGATGCGCTCGGCGATGTCGGCGCATTCGGTGTCGAACTGCTCGCGCGCGCGGCGCTCGGTGCTGAGCGCCACCAGGTGCCAGACGATCACGGTCAGGCCGACGCAGATCAGCAGCGTGGCCCATTGCGCCGCGCTGTGGCCGCGCAGCGCGCCGCTCATGCGGCGCCGCTCGCTGGCGTCGGCGCACAGCACCATGCCCACCAGGCTGCACAGGACGACGAAGCTGTCGAGCGAGATCAAGGCGTCGTTGAGCGTGCCGACCGCGAACGGCCCCAGGCCGCGCACGGTGCACAGCACCGCGCCGCCGGCGGTGGCCAGGCAGGCCAGGCTGGCGCCGCGCAGCCCGAAACGATACGAGGCCCAGGCCACGCACAGCATGAAGACATACGGCAGCCAGCCGGGATCGTCGTTGGCGGTGTAGCGGCGGCCGAAGATGCCGGCGATCAGCGCGGCCAGCAGCAGCAGCGACAGCGTGGCCTCCAGCGCGACCACGCGCCGCCAGCGCGGCCGCCGCCAGGCCAGGATGGCCGGCGCCACCAGCAGCACGCCGGCGACGTCGCCGACCCACCAGGTCAGCGCCACGGTGCTCCAGGCGGCGGCCGGCACCAGGCCGCCCAGCGCCAGCGTGCCGCTGCCGACGCCGGCGCTGATCAGGCACACCAGCAGGGCGATGGTGGCGAATTTATAGACGTCTTGCAGTTGGCCGAGCGGCCGCGCGGCGTCGGTGTGGCGGCGCATCAGCCAGGCGCCGGCCAGCGCTTCCAGGGTGTTGCCGACGGCGATCAGCAGCGAGGCCGTCACCAGGCCGGCGCTGAACGGCAGGCCGTTGGTGGTGAAAGTGGCCAGGTTGGCGGCCAGTGCGCCCAGCAGGATGGCCGGCCAGGCGCGGTAGCCCAACAACAGGACGGCGGCGAAGGCGATGCCGGACGGCGGCCAGACCGGGGTGGCGTTGCTGTGGGCGAAGGCCAGCAACAGGCTGGCGTTGGCCACCAGGTAGTAGCAGGCGGTCAGCAGCACCAGCGCGAGCGGTGCGGGCCCTGACGGGGGTGTGGCCGGGTGGTCCTGTTCGGAGCCTGCGCGCATGGCAGATAGCTTGGTTGTCTCGGTGGCAATCACTATACCCCGAGCCGCCGCATATTTGTTGGGTTTATGCCGTGCGGGCGTAGCCAAACCGGGCAGCAGCATGTAATACTTTGATATCATCTTTCTAGCGAGTGCGCGGTCCATGGCGTTGAAACAGTATCTGCCGTCCACCCTGCGGTTCCGGCTCAGCGGCCTGGTCATGCTGCTGGTGCTGGGCGCGACCGTCACCGTGACGGTGGTGGCGCTGATGCTGGCTGAGCGCGACATGAAGGAAGTGATAGGCAGCCAGCAGTACGCCTTGCTGTCGGGCGCCGCCGCCCACATCGACGAGCACCTGGCCGGCAAGAAGGCCATGCTGGCGGCGCTGGCCGAATCGCTGCCGGCCGCCATGCTGCGCGATCCGGCGGCGCTGCGCGCCTATCTGAAGGCGCGGCCGACCGCCCGCAGCCAGTTCTCTTTCTTGGAAATCTACGACGGCGACGGCCTGTTGACCGGGGCGCTGGCGGAGGAGATGCCGGCGCAGCCTTTCCGCGCCGCCGGCCAGGAATGGTTCGACCAGACCTTGGCGCGCGGCCGCGGCGTGGTGTCGGTGCCGTTCGCCAGCAAGCTGGCCGGCGCGCCGACGGTGCTGATCACGGCGCCGGTGTTCGACAGCGACGGCCGGGTGGCGCTGGTGCTGGCCGGCGGCATCAACCTGCTGCACTATGCGCCGTTCGAGTCGCTCAGCGCGCTCAAGCCGGGCAGCACCGGTTTCACCTTCATCATGACCGCCGACGGCATCCTGCTCAGCCATCCGAACAAGGCGCGCCTGCTGCACCACATTAACGAGCGTCCCGGCACCAACAAGGCCACCGAGATGGCGCTGAACGGCTTCCAGGGCTGGACCGAGGCCGAGAACAAGGACCACGTCAGGGGTATCTACTCCTACCGCCGCCTGCAGCACGCGCGCTGGATCGTCGCGGCGCGCTTCCCCAGCGACGAGGCGCTGGCGCCATTGCGCGAGATGCGCTACGAGGCGGCCGGCGCGGCGACGGTGTTCGCCTGCCTGGCCGGCCTGCTGTCCTGGCTGGGCATCGCCCGCCTGCTGCGGCCCTTGCAGCGGCTGCGCCGCAACATCGCCGAGATCAAGAACAGCCGCGCCGGCATCCAGGTGCTGCAACTGGACCGCAAGGACGAAATCGGCGAATTGAGCGGCGCCTTCTACCGCCTGATGGCCGAGCGCGAGGCGGCCCAGCTGCGCACCTACGAAAGTGAAAAGCGGGCGCGCATCCTGGCCGACAACCTGCCGCTGCTGATCGCCTACGTGGACCGCGAACGACGCTTCCTGTTCACCAACGAGTGCTACCGCACGCAGTTCGGCCTCGATCCGCAGCAGATGCTGGGCCGGACCGTGTCCGATGTTTTCGGCGCCGCCGCCGACAGCTGGCTGGGCGACCTGGATCAGGCGCTGCTGGGCCGCCGACTGCACTTCGAGCGCGAGTTCGACCAGCACGGCCAGACGCAGCACTTCATGGTGGACCTGGTGCCGGACGTGGCGGCCGACGGCATGGTGGCGGGCAGCTATCTGATGGCGATGGATATCACCGACCGCAAGAACGCGGAGCTGATCCAGGCGGCCGGCGAACAACGCGCCGCCGCCGCCAGCCGCGCCAAGAGCGAGTTCGTGGCCAATATGAGCCACGAGATCCGCACGCCGATGAACGCGGTGCTGGGCGTGGCGTATTTGCTGGGGAATACGGAGTTGAGCGGGCAGCAGAAGGAGTACGTGGACATGATACGCTCGTCCGGCAATGTGCTGCTGGGGATCCTGAACGACGTGCTGGACTTCTCCAAGATCGAAGCCGGGCGCATGGAACTGGCGCCGTCGACCTTCCAGCTGGACGAGGTGCTGGCGGCGGTCAATACTGTGATGACGACTACGGTGACCGCCAGCGGCATTCGTTTCGACATCGCCACCGACGCCGCGGTGCCGCCGGCGCTGGTGGGCGACGCCATGCGCTTGCAGCAGATCCTGATCAATTTGGTTGGCAACGCCATCAAGTTCACCGAGCGCGGGCAAGTGCTGCTGCGGGTGGAGCGCTCGGCCAACGGCATGGCCGGATACGCCGGCGACGCCGTCGGCCTGCGCTTCGTGGTGCGCGACACCGGCATCGGCATGGACCAGGAACAGCAGAGCCGCCTGTTCGAAGCCTTCAACCAGGCCGACGCCTCGACCACGCGCCGCTTCGGCGGCACCGGGCTGGGACTGGCGATCTGCCGCCGCCTGGCCGAGTTGATGGGAGGCGCCATCGCCGTCAGCAGCACGCCGGGCGAAGGCAGCGAGTTTGTCGTCACGCTGCCGTTCCTGCTGCCGAAGGCCGAACTGCCGGCTGCGCCCGGGCCGGCCGACGAGGATCCCGCGGAGCAGCGCCTGCGCGGCGTGCGCCTGCTGCTGGTGGAAGACCATCCGCTCAACCAGGTGGTGGCGCGCGGCATGCTGGAATACGCCGGCGCCAGCGTCGACGTGGCGGAAAACGGTCAACTGGCGGTGGAACGCCTGCGCGACCATCGGGACGACTACGACATCGTGCTGATGGACGTGCAGATGCCGGTGATGGACGGCTTTGCCGCGACCGACGTGATACGCCGCGAGCTCAAGCTGGACCTGCCCATCCTGGCCATGACGGCGGGCGTGATGCAATCGGAGCAGGAACGCTGCATCGCCGCCGGCATGAACGATTTCATCGCCAAGCCGGTCGATGTCGAGCAGATGCTGGACATCATTTCGCGCCATATTCCGGCCGGGCGCCGCCTCTGAGGCGGTACATCTGGCGCCGGCCGGCTGCATTTCGCGCCGGACTTGGGCGTTTCGTCGCATCGTTCTCCTGGCCGGCGGTCCGCTGGCTAGAGTGGAGCCACTTTCACTCAATGGAGTTCTTCATGCGATCCACCACCCTTGCCGCCGCCGTCCTGTCCATCTTGTCCGCCCTGGCGCTGACGCCTGCCGGCGCCGCCGACCTGAAAATCTCCGTGAGCGGCATCTCCAGCGCCGACGGCCAGATCATGGTCGCCCTGTACAACTCCGCCGAGACCTACCTGGGCAAGCCGTTGCGCTCGACGGCCGCGCCGGCCGTGGTGGGCGCCACGCAGATCGAGTTCAAGGACCTGCCGGCCGGCGACTACGCCTTTTCGCTGTACCACGACGCCAACGCCAACGGCAAAATGGACCGCAACCTGATCGGCATCCCGTCCGAGGATTACGCGTTCAGCAATAACGCGATGGGCAGACGCAGCGCGCCCGACTATGCGGCCGCGCGCTTTACGCTGCCCGCCGGCGGCGCCGCGACCAGCGTCAGCCTGCGCTGATCGTGGAGCATGCCATGAGCCATACGATCAACGCACGCCGTCGGTTCCTGTCCCGCGGCATCGGCCTGGCCGCGCTGGGCCTGGGTTCCGGCGCCGCGCTGGCCGACAGCGACACCCAGCGCCGCTTCCACCTGGCGCTGGAGCACAACGCCAGGCTGGCGCCGTTTGCCGGCGCCAGCGGCGAGCTGTCCGGCGAGGCCGCGATCCACGGCCGCTTGCCGGACGACCTGCAGGGCGTCTTCTACCGCAACGGGCCTGGCCGCTTCGAGTTGGGCGGCGAGCGCTATCACCACTGGTTCGACGGCGACGGCTACGCGCAGCGCTGGCAGATCGGCGGCGGCAAGGTCAGTCATCGCGGCCGCTTCGTCGCCACCCAGAAGTTCACCGAGGAGACGGCGGCGGGCCAGTTCCTGTATCCGGCCTTCGGCACTTTTGTCAGCCGCAAGTCGGCCAAGAGCAACGATACGATGAACGCGGCCAACACCAACCTGCTGCCGCTGGGCGGCCGCGTGTACGCGTTGTGGGAGGGCGGCTCCGCCGTCGAAGTCGATCCGCAAACGCTGGAAACGCGCGGCATCAAGACCTGGCGCCCGGACCTGAAGGCGATGCCGTTCTCCGCCCATCCGAAGCTCGATCCGGAGGGCGGCCTGTGGAACTTCGGGAACCTGCCGGGCGCCGACAAATTGATGATTTACCGCCTGAACGCGGCCGGCGAAGTCATGCGCACCGCGATGCTGGACGTGCCTCAGCTGAACATGGTGCACGATTTCGTCGTCAGCGCGCGCCACCTGATCTTCCTGGTGCCACCGTACGATATGCGGCCCGGCCCGGAGGTCAGCCTGGCCGACAGCCTGCACTGGGCCGGCGCCACCCGGCCGCTGCGCGTGGTGGTGGTCGCCAAGGACACGCTGCAACTGCGCCAGGTGTTCGAACTGCCGGCGCGTTCGGTGTTCCACCTCGGGAACGCGTTCGAGGACGGCGCCTGCACCCGGCTGGATGCGATCATGCACGAGGGCGACATGCTGCCCGAACTGGGCCTGGTCATGCACGGCGAGATGCGGCCTTTCCATGAAGGCTCGAGCACGGTGCAGATCACGCTGGACTACGCCAACGGCCAGGCGCGCGAGGCGCGGCTGTTTGGCGCCAGCGAATTCCCCAGGGTGGCGCCGCAGGTGGTGTCGGCGCGCCACCGCAAGCTGGCGGTGCTGGGCGTGGCGCCCGGTAGCGCGGACTATCTGCTCAACACTGTCAACCTGATCGACATCGACAGCGGCAAGGCGGACAGTTACCGCTTCGACGCCGGCTGGCAGGTGGAGGAGCACGTGCTGGTGCCGCGGCGCGGCGCACGTTCCGAGACCGACGGCTACCTGGTCGGCGTGGCGCAGGACACGCGCCGGCGCCAGACCGTGCTGACGGTGTTCGATGCGCACAACATCAAGGCCGGTCCACGGGCGATGGCGCGGCTGCCTTATGTGTCGCCGCTGTGCTTTCATGGTAACTTTCTGCCGGCCTGAATATTTTGGATACCTCGATGAACCACAGCAGCAAGCAAGCCACGGCGCCTTCGGGCGCCGACCACGCGCGGTTGGCGCATCCGCTGGACCTGATGCCGTTCTTCCGGCGCCGGCCGGCGACGACGCGGCGCAACCTGCTGTACACCCTGATCTGGAACTGCGGCCTGGGCACGGTCTTTACGGCCGTCGAGATGCTGTTGTCCGGCGACGGCGGGTCGCTGCTGTCGCACTGGCTGCCGATGCTGCTCATTTCGAACCTGATCGGCTTCCTGATCCACTTCGGCCATTTGCTGGCCAACGCCGTCAGCGGCGGCTGGCCGCGCCGCGCCAAGGGTTTGCCTCGGTTGGCGTTCAGCCTGGTGCTGGTGGGGGCCAGCGTGGTGCTGGGCCTGGGACTGGGGACCGCGCTGTTGAACGGCAAAGGCGTCGCGCAGGTAATGGATAACCGCGAAGCGCTGGGCCAGTCGCTGTTGGTGGCCGGGGCCATTGCAGTGCTGATGTATTTGGTCACCAGCAGCGCCGAGCGGCGGGTGGCGCAGGCGATGGAAAAGGCGCGGCAACAGGAGCTGATCGCCTCCACCGCGCGCCTGCTGGCGGAAGCCCGGCTGCGCGCATTGCAGGCGCAGATCGAGCCTCACTTCCTGTACAACACGCTGGCCAACGTGGTGAGCCTGATCGGCCCGCAGCCGGCCAAGGCCCAGCACATGCTGGAGCGCTTCATCGATTATCTGCGCGCCAGCCTGGCGGCCAGCCGCAGCGACGAGGCCACGCTGGGATCCGAGGCCAGGCTGATCGCCGCCTACCTGGATGTGCTGGCGGTGCGCATGGGCGAGCGGCTGCGCTATCGCATCGAGGTGCCCGATGCCTTGCGCCAGTTCGCCATCGCGCCGATGCTGCTGCAACCGGTGGTGGAAAACGCCATCTCGCACGGCTTGGAACCGAAGGTGGAGGGCGGCGAGATCGTCGTCAGCGCGCGCGCGGAAGGCGAACATCTGATCCTGCAAATCAGCGACACCGGAGTGGGCCTGGGCAGCACCATGTCGGTCAAGCCGGGTGGCGGCGTGGGTCTGAGCAATTTGCGCGAACGTTTGCGTAGTTTGTACGGCGCCGCCGCTAGGGTAGAATTGCTGGAAAATCAACCCTGCGGCATGACGGTGCGTCTCATGCTGCCATTAAATGCGAGTCCGACATCGATACACCCCGTGCCCTGATCGCAGATGACGAAGAACATCTGCGCGACTATCTGGAAGGCCAACTGAAGACAGCGTGGCCGGAATTGAAGGTGGTGGCCAAGGCGGCCAACGGCCTCGAAGCGCTGCGCATGATCGACGAGGAAACGCCGGACGTGGTGTTCCTCGACATCCGCATGCCCGGCATGACGGGGCTGGACGTGGCGGCGCGGCTGGTGGCCGGCGCCAAGCCGCCGCACATCGTTTTCGTCACGGCCTTCGACCAGTATGCGGTGGAAGCGTTCGAGCATTCGGCGGTCGATTATCTGTTGAAGCCCGCCAGCCTGGAGCGCTTGGACAAGACCGTGAACAAGCTGAAGGCGGCGCTGCGTTCAAGCGCGCCGGCCGCTGCGGCGGGCGTCACGGCGGCGACGCTGCAAGCCCTGTTGCAGCAGTTGGCAGGCGGGGCGCCCGTCGCCGCGGCGCCGGCGCCGACCCTGCAATGGATACGCGCTTCGCAAGGCGAACATACGCGCCTGATCGCCATCGACGAGGTGATCTACTTCCAGAGCAATGACAAATACACCAGCGTGTTCCTGGCGGACGGCGAGAGCCTGATACGCACGCCCATCAGCAAGCTGCGCGAGCAGCTGGACGAGCAGCAGTTCTGGCAGATACACCGCAGCGTGATCGTCGCCGCGCGCCACGTTGCAGGCACACGGCAGGATTTCCGCGGCCGCCTGATGGTGCAGCTGAAGGGACGCGAGGAACAGCTGGTGGTCAGCCGCAACTACGTCGACCTGTTCCGGCAGATGTAGGCGGCGCGTCCCCGCAACTCTTACAACTCTTACTTGCCCAGTACCGGCTTGACCTTGGCCGCCGCTTCCTTGGCGCGCAGGCGCGCGGTTTCCACGTCGTCGGCTGCGGCCAGCGCCACGCCCATGCGGCGGCGCGCGAACGATTCCGGCTTGCCGAACAGGCGGATGTCGGTGCCTGGCACGCGCAACGCTTCGGCCACACCTTCAAAGGCGATGCCCGTCGCTTCGTGCTGGCCGTAGATGACGGCCGACGCACCAGGCGTCTTCAGCGCCACGTTGACCGGCAGGCCGAGGATGGCCTTGGCGTGCAGTTCGAACTCGCTTTGCACCTGGGTCGCCATGGTCACCATGCCGGTGTCGTGCGGGCGCGGGCTCACTTCCGAGAACCAGACCATATCCTCCTTGACGAACAGCTCGACGCCGAACAGGCCCAGGCCACCCAGGTCGCCGGTGACTTTCCCGGCGATTTCGCGGGCGCGCGCCAGCGCCAAAGGATTCATGCGGCACGGCTGCCAGGATTCGACGTAGTCGCCTTGCACCTGCACGTGGCCGATCGGATCGCAGAACTGGGTCACGACCTTGCCGTCGGCGCCGACGGAACGCACCGTCAGCAGCGTGATTTCGTAGTCGAAGTCGATGAAGCCTTCGACGATGACGCGGCCCGAATCGACGCGGCTGCCGGCGGCGGCGTAGTCCCAGGCGGCTTTGACTTCGGCGGCGCTGTCGATCTTGGACTGGCCCTTGCCCGACGAGGACATGACCGGCTTGATCACGCACGGGAAACCGATGGCGGCGGTGGCTGCCTCCAGTTCCGCCAGGCTGCTGGCGAAGCGGTATGGCGACGTCGCCAGGCCCAGGGTTTCGGCGGCCAGGCAGCGGATGCCTTCGCGGTTCATGGTCAGTTGGGCGGCGCGCGCGGTCGGGATGCAGGTGATCTTGCCGGCTTTTTCCAGCTCGGCCAGTGTGTCGGTGGCGATGGCTTCGATTTCCGGCACGATCAGGTCAGGCTTCTCCAGTTCGATCAGCGCGGCCAGGGCGGCGCCGTCTGCCATGTTGATGACGTGGGCGCGGTGCGCGACCTGGTGGCCGGGCGCGTTCGGATAACGGTCGACGGCGATCACTTCCACGCCCAGGCGCTGCAAGGCGATGATGACTTCCTTGCCGAGTTCACCGGAGCCAAGCAGCATGACTTTGGTGGCGGTAGGAGACAGGGGAGTGCCGAAAATGCGGGGAGTGTTCATGAATTCGTCCGGAATAGAGGGAAACGGTAGTTGCTGTGCAGCCGCAGCGCTGCGCGGGCCGACTATAGCAAAACGCGGCTATTTTGGACAGCGGTAGCGGCGTTGCAATTAGAGTAATCCTGGCGCCGAGTCCCGCCAGGAGCCCGCGCTGGCTGCGATGTTAAAACGAGTAGACCAGCGTCACCGACGTTTGGGTATCGGTGTTCTTTTTATCTTCCGGAACACTGGTGTCGTTGCGGACGCTGAACGCGGCCTTCATCTGCATGGTGCTGTTGATTTTGGTGCGCAGCGCCGTCTCGGCCAGCGAGTGGATGTTGGAGGTGCCGCGTTCCACGCTCAGGTTCTGGGTGAACAGGGCGCTGTCGCTCAGTTTCCATTTCAGGTTTGCCGCGCCGCGCACGGTCATGCCGCTTTCCGAATCACCGGTGGAACGGGTGCCGTTGAAATAGCCAGGACCGATTTCCACGTCCAGGCTGTGGTCCTGCGACTTATAAGTCTCGGTGCCGTAACCGACGCCCACGGTCGAGTAGCGCGTGTAGGCGCCGAATTTGTCGTTGACGTGGGTGGCCAACGCGAACAGCTTGTCGTGATCCTGCAGCAGCTTGTATCCGGCCTTGGCGGAGAACGAGTAGCGCTGGGCGGAACGCTCGCGCACTTTTTCGCCGTCGGCCTGCGTGACCTGTTCGTCCTTGAAGTAGCCGGCCAGGATGTACTCGTTGCTCCAGTCGGGCAGTTCCTGCTTGGCATCCAGCTTGCCGGTCACGGAAGTACCGACCGTGTTACCGGAGGTGGCGATGGCGCCCAGTTCGGCGGAGTTGTTCCAGCCATGTGCAGTGGCGGTATCCGCAGCGGCAAGGCCGTGGACCAGGAAGAGGGAGGGGATAAGGAAGATCGCTTTCATGAAGTTATTGTACCTTAGCTCAAAATACAACGCATTCAACAGGGCGCCGCGTCTACGTGCGGACCCGTACAGAAAAATAGCCAAGCTTGCGAGAAGATCAATATACTTTATAAAGGATATCGATCATGAACGCCGCGCTCAGAGTGTCGCAGTTGCTGTTATGTGCAGGATTAGTCGCCGGTTCCGTTTGTGCCAGCGCCGGCGTCAATCGCTGCGTATCCGCCGAAGGCAAGGTGCTGTTGACCGATGCCGATTGTCCGCAGGAGAGCCGGCCGGACGTCAGCGACGACGGCGCGGTGGGCGTCGCGATCAATAGCGGCGGTGTCGCGCCTGCCGCGGTCAGTGCGGCGGCGGCTGTGCCGGTAGCGCCGTTGCCTCGCAGCCCGTGGGCCGATCTGCCGCATCCTTTGGTACGCAAGAGCATGGGGCTGGACGCCGGGACGCTACAGGCAGCATATCAAACCATGCAGATGCACGACGAGATGCGTCGTCAGCGTCTTGTCTCGCAGCGCTAACAGGGCCGGCCGCAAGCGGATCAACTGGTAAGCCAGTAGTCCGGCCGCGCGTAGATCTCCTTCAGCATGTCGATGAAGAAGCGTACCTTGGCCGGCAAGTGGCGCTGCTGCGGATAGACGGCCACGATGTCGTACTGCGGCAGCGCATAGTCGTCCAGCACCGTAATCAGCTCGCCCGACGCCAGTTGCGACTGGATCTCCCACGACGAGCGCCACGCCAGCCCCAATCCCTCGGTAGCCCAGCGATGCAGTAGTTCGCCATCGTTGCAGTTCAAATTGCCGTCCGCCCGCACCGTCACCTGCTTGCCATGATCCTGGAAGTACCAGCCGCGCTGCTGGCCGCCTTGCAGGTTGAAGGCCAGGCAGTTGTGCTGCGACAGGTCGTCCAGCGTGCGTGGAATGCCATGCCGTTCGAAGTAGTCCGGCGTGCCGCATACCACGCGCCGGTTGCTGGCCAGCTTGACGGCGACGAAGCTCGGATCGATCACGCCGCCGATACGGATGCCGACGTCGTAGCCATCCCGCACCAGATCGACCACGCGGTCGGTCAGATTGAACGATATCTGCACGTCCGGATGCGCGCGCACAAAGCCCGCGGCATGGGGCGCCACGTGCTTGCGGCCAAAGGCGGCGGGCGCCGAGACGATCAGGTGGCCGGTGGCGCGGTGCCGTCCTTCGGACACCATTCGGTCCGCGTGGCCCAGATCCGCGAGCAATTTGCGGCAATGGTCCAGATAGAGCGTGCCTTGCTCGGTCAGCGTCAGGTGGCGGGTGGTGCGGTGCATCAGCTTCACGCCCAGGCGCTTTTCCAGCGCGTCGATACGCCTGCCCAGCATGACGGGCGTGATGTGCTGGCCCATCGCCGCGCGTACCAGGCTGCCCTTTTCGGCCACGTCGACGAAGGCCTCGATTTGCGTCAATTTATCCATATGCGGATTATTCCACACTTATTCCGTATTTTGAGTATCGAATAAAGCGAGAGTTTGTCTTCTTATCACGGCCGATCTTTCCCGCTACGATGATCCCATCAAGTTCAGTACTTAACCAACAGGGGACAATCATGGCACGGATGACAGCAGCGCAGGCAGCAGCAATCGTTTTGGAAAAAGAGGGCGTGAATCAGGTGTTCGGAGTTCCGGGCGCCGCGATCAACCCATTCTACGCGGCGTTGAAGAAGCAGGGCAGCGCCAGGCACATACTGGCGCGTCACGTCGAAGGCGCCTCGCACATGGCCGAGGGTTACACCCGCGCCAAGGCCGGCAACATCGGCGTCTGCATCGGTACCTCCGGCCCGGCCGGCACCGACATGATCACCGGCCTGTATTCGGCCCAGGCAGATTCCATACCTATCCTCTGCATCACCGGCCAAGCCCCGCGTGCCCGCCTGTACAAAGAAGACTTCCAGGCGGTCGATATCGAATCGATCGCCAAGCCGGTGACCAAGTGGGCCGTCACCGTGCGCGAGCCGGCGCTGGTGCCGATGGTGTTCCAGCAGGCCTTCCACATCATGCGCTCCGGCCGTCCAGGCCCGGTGCTGGTCGACCTGCCGTTCGACGTGCAGATGGCCGAGATCGAATTCGACCCGGACACCTACCAGCCGCTCGAAGCCTACAAGCCTAAAGCGACCCGCGCACAGATCGAAAAAGCGCTGACGATGCTGAACGACGCCGAGAACCCTATCCTGACCCCGGGCGGCGGCGTGATCAACGCCAACGCCTCCGAGCTGCTGGTGCAATTCGCCGAGCTGACCGGCATTCCCGTGATCCCGACGCTGATGGCGTGGGGCTGCATCCCTGACGATCATCCGCTGATGGTCGGCATGGCCGGTCTGCAAACCAGCCACCGCTACGGCAACGCCACCGTGCTGGCATCGGACTTCGTGTTCGGTATCGGCAACCGCTGGGCCAACCGCCACACCGGCACCATCGAGGTGTACACCAAGGACCGCAAGTTCGTCCACATCGATATCGAGCCAACCCAGATCGGCCGGGTCTTCGGTCCGGACTTCGGTATCGTCTCCGACGCCGGCGCCGCGCTGAAGCTGATGATCGAGGTGGCCACCGAATGGAAAGCCGCCGGCAAGCTGAAAAACCGCTCGGCATGGGTATCCCAGTGCCAGGAACGCAAGCGCACCATGCAGCGCAAGACCCACTTCGAACAAGTGCCGGTCAAGCCGCAGCGCGTGTACGAAGAAATGAACAAGGCGTTCGACCGCAATACCTGCTACGTCAGCACCATCGGCCTGTCGCAGATCGCCGCCGCGCAGTTCCTGCACGTGTACAACGCACGCCACTGGATCAACTGCGGCCAGGCCGGCCCGCTGGGCTGGACCATCTCGGCAGCGCTGGGCGTGGTCGCCGCCGATCCGCAGCGCAAAGTGGTCGCGATCTCGGGCGACTACGACTTCCAGTTCATGATCGAGGAACTGGCCGTGGGCGCGCAATTCAAGCTGCCTTACCTGCACGTTGTGGTCAACAACTCCTACCTGGGCCTGATCCGTCAATCCCAGCGCGGCTTCGACATGGACTACTGCGTCCAGCTGGCGTTCGAGAACATCAACGCGCCTGAACTGAACGGCTACGGCGTCGACCACGTCGCCGTGGTGGAAGGCCTGGGTTGCAAGGCGATCCGCGTCCTGAACGCAGACGACCTGCCGGCCGCTTTCGAGCAAGCCCACAAGTGGATGGAAGAGTTCAAGGTGCCGGTGGTGGTGGAAGTGATCCTGGAACGCGTGACCAATATCGCGATGGGCACCGACATCGACAAGGTCAACGAGTTCGAAGAGCTGGCGCTGCGCGGCACCGACGCACCGACCGCAATCTCCCTGCTGGACTGAGAGGAATCGTCATGACCAAACTTGCAGCCAACCTGACCATGCTGTTCACCGAAGTGCCGTTCATCGAGCGCTTCGAGGCGGCGGCCCGCGCCGGCTTCCAGGCGGTGGAGTTCCTGTTCCCGTATGCCTACAGCGCCCGCGACCTGTCCGAGCGCCTGAAGGCCAACCAGCTGGAACTGGTGCTCCACAACCTGCCGGCCGGCCACTGGGAAGCCGGTGAGCGGGGCATCGCCTGCCACCCGGACCGCGTGGCCGAATTCCGCGACGGCGTCTGGACCGCCATTGCCTACGCCAAGGAACTGGGCGTCAAGCAGGTGAACTGCCTGGTCGGCATCACGCCCCAGGGCGTGACGCGGCAGGACGCGCAGGTCACGCTGGTGGACAACCTGCGCTTCGCCGCCGCGGCGTTGAAGGACGAGGGCATCCGTCTGCTGATCGAACCGATCAACAGCTACGACATTCCCGGCTTCTTCCTGACCAATACCGCGCAGGCGGCGTCGCTGATCGCCGCCACCGGTTCGGACAACCTGTTCATCCAGTACGACATCTATCACATGCAGCGCATGGAAGGTGAGCTGACCAACACCATCCAGAAGCACCTGGCGCTGATCGGCCACGTGCAGCTGGCGGACAACCCGGGCCGCAACGAACCGGGCACCGGCGAAATCAACTACCGCTACCTGTTCGAGCAGTTGGACGCCTTGGGCTACGACGGCTGGTTCGGTTGCGAATACAAGCCGCGCACCACGACGGAAGCGGGCCTGGGCTGGCGCGCTGCGCACGGCGTTTAAGTCGGCGTTTAAACCACATCTTTACAAGGAAAATATCATGTCTCGAGTTGGATTTATTGGTCTGGGTATCATGGGCGCACCGATGGCGCAGCACCTGCTGGACGGCGGCCACAAACTGTACCTGCACGACATCAAGAACCCGCCGTTCCCGCTGATCGAAGCCGGTGCGACGGTCTGCACCTCGGCCGCCGAAGTGGCCGCGCGCGCCGACATCATCATCGTCATGGTGCCCGATACCCCGCACGTTGAAACGGCGCTGTTCGGCGAAGAAGGCGTGGCCAAGGGCCTGCGTCCGAACACCATCGTGGTCGACATGAGCTCGATCTCGCCGATCGAAACCAAGAAGTTCGCCAAGCGGATCAATGCCCTCGGTTGCGAATACCTGGATGCGCCGGTGTCCGGCGGCGAAGTGGGCGCCAAGGCCGGTTCGCTGACGATCATGGTCGGCGGCTCGGAAGCGGCGTTCGAAATCGTCAAGCCGCTGTTTGAACTGATGGGCAAGAACATCACCCTGGTCGGCGGCAACGGCGACGGCCAGACCACCAAGGTCGCCAACCAGATCATCGTGGCGCTGAACATCCAGGCCGTGGCCGAGGCGCTGCTGTTCGCATCCAAGGCCGGCGCCGATCCAGCCAAGGTACGCTCGGCGCTGATGGGCGGCTTCGCCAACTCGCGCATCCTGGAAGTGCACGGCGAGCGCATGGTCAAGCGCACCTTCAATCCGGGCTTCCGCATCGAACTGCACCAGAAGGACCTGAACCTGGCCCTGCAAGGCGCCAAGGCGATGGGCGTGTCGCTGCCGAATACCGCGATGGCGCAGGAACTGATGAATGCCTGCGCAGCCAATGGCCTGGGCGGCATGGACCACTCGGCACTGTGCCGCGCGATCGAAATCATGTCCAACCACCAGATCGCCGAGGCGTAATGAATACCCTGAATCCACGCCAATTCCTGCTCGATCTGTATGGCAGCGCGGTGGACGCTGTCAGTGCCGAGAAGTGCCTGCCGGCGTACCTGCCGGAGCCGCCGAAGAACGGCCGCACGCTGGTGATCGGCGCAGGCAAGGGCGCCGCCGCCATGGCGCGCGCCGTTGAACGTCACTGGAAAGGTGACATCTCCGGGCTGGTCGTCACGCGCTACGAGCATGGCGTGGACTGCGAGCGCATCGAAGTGATCGAAGCGGCCCATCCTGTGCCGGACGAAGCGGGACTTGCCGCCGCCGGCCGCATGATGGAGATGGTGCAGGGCCTGAACGAGAACGATCTGGTGTTGTGCCTGATCTCCGGCGGCGGTTCCTCGCTGCTGGCGTTGCCGGCGCCCGGCATCACGCTGGAGCAGAAGCAGGCGCTGAACAAGGCCTTGTTGAAGAGCGGCGCTGCGATCTCCGAGATGAACTGCGTGCGCAAGCACCTGTCGGCCATCAAGGGCGGCCGGCTGGCTTTGGCCTGCGCACCGGCCCGCGTGGTCACGTTGCTGATCTCGGACGTCCCTGGCGACGATCCCGGCATCATCGCCAGCGGCCCGACGTTGCCCGATCCAACCACCTGCGCCGATGCGCTGGCGGTGCTGCGCAAGTACGAAATCACCATCCCGGACAACATCCGCGAGCATCTGGAATCCGGCGCCGGCGAAACGCCGAAACCGGGCGATCCACGCTTCGCCCGCAACAGCCATCACGTCATCGCCATCGCGCAGGACGCGCTGGAGGCGGCGGCGGCGCACGCGCACGCGGTGGGCATCACGCCTTACATCCTGTCCGACGGCATCGAAGGCGAATCGCGCGATGTCGCCATCGTCCACGCGGCGATGGCCCGTCAGGTGGCGGCGCGCGGCCAGCCGTTCCAACGGCCTTGCGTCATCATTTCCGGCGGCGAGACCACGGTGACGGTGCGCGGTTCGGGGCGTGGCGGCCGGAATGCCGAATTCCTGCTCAGCCTTGCGGTTGCGTTGGACGGCCATCCTGGCATCCACGCGGTGGCCTGCGATACCGACGGCATCGACGGTTCCGAGGACAACGCCGGCGCGCTGTACGGACCGGATTCGCTGGAACGCGGCCTGACGCAGAAGCTGCGGGCCAAGACTCTGCTGGAAAACAACGACGGCTATGGCTATTTCAGCGCGTTGAATGATCTGGTGGTCAGCGGTCCGACCCGCACCAACGTCAACGACTTCCGTGCCGTTTTAATTCTGTAAAAAAGGAATACCCAATGCGACGTCAACGTCAGGCCAAAATCGTGGCCACGCTCGGCCCGGCCAGCAGCAGCAAGGAAGCCATCCAGGCATTGTTTGAAGCGGGCGCCGATGTGTTCCGCTTTAACTTCAGCCACGGCACCCATCAGGACCATCAGGCGCGCTGCAACATCGTGCGCGAAATCGAACGCAGCGTCGGCCGGCCGATCGCCATCCTGGCCGATCTGCAGGGCCCCAAGCTGCGCGTGGGCCAGTTCGCCGAAGGCAAAGTGACGCTGGTGGCGGGGCAGGAGTTTGCGCTGGACCGCGATAGCGCCCCGGGCACCGCGCAACGCGTATGCCTGCCACACCCGGAGCTGTTCGAAGTGATCGGCGCAGGCCAGTCGCTGCTGCTGGACGACGGCAAGCTGCGCCTGGCGGTGCTGGGCAATGAAGGCCGCGTTATCCGCACCCGCGTCGTCAACGGCGGCGTGCTGTCGGACCGCAAAGGCGTCAACGTGCCGGACGTGGTGCTGCCTATCCCGGCGCTGACGGAAAAGGACCTGCGCGACCTGGACTTTGCGCTGGAAATGGGCGCGGACTGGATTGCGTTGTCGTTTGTGCAGCGCCCGGAAGACCTGGTGCAGGCACGCGCCATCGTCGGCAACCGCGCATCGCTGCTGGCGAAGCTGGAGAAGCCGGCGGCCCTGGACGCACTCGACGCCATCGTCGCGGTGTCCGACGCGATCATGGTGGCGCGCGGCGACCTGGGTGTGGAAGTTCCGCCCGAGCGCGTGCCGGGCGTGCAGAAACGCATCCTGCGTGCCTGCCGCCTGCAAGGCAAGCCGATCGTGATCGCCACGCAGATGCTGGAGTCGATGATTTCGGCGCCGGTGCCGACGCGGGCGGAAGCCTCGGACGTCGCCAGTGCGATCTATGACGGCGCCGATGCGGTGATGCTGTCGGCGGAATCGGCCAGCGGATCTTATCCAACGGAGGCGGTGTCCATGATGAACCGCATCATCTGCGAAGTGGAGAAGGATCCGCTGTATCGCCAGATGATCGACGCCCAGAACCAGGCGCCGATGCCGAACAGCGGCGACGCGATCTGCTCGGCCCTGCGCGATGTGACGCAGATCGTCGGCGCGGTGGCCACGGTGACCTACACCAGCTCCGGCCACACCAGCCTGCGGGCGGCGCGCGAGCGGCCGATGGCGCCGATCCTGAGCATTACGCCGAACCTGTCGACGGCGCGCCGTCTGGCGCTGGCGTGGGGCGTGCATTCGACGGTGAGCCCCGATGTGCGCAATGTGGATCGCATGGTGGCTGCGGCTTGCCAGGCGACGCTGCGGGAAGGCTTCGGCAAACCCGGCGACCAGATCGCGATCACGGCGGGTGTGCCGTTCGGCCAGCCGGGCAGCACCAACTTGCTGCGTATCGCCCAGATCTGGCCGGACGACGAACCTGTCGCGGCATAAGGTAATACTGCGTAGCTGAAGAAAAGGGTATTGATGTTTTATGAGTCGCCCGGCCGGAGTCCGGCCTGGCGCGTCGGCGTTCCACTCGCGCTCCGGGGCCAGTTGAGCGCCGTCGCGCAGATCTATTTGCAGTCCTCGCCGATCTTCGGCACAGTCGTCCTGCTTTGCCTGTATCTGACCCAGCCGGTGTTGGCGCTGGGCTGCCTGGTGGGCGCCTGTGTCGCGTCGGCGACGGCCTGGGCTCTGGCTTTCCCCGATGAAGACCGCCGCCAGGGCCTGTACAGCTTCAACGCCGCGTTGAGCGGGGCTGGCTTGTGCGCCGGCTACCAGTTCAGTTCCGCGCTGGTCGCATGGATTGCCCTCATTGCCGTGTTGACCTCCTTGCTCAGTCGCGCCGCACAACGCGGCGGCATCCCTGTGCTGACCTCCCTGTTCGTGGCCGTGATGTGGCTGACCTATACCTGCGCACCGCTGCTGGGTTTACGATCGACAGCGCAAGTCGCCGGCGCACCCTGCAGCCTGGCTCAAACAAGCTTCGTGTTTTGCACGCTGGGCCAGGTCAGCTTCATCGGTCCGGCCGCAATCGGCATGTTGGTATGGGCCGCGCTGGCCCGCCACCGCTGGCGGCTGGCCATGTGGATGCTGTATGGCGCCGTTCTGGCCTGGTGTGTCGCGAGCAGTGCCGAATGGATGCTGAACTGGTCCATCGTCAGCAGCCAGGCCACCGGTATGGGCATCAACAGCGCATTGACCGCGCTGGCACTGGCTACCTTCGAACGCTCCCGGTCCCAGCGCCTGCTGGGGCCAGCGTTGAGCATCCTGCTGTGCGTCGCGCTGGGCGCTGCCGGCCTGTCTTACTTTACCGCCCCGTTCGTGCTGGCGACCTGGCTGCTGTTGCCGGTGCGCGGGCGTTGGCGATGGAAGGTCAGTGGAGAGTAGGCGACGTTCGACGGCGGCGGTGAGTTCAGGATGCCTGGCTTCATGGCGCCGACCACGTGCATCTCGCAGGGTTTGCAATCGAAGCGCAGGGTGTAGGTCTCGTCGCCGCTCACCAGCGTCATTGGCTCTGCGCGTACCTGACCCTGAACGCCTTGTACGCCCTTGGCTTGCTTGGGGCAGAGGTTGAACGAGAAGCGCAGGCAGTGCTTGGTGATCATCAGCGGCACTTCGCCCGCTTCCTCGTGCGATTCATAGGCGGCTGCGATCAGCTGCACGCCGTGGTTGTGATAGAAGGCGCGCGCCTTCTCGTTGTAGACATTGGCCAGATAGCTCAGCTGCGTGTCCGGATAAACGGCACGGGGCTGCGCAGGCTTCTTGCGCGCCGGGCGTTCCCAGGCCGCCAGCCGCGTCGCCTCATGCGCTGCGATGGCGTCGCGGCGCAGGCCGTTAATGACGCCGGCCGGCACGAACCATGGCTGCGAAAGCTTCAACTCGATGCCGTCTGCTTCGAACATCGTGCTGCCCAACTTGCCCAGGTGGGCGCGCAGCGAGGCGTCGGCCTGCGCCGCTTGCTGCGCCGGCTCCAGCGCCAGGGTGGCGTCGGTGCTACTGCAGATGCCATCCTCGTCCCGTAGCGACAGGCGCAGGCCGTGGGCGTGCTCGCTCAGTTCCAATTGCAGCGACACCTTGCGCTCGGACGATTTCTTCTGCAGGGTCGCCTCCCACTGGTGATCGCGGTTGCGCAGCACCGTGGTGCCGGGTTTGAGGCCGGTCAGCGCGCGCATGTCCTCATTCGGGAATACGCGCCACAGCTGGCCGTCGTCGACGTCGTCCAGCTTCTGGGCGCGGTTGGCCTGGATACCGACTGTTTCGCGCTTGAGCATGTAATTCAGGCCATCGCCATTGGCCATCGGCGCATTGGTGACGATGTCGAAGTAGTCCAGGCCGAGGCGGTCGACCACGCCCAGCTCAATACCCACGTACTTGGGCGAATCGAAGGCGCCGATTTCCTCCATGCGGCCGTTGGCGAAGTAGTCGGTGTGGCCGCGGTGGAAGGTCTTGTCCACGTCCGGCGTGAACAGGATGCGGGTGTGGCCGCTCGCCGCGCGGGTGAATTCGGTGCGGCGCTCCATGATCTCGTCCAGCAGAAGCCGGTAGTGGGCGGTGATGTTCTTTACGTAGCCCATATCCTTGTAGCGCCCCTCGATCTTGAAGGAGCGGATACCCGCGCCCACCAGCGCTTCCAGGTTGCGGCTCTGGTCATTGTCTTTCATCGACAGCAGGTGCTTTTCGTAGGCCACCACGCGGCCCTGGCCATCGCTGAGCGTGTACGGCAGGCGGCAGGCTTGAGAACAGTCGCCGCGGTTGGCGCTGCGGCCCGTATCGGCGTGCGAGATATAGCACTGGCCCGAGTAGGCCACGCAAAGAGCGCCGTGGATGAAGTATTCCAGTGGCGTGTCGACTTGCGCGCGGATCGTGCGGATTTGTTCGATGGTCAGTTCGCGCGCCAGCACCAGCTGGGAAAAACCGACCGCGCCCAGGAAGCGCGCCTTTTCCATGGTGCGGATGTCGCACTGGGTGCTGGCGTGCAGCTGGATGGGTGGAAGGTCCATTTCGAGCAGGCCCATGTCCTGCACGATCAGCGCGTCGACGCCGGCGTTGTACAGCTGCCAGATCTGCTTGCGCGCCGCATCGAGCTCGGAGTCATGCAGGATGGTGTTGAGCGTGACGAAGATGCGCGAGCGGTAGCGGTGCGCGAAATCCACCAGGGCGGAGATTTCTTCAATGGTGTTGCTGGCGTTGTGGCGCGCGCCAAAAGCCGGCCCGCCGATGTACACGGCGTCGGCCCCATGCAATATGGCTTCGCGGCCTATCTCGGCGGTTTTGGCTGGCGCCAGCAGTTCGAGTTGGTGATCTAGCAGTGACATGGTGGATTCCTGACTATCGACGCCGGAAATTATAGCAGGCCTCCCTGGGACTCGACATAGGCTGACAATCCGACGGCCAGGGCGCTGAAGACGGCGCTGCAGGCGGGGTTGTTGCGGAGGTTCTCGTGCATCGCGAGCCAGGTGTCGAGCTGGATGGATAGCTGGTCGGGAAGAACCCTGACCAGCGAACCGTGGGCCTGGGCCAGCGCGGCCTGGCAAATGCCGATGCCGACACCGGCGCGGATTGCCGCCAGCTGGACCACGTCGCTGTCGCAGCGGAGCTGATGCGCTTCGTGCGGCGGGGCGTTGAACCTGGTACGCATGGCGCGGGTGTAGGCGGTTTCGCTATCGACGCCGATCAGCGTGTGGCCGGCCAGTTCTTCCCATTTAACGGGCGTGCCGCGCCGTTTCAGGTAGCTGCGGTGGGCGTAGAATCCCAGCTCGATATTACCGATGCGGCGGGCGATCAAGGCATCATGTTCGGGCTTGGTCATGCGCACCGCGATGTCGGCGTCGCGCCGCAGCAGGTTTTCCAGCTTGTTCGAGACGGCCAGTTCGACGTGGATGCGCGGATGGCTGCGCGACAGCTTGGCCAGAAGTGGCGGCAGCACCTCGACGCTGACGACTTCACTGGCCGTGATTCGCACCGTGCCGTGGATGTCATGCTCGCCGTCGCGGCCCATGCTGGAGGCGGCGCGCAGCAGGGCCGACGAGGTGGCGGCCAGCGTCGCCGCATACGGTTGCAGTTCATAGGCCGCCTCGGTCGGAATGAAACCCGTTTGGGAGCGAGTGAACAACGCCAGCCCAAGCGCCTGCTCCAGCGCATCGATATGGCGGCCGATGGTCGGCTGGGTCAACGCCAGCGTCCGGGCGGCGCCCGACAATGAGCCTTCCTTCAGAACGGACAGGAAAGAACGGTATAGATCCCAGTTTGGTTCGGTGGCAGTCATGCAAAATAGTATAACGGCTATGCAGCTTTGGGTAATTTTCTTTTAGCTCGACCTGCGTCACACTTCCTCCATCGAACTTCAATCAAGCGGAGAAACAGCATGGAACAGGAAAAGACGGCATTGGTGTTGGGCGCAACCGGCGGCGTGGGTGGCGAGGTGGCGCGGCTGCTGGTGGCGCGCGGCTGGCGAGTGAGGGCGCTGCACCGCGCGCCACAGGCGGCGGCTCGGCGTGACGACGGCATGCAGTGGCTGCAGGGCGACGCGATGGTGCGCGAGGACGTTTTGGCGGCAGCGGAAGGCGTTCAGCTCATCGTTCACGCGGTCAATCCGCCCGGATACCGCAACTGGGGCCAGCTTGTGCTGCCGATGATAGACAACAGCATCGCCGCCGCCCGCGCCAGCGGCGCCCGCATCCTGCTGCCGGGGACCGTGTACAACTATGGTCCGGACGCGTTTCCGATCATCGACGAGGAATCGCCGCAGCAGCCGGTCACCCGCAAAGGCGCGATCCGCGTCGAGCTGGAAGCGCGGCTGCAAGCGGCGGCCGTCGACGGCGTGCGTACGCTGATCGTGCGGGCCGGGGACTTCTTCGGGCCCAGGACCGGCAACAGCTGGTTCGCCCAAGGACTGGTCAAGCCAGGCAAGCCGCTGACCGCCATCAGCTACCCGGGCAGCGCGGGCATCGGCCACCAGTGGGCCTATCTGCCGGACGTCGCCGAGACCATGGTGCGGCTGGTCGAGAAGGAAGAGCAATTGGATACCTTTGCACGCTTCCAGATGGAGGGACACTGGGATGCCGACGGTACCCAGATGGTCGCCGCAATCGCCCGCGCGGCCCGCAGGCCGGAGCTGAAGGTCAGCGCCTTCCCATGGTGGCTGCTGGCATTGGCCTCGCCGTTCGTGGCGGTGTTCCGGGAACTGCGCGAGATGCGCTATCTGTGGCAGCAGCCGGTCCACATGTCCAACAAGCGCCTGGTGCAATTGCTCGGCGCCGAACCACGCACGCCGCTGGACGTCGCGGTGCATCGGACGCTCGCTGGCCTGGGGAGTCTTTAAGCCAGGTTGTACTTGCCCAGGATGCGGCGGGTGGTGCCGTCGGCATCCATGGCGGCCTTCGCATGCTGGAATAGCTGGACGGTGGCGTCGTCAAAGTCCAGCGAACCGGCCAGCCATGCGGTGGTGGTGCGTACCGGCGGGCTCAGATGAAAGTCGTTTTGCGCGGCCCTGCTCTTGAGTGAACTCTGGATGATGTGCTGTTCGCCGAACGCCGCATCGGCCATTCCCTTGAGCAGATAGCGGTGCACTTCTTCGATCGAATTGGCTTCGATGATGTTCCGGTAGCCGAGTTCCTGCAAAATCGCCGCCTGTGCCGCGCCGCGCAGCAGGGTGATGCGACGAGCCGTCATGTCTTCCGGGTGCTGGATGTCGAACTTGCCGTTGCGGGCCGCCAGGAACATGTAGTGCTCCTCATACAGCGGCGCCAGCCAGCGGAATTTGGTCTCCCGGTCCAGCAGGCGCGTGACCGGGAAGATCGCCGTCTCGGGCATCGAAGTGGCCAGGAACAAGGCGCGCTTCCACGGAACGAATTCCAGCTTGAGGGACATTTGTACTCGCTTGCACAGTTCACTCAACAGTTCACGCAGGGCACCCGGATGCTGGTCATCGTTTTCCATGACCAGCGGCGGCAAGTGGGTCGTGACGACCCGCAGCTCCTTGCCTGGTGCGGCCCGCGCAATACCTGTGCCGCAGCTCAGTGCCGCGGCGAGGCTGAGTAAAGTTCTTCGTTCCATGATGCTATACATTGTTCAGCGCCGATTGCGCTGGCTGTATCGTAACCGATTACTCCTGATCAGACCACAGCTTGCCCGCCGTCGCCCAGTTCTCGCGCTTGCACTCCTGGATGATAATGTCGACCGATTCCGCCGTCGCGCCCAGTGTTTGAACAGTGACCTCGGTGACGGCTTTGACAAATGCGCGCTTCTGCTCGGGCGTGCGGCCTTCGAACAGTTGTACATTGATAGTTGGCATAGTGGTTCCCTTCAGGAGCGATAGTTGGGACTGAGTTTGTCCAGTTTGCGCAGCAGCGCGGGCCATTCCAGTTTGCCGTCCGGCGTGCCGTCGCCCAGCAGTTCCTGATGCGCCTTAAGGCAGATCTCGTGTGGCGGAACGTGGCGCCGACCGCGGCAGCAGTCCCTCGCTTTGCGCGCCGACCGCGATGCCGTTCACGTTATGCAGATGCATGACGCAGGCGACATCGTGGCGAGCGCCATGCACCGCCGCGTGCAGTGCGAAGCCTGGACGGTTGATGTCGTACTGCGCGGCGTCGACCGGGTTGCCGTCGCGGTCCACCTTCACCAGGTTCGATGCGCACACTTCGTCGAAGCGCAGCCCGAAAGGATTGATGAGGTAGTGCTCCGCTTCGCCCGGTACGGCGGCCGAGATGTGGGTGTAGATCACGTCATCCCAGCCGTTCAGCGCGCACAGGTGATAACACGCGGCGAGATCGACGCGTGCCTGCCATTCGCTTGGATTCATCCGCTCAGTCCTGGCGCTGGTGTACCACCTTGCCGGCGGCGTAGGTGGCGAAGATCGAGCGGTCGTCGCCGAGCATGGCGATGGCGAACAGCAGTTCCTCGATCGAGTCGGTGCGCTCCGTGCGGCGCGCCAGCAGCGGCGTGGCTTTCGGATCGAGCACGATGAAGTCCGCTTCCGCGCCCGGCACGAAGTTGCCGATCGTGCCTTCCAGTTGCATGGCGCGCGCGCCGCCCAGTGTGGCGAGGTAGAACATGCGCATCGCTTGCAGGTAGGTGCCGCCCATGCGGGCCACCTTGTAGGCTTCGTTCATCGTCTGCAGCATCGAGAACGAGGTGCCGCCGCCGACGTCGGTGGCCAGCGACAGCGGTACGCGCTTCGCGTCGGCGCGCTCGAAGTCGAACAGGCCGCTGCCCAGGAACAGGTTGGAAGTAGGGCAGATCGAGATGGCGGACTGCGTTTCGCCCATGCGCGCGCGGTCGGCATCGTCCAGCCAGATGCAGTGCGCGTACATCGAGCGTGGGCGCATCATGCCGAAATGGTCGTAGACGTCCATGTAGCTGCGGGCGCTAGGGAACAGCGATTTGACCCAAGCCACTTCGTCGGTGTTCTCGGCCACGTGGGTTTGCAGGAAGGTGTCCGGGTAGGCTTTGGCCAGGGCGCCGGCCAGTTCCAGCTGCTCTTCGGTGGAGGTCGGCGCGAAGCGCGGGGTGATCGCGTACAGCTGGCGGCCACGCTTGTGCCACTTCTTGATCAGCGCTTCGCTTTCGCGCGCGCCGCTTTCGGCGGTGTCTTGCAGGAAGTCCGGACAGTTACGGTCCATCAGCACCTTACCGGCGACCATGCGCAGGTTGCGCTTTTCGCTTTCGGTGAAGAAGGCGTCCACCGATTGCGGATGCACGGTGCAGTAGACCATGGCGGTGGTGGTGCCGCAGCGGGTCAGCTCATCGAGGAAGAAGCTGGCGACGTTGGCAGCGTGTTCGGGATCGGAGAATTTGCGCTCGGTCGGGAAGGTGTACTTTTCCAGCCACGGCAGCAGGCCTGGCGCCGGCGAGGCGATCATGTCCGTCTGCGGGTAGTGCACGTGGGTGTCGATAAAGCCGGGCATGATGATCTTGCCGCGATAGTCGTGCAGCGGCGTACCTTGCGGCAGGAAGGCGATCAGCTGACTGAAGTCGCCGGCCAGGTGAACCTTGCCGTCGTTGATGATCAACAGGCCGTCTTCGTGCCAGGAGCAGGCGTTGGGCGCGAATGCCGGGTCGTCGCTGAAGTGCAGAAGGCTGGCGCGATAGGCCTGGAAGGTGCCGCTTTGGGTGCTGATGCTTGACATGATATTCGTTCCTTGTTCCGTGTTGCGGACGCCAGTTGACGCGCGCGAGTGCGCGACGCGACTGACATGGTCGTCGGCGATGAAGGCGGGCGCTTGGCGCCACGCCGGATCTGTATGCGTTGGGGTACTGCTAGCGCGGCGGCTAGGTCAATAGAGTGCGATGACGCGCTCCCGCCCCGGCGCTGCCGGAGAGTGAGTGCGCCTGGCTTGCAGGCAGTTGGAAGAACATCAGTTGGTGCATGTGGTTTGCGTTTCCGATAATACGGTTTGAGCAGATGCGCCCATTTTAGCACCGATTTCCACCGGTACGGCCAGTGCGGCGGCTTCCCACACCTGCATCAGTTGCGCGGCCACCGAGACGGCGATCACCGCCGGCGCCTTGTCCTGGATGCCGGGCAGGCCGATAGGGCAGGTCATGTCGGCCATGCGCGCGGCCGGAATGCCGCGTTCCTGCAAACGGCGTTCGAAGGACACGCGCTTGGTCTTGGAGCCGATCAGGCCGAACCACGTGAAGTCGGTACGGCGCAGTATGTGTTCCGACAACTGCTGGTCCAGCGCATGGCTGTGCGTCAGCACCAGGAAGGAGGCGCCGGCCGGCGCTTCTTCCACCACCGCTTCCGGCGTATCGGTCGCTTCGACGCGCACGTTGGCCGGCAGCACCGACGGGAACATGTCGTCGCGCTCATCGATCCACACCACCTGGCACGGCAGCTCGGACAAGGCGCGTACGATGGCGGCGCCCACGTGGCCGGCGCCGAACAGATACAGGCGTGGACGATAAGGCAGGCAGGAGTCGATCAGCCAGCGCTTGCCGTGATCGTCGATACGCACCTTGCAGTCGATGCCGGGACCCGGACGCGCTAGCGACGTCGGACCGGGGCCGCACAGATGGACGCCGGTGGCGTCATAGATGGTGGCCGGTTCGATGCAATCCAGCGGCACCATGCGCCAGCTGTCCTGGCCATCGCGCCAACGGCGTGCCAGCGAGCCGAAATGCTCTCCGGCTTCCGGCATGATGCGCTCGAACGCCAGGTGGACTACGCCACCGCAGCATTGGCCCAGGCTTGGGCCGAGCGGGAAGCGTTCCAGCCGCCGTTCGGCGCGCAAGTCACCGGCCGGCATGGCCAGCATTTCACGGGCGATGTCGGTGGCGACCATTTCGAGGTGGCCGCCGCCGATGGTGTCAAAGGCGTGATACTGGGTGATCAGCATCTTGGCGCCGGGCTCGCGCGGCGCGGAGCCGGCGACCTGCGCCACCGTGACCAGCACGCGCGGCACCGCCTTGCTGGCCGCCGCCGTCAGCGCGTTGAGATTGAAAGGCATGGTCATGATTAATTTGCCGCTTCCACCGCATCCTGCACCGCGCTGATCGCGTTGAGGATGGCTTCGCTGGTTGCGGGAGCGCGCAGCGGTGGGTTGAAACGATGATCGCCGACGCTGGAGCAGGCGTCGCGGATCGCCAGGAATACCGAGAACGGCAGCAGCAACGGGGGTTCGCCGACCGCTTTCGAGCGGTGGATACTGTCCATGACGTTACGGTTCTTGAACAGGCGCACGCTGAAGTTCTCCGGGCAGTCCGACACGCCGGGGATCTTGTAGGTGGATGGCGCGTGCGTCATCAACTTGCCGGCAGGGTTCCACCACAACTCTTCGGTGGTCAACCAACCCATGCCCTGTATGAAGGCGCCTTCAACCTGGCCGACATCGATGGCCGGGTTCAGCGAATTGCCGGCGTCGTACAGCGCGTCGGCCTTCAGCAGCTTCCATTCGCCGGTCAGCGTGTCGACCACCACTTCCGACACCGAGGCGCCGTAAGCGTAGTACGAGAACGGATTGCCGCTCATGGTCTTCGGATCCCAGTGCAGGCCAGGCGTGGCGTAGAAACCGTCGGACCACAGCTGGATGCGCGCCATGTAGGCCTTCTGCACCAGCTCCGCGAACGGGATCGTATGTTCGCCGACGTGGACGAAGTTGGCCTCGAAGCGCACCGTGGCGGGATCGCCGTCGTGGCGTTTTGCCGCGAATTCGGCCAGACGTTTGCGGATGGTGTTGGCCGCGTCCTGCGCCGCCTTGCCGTTCAAGTCCGCGCCGGTCGATGCGGCGGTGGCCGAGGTGTTGGCGACCTTGCTGGTGTCGGTGGCGGTGGCGCGCACCATGGCGAGGTCGATGCCCAGTTCATGCGCTACCACCTGGCAAACCTTGGTGTTGATACCCTGGCCCATTTCGGTGCCGCCGTGGTTGACCAGCACCGAGCCGTCCGTGTAGATGTGAACCAGCGCGCCGGCCTGGTTGAAGTGCGTGACGTTGAAAGCGATGCCAAACTTGACCGGCGTGAGCGCCAGGCCGCGTTTCAGCACTTTGCTGTTTGCGTTGAAGGCGTTGATGTCTTCGCGGCGCTTGCGGTAATCGCTTTCGGTTTCCAGCTGCGCGACCAGGTCGTGGATGACGTTGTCGACCACTTTCTGGTTGTACTGGGTGACGTTGCGGCCTTCTTCGTCATTGCGGCCGTAGAAATTGATCTTGCGGACGTCGAGCGAATCCATGCCGAGATTGCGGGCGATTTCGTCAACGATGTATTCGATGGCGATGGCGCCTTGCGGGCCGCCGAAACCGCGGAAGGCGGTATTCGATTGGGTGTTGGTCTTGCCGGCCATGGCGCGGATGTCGACGTCGCCCAGGTAGTAGGCGTTGTCGAAGTGGCAGACGGCGCGCGTGGCGACCGGCGCCGACAGGTCGGCCGAGAAGCCGGCACGGGACACCATCTCAACCTTGGCGGCGACGATGCGGCCGTCGTCGCCATAGCCCATTTCGTACTCGTAGTAGAAGCAGTGGCGCTTACCGGTGACCATCATGTCGTCGTCGCGGTCGGCGCGCAGCTTGACCGGGCGGCGCAGGTGCGCGGCCGAGATGGCGGCGCATGCGGCCCACAGCGCGGACTGCGATTCCTTGCCGCCGAAGCCACCTCCCATGCGACGGCACTCGACGACGATGTCGTGCGAATGACGGTGCAGGGCATGCGCGACCACGTGCTGCATCTCGGTAGGATGCTGGGTCGAACAGTAGATCAGCATTCCCTTGCCTTCCTTCGGAATGGCGTAGGAGATCTGGCCTTCCAGGTAGAACTGTTCCTGGCCGCCGACATGCAGCTCACCCTTCAAGCGATGCTTGGAGCGCTCGAACGCGGCCCGTGCATCGCCGCGCGCCAGGTGCATCGGCGGCACGACGAACGATTTGGCGTCGCGCGCGGCTTGCGGCGTCAGGATGGCTGGCAGTTCCTGGTACTCGATGACGGCCTTCTTGACGGCGCGGCGGGCGTTGTCGTGCGAATTCGCCACCACGATGAAGATGGGCTGGCCGACGTATTCGACCAGGCCTTCCGACAGGATCGGATCGTCGTGGATGATGGGACCGCAGTCGTTGGTGCCGGGGATGTCCTTGTGCGTGTACACGGCCACCACGCCTGGCATGGCTTTGACGGCGTCGAAGTTCATCGAAAGGATATTGGCGTGCGCCTTGGCCGAGATGCCCAGCGCGGCGTGCAGCGTGCCGGCGACTTCAGGGATATCGTCGGTGTAGGTGGCCTCGCCGAGGACGTGCAGCACCGCCGATTCGTGCGGGTGCGACTGGCCGACTTCGGCCCACGCCATCGGGACGCCGGGAACGGCGGGTTGCGTCAGGAATGCTTCGGATTTGCTGTTCATGCTGCGGCGACTCCCTCTGCGTAGTGATAGGCGTTGATCGATTGCAGCGGCTGGGCGGAGTCCGGATTGGTCTCCAGCCAATAGCGACGCAGCAGGTTTTGCGCAGTCTTCATGCGGTAGCCGGCGGTGGCGCGCATGTCGCTCAGCGGCGTGTAGTCCTTGGCCAGTTCGGCTATCGCCAGCTTCAGCGTGGCCTCGTCCCAGCGCTTGCCGTTGACGGCAGCTTCGGCCAGCGCTGCGCGGCGCGAAGTCGCGGCCATGCCGCCGTAGGCGATGTGGGCGTCGCTGACCACGCCGTCCTTCAGCGTGAAGGCGAAGGCGGCGCAGACGGCGGAGATGTCCTGGTCGTAGCGCTTGGCCAGCTTGTAGGTGCGGAAGTGGATGTCCTTGCGCGGTAGTGGAATGCGTACGGCTTCCACGAACTCGCCCGGCTGCCAGTCCTTCTTCATGTAATCGAGGTAGAACTTCTCCAGCAGCATGGAGCGCTGGCCTTTATCGCTGCGGATGACGATTTCCGCGCCCAGCGCGATCATCCACGGCGCCGAGTCGCCGATCGGCGAACCGTTGGCGACGCTGCCGCCCAGGGTGCCGGTGTTGCGGATCGGTTGCGATGCGAAGCGCTGCCACATTTCGTGCAGCTCTTCCTTGTAGTGCTTGCAAACCGCCTCGTAGGCGTCGTTGAGGGAGACGGCGGCGCCGATATACAGCATGCCGTCTTCCTCCACCATGCGGTACAGCTCCTGCACCTGGCGCACGTAGATCATGTCGCCGAGGTTGCGCATTTGCTTGGTCACCCACAGGCCGACGTCGGTCGAGCCGGCGACGATGGTGGCGGTGGGTTTTTCTGCGCGCAGGGCGGCCAGTTCGGCCAGCGTGCGCGGGGCGTGGAAGGTCTGGCCGTCGTGGGTGTAGCTGTACATTTCGGTTCGCTGGATGGTTTGCAGCGAGGTTTTCAGCGCCTCGCGGTCGAAGCTGACGGGAGGCAGCTCGCCCATGCGGCGCGCGGCATCGATGATGGGACGGTAGCCGGTGCAGCGGCACAGATTACCGGACAGGGTTTCGTCCACGGTCTTGCGGCATGGCGGCGTGGTCTGTCCGGACGAAGCTCTCGCTTCGTCCTGCTTCAAGTAGAGGCTCCACAGCGACATGGCGAAGCCCGGCGTGCAGAATCCGCACTGCGATCCGTGGCATTCGACCAGCGCTTCCTGCACCGGGTGCATATTGCCGTCGGCTTGCTTCAGGTCTTCGATGGTGAAGACGGCCTTGCCGTCCAGCGTGGGCACGAACTGGATGCAGGAGTTGACCGACTTCATGGCGACTTCGCCGTCGGGCTGCAATTCCGCGACGACCACGGTGCAGGCGCCGCAATCGCCTTCGGCGCAGCCTTCCTTGGTGCCGGTGCAGTGCAGGTCTTCGCGCAGGTGCTGGAGCAGGGTGCGGGTTGGTGCGCCGTCTGCGACGTTGTGCACTTCGCCGCGATAGAAGAATCGAATAGGTTCAGACACGGGTTTGGACATGATTGTGCTCCGCAATTACTTGGTTTTGAACTGGCGCAGGAAGTCCAGGAAGATCTGGGCCGATACTTCGGCGTCGTCGGCGGTCATGGTTTCGAGCGGGTTGTGGCTGATGCCGCCGTTGCCGCAACGCGTGAATAGCATGGCGACATCGGTCATGCGGGCCAGCGCCATGGCGTCGTGGCCGGCGCCGGACGGCAGTTCGAATACTTCAACGCCGGCGCGCTCGGTGGCGGCGGCGAATTGTTTGACAAGCCATGGGGCGCATGGAGCGGCTGGCGCCTGCATGATCTTGATGACTTTGAGCCCGATCTGGCGGCGCGCGCACACGGCTTCCGCTTGATTGAGGATGTCGGTGACGGCGGCGTCGCGGGTAGCGTCGTCTGCGGCGCGGATGTCCAGTGACAGCTTGCAGGCGCCAGGGATTACGTTGACCGAGCCATCCGGCACGTGCAGCTGCCCGACGGTGCCGACCAGCGAGCGTTCACGCCCGCAGCGGTCTTCGACGTACAGCACGATTTCCGCTGCGGCTGCGGCGGCGTCTTTACGCATGATCATCGGCGTGGTGCCGGCGTGGCTGGCCAGGCCGGTCAGCTCGACCTGGAACCGGCAGCTGCCCGCGATCGAGGTGACGACGCCGGTCGGCAGGCCTTTGCCCAGCAATACCGGGCCTTGCTCGATGTGGACTTCGACGAAGGCCAGCACGTCTTCCGGCTTGCGGGCTACCGAAGCGATCTTGCTGACATCGTGGCCGGCGGCGGTCAGTGCATCGCGCATGGTGATGCCTTGCGCGTCGGCCTTTTCCAGCAGCGCCATGTCGAACTGGCCGATGACGGCGTTGGAACCGAGGAAGGTGCTTTGATAGCGCACGCCTTCTTCTTCCGAGAAGCCGATGATCTCCAGGTCGAACGGCAGGCGCTCGCCGCGTTCATTGAGGTGCTTGACCACGGCGATCGGCAGCAGGATTCCTTCGCGGCCGTCGTACTTGCCGCCGTTGCGCACGGTGTCGTAGTGGGAGCCGGTCAGCAGCGCCTTGGCGCCCGGCTGGTCCGACTTGTAGCGGCCGACGACGTTGCCGACCGGGTCGACCGACACTTCCATGCCTGCTTCCTTCATCCACGTCGCCAACTGGGTGGCGGTTTTGCGGTGAGCGTCGGTCATGTAGGCGCAGGTGAGGTTGTCGGCATCGTCGCTCCAGGCGCCGATGGTTTCCGCCCACTGCATGATGGTTGGGCCGAACTGCAGTTCCACCTGTAGCAGCACGTTCAGGCGCATCTCGGCGATGCGGCCGATCTGGCGCAGGCATTCGGCCAGCTCGTCGTCGCGCTGCGAGCGCAGGCGGCGGCTGAATGCGGCGGTGATCTCGTGGCGCGTCAGGCCGTTGCCGGTCGGGCCTTTGACGGCGAGGATGAAGGGGAAACCGAATTTGGCGTTGTAGTCGGCGTTCAGCTTGTGCAACGTCGCCAGTTCGTCGGCGGAGCAGTGGGTCAGGCCGGCCTGCGCCTGTTCACCGGTCGATTCGGCGGTCAGTTCGCCGGCCAGCGCCGCTTTGCCAGCCAGCTCCGGGTGGGCGCGCACCAGGCCCAGTTGTTCGGCTTCGGTGGCTTTCTGCACCACGCCTTGCAAGGCCTGCTTCAGTGCGGAGAGGGTGGAGAATGGGCGCTGCGCGGCGGCGCGCTCCGGGATCCACGGCGAGTGTTCGTACAGGCCATGCAGCAGCTGGGTGAATTCTTCGGCGACGCAGCGGTTCAGGTGATCTAGTGTGATTGTCATTGTTGTGCAGGCGGTGGCCCGTCTCCTCTTGGTATATGAGGAATGATATATGGCGTGGGAGGCTGTTATATACGCCCGGAGCCATAACCGCATTCAGCCCGGGCTTATGGAGAGTGTTGCGGGCGTGCCACGCCCACGGCAGCTCAGTGGCCGCTTATTTGGCGGTGAGGGCTTGCGCGGCTTGCGTGACCTGGTCGCGCAGCCACTTGTGCTCCGGCGCCTGGTGCACGCGCTCGTGCCACAGCTGGTAGAAGCGCATCGTCGGGAAGCGCACCGGCACCGTGAAGGTCTTGATCGGGAGGTTGCGCTCGTAGAAGCGCAGGTACTGGCGCCCGGTGGTGAGCACCATGTCGGTCTGCGTCAGCATGTAGGGAATCAGGCTGAAATACGCCGATTCCACCACCACGTTGCGCTGGTAGCCCTGCTGCGCCAGGAAGGAATCGATCACCCCGTGGAAGCCGGGCAGTGTGGGCGAGGGCGCCACGTGGGGCAGGCTCAGATAGTCGTCCAGCGTCATGTCGTTGGAATCGGTGCGCTTGGCATAGGGCGCGTCGGCGCGCATGGCGCAGATGATCGGGTCTTCGAAGAGGCGCGACAGGTGCAGGTGCTCCGGCGGCTGCTCCCAGTTACCGATCAGCAGATCGAGTTCGCCGTCGGACAGCATGCGGATCGCGTCCACTTCGGCGCCCAGGCTGTGGATGATGACGCGGCTCTTGGGCGATTCGCGTCGCAGGCGCGCCACAACGTTGGGTAAAAATTGAATATCGAGGTAGTCCGGCGCGCCGATGCGGAAGGTGCGGCCTTCCTCCTTGGAGGCGAACGGCGTCTTGTGCAGGAACAGCTGTCCCACCTCGTCGAGGATGCGTTTGGCGGGCGCCTTCAGACTCTCGCCGTGCTGGGTCGGCACCATGCCGCGGCCGCCGCGCACCAGCAGCGGATCGCCTGTGAGCTCGCGCAGTTTTTGCAGCGAGGCCGAGATGGAGGGCTGCGTTTGATCCAGTTTCATCGCTACGCGGGAAACGTTTTTTTCGCAGAGGAGCATGTACAGAATGCGTATAAGGTGCAGGTCTAAGTGGTCGGGAAGTTGTGCCATGATGGTCTATCTATAACGGTGAGCCTATTTTTAATATACGGCTACTGCCATACGAAAAGCCAGAATTAGTTTTATCGTTCGTCCCAGACTGTGCGTGTTCTGCGTACGGTTTTCAATCGGTCGCAGCGGAGCTTTCAACAGTTCGCGGCCAAAAGGGAAATCATCCCAATCGTCTGGAGCGCCCGCGGTGGCAGACGAGCTTAATCCAATCATTGGGGACAACATGGAATTGCTCGCTTACGGCGTGGACTGGCTCAATCTATTGGTGCGCTGGCTGCATCTCATCACGGGGATCGCGTGGATCGGCGCATCCTTCTACTTCGTCTGGCTCGACAACAGCATACGACCACCGAAGCCGGGTTCCGACCTGGCCAAGAAGGGCGTGTCCGGGGAATTGTGGGCCGTGCATGGTGGCGGTTTTTACAATCCGCAAAAATACCTGGTGTCGCCGGCCGAACTGCCGTCGGACCTGCACTGGTTTAAATGGGAAGCCTACGCGACCTGGATCTCGGGCTTTTCGCTGCTGTTCATCGTCTACTACTTCAACGCCTCGGCGATGATGATCGACCGCTCGGTCGCCGACCTGACGCAATTGCAGGCGATCGGCGTGGGCCTCGGCTCGCTGCTGGTGGGCTGGCTGTTCTACGACACGCTGTGCCGCTCGCCGCTGGGCCAGAAGGATGGCCTGCTGGGCATCATCATGTTCGTGTTCATCGTCGCGATGGCCTATGTGCTGACCAAGTTCCTGAGCGGCCGCGCCGCCTACATCCACGTTGGCGCCATGATCGGCACCATGATGGTCGGGAATGTGCTGATGCTGATCATTCCTGGCCAGCGCAAGCTGGTGGAAGCGATGGAGCAGGGTAAATCGCCCGATCCTATCCACGGCAAGAAGGCCAAGCAGCGTTCCGTCCACAATAACTACTTCACGCTGCCGGTGTTGCTGATCATGATCAGCAACCACTATGCGATGACCTACAGCCATGCCTACAGCTGGGCGCTGCTGGGTGCAATCATCGCCGCCGGCGTGTTGATTCGCCACTTCTTCAACCTGCGCCATCACGGCAAGACCGCATGGCAGTTCCCTGCGGCCGGTGTCGCGATCCTGGCGGCGGTTGCCGTGGGGATCGCACCTCGTCCTGTGGCGGCTCCTGCGCCAGCCATCGCCGGCGATGCCGCCGGTGCGGCCCACGCCAGCGTGGCGGCGCCGGACTTCAACCGGGTGCAGGCGATCGTCAGCCAGCGCTGCGCCAGCTGCCACGCGGCCCAGCCTACACAGCCCGGCTTTGCCACGGCGCCTGGCGGCATCATGCTGCACACGCCTGAGCTGATCCACCAGAACGCGGCCAAGATCAACCAGCAGGCCGTGGTGCTGAAGGCTATGCCGATCGGGAATATGACCAACATCACGCCAGAAGAACGCTCCGAACTCGGTGCGTGGTTCGCCGCCGGCGCCAACTGATAAGAAGACAGATCATGACTACTACCACCATCAATGGTTTCAACCTGACCGCAGCGCAAGTCGTCGCCGTCGCCCGCGACCACGCCATCGAAGTGAACCTGGCCGCATCATCGCGCGCCGCGTTGAAGGAAAGCCGCGACTACATCGAGTCGACCTGGATGCACGACGAAGCGCCGATGATGTACAGCTTTAACACCGGCGTCGGCATGCTGAAGGACACCCGCGTCAAGGTGCAGGACATCGTCCTGTTCCAGACGCAGCTGATCAAGGCCCACGCCTGCGGCATGGGCGAGCCGTTCTCCGAGGAAGTCAGCCGCGCCACCATGCTGTTGCGCGCCAATGCCTTCGCCAGCAACTACTCCGCGCCGCGCGTGGAAGTGGTCGACCGTTTGCTGGCCTTCGTCAATGCCGGCATCCACCCGATCATGCCGCAGAAGGGCTCCGTCGGCGCCTCGGGCGACCTGGCTCCGCTGGCCTACCTGGCGGCCGCCATCGCCGGCTTTGACGAAGCGGAAGTGATGTACAAGGGCCAGCGCATGTCGGCTCCGGATGCGATCCGCGCCTCCAACGTCGGCCCGGTCGTGTTCGAGCTGAAGGCCAAGGACGCATCGGCGCTGATCAACGGCTGCACCGTCTCGCTGGCGGTGGCGCTGTTGGCCGCCTCCGATGCGCGCAACATGCTGTCCGATGCCTGCCTGTCGCTGGGCCTGACGCTGGAAGCGATGCGCGCCGAGATGTCGGCCTTCGATCCGCGCATCCACGAAGCGCGCCCGCACGCGGGCCAGATCAAGACCGCCGCCATCATCCGCGACCTGCTGGACGGTTCCACCCGCACCACGCACGAAGCGCGCGCCGTGCAGTTCCCGGAAGAGCTGCGCCGTACCGACATCCCGTACACCGCCCGCATCCAGGACGTGTACTCGCTGCGTTGCGCGCCGCAGGTCTACGGCCCGGTGTTCGATGCGCTGGACTACATCGACACCATCCTCGACAAGGAAGTGAACTCCGCCACCGACAACCCGCTCATCTTCGGCAAGGACGGCGGCGGCTTCGAGATCATCTCCGGCGGTAACTTCCACGGCCAATACCTGGCGCAGGCGATGGACCTGCTGGCGATGGCTGTCGCGGACCTGGGCAGCATCGTCGAGCGCCGCGTCGCGCGCCTGATCGATCCTACGTTGTCGTGGGGCCTGCCGCGCAACCTGATGTCCGGCGTGCGCGGCGTGAACACCGGCTACCCGGTGATGCAATGCTCGCTCAGCTCCCTGGTGATGGAGAACCGCACGCTGTGCATGCCGGGCAGCGTGGACTCGATTCCGGCCAAAGGCAACAGCGAAGACCACGTGTCCAACTCCACCTGGTGCGCGCGCAAGGCCGCAACTGTGGTGTCGAACACACAGTACATTGTCGGCGTAGAAATGTTATTGGCCTCCCAGGCGCTGACGATGACAGAAAATCTGCTGCCCGGTTTTGTGCTCGGCAAAGGCACGCAGGCGGCCTACGAATCGGTGCGCGCGCAGATCCCGGCCTGCCTCGACGGCGACCGCTGGCTGCACAACGACCTTGAAGTGGCGCGCTCCTTCATCGTGAGCGGCTCGGTGCGCAAGGCCGTTATCTCGAAAATCGGCGAGTTCGTTTAGGAGAGTTAAGACGGGGCTACGCCGCATTCAAATGCGGCGCGCTCCGGCTGTTATAGGTCATAACAGATAGCAGGTATGCCACCGCAGCGATTCCGCACGGTGGCCCCTGAGATAAGGTCTAGGTCGATTGTTCCCATGTTTAGTCGGCGAATGACCAATAAGTAGTTAAAAATAGAACACGGAGACGTTATGTTAATTTTAGAAAAATTCTTCAAGCTGAAAGAGAATGGGACCGATGTGCGCACCGAGCTGGTGGCGGGTCTGACCACGTTCCTGACGATGGCTTACATCATCTTCGTCAACCCCTCCATCCTCGGTGACGCCGGCATGCCCAAGGGCGCCGTGTTCGTCGCCACCTGTATCGCGGCCGCCCTGGGCTGTTTGATTATGGGCCTGTACGCAAACTATCCGATTGCCATGGCGCCGGGCATGGGGTTGAACGCCTACTTCGCCTATGTGGTCGTCAAGGGCATGGGCATGCCTTGGGAGATGGCGCTGGGCGCGGTCTTCATTTCCGGTTGCCTGTTCCTGTTTGTCAGCATCTTCAAATTGCGGGAGATGATCGTCAACGGCATTCCGCATTCGATCCGCACCGCCATCACCGTCGGCATCGGCTTGTTCCTCGGCCTGATCTCGCTGAAAAGCGCCGGCATCGTCGTCAGCAGCCCGGAGACGCTGGTGCGCGTGGGCGACCTGCACAAGGCGCCGACCTTGCTGGCCATCGTTGGCTTCTTCATCATCGTTGCGCTGGACCGCTTGAAGGTCAAGGGCGCGATCCTGATCGGCATCCTGGTCGTGACGGTGTTGAGCTTCTTCCTGGCTGGGAACACCTTCAACGGCATCGTCGACATGCCGCCTTCGCTGGCGCCAACCCTGTTCAAGCTGGACCTGATGGGCGCGCTCTCGGTCGGCCTGCTGAACGTGGTGCTGGTGTTCTTCCTGGTCGAACTGTTCGACGCCACCGGCACGCTGATGGGCGTGGCCAACCGCGCCGGCCTGCTGGTCAACGGCAAGATGGAACGCCTGAACAAGGCGCTGCTGGCCGACAGCACCGCCATCGTCACCGGTTCGCTGCTGGGCACCTCCAGCACCACCGCCTACATCGAAAGCGCCGCCGGCGTGCAAGCGGGCGGCCGCACCGGCCTGACCGCCGTCGCCGTCGGCGTGCTGTTCCTGGCCTGCCTGTTCATCTCGCCATTGGCCGGCGTGGTGCCCAGCTACGCCACGGCGCCTGCGCTGCTCTATGTTTCCTGTCTCATGCTGCGCGAACTGGTCGACATCGACTGGTCCGACACCACCGAAAGCGTGCCAGCCGCCATCGCGGCGCTGACCATGCCGTTCACGTACTCGATCGCGCTTGGCGTGGCGTTCGGCTTCATCTCCTATGCGGTGCTGAAGCTGTTGACCGGCCGTGTGCGCGAAGTGCGTCCAGTGATCTGGGCGATCGCTTGCGTGTTCACCTTCAAGTTCGTCTACCTCGGCGCAGGCTGAGGAACTAACCCCAACGACTGCCTCCCCACCGGCGCGCCCTCACGGCGCCGGCGGGGACAGTCACGTCCCAAAATATGGAAAACTAAAATGAAAACGAGACAAATTCCACAACTGCTGTGCATCGCCTTTTTGAGCCTGGCCGGATCGGCCTACGCCGCCGACTGGAGCGACACCGCCGTCAGCTGGCGCTACGGTAACGACTATCGCGAGCCGTTCAACCCGAAAGACATTTCCAAGAACATCCTGGCGCTGACCCACGTCAGCGGCTACAAGTACGGGACCAACTTCTTCAACGCCGACTTCCTGGTGTCGGACAAAAGCGATCCGGCCTCGCTGACGCAGAAGTCCGGCGCCAACGAAGCCTACATCCTGTACCGCAACACGGTCGACCTGAGCAAGGTGACCGGCAAGGAATACAAGTTCGGCCCGGTGCGCGGCCTGGGCATCACCGCCGGTTTCGACCTCAACACCAAGAACGACGTCGGCTACAACTCGCGCAAGCGCATGTTCGTGGTGGGACCGACTTTTATGTGGAACGTGCCGGCCGGGCACTTCAACACCAGCCTGTTGCTGCTCAACGAGAGCAACGCGCCGAGCGGCGCCTTCCCGCCGATCTCCACCGTCACTGGTCGCTATACCTACAAGACGCATGCGATGCTGTCGTCGGACTGGGGCATCCCGCTGGGTTCGCTGTGGGCCTTCGAGGGCTTTGCGAACTTTATCGCGGCCAAGGGCAAGGACGAAGTGGGCAACGATACCGGCGCCGAGACCAATATCGACATGCAGCTGATGTTTGACGCGGGCGCCGCGATGGGCCACGCGAAGAACACTTTCCGCGTCGGCGTCGAGTATCAGTACTGGCGCAACAAGTTCGGCAACACCTCGGCCACCACCGGCGGCCAGGGCTATGTGGCCAAGACGCCGATGATACGGGCGGAGTATCACTTCTAAGCATCCGCAGTCGAACTACCGAGAGGCAGCCGTGAGGCTGCTTTTCTATGTGCGCCCGGCAGGGCGCACTCACTTGGAGGTGAAAGTCCTCTACTCGCCCGGCGAGGGGAAGAGTTAGCTGAACGGCAAGGGTGTCGAGGGCGACCGCGAATCTGGAGGAAGCCGAAGGCAAAGCGCTGGCCTGACGAACAGGAAGCGGATACGAGGCGACGCAGCCGGATGATGTGTCATATACCGCCAAAGTCCAATACTTGCACGGAAGGCTGCGGCGTATATCCGACGGGCATAAGCGTGAAGGTGGGTGCGCCATACCCGGGGAGATCTGCATGTGTGCCTCGGTGCTACCGACATTGAGAGATGTCGGGATGCGTGTGCAGAAGTCAGCAGATGGCATAGTAGGTCGAGGCCAAGGCGGCGAGCCGACGAGAACCTGACCGAAGGCCGGAACACTGAACAACGCTGTCAGTGGGAACCCAATAATCCCCACCTGTGGGAATTGAATTTTCCCCACCCATTTTTGAAGGAGCTCAAAAATGG
>NZ_JBXALQ010000011.1:0-225121 GCF_058799615.1 Duganella sp. GW822-FHT06D06
GCGCCGGCGGCCTGGGCGGCTCCAGCGGCGCGGCGGCGGGCGGCGCCGGCGGCAGCAATGGCGGCTCGACCGGCGGTAACGGCGGGCTGAGCGGCTCGGCCACCGGCAGCAATGGCGGTAACGGCGGCAATACCGGCACCGCCGGCAATGCCACCGGCGGCGCCGGCGGCTTGACGGGGGCCGGCGGCGCGGGCGCTTCGGGCGGTACGGCCGGTAGTGGTTCGGGCGCGGCCCACACCACTGGCACCGGCGGCGGCGCCAGCACCGGGCCGGCATCGTCGGCCAACACCACCGGCGTGCCGAGCGGCTCCGAACCCGCAGCCACGCCGCCACCCAGCCAGACCTCGACCGGCAGCAGTGGTGCGGGTACGGGCGGGGCTGGTACCTCGGGTAATGCGACCAGCAGCACCGGCACCGCCACCGGCGGCGCAGGCGGCGCCGGTGCGGCAGGCGGCGCCAGCGGGGCCGGCGCGTCCGGCACCGGCGGCAGCAACACGGCGGGCAATGGCGCGGCAGGCGGCGCGGCCACCAGCGGCACGGCCACCAATGGCGATCCCACCAACGGTAGTTCGACCGGCGGCGCCGGCGGCGCCGGCGGCGCGGGTGGCGGCGGCAACACCGGCGGTGCCGGCGGCAGCGGCGGCACCATCACCGGCGGCGCGGCCACCGGTGGCGCCGGGTCCGGTGCGGCGGGCGGTGCCGGCGGCGACATTTCGGTGAATGCGGGCACGTTCAACATGTCCAACACCATGAGCAATGTCGGCCAGTCGGCGGCCGGCATCATGGTCACGGCGCAGAACAGCGGCATCTCGTCACTGGTGCAGCAGAGCGTCAACGTTCAGGCCAACCTGGCGGTCGGCAAGTAAGGCGCCGCGGGATGCAGGCGCGGCGGTACAGCGCGCGCATCCCACCATCTACAGGGGGTACGGTATGCAGATACCAGTCATCAGTTTTTGTACCGCGCTGGCGTTGGCCGGACAGGTGGCGGCGGCGCCGGTGATACCACCGCTGGCGGAGCCGGCCGCGCAATCCCGGCCGGCGTTGCTGCCGGACGCCATCGTCATCACGGCGGCCGATCCCGCCGGCTTTGACGGCTCCTCGCTGCCGGCCGCCAAACTGGCCGGCAAGCGCGCGGGCGCGGAGGTGGTCAACAACGATATGCATTTGAACGGCACCGTCAACGGCAACTCGGCGGTCAATGTCTACACCGGCGCCAACGCCATCAGCAGCGGCTCGTTCAGCAACGCTTCCGGCTTGCCGGTGGCGATACAGAATTCCGGCGCCAATGTGTTGATCCAGAACGCCACCATCATCAACATTCAAATGAAATGAACCAACTCGCATGCATCGCAGTACTGGCCGCCATCGCGTGCGGCCAGGCCGGCGCCGCGGACTTGCCCGGCGTGGCGGGCGGCAGTTATGCGCTGCGCGTCACCAGCCTGAAGGAAGCGCGCTTCCGCTCCACCGTGCGCCAGCAATTCGATTTCAGTTGCGGCTCGGCGGCGGTGGCGACGCTACTGAGCTACCACTACGACACACCCGTCAGCGAACGGCAGGCGTTCGACGCCATGTACGCGCAGGGCGACCAGAAGAAGATACAGCGCGAAGGCTTTTCGCTGCTGGACATGAAGCGCTACCTGGCCACACTGGGCTTTATCGCCGACGGTTACCAGCAACCGCTGCACAAGCTGGCCGAGGCGGCGTTTCCGGCCATCGTGCGGATCCGTGAAAACGGTTACGAACATTTCGTCGTCATCAAGGGCATGGACGAGGGCCGGGTGCTGCTGGGCGATCCGGCCGGCGGCACGCGGGCCGTGCGGCGCGCCGAGTTCGAGGCGCTCTGGCAAGACCAGCTGCTGTTCGTGATACACAACTGGCCGGGCAAGCCGCACTTCAACCAGGCGGCCGAGTGGCGCGTCGCGCCGCGCGCGCCGCTGGGCGAGGGCATCAGCCGCGCCAGCCTGACCGACATCACCTTGCCCAAGAACGGCAGCGGCAATTATTGAACGGAGGCGCGCATGCGCACAAGCATCCTGACCGTGCTGCTGGCCTGCGGGGCGGTGGCACACGCCGGCGATAGGCCGGACCCGACCGACGGCTGGACCGCCGTCGACGATGCGCGGCTGGAGCAGGCGCGCGGCGGCTACGACCTGGGCAACGGGGTGGTGGTCTCGCTAGGTGTCGAACGTTTGGTTTCGATCAATGGCAGTGTTGTAGCGAATAGTCGTTTTGCGATCGCCGATGTGACAAAGTTGAGCGCTGTGGAAGCACAGATGGCCAGCGAGGCGTTGGCCAATGTGGTGGTGCAGAACGGCGTCGGCAACGTGGTCGATCCGTTGCCGGCCACGGCGGGAATGGGCGCCTTGCTGATACAAAACAGCATCAACGACCAGGCCATCCGCAGCCAGACCACGATCAGCACCAGCGTCAGCAACCTGGCGTTGCTCAAGGCCGTCAACTTTGAAACCCTGTTGCGCGATGCCCTGAGCGGTGCGGTGGGACCGAAATGAACACAACCCAGGAGGGCAGCGATGCGAGGTGCAAGATGGCAGGGCGGCGCGGTGGCGCTGTGGGCGTTGGCGGCGTGCGCGGCGGCGCAGGCGCAGGGCGGCGACGCGCAGCCGCCGGCGGTGGCGCCCTTGTTCGAGCAGCCCGGCGTGTTGACGCCGCGCGGCAAGCTGGTGCTGGAGCCGTCGGCGCAGTTCGGCTACTCGTCGAGCAACCGGGTGGTGCTGGTCGGCTACACCATCATTCCGGCCTTGCTGATCGGCCTGGTCGACGTGCGCGAGGTCAAGCGCAACACGCTGACCGGCGCCGTCAGCCTGCGCTACGGCTTGACCAATCGTATCGAGCTGGAGGCGAAGCTGCCCTATGTCTACCGTTCCGATTCCACCGTCAGCCGCGAGATTTTCACCGGCACCGGCGTCGACCATGTGTTCGAGACCAGCGGCAAGGGCGTGGGCGACGCCGAGCTGGCGCTGCGCTACCAGCTCAACCAGGGCGCGCCGGACCGGCCGTACTACGTGGCCGGCTTGCGCGTCAAATCGCGCACCGGCACCGATCCCTTCAGCGTGATCACCGATTGCAGCAAGCGCTGCGTGGGCCCCAACGCCACCGGCACCGGCCTGCCGCTGGAATTGCCGACCGGCTCGGGCTTCTACGCCGTGCAGCCCAGCCTGACGTGGCTGTACGCCAGCGACCCGGCCATCCTGTTCGGCAGCGTCAGCTACCTGTACAACTTCAAGCGCAGCGGCGTCAACCGCAAGGTCTTGAACGGCGACTGGGAGCCGCTGGGCACGGTGGCGCCGGGCGACGTGCTGGGCTTTAATTTCGGCGTCGGCCTGGCGCTCAACGACAAGGCGCTGATCAGCCTGGGGTACGACCACAGCTCGATCGCGCGCACGCGCCAGAACGGCTTGCCGGTGCCCGGTTCGGTGCGCACCCAGCTGGGCACGTTGCTGATGGGCTTGTCGCTACGGCTCAACGACAAGCGCACCATCAACATCGCGGTCGGCGCCGGGCTGACGCGCGATACGCCGGATGTGCAACTATCGTTCCGCATGCCGATGACGTTCTAGGCGAGTTACCAACAAAGTTGATTTTGCGGTATCGTAGCGTCTCTTGATTGTCAAAATAATAGGGACGCTATGCTCACGACCACCTTGATCCGATCCGCAGCCGTGCTGGCGGTGGCCGCCGCCAGTTCGATGGCGCAGGCCGCCGCGCCGATGGCCAAGTTCCAGGCGCCCGGCTTTTACCGCACCACGCTGGGTGATTTCGAGGTCACCGTGCTCAACGACGGCAGCATCGACCTGCCGGTCGAGCAGTTGCTCAAGCAGGCGCCGGCCAAGACCAACGCGGCGCTGGCGAAATCGTTCCTGAAAAGTCCGGTGGAAACCTCGGTCAACGCCTTCCTGATCAACACCGGCGGCAAGCTGGTGCTGATCGACGCCGGCGCCGCCAGCCTGTTCGGCCCGACGGCCGGCAAGCTGCTGGCCAACTTCAAGGCCTCCGGTTACAAGCCGGAGCAGGTGGACGAGATCTACATCAGCCACATGCACGGCGACCACGTCGGCGGGCTGGCGGCCAACGAGCAGCGGGTGTTCCCGAACGCGGTGGTGCGGGCCGGCAAGCTCGATGCGGACCACTACCTGAGCCAGAGCAACCTGGACAAGGCGACCGGTGAAGAGAAGGAAGACTTCCAGGGCGCGATGATGTCGCTCAATCCCTACGTCAAGGCCGGCAAGTTCCAGCCCATCATCGCCAACAGCGAGCTGGTGCCGGGCATCAAATCGTATTTTAACGGCGGGCATACGCCGGGCCACATCACCTACGTGATCGAGAGCGCGGGGCAGAAGCTGGTGTTGCTGGGGGACTTGCTGCACGTGCAGGCGGTGCAGTTTGAAAATCCCGGGGTCGGCGTCAACTTCGACAGCGACAGCAAAGAAGCCATCGCCGAGCGCAAGGAAGCGTTCGCGGCGGCGGCCAAGGGCGGCTACCTGATCGGCGCATCGCACCTGTCCTTCCCGGCGCTGGGCCACGTGCGCGCCAGCGGCAAAGGCTACGACTTCGTGCCGGTCAACTACGCGTTGCCGCGATAAAATGGGGTCAAGTCTGACATTCGGACACGAGCTCAACCGTAGCGATCTCACTACGGTTGAGCTCGTGTCCGAATGTCAGACTTGACCCCCGGGGGTTAGGCCAGCGCCGGGTAGTCGGTGTAGCCTTCTTCGGCAGGGGCGTAGAAGGTTTCGGCTTTCCACTCGTTCAGCGGGGCGTCCAGTTGCAGGCGGCGCGGCAGGTCCGGGTTGGCGATGAAGGCTTTGCCGAAGGCGATGGCGTCGGCGGTGCCGGCGTCCAGCACTTGTTGTGCGGTCTGCTTGTCCATCTTTTCATTGGCGATATACACGCCGCCGAATTCCTGCTTCAGCAACGGTCCCAGGCTGTCTTCGCCCACCGCTTCGCGCGCGCAGATGAAGGCGATCTTGCGCTTGCCCAGCTCGCGCGCCACGTAGCCGAAGGTGGCGGCCGGATTGGAATCGCCCATGTCGTGCGCGTCGCGGCGCGGCGCCAGGTGCATGCCGACGCGGCCGGCGCCCCAGACGGCGATGCAGGCGTCGGTCACTTCCAGCATCAGGCGGGCGCGGTTTTCAATCGGGCCGCCGTAGTTGTCGCTGCGCTGGTTGGTTTTGTCTTGCAGGAACTGGTCGAGCAGGTAGCCGTTGGCGCCGTGGATTTCCACGCCGTCGAAGCCGGCCTTCTTGGCGTTTTCCGCGCCCAGCTTGTAGGCGGCGACGATGCCGGCCAACTCTTCGGTATCGAGCGCGCGCGGCACCGGATAGGCGCGCTGCGGACGCAGCAGGCTGACGTGGCCGTCGGCGGCGATGGCGCTGGCCGACACCGGCGCGTCGCCGTTCAGGAAGCTCGGGTCCGACACGCGGCCCACATGCCACAGCTGGGCGAAGATCACGCCGCCGGCCTGATGCACGGCTTCGGTTACCAGTTTCCAGCCTTCGACCTGCGCGTCCGACCACAGGCCCGGCGTGTCGGCATAGCCCACGCCCTGCGGCGTGACGGCGGTCGCTTCGCTCAGGATCAGGCCGGCGCTGGCGCGCTGCACGTAGTACTCGGCCATCAGCGCGTTCGGCACGCGGGCGCCGCCGACGGCGCGGGCGCGGGTCAGCGGCGCCATGACGATGCGGTTTTTCAGGGTGAGGTCGCCGATGGTGAGCGGGTCGAAAAGATTTGCCATGATGAGTTTCCTATAATGTCATTTGATCGATGAAGGCCTGGATGGTCGCTTCGTCGCGTTTGAAATAATTCCATTGCCCCACGCGGTGCGAGGTGATCAGGCCCGCCTTGAGCAGGGTGGCCAGATGCGCCGACACCGTCGATTGCGACAATGCACAACGCCGGTCGATGAGGCCGGCGCACACCCCCAGGCTCAGCGGATGCTGCTGGTCTGCGAAATACACCTCGGGTTCCTTCAGCCACGCCAGGATCTGGCGCCGCATCGGGTTGGCGAGGGCTTTGTGGATAGCGTCTATGTCCATTTGCATGTAACGATATATGGATCGTCTTTTTCCGATTTCAATATCGGCATATTACGATATAAAAGAAAAACGTGCTGGAGTCCAAAAAATCATTTATGTTATGGGAACATTGTTCGAAGTTTAATGAGGGCCGTATGTCGAGTCATTACCTGGATGTGGCCATCGGGCTGTCCTACACTTTCCTGGCCGTGAGCCTGCTGTGCAGCGCCACGCGCGAAGCGATCGCTTCGTTGTTCCAGACCCGCGCCAAGGTGCTGCTGGACGGCGTGCTGACCATGCTGCACGAGCCGGCCGGCAAGCCTCGCCTGCGCGGCATCATCCCGTCGATCAAACGCTTCCTGCGCATGGACGAGGGCTTCAACCTGGCCAAGCTGGGGCCGCATTCGCTGTCGGCCGCCGTCATGACCCATCCCTTGATTACCGGATTGGCGCAGCAGGGCCGCATGCCGTCCTACATCCCGTCGGCGATTTTCGCGCGGGCCTTTGTCTCGACCCTGACGGCCAAGTACGGCAAGGGACAAACGGCGGCGCTGTTGCTGGCCAACGTGGGCAATGAAGGTTTGAGCCGCACCTTGCTGGCGCTGATGGGCGAGGGCCCGGACGACCTGGCCGCGCTGGAGGGCGCCGTGCGCATCTGGTATGACACGGTGATGGACCGCATCACCGGCTGGTACAAGCGGCGTTCGCAACTGGTGCTGTTTTGCGTCGGCCTGTTCTATGCGTGCGCGATGAATATCGATGCGCTGCAATTGAGCCAGCGTTTGTGGAGCGACAATGCTGCGGCGGCAACGCTGGCGCAGCAGGGCGCCGACGCCATCGCCGCCGGCCGCATGAAACCGGCCGCGGCCGCGCCGGCCGCCACGCCGATGAACCAGGCGGTCGAAGCGAAAAAAGACTGGCAAGCGGTGCAGGCCCTGCCGATAGGCTGGCCGTCGCCGCGCTTTGATGCGGCCAGCGGCAAAGGCGTGGGCGCCTTCATGGCGGCGCTGGCGTTCGCGCTAATGGGCTGGATCATCACGGCCTTCGCCTCATCGCTGGGCGCGCCGTTCTGGTTCGACGGCATCGGCTGGTTGCTGGCCCTGCGCGGCAGCGGCGCCAAGCCGGCCACCGAGCCGGCGCCGGTGGTGATCGAAACCATCACCCTGCCGAGCCTGAACGGCGCCAAGCCTGCAGGCAGTTAGCCGGCGCAGTGCAGGGCCAGCGCGATCAGCGCCGGCAGGGTCTGGATCAGCAGGATAGAACGCTTGACGGTGATGCCGCCCCACACGCCGGCCACCGCCACGCAAGCCAGGCCGAATACCGTGAAGGCCGAGGCGATGGCCGGATTCGGATGCACGAAGCCCACCACCAGCGCCGCCACCAGGAAGCCGTTGTAGCAGCCCTGGTTGGACATGGCCGGCTGCACGATGTCGGCCTTTTCCTGCGTCAACCCGAACACGCGGCGGCCGCGCGTTTGAAACAGCACCGTTTCCAACAGCACGATGTAGACATGTATCAGCGCCACCAGGCCGGTGACGATCTGCGCCAGTAATTGCATGGATGCTCCTCCTTGTTATTGATGAAGCATTATGGCCTGCGGCGGGCGCGGCGGGAAGCCGCCAGCAGAGATTCGCCGCAGCTGATATAGTTTCCGGCAATTTTGGAGACACTCGATGACCTGGATAATTCTCATCCTGGCCGGCCTGCTGGAAGTGACCTGGGCGGTCGGACTCAAATACACCGACGGCTTCAGCAAACCGCTGCCGACTGCCCTGGCGCTGGCCGCCATGGCCGGCAGCGTCGCCTTGCTGGGCCTGGCGTTGCGCACGCTGCCGCTGGGCACCGCCTACGCCATCTGGACCGGCATCGGCACCGTCGGCACCGTGATCTTCGGCATCGTCGTGCTCAACGAACCGGCCAGCGCGCTGCGCGTGGGCTGCATCGCCATGATCATCGGCGGCATCGTCGGCCTGAAACTGTCGGCCGTCTGATCAGAAGCCGGGATTGGCGCGGGTGAGGTAATACCATTCGCTGTTGGCGCCGGCCGCGGCGTCGGGGAACAGAATGCGGCCGTCGAACTCGGCCAGCACCGGCGTGCCGTCGGCGCGCGTGCCGATCTGCTCGCCTTGCCGCAGCGGATCGAAGCTGGACCAGGCGCGGCTGAAGCTGTCGTCGGCATGCTGCTTGTCGTAGACCGCGACCATGCTGAGCGCCTCCATCGCCTCGTCGGCGATCGGCGGCGGCGATGGCGCATCGATCAGGCCGAGGAAGGCGAGGGTGTTGACGATGGCGCGATAGCCGACCTCGGGCGCTTGCGGATCGGCGTGCTGGCCGCATTCGAGCGTCAGCGCGTAGCCGCCGGTGCTGCGCATGTATTCGGTGGTGCCGATGCCATAGCGCAGCACGGTTTCCAGCTGGCTGTCGTCGCGCAGGCGGCGCTGCACGCCGGCGCCGTAGGTGCGCAGCCAGCCATCGACAAAGCGCCGCACGCCCAGCCGGCGCGCCATTGCGCGTTCCTGCCGCTGGTGCTTGAAGGGTTCGAGCGGACCGTCGTTGTCGCGCGGGCCGACCATGACGAAGGGCTCGCTGGCGGCGTTGAACGAGTGCAGGTCCAGCAGCACGTCGTGCTGCGCCAACAGCGGGCACAGCCAGTTGGCCACGCGGTCTTCGAAGTCTTGCGGATTCGGGTTGGGGAACAGGTTGCGGTTCAGGTTGCGCTCGCCGGAGCGTTCGCCCTTGGCGTAGGCCAGCGGATTGGCGACCGGCACGAAGGTGACGCTGCCCTGGCGTATCGTCAGCGCGCCAGTGTCGAGCTGCTGCATCACGCGCGTGATGGCCTTGGTGCCGCAGGTCTCGTTGCCATGCACGGCGCCGGTGACGATCAGCCGCGTGCCGGGCCGTTGGCCCCCGTATTGCACGGATTTGAATTGCAAGGCGTCGGTGGCGATCATGCCTGCTCCATCAGAGTCATCAGAATAAACAGTTTATACCTGGTCCGATGCCCGTCGCTGCAGCATCGGACTGGATCAGATTAGCCGCCTTCAGGCTCGTTCTCGACTTGTGGGTCGTGCATGAATTGCACGCCGTCGTCATCCTTGAAGTGGAGCGTGATGTTCATCGTTATCTTGGAGGTGTTGGCATCGCTGAAGGTCAGCTGTTTACCGCTGATGCTGATGCTCTCCTCGCTCAATTGATCGTTGTCTTCTGGTATTACAGTCATGCCGGTGAATACGATATTGTCACTGCCGCTATCGAAAATCTGGTAGTTGATGATCGTATCGGGTTGGGAAACGCGAAGAACGGCAGGCATGGTTTCGACCTTGTAGCTGCCTGGCTTGACGCCCGGCCGGACCTTTACCAAAATGTTGATGAATGGTGTACATGCGATGAATTTGCTCATGAACTTGCTTTCTTCAGTGGGTGGGTGGAAAGGTATTGCAAGTAGGCGGGATCACGATACGACATCGCCTCAAGTTGTTTGCGCATAGGCGCCGCTTGTTCATGCTGTCCAAGGCATGCGTGGGCTTTGACCCATGGGGCAAGGACCCGGAAATCGGCGCTCCCTTTGACCAATGGCCGCAGTAATGTCTGCACGGTTTCGCAGCGACGATGGGCGATGTCTGCATTGTGATGTGCGCTCAGATCGGCATCCAGGAGTAGCGCGTCGATCAAGACAGAGCGTATCAGTTGGTCAGCTGGCGTGGCGGAGTAAAGCTGCTCCAGCTTCTCGACGGCTGGTGCCAAGTTGGCGCTGGCGTCTGCGTGCCGGTGCTCCTGTAGTTGAATCGTCGCCTTGAGCCGCCGCACCCTGGCCTGGACCATTTGAAGGTTTAGTTTTTTGGGTTCCAGACGGATGAGTTCCGAAAAATTCTGCTCCAGTTTATCCAGCCGCGCAAGTTTCGACGCCGGTTTCTGATCGTCGTTTTCCGTTTCAATGAGACCCACCTCGGCGATGTACAAATTGCGCTGCCAGTTTCGGTTGCTTGCATCTTTCTCCACGATGGTTTGTAGCAGCGTGTAGGCCTGTTGCATGGCCTCGTGACTGGCGGAGAGATCGCCGCGCGCCAGCCGGCGGTCGGCCTGATGCGACCATGCAGATGACAGCCGGTTGACCCACAAGGTATCGGCTGGATAGGTGTCGCGCAGTGTTTGCAGCAAAGCGAGCTCGCGAGCACCCAGCGTTTCGGCCAAGGCCAACTGGCCCAATTGCATCTGGGTGCGCGCCTGCCACGACAGGCTATCGGCAAGGTCAGCAGCGAGACGTTTATTTTTTGGCGTTTGAGCGTAGGCACGTTGTTTCAAATCGACGGACAGCGCAAATTCCTCGGCCGCGTGCTGAGCATCGCCGCGCCGCAACGCGACGGTGCCAAGGTTGTTGTGGGCATAGGACTGCTCAATCCAGGCATCCGCCGAAGTCGGCGCAACCACCGCTTGACGGTCGGCGTACGCCCGGTATTGCTCAAAATATTCCTGCGATTTGCCCCATGCTTTCTGATCAAGCTGAATCTGCCCTAGCCAAAAGGCATTTTCGCCAGCACTCTTGAGCAGCGCCAGGTCATTGGGTTTGGATTTCAGTTGCTGACGAAGGATGTCACGGCCCGCCAGCAGCGCGGTGTTGGCGGCGGCGGGATCGCCACGTGAAATCTTGACTTCCGACAGCACTTGCAAGGACTTGGCACGTTGGGCCAATGCCGCCTCGCCATCATCGCTGCGCGCCGGACTGGACAAGTACTTCAGCGCGCGGTTGCTGACGCTGTCGAGCAGGTCCAGCTTGCCCAATGGGCGCAGCTTGTCGACGAAGTCGCCCAGCATATAACCCATCAACTCCTCGGCCTCGGTGCGGTGCTGTTCGGCCGCCTGCTGCGCCGAGCGCGCCATCAGGAACAGGCCGCCGGCCAGTAGCGCCAGGCCGGCCATGACGATGGTGATCGTCAGCCGCAGCCGCTCGCCGCGCCGCACGCCTTGCAGCGAGGCGTGGACAAAGGCCTGCTCCTGCGGCGTAAAGCTGAAGTCGCTGGTCTTGAGCAACTGGCGCGCCTGATTGGCCTGGGTGCCGGACGGCAGCAGCATGTCGGGCTTGCGGCCGCTGTCCTGCCAGCGCTTGGCTTGCGCGCTGATGCGGCTGCGCACCTGCAAGGCCTGGCGGTGTTCCTCGATCCACGCCACCACGCGCGGCCAGCGCCGCAGCAGCGCTTCGTGGGCGATGCCGAAGGCCGGCGCGCCGCCGTGCAGATCGCTGACGAACAGGTGGGCGTCGACCAGCGCCTGCACCAGCCCGTGATCGGCCTCGTTGCGCAGCGCCGACCACGGCACGCGGCGCGAGGTGACGGTGGACTCGTCCTCGGCCACCAGCACCAGTTGCGACAGCACCTGCGGCAGCGCGGCGATCTGGGCGCTGCTCAGCGCCGAGATGACTTGCTCGGCGCGCGCGCCGATCGCGCCTTCCAGCCCGCCCAGCGCGTGGAAGCTGGCGTGGCTCAGCTCACCGTCGGGAGTGCGCAGGCGGTACAGCTCTTGCAGACAGTATTGCAGCAGCGGCAGCGTGTCCGGGCCGGCCTTGGCGGCGTCGATCAGCACCTGGTCCAGCGCTTCGCCGCTGGCCGCGTCGACCGTGTAGCGCAGCTGCGCCACCTGCACCGGGTGGCGGATGATCTGGGCGATGTCGGCCGCGCCGGGCGGCGCCAGGTCGAAGTGGCCGCCGCGCAGCTTCATGCTCATCAGCGCCGGGTAGGCCGTCAGGTGAGGGTAGAAGTCGTTGCGGCAGGCCAGCACGAACAGGATGCAGCCGGAACGCGCCAGCTGGTCGAGCACGTGGATGAACACGGCCCGCTCCTGCTCGCCGATATGCGGCAGCCGGAAGATGGCTTCGAAGCGGTCGATGAACAGCATCAGCCGGATCGATGGCAGTTGCGCCTGCAGCTGGGCGATCAGGCCCTGCAGGTCTTGCGCCATGCGCTGGGCCAGCGCCACGGCGCTGGTGTTGTCGAACAGCAGATTGCCGTCCAGTTCGGCATCGAGCAATACGCTGGCCAGGGTGTCGAGCAGGCCGGCCTGGCCCATGTCGGCGCAATCCAGCTGCAGATGGCTGGCGATCGCCAGGCCGGACTCGGCCGGCGCGGCGCCCGCCTTCAGGGCCGGGATCAGGCCGGCCTGGACCAGCGAGGTCTTGCCGGCGCCGGACGGTCCCAGCACCAGCACCATCGCGCAGGCGGCCTGCACCTGGCTGACCACCACCTGCACCAGTTGGTCGACGCCGAGCTTGCGGCCGAAGAAGATCGCGGCGTGTTGTTCCTCGAACGCTTCCAGGCCGCGGAACGGCGAGGCGTGCAGCCAGCTGCCGTTGCTGACGTCGTCGTCGTAGCTCAGCTCGGCCAACAGGCGATAGCCGCGCTTGCGGATGGTTTCGATATAGCGTGGCTCGACCGCCGAATCGTCGAGCGCCCGGCGCAGCTGGGTGATGATTTTGTGGACCGCGTTGTCGCTGGGCGAGATGTCGCCCCAGCAGGCGTCAAGCAAGGTTTCGGCGGAGATCACCACGTGCGGATGTTTGCACAGATGCAACAAAACATCCATGGCACGTGGTTCCAGCTGGCGGTTCAGATCGCCGCAACTGAGTGTATTGGTGGCGGGATCGACCCGCCACTGCCCGAAACGAAAGCTTTTGTGGTTCACGCGGACCTTCTTTGTTCAGTAATAAATACTTTGTAATCAATGACTTGGGCTTCGGAAGGTTTTCGGAAGGCCAGATTTGGATGGAATGATTACAGTTGTTTCATATCTACATCTTTTGCAAATACTAACATTAACGCGGGGAAACCACATCCCCCAACTACCGGAGATGTCATGATTGTTTTGACTGGCCTGAAAGCGCCGTTTGAACTGACGCAGCACGCGATTGCTATTAAACAACAAGGGATAGACTTCGCGATTCGTTATTACAGCCACCAGGCGGGCAAGAGCCTGTCGCTGGCCGAGGCGCGTTCGCTGACCGACGCCAGCATCCAGATCGGCGCGCTGTGGCAGGCCGGCGGCGACCACCTGAACTATTTCAGCCGGGCCCAAGGTTGCGCCGACGGCGCCGCCGCTTATTTGATGGCGCAGCAGGTCATCACCCAGCCGTCCGGTTCGGCGATCTACTTTGCGGTGGATTTCAATCCGTCGATGGAGGCCATCGCCGGCCCGGTCAGCGCGTATTTCGACGGCGTCAACCAGGCGTTCCGCGCGGCCGGGCCGGGCGAGCCCAAATATCAGGTCGGCGTCTACGGCTCCGGCGCCTGCTGCGAGGAGATGCTGCTCAGGGGGCTGGCGGCGTTGAGCTGGTTGTCGCCGTCGCCGGAATACCACGGCTCGCGCGACTATGTCGGCTTCAACCTCAAGCAACTGGCGGCGGCCAGCCTGCCGGTCGACGACGGCAAACACATCAGCGTCGACCTGACGCGCACCAACGACGGCTATCCGGCAGGCCTGTTCAGGGTGCTGTGATGCAGACCATATTGTTCACCGAAGCCGTCACGCTGAAGACGGTCAAGCCGGCCAAGACGATTTTTCTAAACAATACGGGGCAGGACGTGGTGCTGAAGTTCGTGACGGCGCCGGATATGCTGCTGTCGGCCTACACCATCAGCAACGGTGTCAGCGCGGCGATCGACAGCATCCGGCTTGGCAGCATCGATTACTACTCCGGCCACAGCCACAATTTCGCGATCGCCGCCGACAGCACGGCGGTGCTGAGCGTGGCCGACAACGTTCTCAATATGGTGATCTCGCCCTGATTTGTTAAGATGCGCGCATGAATCCATCTTTCCAGGGCCGCAATTCCGGCCTCGACACCTTGCGCGCGCTGGCCATCGTGCTGGTGTTTGCCAACCATTACATGCTGTTTGTCAGCGGTAGCCCGACCTTTGGCTGGTTCGGCGAGATCGGCTGGACGGGTGTCGACCTGTTTTTCGCGCTCAGTGGTTATTTGATCGGCAACCAGATCCTGGGTGGCATCCGCCGCTCGCGGCAGTCCGAGAACGGCGAGCGCTTTTCGCTGGCGCGCTTCTACGCGCGCCGCCTGCTGCGCACCTTGCCGAATTTTTACGTCGTGCTGGCGCTGTATGCCTTGTGGCCGGAGTTCCGTGGCACCAGCGTGCTGCCGCCGTTGTGGAAGTTCCTGACTTTTACCCAGAATATCCAGCTGACGCCGGGGACGGCGTTCTCGCACGCGTGGTCGCTGTGCGTCGAGGAGCAGTTTTATTTCCTGCTGCCGGCCGTGGCGCTGGCGATCGCGGCCTGCCGCAAGCCGCTGCTGCTGGCCTGGCTGGCGGTGATCGGCACGCTGCTGGCCGGCATGGCGATCCGCAGCCATCTGTGGACCCAGTATGTCGGGCCTGGGGAGCAGGGTGGTTTTCACTACTACACGTTGATCTATTACTCGTCGCAGTGCCGCTTCGATGAGCTGGTGGCCGGTGTCGCGCTGGCGCTGCTGAAAAACCATCATGCCGGCGCTTGGGCGCGGCTGACTTCGCGCGGTAACTGGGCGCTGGCGGCCGGTGCTGGACTGTTGGCGCTGACCTGGTCGCTGTTCATTGAAGACCACTACAGCTACGCGATGACGGTGATCGGCTATCCGATGTTGGGGCTGAGCTTTACGCTGTTGTTGATTGCGGCCTTGAGCCCTGGTTCGCTGCTGCAAAGGCTGCGGGTTCCGGGCGCGGCCAGCATTGCGCTGTGGTCGTATGCGATCTACCTGACGCACAAGACGCTGTGCGTGCTGCTGCGCGCGCCGCTCCAGGCCGAGGGCTGGGGGCCGAACAGCTGGCAGGCTATCGTGTTGATGAGCGCGGCCAGCTTGCTGGCCGGCTGGCTGTTGTACCTGCTGGTGGAGACGCCGTTCATGAGGCTGCGCGACCGTTACGTGCCGGGCAATTTCGCCCGGCCGGTCGCTCCGGCTGGCGCCGTCGCTTAAGTTGATTGTTGTAAGCGATGGGAAGGTCCCCTTCCGCAGCCACCTCTATTCTGTCACGGCCGGCACATTGGAACGCGCATAGCATCACGCCCCTAAGGGGCCTGCGAAGAATAACCAAATACAAATGCTTGCCGCGGCCGATGCTGCTATCGCATACCATTTTGCCCGGTCACGTGGCGCCTTTAGATAAATGATTAAGTGAGCAGGAAATGCCAAGACGCAGCTGAACTGCCCGAAAATGAGCTCGACTACCAGATACATACCAATGAACTCGTCCGTATTAGGTCCTTTACCAAACATATACACCTCCATCTCGAGCCAACTTATGGCAAGTGAAAATGCTATGCACAGAGCTGAGAAAAGGAGCATGAAGGACGCGCCACGACTAAATCGTTTCCAAGTGATTCCGCTTATCAAGGTCCTTAGCGAGCCGAGTAACATATTTAACTTTCAAAATCACCGACAATGCCGCGACGCGGTATTATCCAAGTGCATTGAGTGCTTAAGTCGATCGTCGAATACGTGCTTGCAGACGGGACGTTTATAGGGGCTCTGCCCAGCCTTAACCGGCGGGCCTTGAACACGATTGACCGACAGGATTTGGCCGAACTCGGCTGGTGCCAACGGAGGATAACATCTTGCTTATTCGGAAAATACGCGAAATCTCACAACCCTGAACGCGCTTTACCGGCTGTGCTGCGTGAGAACGGAGCAGGGGAGTGGCGGGGAGCGGCACGGTCATCGTGGCAAAACCTCGATTTTCTCCCCTATTTTTTTCGGCTTTTCCCAATTTAGGCCTGCAAATCCGGAAATAGCCCAATGCTTGAAAAAATCGGGGGAAATCGAAGAGAAAATCGGGGCTTTGCCACAAGGAGCCGGGCGGCGCACCCCCTATGCATACTTCCAAGGGGAGCGGGTTTCCTTTAATTCAGTTCGATCACGTCGAACGGCGACTGCATCGAACCCAGGAAGACCATCACGCTGCGCGCGCGTTCACTCATATCCTCGTGGCGGGTGGCGGCGATGGCGGCGCGCAGGCCGGGGACTACTTCGGTGATGTGCGGGCTGTCGTAGGCGGTCACCAGCAGCGTCGCCAGTTCGCTGGCGCGGCCACGATTGTTGCGCATGCGTTCTTCCAGCATCGCCAGCAGCGCGCGCTGCATGCGCGGCGTCGGATTGGTGATGTAGCCGAATACCAGCGGCGTATTGCCGATCGCCTCGCACAGACGGCTTTCGATCTGGTCTGGTTTGACGTCGGAAGCGATGTCGAAATAGGCGCCATTCCAGCGCGTCCGTTCATACGGATGGCCGGGCGGAAAGGAATCGGCTGTCTCAAAGCCGAGAACGTGGCTCAGATAACGCAGCCATTTGAGGATAGTGGGCATCATGCCGGCATTTTATCCTGAGACGGGACACTCATGGGGGCAGCCGCCGGGCAGAGCCTGTCCGGCGGCTGTTGCAACTTTAAGCGTGGGCTTCCTCGCCCAGCTTGCCGGCGCGGAAATCCTCAACGGCGGCGAAGATCTCGGCCTGCGTGTTCATCACGAACGGGCCGTACTGCGCGATCGGCTCGTTCAGCGGCTGGCCAGCCACCAGGATCAGACGGCTGTCTTCCACCGCCTGCACCGTCACGCCATCGGCGCCTGCGGTGTTCGCCAGGATCGCCATCCGGCCCGACGCCACCGCCTTGTCGCCGACACTCACCTCACCGCGATACGTGAAGATGAAAGCGTTGTGACCTTCCGGCAGCGCCTGGCTGAAGCTGGCGCCGGCAGGCACATGGATGTCGAGATAAATCGGCTCCGTCACCTCGCGCTGCACCGCACCGGCCACGCCGTGGCTGCTGCCGGCGATGACTTTGACCGCCACGCCGTCAGCCGTGGTAAAGGCCGGCACGTCGGCGCCATTGAAATCGCGATACCACGGCGCCTGCATCTTGTCCTTGGCGGGCAGGTTCAGCCACAGCTGGAAGCCTTCCATCACGCCGGCTTCCTGCTCCGGCATTTCCGAGTGGATCACGCCACGGCCCGCAGTCATCCATTGCACGCCGCCATTGGTCAGCAAACCTTCGTTGCCGGCGCTGTCCTTGTGACGCATGCGGCCTTCCAACATGTAGGTCACGGTTTCAAAGCCGCGGTGCGGATGGCTGGGGAAGCCGGCGATGTAGTCGTTGGCCTGGTCGCTGCCGAAATTATCCAGCATCAAAAACGGATCCAGTCGACGCTGCAAGGGCTGGGTCAGGACGCGATTGATCTTGACGCCTGCGCCGTCCATCACGGCCTGGCCGCTGATAACGCGCTCTACGCTGCGAGGGGTGTTTACTTGATCGGTCATGACTATGCTCCTTGGTTTGTTGAGTTGCGTTACACCAGTACTGCGTTGATCTCTGCTTCTGCCTGCGCTTGTGCCTTGGCCACCGCTTCAGGACCCATGCCCAGGCCTTCGGCGAAGACATATTGCACATCGGTCAGGCCCACGAAGTTCAGGAACATCTTGATGTGCGCCAGCTGCGTGTCGGTCGGGCCGTCGCGGTGCATGCCGCCACGCGACAACGCCACATACACTTTTTTGCCTTCCAACAGGCCGACCGGGCCGGTTGGGCCGTACTTGAAGGTCACGCCGGCGCGGGCAATCGCGTCGAACCAGCTTTTCAGTTGGGCGGTGATGCCGAAATTGTAGGTCGGCGCACCGATGACGATCACGTCGGCAGCTTGCACCTGGGCGATCAGCGCATCGTCCAGCGCCACGCGGGCGGCCTGGGCTTCGGTGCGTTGGTCGGCCGGGGTGAACAGGGCTTGCAGGGTCGGCTCGTCGATCACCGGATGCGGATCGGCGGCCAGGTCGCGGCGCAGCAGCGTTGCGGCTGGATTGGCGGCGCGGACCTTGGCGACGATGGCGTCGGCCAGGCGGGTCGATTCGGAACCGGTGCTGCGGGCGCTGGAGTTGATTTGCAAGATGTTCATGGTTTTGCTCCTGTTGTCTGGTTTGTGCTGCGATGTAGTTACTTTAATCGTTTCATATTCGTTCCGGAAGCCGCTAAAATGGATAACATTAATCCACTGATGGAACAATGAAGGAGAAAATGCGTGGAAATCGACCCTGGCGACCTACTGTTATTCGCCCGCATCGTCGAATGCGGCAGCTTCAGTCTGGCGGCGCAGCGGGTGCAATTGCCGAAATCGACGGTGTCGCGCCGGATTTCGCTGCTGGAGGCGCATCTGGGCGAGCGCCTGCTCCAGCGCACCACGCGCAAGCTGGTGCTGACCGAGTTCGGCGCCAGCCTGCTGGAACACGCGCGCCGCGTGGCCGACGAAACCGAGCAGGCCGGCGCGCTGGCGCAGCACCGGCAGGACGCGCCCAGCGGCCTGCTGCGGATCTCGATGCCGGCCGACTTCGCCAACGTGGCGATGAGCGCGATGATGACGCGCTTCATGCACCAGTACCCGGCCATCGCGCTGGAGCTGGACTTGTCGCCGCGTCGGGTCGACCTGGTGGCGGAGAACTTCGACCTGGCCATCCGCATGGGCAACCTGCCGGACGACGCCTCGCTGGCCGCGCGCCGCGTCACCCTGAGCAAGATCGCGCTGTATGCATCGCCGCTCTACACCTCGCTGCGCGGACTGCCCGAACACCCGGACGACCTGTTCAAGCACGACCTGCTCAGCCTGCCGCCAAGGGTGAACGGGCTGATACGCTGGAATCTATTGCGCGGCAAGACGGAATGGGAGCGCGAGTTGCCGGTGCGGCTGCTGGCCAACTCGCCGGAACTGCTGGTGCGCATGGCGACCACGGGCGTGGGCATCGCCGCCTCGACCGAGTTGATCGCGCGCGAGCATGTGCAGAAGGGGACGTTGGTGAGGGTGTTGCCGGAGTGGTCGTTCCCGATCGTCACCGGGTGGGCGGTGTTCCCCGGCCGCCGGCTGATGCCGGCCAAGACCAGGGTATTCCTCGACATGCTGCAGGCCGCCTTCGAGGAAAGCGGGCCGGTCGGAGTCTAGCGCTTACTTCTTCAGTTGCGCCATCGGCTGGCCCAGCTGGACGGCGCCGGCCGGTTGCCACGCCGGATTGAAACTCAGCACATCCTTGGGGAACAGCATGACGACGGTCGAACCGAGCAGGAAGCGGCCCAGTTCCTCGCCTTTTTTCAGCACGATGTCCTGGTCGTCGTACTGCCATTCGCACACATGCGGCATGCGCGGCGGATTGACCACGCCATGCCACACGGTGGCCATGCTGCCGACGATGGTGGCGCCGACCAGGGTCATCACGAACGGGCCGTTGGCGGTGTCGAACACGCACACCACGCGCTCGTTGCGGGCGAACAGGCCGGGGATGCCGCGCGCGGCGGCCGGGCTGACCGAGAACAGCTCGCCCGGCACGTAGATCATGCGGGTCAGCTTGCCGTCGCAAGGCATGTGGATGCGGTGGTAGTCGCGCGGGCTCAGGTACAGGTTGGCGAAGCTGCCGTTCTGGAACTTGGCGGCCAGCTCGGCGTCGCCGCCGACCAGCGCGGTGGTGCTGAAATTGTGGCCCTTGGCCTGGAAGATCTGGTCTTCCTTGATGTCGCCGAACTGGCTGATGCGGCCGTCGATCGGGCAGATGAAGCTGGCGTCGGCGATCGGGCGGGCGTCGGGCCGCAGCGCGCGGGTGAAGAATTCGTTGAAGCTGGCGTAATGGGAAATGTCCGGATCGAGCGCTTCGTCCATATTGACGTTGTACTTGCCGACGAACCAGCGTATCAGCCAGGTGGTCTTGCTGCCGCCCTTGGCGCCGGCCACGCGGCCGGCAAAATTGGTCAACGCTCCCTTGGGAAGCAGGTAGTGTGGCAGGACGGCAAGGCGAGACACGATAGGGTATCCATACAATAAACGATCGCGCATTATAGCGCCGGGGTTTAGGAATTCGTACTAAACAATATCGGCGTCTTGCTAAACGCGGAACATTTCGGATTAAACAAGGCATAATGCGCACTTGCCACTTGTCCGACCACTTGCCAATAAGAACCATGCCTGCCCGCCAATTTCGCCTGACGCAGATCGCTGCCGCTGTCCTGTCCATTTACCTCGCCGCCGGCGCCGTCCACGCCGAGGCCGATGCGCCGCAAGCGCCCGCCAAGCAGCAGGCCAAGCCGGTCGAAGCCGCACCGATGCAGAAGGTGGAAGTCAAAGGCGCCGCCGCCAGCTACGACGCGCGCCGCGAAGATACCGCCAGCAAGATCGTCGTCACCAGCGAGGAAATCCAGAAATACGGCGACACCTCGGTCAACGACGTGCTCAAGCGCGTGCCCGGCATCACCGTCAGCGGCGCGGCCGGCCGCAGCGGCGGCGAGATCCGCATGCGCGGCCTGGGCAACGGCTATACCCAGATCCTGATCAACGGCGAGCGCGCCCCGGCCGGCTTCGCCATCGACAGCCTGGCGCCCGACGTGATCGAGCGCATCGAGGTGCTGCGCGCCGCCAGCGCCGAGTTCAGTACGCAATCGATCGCCGGCACCATCAACATCGTGCTGAAGAAGGCGCTCAAGGCGGCCCAGCGCGAAGTCAAGTTCAGCGAAGGCAAGGGCAGCAAGTTCAGCTCGCCGTCGGTCAGCCTGCAGATGTCGGACAAGCTCGGCAAAACCTCCTACTCGTTCGGCGGCAACGCCTGGCGCTATATGTACAACCGCGTGACGCCGTCGTTCGACACCGGCGCCGACGCCGCCGGCATCCCCAACCTGGAGCGCGCCGCCACCTGGCACGACCAGGGCCGCGCCGACGGCATGAACCTGTCGCCGCGCATCAACTGGACGCTGGACAACGGCGACACGCTGACCTCGCAAACCTTCGTCAACCTGAACCAGTTCGTCAGCAACAGCCACAGCCGCACCAAGACTACGCTCGGCAGAGGCCCGGACTACGACCGCATCGACAGCACCTTCAGCAGCCACAACGGCTTCGGCCGCACCGACCTGAACTGGACCCACAAGCTGGAGGAGGGCGCCAAGCTGGACCTGAAGGCCGCCGTCAGCGACAACCGCAACACCGCCGATTCCCTGCAGTTCGGCGGCAACAAGGGTTTGCCGGCCACCCTGGCGCGCACCGTCGTCTCGGTCAGCACCGAGCACGGCTTCAGCACCCAGGGCAAGTATTCGCGGCCGTTGACGTTCGGCGCCGCGCCGGCCGACGGCAAGGGCGAGGCGCCCGCCGAGCACGCGCTGGCCATGGGCTGGGATGCCGGCCTGAACCATCGTGACGACCAGCGCACCCAACGCGAAGCGGCGTTGCCGGGCGGTCTCACGCCGGACAATAGCGACGAAGGGTACTCGGCCAAGGTCACGCGGCTGGCGTTGTTCGGCCAGGATGAATGGAACTTGACGCCGCAATGGTCGCTCTACACCGGCCTGCGCTGGGAGGGCGTGGACACCCGCAGCGACGGCAGTACTTTCGATGCGGTCCAGCAGCGCTCCAGCGTGTTCAGCCCGCTGATGCAGACGCTGTTCAAGTTCCCCAACAAGAAGGACCAGTTGCGCGTGGCGCTGACCCGCACCTACAAGGCGCCGTCGACATCGAGCCTGATTCCGCGCAAGTTCACCTCGACCAACAACAGCCCGACCGAGCCCGACCGCCGCGGCAATCCGCACCTGAAGCCGGAACTGGCGCTGGGCCTGGACGCGTCGTTCGAGCATTACTGGGGCGAGGGCGGCCTGCTGAGCGCCAGCGCCTCGATGCGCCGCATCGAGAACTACACCCACCAGGGCTTGCTGTATGAAGACCAGCGCTGGGTCTCGACCTCGATCAACGACGGCCGCGCCGAAACCCGCGGCATCGAACTGGAAGCCAAGTTCCCGCTGCGCGCGCTGATCGAGCAGGCGCCGGCGCTGGACTTGCGCGCCAGCGTCAGCCGCAACTGGTCGCGGGTGGAAAGCGTACCCGGCCCCGACAACCGCCTCGACCAGCAGACCCCGCTCAGCGCCACCCTGGGCGCCGACTACAAGAGTCCGAGCGGCATGCTCAGCACCGGCGGCAGTTTCAGCTTCCGCAACGGCGGCCTGGCGCGCCTGAGCGGCAGCCAGGGCGGCTACACCAGCGTGCGGCGCGACCTGGACGTGTATGCGTTGTGGAAAATAGACACCCAGAACAATCTGCGCGTCGCCGTGTCCAACCTGCTGGGGCAGGACTACGTCACGGAAAGCCTGTACAGCGACGCCGGCGGCACGCAGAACCGGCTGACCGTGGCCAGCGGCGAAACCCAGCTGCGCGTCACCATCGAAAAGCGTTTTTGAAGGCGTGATTCTGAGGTGCATTGATTCTTAGATGATATGATGCTGTAGTGTACTTCTTGCAGCGGGCCTCCCCTGAAAAAGCCTAAAGTTACCGAGACGATCCAGCCCGACGACGACAGCCTGCGTCTGGCGCTGGCCGAGGTGCGCGATTTGCAGCGCACCGTGGTCGTGCTGCGCTCGGAGTTGGAACTGTCCCACAACGAGCGCCAGCATGCGGTGCAGGACGCCTTGTCCTTCGCCCACAGCGAAATCAGCCAATTGCGCGAAACCGTCGCCGCCCTGCGCGCCAGCCTGGAACGGCTGACGCAGGAAAAGCTCGACGCGCTGCAACAGGCCAACACCGTCCGCCACGCCGAAATCGCCCAGCTGCACGACACCATACGCGCGCTGCGCGACACGCTGGAGGCGCGCGCATGAGAGATCCTGTGTCCACTTCGAAGCCGGCGATCCGCAGCGTGCCGGCCAAGCCGGTCGTCAAGGGCGAGGCCCCCTCGGCGCAGGCGGTGGCCGGCGCCCAGCGCAAGCGGCTGCGCCAGGTCGAGCTGTTGCTGGAAGTGTCGCGCCGCATGGCCGCCTACGACACGCTGGACGAAATCCTGACCGCGCTGATCGACGTCACCACCGAGGAACTCGATGCCGAACGCGGCACGCTATTCCTCAACGACGCCGAGACCGGCGAACTGTTCTCGCGCGTGGCGCAGGGCAATATCCAGCGCGAGATCCGCTTCCTCAACCACACCGGCATCGCCGGCCACGTGTTCACCACCGGCGAGGCCCTGAACATCGCCGACGCCTACGCCGATCCGCGCTTCAACCGTTCCATCGACGAACAGACCGGCTTCGTCACCCGCAACATCCTGTGCGTGCCGATCAAGACCTTCAAGGGCGAGATCATCGGCGTGTCGCAGACGCTGAACAAGCGGCGCGGCAAGTTCACCCGCGCCGACCTGCAATTGCTGGAGGCGCTGACCACGCAAGGCACGCTGGCGCTGCAAAGCGCGCGCTTCCTGGAAAGCATGAAGAAGATCCGGCGCCAGGAGATGGAGTTCATCGACGTGGTGTCCGAGGTCACGGCCGACATCAAGCTCGGCTCCTTGTTGCAAAAAGTGATGGGCGAGGCCACGCGCCTGCTCAACGCCGAGCGTTCGACCTTGTTTCTCAACGACGAAAAAACCGGCGAGCTGTGGTCGGAAGTGGGGCAGGGCCTGGAGTCGCTGCAAATCCGCCTGCCCAACACGGCCGGTATCGCCGGCGCCGTGTTCACGACGGGCAAGACCATCAACATCCCGTATGCGTATGCCGACCTGCGTTTCAATCCGGCGTTCGACAAGCGCACCGGCTATTTCACGCGTTCGATTTTGTGCGTGCCGATCGTCAACAAGGCCGGCAAGATCATCGGCGTGACGCAGGTGCTCAACAAGCGCGGCGGCCCGTTCACCCACGAGGACGAATCGCGGCTGCGCGCCTTCACCGCGCAGATCTCGATCGCGCTGGAAAACGCCAAGCTGTTCGCCGACGTCCAGCAGATCAAGAACTACAACGAGGCCATGCTGGAGTCGATGTCGAACGGCGTCGTCACGCTCGACAGCCAGGAAAAGATCGTCACCTGCAACGCCGCCGGCCTGCGCATCCTGCGCACCGCGGCGGACGGCATCGTCGGCCGCTCGGCGGCGGATTTCTTCGGCGCCGCCAACAGCTGGGTGATGGACAAGCTGCGCCACGTCGAGGAAAAACAGACCGCCGAACACCTGATGGACGCCGAGTTGGTGCTGGACGACGCCACGCTGTCGGTCAACTTCAGCGTGCAGCCGCTGCTGTCGATGGAGAAGAAGCGCATCGGCTGGATGCTGATGCTCGAAGACATCTCCAGCGAGAAGCGGCTGCGCTCGACCATGTCGCGCTATATGGACCCCGGCATCGCCGACCAGATGGTGGCCAACGGCGCCGAGATGCTGGGCGGTAAAAACGTCCACGCCACGGTGTTGTTCTCGGACATACGCAGCTTCACCACCATCACCGAGCAGCTGGGCGCGCAGGGCACGGTCACCTTGCTCAACGAATACTTCACCATGATGGTCGACTGCATCCAGCGTGAAGAGGGCATGCTCGACAAGTTCATCGGCGACGCCATCATGGCCGCCTTCGGCATCCCGGTCGGCCACGACGACGACGCCGACCGCGCGCTGCGCACCGCGATCGCCATGATGAACGAGCTGAGCGCCTGGAACCAGCTGCGCGCGCGCGAGGGCAAGCCGCCGGTGGAGATCGGCATCGGCCTCAACACCGACCAGGTCGTGTCCGGCAACATCGGCTCCAAGAAACGCATGGACTACACCATCATCGGCGACGGCGTGAACCTGGCGGCGCGGCTGGAATCGGCCTGCAAGCAGTACGGCGCGCGCATCCTCATCAGCGAGTTCACCTACCGCGCGCTGCGCGGCACCTACCGCCTGCGCGAAGTGGACATCGTGGTGGTCAAGGGCAAGACCAAGCCGGTCTCGATCTTCGAGGTGATGGACTTCCACACCGAGGACAGCTACCCCAACCTGGTCGAGGCCATGGGCCTGTTCCGCAACGGCGTGCAAAGCTACCGCAAGCGCAACTGGGCCGCCGCCGGCAAGCTGTTCGACGAGGTGCTGACCCTCAATCCGCACGACAAGGTGGCCGCGCTGTACATCGAGCGCTGTGGCCACATGGCCGCCACGCCGCCGCCCGACGACTGGGACGGAACCTTTGTCATGGAATCGAAGTGAAGATACCCCGCAGCACGTTGGAGCAGTGGCAGGTATTGCAGGCGATCGTGGCATGCGGCGGCTATGCGCAGGCGGCCGAGGCGCTGCACCGCAGCCAGTCGTCGGTCAGCTACATGGTGGCCAAGCTGCAGGAGCAGCTGGGCGTGGAACTGCTGGAAATCGACGGCCGCCGCGCGCGCCTGACGAAGAACGGCGAAGCCTTGCTGGCCAAGGCGCGCGAGCTGCTGGGCGACGCCTTCCAGCTGGAACAACTGGCCGCCAGCCTGGCCGAAGGTTGGGAGCCGCAGGTCGGCATCGCCGTCGACAGCCTGTTCCCGGTCGAGCTGCTGGTGCAGGTGCTGCGCGATTTCGAGCCGTGGGCCCAGCACACCCGCGTCAACCTGGAGGAGACCGTGCTGTCCGGCTCCGAGGATGCGCTGCTGGAAAAGCGCGCCGATATCGCCATCGTCAGCCGGGTGCCGCCCGGCTTCCTGGGCGATGTGCTGATGGATATCGAATTCGTCGCCGTGGCCCATCCCTGCCACGCGCTGCACGCGCTGGGCCGCGAGCTGGAGGTGGACGACCTGAGCCGCAACCTGCACATCGTGGTGCGCGATTCCGGCACCTTGAACCCGCGCGACCACGGCTGGCTCAACAGCAACCAGCGCTGGAGCGTCACCAGCCCGCACACGCGGCTGGAAATGATATGCAGCGGCCTGGGCTTCGGCTGGCTGGCCGAGCACAAGATACAGGCCCAACTGGAGCAGGGCTTGCTCAAGCCGCTGCCGCTGCGGGTCGGGCAGCGCCGCAAGCTGTCGCTGTCGCTGATCGTCGCCAACCCGGAGGTGGCCGGCCCCGCGACCTGCCGCCTGGCCAATCTGATACGCAGCGTCGTCAAGGATGGCGTCGTGCCCCGCCCCCTGTGCGCGTGAGTGGTAATTGAGAATTGTTCGCATCCTCGATGAAACTTTTAGTATAATCGGCGTCCTCTTTTGATGCCGAGTCCAATGTCCACCGCCCACCACCCAGCTCATCGACCGCCACGCAGCCTGCGCCAAACCATCCGCCCGGGTGTGCTGTGGCTGCACCGCTGGCTGGGTTTGACGCTGGGCCTGGTGCTGGTGCTGGCCGGCCTGAGTGGCAGCCTGCTGGTGTTCCACCACGAGCTCGACGCCGAATTGAATCCGCAACTGGTGCACAACGCCGTGCCCTGCGTGGCGCCGCTGGATGTGGCGGGCGCGGTCGCCAGCTTGCAGCGGGTGTGGCCGCAGGCCAAGGTCAGCTCGGTGTATCTGCCCAGCCATGCCGGCGCCAGCTATGGCCTGTATTTCAAGTCGCCCGGCGTCGCCGCCAACGAGGCCATGCTGGACTCGTGCAGCGGCGCCTTGCTGGGCAGCCGCAACCGCGAGCAAGTCGGCCTGGACGCGCCGCATCTGGTGCCGACCTTGCTGCGCTGGCACGACAGCCTGCTGCTAGGCAAACCCGGCCGCGCCGCGCTGGGCTGGCTGGCGCTGGCCTGGGTGGCCTTGCTGATCGCCGGCCTGTTGCTGGCCTGGCCGACCCCGGCGCAGGGCTGGAAGCGGGTCTTGCGCGTCAATCTGCGCCAGAACGCCTATCGCAGCCATTTCGACCTGCATCGCTCGGCCGGCCTGCTGGCGGTGGTGCTGATGCTGGTGGTCGCCGCCACCGGCTTCTACAACGGCTTGCCGGAGCTGGGCCGCGCGCTGGTGGGGCAGGTGACCCCGGTCAGCGTCGCGCACCGCGGCATCGCCATGCCGGCCGTGCAAAAAGGCGAAACCACGATTTCCTGGAACGACGCCAAAGCCATCGCCGAACAGCACCTGAGCGACGGCGCCGTAATGTTGGCGTTGCAACGTTTGCCCGATCGCGGCCTGTACCAGGTCCGCCTGCGCCGCGCCGACGACTGGCAGCGCACCGGCACCCTGCGCCTGCTGATCGATATCCGCAGCGGCGCCGTGATTGAAACAGTTAATCCGCTGGCCGGCACCGGCGGCGACCGCTTCCTGGCGTCTTTATTTCCGCTGCATTCAGGCCAATTCGGCGGCGCCATCGGCCGCTGGCTATTGGTGATAGCTGGTTTGCTGCCGGCCTTATTCTTTATAACGGGACTCTCCACCTGGGTATTGCGCCGCCGTCGCCAAAGCGTCTGATACGCGCTTCATTTGAACAACAGTGGTGGAAATTATTCGTTTTTATCGCTATATTGGTATTTGTCACATATATCTCTGGAGAATCAGCGCAAAGTTATGGTAAATTGCGCTTATAAATTCTCACACATTGTCACAAGTGGTTTTTTTTAATATTTAACCCGCCGATAAGAAGGAAATACGATGACGACTTACCAGGAATACAAAGCAAAGATCGCCGAACTGGAAAACCTGGCCGAAAGCGCCCGCAAGAATGAAATCGCGCAGGCCAAAGAGAAAGTCACGGCCATCATGCGTGAATACGGCCTGACCGTGGCGGATCTGGGCGGCGTAGCCAAGGTGAAGACGGTCAAAACCCGCGCACCGGTGCCAACCAAATACCGTGACGACGCCACCGGCCAGACCTGGACCGGCCGCGGCCGCGCGCCGAAATGGTTGGAAGGCAAGGACAAAGAACAGTATCTGATTAAGTAAGCTGAGTCGGCAGGTTCGCTGCAAGGCCGGGGTGCACGGGTTTATATTTCTTATAAACCCAGGCCCCGGCCTTTCTCTTTTGGGGCGCGCTCCATGCTGCGCCGTGCCGCAGTACTATTCTCCGCTTTAATTTCCCTCTTTACTCCCGCCGCGCAGTTCGCCGACAGCTTATTCAGCCCGGACCGTGCAAGCCGGCTTTAATTTCCGGTCCATGCTTATTCATCACCCCGGCGCGATTGTCGCCGCCGGCACGTATGGCTCGTCACTGTGCGGCCATCGCGCCGACGTCGACCTGCTCAACGGCGCGCGCCGCGCAGCGTTGCTTTTGCGATGAAAGGCGGCCTGGTTTTTCGCCGACCTTAAGGAAGCCGTAAGGTTAGTGCTGTCTGTCTAAACCGAGCACAGCAATTTCATGCGATGATAGCGGAATGGCATCAATCCCTCTTTTCCCGCTAAATACCATCCTGTTTCCGGGCGGACATTTGCCGTTGCAGGTGTTTGAAGTGCGCTACCTGGACCTGGTCAAGCGCTGCATCGCCCGCGGCGAAGAATTCGGCGTCGTGCCGCTGCTGGAAGGCAGCGAAACCCGCGTGCCCGACAAGCATGAAACCCTGTCCGACGCCGGCACCATGGCGCGCATCCTCGACTGGACCGCGCCGCTGCCAGGCCTGCTGCAGATCTCCTGCATCGGCACCACGCGCTTCCAGATTAAATCCGCCGAGCAGCTCAAGCATGGCTTGTGGATGGCCGAGGTCGAGGAAGTGGCCGAAGACATGGTGGTGCCGATACCCAGCGAGCAGCAGGACGTCGCCAACGCGCTGGGCTCGCTGATCCGCTCCCTGCAGAAGAAGCAGATCTCCACCGCCAACATGCCGCTGGCGCCGCCGTACCGGCTGGACGAAGCCGGCTGGGTGGCGAATCGCTGGTGCGAGCTGCTGCGGCTGGACGTGGAAGAGAAGCAGCGCCTGCTGCTGCAGGAGAACCCGGTGCTGCGCCTGGAGCTGATCCAGGACGTGCTGAGCGAGAACGGCCTGCTGGACTAGGCCTGGCTCCACGCCCGCGCGCTACGCTGGCCCTGTTGCCCGGTGGGGGCCGCTGCTACACTGGCCCTATCGTCCACGCCACCCGTCCAGCCATGTACCTGCAACCCGCTTTCGCCGAAGACCGCCTTGAAGTCCGCCATGGCCTGATGCACGCCTATCCGCTGGCCACGCTGATCGTCGTCGATGCCGACGGCGTCAGCGCCGACCTGATTCCCTTCATGCTGTACGCCGACGAGGGCGACCGCGGCCTGGGCGTGCTGCGCGCCCACGTGGCGCGCGCCAATCCGCTGTGGCGCAAGCTGGAGGCGGGGGCGCAATGCCTGGTGGTGTTCCAGGGGCCGGAGGCCTACATCAGCCCGAGCTGGTATGAAACCAAGCGCGCCACGCACAAGGTGGTGCCGACCTGGAACTACGCGATGGTGCAGGCGCGCGGCGTGGCGACCGTGGTGGACGATCCGTTCTGGCTGCGCCGCCTGCTGGACCACCTGACCAACAAGCACGAAAGCGGCCTGCCGCAGCCGTGGGAACTGGACGATGCGCCCGTCGATTTCATGACCGCGACGATGAAGGCCATCATCGGCATCGAGATCCCGATCGACAGCCTGGTGGGCAAATGGAAGGTCAGCCAGAACCGCAGCGCCGCCGACCAGCGCGGCGTGATGGCGGGCTTGCAGGATGGCGCGATGGCCGGCCTGGTGGCCGAGCGCCTCAAGCCGGAGTAAGCGGCCGGACTAGCCGGCGTGCGCCTCGCTGGCGTCGTCCAGCGCGTGCACGCGCATCGACCAGGTTACCCCGGCCACCAGCAGCAGCATGGCGGCGATCTCCAGCGCGCGCGGCAGCTGCTGCTTGTAGATGCAGCCATACATCAGCGCGAACAGGGTCTCGAACAGGATCAGCTGGCCGGACAAGGTCAGCGGCACTTTGCGGCTGGCGATATTCCACAGATGGTTGCCGATCACCGAGGCGCCCAGGGCCAGCAGCGCGTTGACGATCCAGAACAGCGTCCAATCGCGGCCGCTGGCCACGGCGCCGGCGCCGGTCACGTCGGCATGGAACAGCGCCATGCCCGCCAGCGCGATCGCCAGCGCGATCACGCCGCTCGACAGGCCGTACAAGGCCGACCACTCGCCGCTGCTGAAGTGCGGATTGCGCTTCAGGTAGCGCGCGTTGTCCACCGAATACCAGGTCCAGCACAGCAGCGCGCCGGCCGCGCACAACACGCCGAGGATCTTGTCGGCCAGCGGCGCGCCGTTGCCGGTGTCGTGGGTGAAGACGTCGATATTGATGCAGGCGATGCCGGCCGCCACCAGCAGCAGCGGCAGCATCAGCTGCTTGAGCGGCACCGAGCCGTGGTCCTTCTGGCCGACCAGCGTGACCGAGATCGGCAGCACGCCGATGATCAGCGAAGTCGCCGCCACGCCGGCGAACTTGACGCCCAGCGCAAGCAGCATGTAGTAGACGATGTTACCGGCCAGCGCGTGCTTGAGCAGCGCGATCACATCGCCGCGGTCGAGGCGCCGCAGCAGCGCCGGCAGGCGGCGCGCCATCAGCGCGCCGGCGATCAGGCCGTAGGCGATGTAGCGTCCGCAGGCCATTTCCAGCGGCGTGAACGCCGTCAGCAACTCCGGCACGATGAACACCATGCCCCACATGGCGCCCGCCAGCAAACCGCATATCACGCCATGCCACATCGTCGATATCCTCAGTAGATTGTGCACAGCCACCAGACGGCGGCCAGCGCGGACAGGTTCAGCGCCACGCTGCACCAGTAGGCGAGCTGGAAGGAAGTCTTGACCGTCTTGTGGCGCAGCCAGCGTTGCGCCAGCAGGCCGCCGGGCCAGCCGCAGGCCAGGCCCCACAGCAGCAGCGTGCTTTCGGGCGTGCGCTGCCGGCCCTTGATCGCGGCCGATTTGTCGGCCGCGTAGGCGATGAAACAGACGATGCTGGCGACGCCGTACACCGCCGCAAGCCACAGCAGCGCAAGCTGCGAGGGCAGGGCGTCCGGCGTCGCCGGGTTCAGAAGTAGCTCAGGCCGAGGGCGGCCTTGACTTGGTCGGCGGTGCGGGCGGCCACTTCGCGCGCCTGCATCGTGCCTTCCTTCAGCATCTGCATGATGTAGCCCTTGTCCTGCGCCAGCGCTTCGCGGCGGGCGCGGATCGGCGCCAGCATCTCTTGCAGCACCAGTTCCAGACGCTTCTTGACGATCGAGTCGCCCAGGCCGCCGCGCACGTAGTGCGCCTTCATTTCGGCCAGCTTGTCCTGCTCAGGGTCGAAGGCGTCCAGGTAGATGAAGGCGACGTTGCCCTCCAGGTGGCCCGGATCTTCCACGCGCAGGTGCAGCGGATCGGTATAAACCTTTTTCACGGCGGCGGTGATCTCGGCCGCGGTGGCGCCCAGGTTGATCGTGTTGCCCAGCGATTTGCTCATCTTGGCCTTGCCGTCGGTGCCCGGCAGGCGGCCGATTTCCGGCACCAGCGCCTTGCACTCGACCAGGATCTCCTGGTTAACCAGGCGGTTGAAGCGGCGCACGATTTCGTTGGTCTGCTCGATCATCGGGATCTGGTCCTCGCCGACCGGCACGAGGGACGCCTTGAACGCCGAGATGTCGGCCGCCTGCGAGGCGGGGTAGGTCAGGAAGCCGGCCGGGATGTCGCGCTCGAAGCCGCGCAGCGCGATCTCGGCCTTGACGGTCGGGTTGCGCTCCAGGCGCGCCACGGTCACCAGGTTCAGGTAGTAGAAGGTCAGCTCGGCCAGCTCCGGGATCTGCGACTGGATCAGGATGGTCGACTTGGCCGGATCGATGCCGACCGCCAGGTAGTCCAGCGCCACTTCGACCACGTTGCGGTGCACCTTGTTGGTGTCGTCCATATTGTCGGTCAGGGCCTGGGCGTCGGCCAACATGATGAATTGCTTGTATTCGTGCTGATAGGCGACGCGGTTGCGCAGGCTGCCGACGAAGTGGCCGAGGTGCAGCGGGCCGGTCGGGCGGTCACCGGTCAGGATCACGGTGGGGCCTTTGGGCGCGGCTGGCGCGCTGGCGATTACTTCGGATTGTTCGGTCAGGCTCATCAGGGGTTCCTTTACGTTGCCCCGGTCCGGCGCGACGAATATAAAAAACGCCACCAGAAAAGGGCGGCGTTGATAAAAATATCACATCACTATGGGTAGACAGTGGCCGCGCGCTAGGAGCGGCGCCAAATCAGGCAGGCGTGACGTGTAGTAAAAAATTTCATGCGCGTATGGTTGCAGCTCAGCGCCGGTCTGTCAAGGTGTGAGGCGCAGCAAGGCTAGGCCGGGGATTCTGAACTAGATTGAACACTCGCGGTCTAAGCTCATGGAGACTAAAATGCCTGATAACTTCGATTCTGTCGCATTTATGGATACTCTGATTGAAGGTGGCATGCCGGAGAAGCAGGCCAAGGCGCTGGCCTCGGCCATGTTTCAGCTCGTCGATAGTCATCTGGTGACGAAGAACTATCTCGACATGCGCCTGGCGCAGTTCAAGTCCGAATTGATACAGTGGATGGTCGGCGTGGTCGTCGTCCAGACCGGGCTGACCGCCGTGCTCTTCAAGCTTATGCATTAATCTAAACGATAAGGTAGTATTGCCGGTCCTGAGCAATACCCCTTACCGGAGTCGATATGCGCGTACTTGCAGTTGCTGTGCTTTCCACCTTGATGGTCAACGCCGCAACGGCGCAAACGTCGACGCCGCCGATGGCGCCCGATATCCCCGCCAAGTTCGACACCGCCGTCCCCAACGCCGACTACGTCAAGCGCGACGTCATGATCCCGATGCGCGACGGCGTCAAGCTGCACACCGTGATCGTCATCCCCAAGGGCGCGGTCCACGCGCCGATGGTGCTCAGCCGCACCCCCTACAACGCCAGCGGCCGCGCCCAGCGCAACGTCAGCCCCAGCGTGCTGGCCACCGTCGGCCAGGGCGACGAAGTGATGATGGAGAACGGCTACATCCGCGTCTACCAGGACGTGCGCGGCAAATACGGCTCCGAAGGCGAGTACGTGATGACCCGCCCGGTCAAGGGCGCGCTCAACGCCAGCCGCACCGACCACTCGACCGACGCCTGGGACACCATCGACTGGCTGGTCAAGAACACCCCCGAAAGCAACGGCAACGTCGGCATGATAGGCTCGTCCTACGAGGGCTTCACCGTGTTGATGGCGCTGGTCGATCCGCACCCGGCGCTCAAGGTCGCGGTGCCGATGAGCCCCATGGTCGACGGCTGGCGCGGCGACGACTGGTTCCACAACGGCGCCTTCCGCCTGCCCAACCTGAGCTACATCGCCGGCCAGACCGCCGCCAAAGGCAGCGGCAAGACGCTGGCCACCGGCGTCTACGACGACTATGAGGGCGCGCTGCGCGGCGGCTCCACCGCCGACTACGCCAAGCAGTTCGGCTTGGACCAGCTCAACTTCACCCGCAAGCTGTTCGAGCATCCCGCCTACGACGGCTACTGGCAGCAGCAGGCGCTGGACAAGATCCTGGCCAAGCGCCAGATGAAGGTGCCGACCATGACCGTGGTCGGCTACTGGGACCAGGAAGACATCTACGGCGCCTACGCCTTCTACTCGGCGGTGGAACCGCAGGACAGCGCCAACAACAAGAACTTCCTGGTGGTGGGGCCGTGGCGCCACAGCGGCGTCAACTACGAGGGTTCCAGCCTGGGCGCGTTCAAATTCACCGGCGACACCGCGCTGGAATTCCGCCGCGACGTGATGCAGCCTTTCCTCGATCAATACCTGAAGGACGGCGCGCCGGCCGCCGACACGCCGCCGGTGCTGTTCTACCAGACCGGCGTCAATCGCTGGCAGCGTTTGCCGCGCTGGCCGCTGGCCTGCGAAGCCGGCTGCCCGGCGCCGCTGAAGCCGATGTTCCTGAAGCCGGACTTCAAACTCGATTTCGACACGCCGCAACAGGGCGCCGCCTACGACGAATACGTGTCCGACCCGGCCAAGCCGGTGCCGTTCGTGCCGCGCCCGGTGCATATGAACGATGCGAATGTGTGGCGTCCGTGGCTGGTCAGCGACCAGCGCGGCGTGTCCGACCGCACCGATGTGCTGAGCTACGTCACCGAGCCGCTCAAGGCGCGCCTGAAAATCTCCGGCGCCGCCATGGTCAACCTGTACGCCTCGACCACCGGCAGCGACACCGACTGGGTGGTCAAGCTGATCGACGTCTATCCGGATGAAGTGCCGTCGCAGCCGGAACTGGGCGGCTACCAGCTGGGCATCGCGATGGATATTTTCCGCGGCCGCTACCGCAACAGCCTGGAGCACCCGTCGCCGATCACGCCGGGCGCGGTGGAGAAGTACCGCTTCGCGCTGCCGAACGCCAACCACGTGTTCCTGCCGGGCCACCGGGTGATGGTGCAGATCCAGTCCAGCTGGTTCCCGCTGTACGACCGCAATCCGCAGACCTACGTGCCGAACATCTTCTACGCCAAGCCGGCCGACTACAAAAAGGCCACGCTGCGGGTGTACCACAGCGGCGCCGAGAGCAGCGCGCTGGAGCTGCCGGTGGTGGACTAACGAGGGCGCACGCTGTTGGCCAGCACGTCCGGGGTGAAATAGCGGCGGTAGCCGTCCATTACCTGGTTCGACTTGCCTATCTTTTCCAGCATGTCGACCAGCACCCGCTGGTCTTCCGGCTTGAGCGCGCGCGACACATAGGCGCCGCTCTCGTGCCACGGCAATTCCGGAATGGGCTCCATGCGCAGCTTGTCCTGCATGCCGTTGACGCGCTGGTCGCGCCGGATCGCGCCGGCCATCAGCGTCGGTCCCATGATGGTGACGTCGGCCGAGCCGGCGTTCAGCAGGCGCGCCACCGCCACCACGTCGACTTCGGTGAACAGGCGGCCTTGCCTGGCCAGCTCGTTGACCAGCGCCATGTAGTGTTCGCCATAGTCGAAGCCACGCACCACGGCCACGCGCAGATCGCGCCGGTCCAGCAGGTTCTTCGCGCTGGTGATCGGCGCCCGCGGGCCGGCCACGGAGATCAGCATGGCGCGATGGCCTATCATCGGCACGAAGGTGCCGAGCAGGTCGCGCGCCGGCGTGCGCGAAGCCGGCACCAGCAGGTCCGCCTTGCCGTCCTTGTACATCGCCACCTGGCGCGCGCGCGGCACCAGGGTGAACACGAAAGTGCAGCCGTTCTTGGCGCCCATGCTGCGCAACAGGTCGGGATAGATGCCGCCGATGTGCGTGCCCTCGACCTGGATGCTGGCGCCGCTGGACGATACCGGCGCGGCGATCTCGCGCGAACATTCGGCGGCGGCGCCGGTCTGCAGCGCGCCGGCCGCCAGCAGCATGGCGAGCATGACGATACTGCGCCGGTTCATGGTTTGGCGGCCTGCAGGTGGTGCTGCCGGAAGTAGCGCTGCGCCACCAGGATGGCCAGCGCCTGCATCACCGCGCACAGGTAGAAGGTGCTGCCGATGCGCCAGTCGTTGGCGGGCAGGTGGCCCACCTCGGCCAGGATGGCGGTGCCCAGCAGCGGCATGAAGATCACCCCCAGGCTGCTGATCGATTGCAAAGAGCCCATCAATTCCCCCTGTTCGTTGGGCGGTGTGGATTTCGAGACGATGCCTTGCAGCGCGGGACCGACGGCGAACGACAGCACGTTGCAGATGATGAGCACATACATCATCCAGCCCTGCGTGGCCAGGCCGTACAGCAGGTAGGTGATGCCGCCCGAGCACATCCCCAGCAGCGACAGGCGCACTTCGCCGAAGCGCTTGATCAGGATGCCCAGCAGGCCGGCCTGCACCACGGCCGCCATCAGGCCGACGCAGAACATCGCCGCGCCGTTCTGCCCCGGCGTCCAGTTGAAGCGGAAGCTGGTGTACAGCACCCAGGTCGTTTGCAACATCATCTGCGCGCAGGTGACCAGCGCGAAGGTCACCACCAGGCCGCGGATCTCGGTGCGGCGCGCCAGCTTGAACAAGGCCGTCAGGGGATTGATCTTGGCCACGCTGAAGGCGGAACGGCGATCCGCCGGCAGCGACTCCGGCACCACGAAATAGCCGTAGACGAAATTGGCGGCCGACAGCGCGCCCGCCACATAGAACGGCAGGTGCAGATTGACGTCGCCCAGCAGGCCGCCCAGCATGGGGCCGCAGATGAAGCCCAGGCCGAACGCCGCGCCGACCTTGCCGAAGCTCTTGGCGCGATTCTCCGGCGTCGAAATATCGGAAGCGTAGGCCGAGGCCACCGACATGCTGGCCGACGACATGCCGCCCACCACGCGGCCGATGAACAGGCAGGCCAGGTTGGGCGCCCACGCCGTCGACAGGAAGTTGATGCACATGCCGGCCATTGAATACAGCAGCACCGGCCGGCGGCCGATACGGTCGCTGAGGGCGCCCAGCATCGGCATGAAGATGAACTGCATCAGGCCGAACACCGCGCTCATGATGCCGAACCAGTGGGTCTGGTTTTCGCGCGAGCCGGCGAACTCGCCGACCAGCATCGGCAGCACCGGCACGATCAGGCCGATGCCCAGCATATCGATGAACACGCAGATCAGGATGAAGTTCAGGTTGCCCGCAGGGGCGGCGGCCGGCATGCCGGTGGTCGCGGTGTCGGGCGTGGTCATGTGGTCGGCAAATGGGAGGTCAGGGCGCCGTCGGGCTGGCGGCCCACTCGGCGATGAAGCTGTCGCGGAAGGCGGTCAGCTCGTTGAGGCGGTTTTGCGCCAGGCGGCGGCCGGCGGCCGTTTGCATCTTGCCGGGCAGGGTGGCCAGCTTGGTGTCGATATGGTCGAGCGCATAGGCTTTTTCATCGAGCTCGCGGTGCAGCGCCATCGGATCGTCGGCATGCGCCAGCGCGGTGCCCATGCGGCCGGCCGTGTAGAACAGCCGCGCCAGTCCCACCGCGCCGAGCGCGTCGAGGCGGTCGGCATCCTGGACGATCTTGGCCTCGATGGTCTCGGCGCGGATGGCGGCGGAAAAACTGTGGCTCTCGATCGCATGCGCGACGGCGGCCAGTTTATTCGGCGGGAAATCGAGTTCGGCCAGCTGGCGGCTGGCCAGCAGCGCCGCCTTGCGCGAGGCCAGGTGGCGTTCGGGATCGTTCTTGGGCAGGTTGACCAGGTCGTGCAGATAACAGCCGGCCAGCACGACCAGCGCGTCGGCCTCGGGATAATCGTCCAGCAGCAGGGTGGCGTTGCGCCAGACCCGATGCAGGTGGTTGGTGTCGTGTGCTCCATCGGCTCCGGCGGCGGCACTGGCCAGGCGAACCAGGCGCGGATGCCAGCTGTTCAGCAAGCTGTTCATTGTTCTCCCGTGATTTCTTGGCGATCAGTTTTTCAGATCATACAGCCTGATTCAGCCCTTGTGCAGGGCATCGTGGCGGCGATTAATAATTGTTTGCTTGCCAAGTACGATGAGATTGTGCAAAATGCAACCATATTTGATAATGACAGGCACTTTGATGCGTAACTTCCCGGCGCTTGCACCGATATTGTTGGCCCTGGTCTGCGACTGCGCGCTGGCGCTCGACGACACGCCGACCGTGGCGCCCCATTTCCAACTGAAGGGGGAAGACTTCCGCCCGGCCGGCGCGCGCCCGAACCTCGTCACCGGTAACCAATTGTCGGCCAGGCGCGCCGCAATGGACGCCGAACCCGCCAAGCCCGAACCGCAGGCGCCGAGTCCGCGCGCCGTGGTCACCACGGTGCTGCGCGCCTTGCCCGCCTCGGCCCACCAGCTGGTGGAAAAACCAAGGTGGAAATTGCGCTAAACATATTTGTTTCTTTGATGCATTTATTTGGTGCGCATTAACTTGACTTGAGGTAACATTGCCGTCAATCATTTTTGGCAAGGAAAACCCCATGTCTGCTAATGTAAGCGAACTGCACGCAAAGACCCCCGCCGGCGAGTATTTGGCCTTCACCCTGGGCCAGGAAGAGTACGGCATTGACATCCAAAAAGTAGCCGAGATCCGCAGCTACGAAACCCCGACCCGCATCGCCAACGCGCCAGATTTCGTCAAGGGCGTGGTCAATCTGCGCGGCCTGATCGTGCCGATCGTCGACATGCGCATCAAGTTCAACCTGGGCACGCCGTCGTACGACCAGTTCACCGTCGTCATCATCCTCAACATCGGCCACCGCGTGGTCGGCATGGTGGTGGACCGCGTTTCCGACGTCACCACGCTGCTGCCCGAACAAGTCAAGCCGGCGCCGGAAATCGGCTCGGCCATCAACACCGACCACATCGTCGGCCTGGGCACGCTCGACGAGCGCATGCTGATCCTGATCGATATCGACAAGCTGATGTCCAGCGCCGATATGGGCCTGATCGAAAACACCGCGTTGGCGGCGTGATGACGATGCTGACCAATATCACCATCGGCAAGCGCCTGGCGCTGGGCTTTGGCATCATCCTGGCGTTCGCCATGCTGATTACCGCGATCAGCGTCTGGCGTCTGCAGGGCGTGGCCACTGCCACACGCGAGATGATGCAGGTGCCGCTGGCCAAGGAGCGCATGATCTCCGACTGGTCAAGCAAGATTGATAGCGCTATCCGCCGCACCACCGCCATCGCCCGCAGCAGCGACCCAACGCTGGGCGCCTTCTTCGCCGAGGAATCGAAAGCCTCGTCGGCCATCTCGGCGGAGTACCAGAAGAAAGTGGAGGCCCTGATCGTCGACGCCGACGAGAAGGAACTGTTCGGCCGCATCGGCGAGCAGCGCAAGATCTACCTGTCGTCGCGCGACCAGGTGGCCAAGCTGAAAGGCGCCGGCGAACTGGAGGAGGCCGAGAAGGTCTTCGCCAACGTGTTCCGTCCCGGCTCCAGCAGCTACCAGGCGCTGATGCAGGAACTGCTGAAAATGCAGCGCGCGAAGATCGACGCCACCGCCGTCAACATCGACGCAGTGGCGGCCAGCAGCCGCAATCTGCTGTACCTGCTGGCGGCGCTGGTGCTGGCCTTCGGCGCCGTCAGTTCGTGGCTGCTGACCACCGGCATCACCGGCCCGCTGCAAGTGGCGGTGACGGCAGCGCGCCGGGTCGCCGGCGGCGACCTGACCGGCCATATCGACGACAGCGCGCGCGATGAAACCGGCCAGCTGCTGTCCGCGTTGAAGGAGATGAACGCCAGCCTGCTGGGCATCGTCAACGAGGTGCGCAGCGGTACCGATCATATCACCACCTCGTCGAGCGAAATCGCGGCGGGCAACCAGGATCTGTCGCGCCGCACCGAGCAGCAGGCCGGCGCGCTGGAGGAAACCGCATCGTCGATGGAAGAACTGACGTCGACCGTCAAGCACAACGCCGACAACGCGCGCCAGGCCAACCAGCTGGCGGCATCGGCCGCGCAGGTGGCGGTCAAGGGCGGCATGGTGGTGTCGCAGGTGGTGGACACGATGGATTCGATCAACCAGTCGTCGCGCAAGATCGTCGATATCATCGCGGTCATCGACGGCATCGCCTTCCAGACCAATATCCTGGCGCTGAACGCCGCCGTGGAAGCGGCGCGCGCCGGCGAGCAGGGACGCGGCTTCGCAGTTGTCGCCTCCGAGGTGCGCAACCTGGCGCAGCGTTCGGCATCGGCGGCCAAGGAGATCAAGACACTGATCGGCGATTCGGTCGACAAGGTCAACCAGGGCAGCAAACTGGTGGCCGATGCCGGTCTGACGATGGATGAAATTGTCAGCAGCGTGCATCGCGTCAGCGACATCATCACCGAGATCACGGCGGCCAGCACCGAGCAGAGCGCCGGCATCAACGAGGTGTATCAGGCCATCGGCGCGATGGACGGCGTAACCCAGCAGAACGCCGCGCTGGTCGAACAGGCCGCCGCCGCGGCGGAATCGATGCAGCAGCAGGCAGCGGCGCTGGCGCAGGCGGTCAGTGTGTTCAAGGTGGATGGTTCGGCGTCGTCGTCGCGTTCGCGCGGCACGGCTCCGCGCGCGGCCGCATCGCGTCCGGCGCTGCGCCTGACCAGCCGCGCATAGTTGCCGCTACTGTCCGTCGCTACTGTCGCCGGGCGATCTGTCGATCGCCTGTTGCGACAGGCGGTCCGCGGCGCCGTTGCGGTGGCGCGGCACCCAGCGCAGGCTGACGTCTCCCAACGGCGCGATTAACGCCATCACGCGCCGGCGATGTTCTTCCAGTCCCTTGGCGCCACGGCCGGCGGCTACCTCCTGCGCACTCAGATTCACATCGTTGACCACCACCTGGCTGTCCCCGTGCAGCACCAGCCCGGTCGCACCCAGGCTGACGGCCGCTTCCAGCAAGGCCGTCAACGCCAGGTATTCCGCCTCGCCGCTGTTGCCGTAGCCGGCGCGGCGGCTGATCTCCACCCGTTCGCCGTCCGGCCCGCACAGCAGCGCGCCAATGCCTATCTGGCCCGGATTGGGATGCGCCGAACCGTCGAACCATCCGCGCCAGCCATCGGTGGCCGGCCGCAAGCGCGCCGCGCGCTGTTCCAGCAGCCGCGCCTTTTCCGCCAACTTTGCCGAGCGCAGTTTCTCGTCGCGCCAACGCAAGGCGCTGCGCTCGGCCAGCAGCAGCGCCAAACCCTGCACGCCGGCCACCTGCGTCAGCACCTGATGCAAGGCCTGCGCCTCGCTCACTTCGGAACGCGTCGCCAAACGACGAGCGGCCACGCGCTCGCCCTTGTAGGCGGCCGTGGCCAATACTTCGAAATCAACGTCGCTCATCAATCGCGGCGCGGGTTGTCTGGATGCCGGTCGTGGCGGTTGGATACGCCGTCACCGTCGCGATCGCGGTCGTAGCGGTTCGGCACGCCATCGTGGTCCTTGTCGCCGCGGCCGTGGCCGTAGTTGCGGTTGTCGTGCCGGTCGTAGCGATTCGGGATGCCGTCATGATCGCGGTCGCCGTTCGGGCCTCGATCCCAGCGCGCTTCCTCGCGCTGCCAGCGGCCTTCATGCTGCACCCAGCGCGGTTGGGCATAAATGTAGCCCGGACGCTCGGCGACCCAGCTGCCGCCTACCCATTCGTGGCGGTGGCCGCGCCAGTCCCAATAACCCGGCGCCCAGATGTAGCCGTAGCGCCGCTGTGGAATCCGTTCATAGCGTGGTGGGGGCGGCGCCACGGTCACATAGTCAACCTGCACCGGGGCCGGGCCGGCGTTCACCCAACCGCCCGGATCCAGGCGCCAGTTGCCGCCGTCGCGTATCCACTCGGCGCGGCGATACTGCGCGCCGTTGCGTTCCTGTTCCCAGCGGCCGGCCAGCCACACGTGGCGATAGCCGTCCCAGTTCCAATAGCCGGGCGCCCAGACGTAGCCGTGGCGCGGCGCCGGCAGGCTTTCAAATCGCGGAGGCGGCGGTGCGTTGCCGATCACGACGCTGACGCCGACTTGCGCCGCTGCGATGGCTGGAGCGAATGCTGCTGCGCTCAACGCGAGCATGGCGGCAGCGTAAATGGTGTGCGAGCGTTTGATCATGACGTGTTCTCCGTTTGCGCGTTTTCGTGCAACGCTTGAACGAACTATAGCAAGCAGCGCCAGGGATGGCTCCCGATGATGCAACTTTTTACATCTGACACAAAGCTGTGGTGGTGTGTGCGGTGGCGTACAGAAGGGACTAAGGCGGGAGGGTGCTGACGGATGCGGCGGGGAGCGAGCGAGCCTGCAAAAGGCTACGCCTGTTACGCGGCGTTTCGGTGGCGCGTACAGGCGAAGGGATTACGGGCCTTCAAATTTTGCTCGCTGCGGTGGTGTCTGCGGCCAGCACGGATTTGCTCTCGTCGATCAGCGACTGTTTTTTCTGTTCGGCGGTCAGGCGTTTGGCGCTGACCACCACCACTTGCATGTCCTTGGCGGCGGCTGGCGCGGTGTAGCTGGCTTGTACCGGCGTTGGGGCTGCGGTGGTTTCGTCGAGCACGTAGTTGGTGGCGCAGGCCAGGCCCAGGGTCACGACAAACAGGGCTTCGAAGTTTTTCAGGACGTTCATTTTGCTTCCTTTCGGTGGTTAAAAGTGTGTTTCGATGTGCTCACTTTATGCAAAGGCCTGTCCAGCCGCCACGGGATTGCGACGAGCCGCGCTTTTTGCGTCCCGAAATGCAGATAGGCGCGATAAGGCGATGGCTTTTCGACCATGGAATGCGCGTTTTCGCGGCCCCTCCGCTAAAGCTGGGCAGATACCGTCCACCAGCGCGAGGGGCTTATGCCGCGATTCATCACCACCATCCTGCAAGCCTGGGCCGAGCGCCGCCGCGCACGCCGCCGGCAAGCCAACCTGCGCGCCGGAACCCGCGGCCGTCCATCGATGCGGCTGGTGTCCTCGGCGCCCGCGACGCGCGGGGCGCAGGCGCCCGGTCGGCAGCGCGCCATGTGGATCGCCGTTGTCGGTGTGTGCGTGGTGGCGGGCGGCGGTGTGCTGATCGCCGGCCATGCCCGCCACCTGGCCGCCGCGACGGTCAGCACCCCGCAGGCCGTCAACAGCGTGCGCGCGGCCTACGCCTATCAATCCGTGCTGCCCGGCGCAGCGTTCACCGTGCCGGCCGAGGCGGGCCTGAGCACCAGCATCCAACCCGGCGGCGCCTTGCTGGTGGCGTCCGGCATGCTAGCCGCTCCAGCGGTGCGGGTGGACCTGTGCAGCCAGATGCGCAGCCCCACCGACCCGCGCCTGCTGCCGCTGCGGCTCGGCTATCGCTTCGACGACGTCAAGCGCTGGGTCAGGCGCAATGAAGAATCGAACGTCCAGATCTCCCTGCGCAACGTGCTGCTGGTGGCCGACAACGGCGCCGGCGCCGCCGCGATCCCGGAAATCCAGATCGAAGGCACGGCCCGCGCCGACTACACCGATCCGCTGAGCGAGCCGTTGCAACTGAGCTGGCGCAGCGCGCAGGCCGGCGCGCGCTGGATCAGCGACGCCAGCTTCGGCCAGGTCGAGCAGGGCGCCAGCGGCCAGGTCGCGCTGCGCCAGCAGGGATGGCTGTTGTGGGGCGCCGCCTCGGCGCTGCGCATCGAACGGCGCGCCAACGCCATGTGTCCGCAGGCGGGCGAGCTGGTGGTGCAGATGTATCGCCTGGCGCCGCAAGACGCCGCTGCCGCCAGTGTGCCGGCCAGCGCACTGGTGGTTGCCTTCCCCGCGCGCGGCAGGGCGGTCAGCACCAATCTCGCGGCAGGCTCGTATCAGGTGCCGGCCGCCGCGCCGATGGCGCTGGAAGACCAATCGCTGTTCAATGCGCTACAAGACCAGGGCCTGGTGCGCCTGACGTCCGCCGGCGCCATCGAGCTGGCGCCGCGCGACCTGCCGCAATGGCAAGCCGCCGGCGCCGCCGAACGCGTCGCCGAATTGGACCACTGGAAGCAGATCAAGCCCGGCGCCGCCACGCGCAAGCTATTCAAGCGCCTGTACTACCAGGCCGACGGCGCCTACGTCCGCCAGCAGATCGACATCTACAACAGCGAACGCCGTTTGCTGGCATGGCGCGTCAAGGCGCCGGCCGGCATGATGCTGGACTGGAGCGCCAGCGCCGGCAGCGATGCCGCATCCGGCAGCGCGCCGACGATGGTCGCGACCACCAGCCAGATGCCGGTCGCCGCCTCGCGGCTGTTCGCATCGCTGCCGCAGGGATGGCAGCCGTGGACCCGCGTGGCCCGCTGGCCGCAAGCTGTTGAAGGGCGGGGCGCCCGCCCCGTGGTGCGGCTCAGCCTCGCGCTGCCGCGCGCCGCGGCCGGCGGTGAAGTGATGCAGGTGTTGCTGGCCGGCCGCGTCACCGGCGCCATCGGCGCCAGCGCGCAGCTGGCTCCCGCCTGCAGCGGCCGCGCCTGCGGCAGCGCTTCGGATGTCCAGCAAGTCACGCTGACGCTGCAAGCCGGCGCGCACAGCGTGCAGATGACGGTGCAGCCGCTGGACTTCAACGCGCCGGAAGATCAAAAATACCGCCACCTGCGGGTTGCCGGCGGCCGCCTGGTATGGCAGGCGCTGTCGCCCGTCGCCGGGGATGCCGCGCCAGGCCTGCCACGGCCAGCCGCGCCCGCGCCGGTGCAGCTGGAAGACCGCAATGGCACCTTGCTGTGGGCCGACGGCGCGCCGACGCAATCCGCCATCGAGGCCGGCCTCGCGCCGCTGTTGGGCGTGAGCGGCGAGCAGGCCAACAGCGTGGCCGGCATGCTGGCCCGCCTGCCGGTATCGGCCGCCACGGTCTCGCGCGCGTCCGGCGCGGCGGTCGGCGCGCGCCTCACGCTGGACCTGCCCTTGCAGGCCTTGAGCCAGCGCGTGCTGGACTGCGTCGGAATGCATCGCGGCCGCTGGGACGGCAAGGCCTGCAGCGGCGGCCAGGCTGCTGCGGAAGGCCGCCACGCCGGCCTGGTCATCCTCGATACCGAAACCGGCGACGTGCTGGCCGCCGCCGGCGCCGGCGCGGGTGAAGTCAACGCCGCCAACTGGGCCGAGGTGCGCGACTTCGACCGCACCAGCCCCGCGCGCAGCCCTCTGCGCCTGCCGGCCTTGCAGCACGACGGCGGCGCGCACCAGAGCCCCGGCTCGACCTTCAAGGTGATCAGCGCGCTGGGCCTGGAGCTGGCCGCGCAGAATGATCCGCAGATCGACGCGCTGTTGGGCGGCATGCCGCTGCCCGCCATCAACCGGCTGGCGCAGCAGCGCGGCTTCGGCTTCCAGACCGACGCCGCCAGCTATCCGCTTAATCCGCGCCTGGCCCACATCACCAACTACCACGAGCAAAGCCTGGACCGGCGCGCGCAGGAAGGCCGCCTGGGGTTGGCGCAGGCGCTGACCTACAGCCTCAATACCTGGTTCGCCTGGTCCAGCGAATTGAGCGACCGCAGCCTGTTCGGCCGCGCCGACGGCGGCGCCCCCGACTTGCAGGCGCTGGACGCCAACGCGCTCGATGCGGTGCGCCCCATCGTCGCCGCCGCGCACCGGCTGGGCTTCGAGCAAACGCTGCGCCTGGACGGCGGCCTGCTGCCGGCGAATTTCAACTGGCGCAGCTGGGATGCGCTGCAAGCTACGCCGGCGCATATCGATCCTATCCACACCCGCCATGAGCTGCGCCAGATGGCGATCGGCCTGCGCATGCAGGTCACGCCGCTGCAAATGGCGCTGGCCGCGGCGGCGGTCGGACAGGGCAAGGTGGTGGCGCCGCGCATGCTGCTCACATTGGGTAGCGCCGCCAGCGCCGTGCCGGCGATGAAGCCGGTCGGCATCCGCCTCGACCGCATCCGGGCCGGCATGAAAGGCGTGGTCGATGTCGGCACCGGCGCCGGCGCGTTCGGCGGCGCCGCGCTGGCCGGCGTGCGGCCCGGCCTGTACGGCAAAACCGGCACCGCGCCCACCGGCGACGACACAGCCACCGTCTGGTTCACCGGCTGGCTGGAAGCGGGCAGCCTGCCGGGCCAGACGCACCGGCTGGCGATGGCGGCCTTCGTCAGCCACTCCAGCGTCACCGGCGGCGAGCACGCGGCGCCGGTGCTGGCGGCGGTGTTGTCCACGCTGGCGGCGCAGAACCGCGAACAGAAGGGGAAATAGGCTTGTAAACGGGATAATGAAATCGCGGCTTTTGTGGCATGATTTCGAGGCGTCCGCCATAGCGCGCTCATTTTCGTTTTTCACTTATTGACAGGACTGTATGCGCTTGCCAGGAACCCGGTATCAGGAGCACGGCTGGGAACAAGTGCGCAAGCTGTTGGGACACTGCTCGTTGCAGGCGTTCCGCCGGCTTGAGATGCACCAGCTGCTCGACCCCGGGCAGCATGCGACGCTGCTCGACAGCTATACCGATGCGGTAGCCGCGGCCCTGCGCGCGGGCGCCCGGTCGGCGCGCGCCGAGGCCGAGGGCAACAGCTACGGCGACAGCGTCTACGAACTGTCGCTGAGCCTGATGTTCGAATTGCAGGCGCAGCCGGCGTTCTGGCTGGCGTTCGTCGCCGCCGTCGTCGCCGAACATGGTCGCAGCGGCGCCTTCTGGCTCGATGCCGCCGCCGAGGGCGTGATGCGCAAGAAGGTCAACGATATGTACGCCGGCCTGCGCGACAAGGTCGATGCCGACAACTACATCGTCGCCACGGGCCGTGACTGCTCGCCCAACAAGATCTACACCTATCGCATGCTCGATACCGCCTACCGCGAGATCGCCGGCCTGTTCGCCGACTGGCGGCAGCACGCGGCCCAGGTGGGCGACATCCTGGGGCGTCCGCTGGAGGGCAGTCCGATCGAGGTGCGGCAGATGAAGTCCATCGGCGGCTGCAAGGCCGACTGGATCATCCGCTGGAGCGAGTCGCGGGAGCGCCACGCCGGCTCGCCGGGACCGCTGCACACCAAATCCAAGCGCTTCGCCAGCCTGAAAAATAGTCCGGAGAAGATCGCCGCGATGCTGACGGAAATCGGCGACTATGAAGAGCTGTCGGCCAATATGGACCGCGCCGACGACTGGCAGGGCGACGCCGGCGAAGCGGCGCTGTGGCTGGAAGACTACTGGCGCGTGCTCGGCGAGTCCGAACAGCTGGAGACGCACGACGAGGACCGCATCCTGCCCGAGCCGGCGGCGGACGAAGATTCCGGCCAGGCGGACGACGCGCCGGAAGCGGGCGGTGGCGACGTCGCCGGACCGGCGGACGAATTCGAGGCGCACGACCTGGCGGCCGAACAGGCGCTGGCCGGAACGCTTTCCCTGCCCCCCCGCTATCTGGAATTGGCGCGGGCGGCGCAGGAGGCCGGCAGCTGGGCGCTGCGCGTTTTGAACGGCGAGTCGCTGCCGATCCGCCTCGCCGTGTACCAGAAACTGCTGGGCGCCGCCGACGATACCTACCCGGACGCCTGGCTCGACCCGGCCACCGGCGAGCTGCCAACCTTGCAGCAGTTGGCGGCGCTGGACCAGATTTCGATGCCGACGCTGCGCAAGCGCCGCAACGAAGCGATCGACAAGCTGAACGCGGCCAACACCGCGTCGGCGAAATGAAGGAGAACGAGTTGAAATCAGCACATGATGAGCAAGACGCACGGCTGCGGGAGCGCACGCTGCTGGCCCGCGCCGTGCCGGGCGACCGCCTGATGCTGGCCGACGCCACGCTGCTGGCGGCGCTGGACGGCAGCCGGGTGCTGACGCCGAACGAACGGCAGGCGCTATCGGCGTCGCCGTTGACGCTGCGCCGCTTCCGTCAGCTGTCGCTGGAGCGGCACGCGGCCGCGCAAGCGCCGCTTGCCGCCAACGACCCGGCATGGGTTGGCAGCGGCGGCATGCTGCGCGCCGCCGCCAGCACCGCGATGCTGGAATCGCTGGTCACCGACGACAGCTGCTGGACCCTGCACTTCCTGCAGGCAGGCGAGGGCGAGGGCTGGCAGGTGATCCTGAGCCTGTCGGCGGAAGCGCCGTTCGCCGCGCGCCTGCTGCGCGAGCGCGTGATGGTGCGCGTCATCGATGGCGGCGGAGCGATCGTCTTGCAGGGGCGTCTGGACGCGGACGGCGAATACGAATGCAGCTGGCCTTTCGCCACCGCGCCGGCGCCCCACTTCCAGCTTTATGGCGCAGGGTTTGCCGTCGAACCGGTGACACCTTAGACCATGGGCATTTTTTCCCGGCGCCGCAAGCCAGCCGTCGATACCGGCGGACTGGGAGTCAACCTGATCGCGCTTAAGCTCGATGCGGGCGACGCTGCGCCGGCGAATAGCACTGTCGTGGTCTTCAACGCCGGCGGCCATGCGCGTCGCGCAGCTGCTGGCAAAGTAGTCTGCGAGGTCGGTGAGTTGGCGCTGTGCTTTCATCCGGGACCGTACACGGTGCATTTGGCGCCATTCGCATCGGCGCCGGAGTGGGGCCTGCGGCTGCGCTTTGTCGTCGATGTCTCCAATCCGCGCGTGACGCAGCAGCGGTTCGATTTGTACTTGTACAGCGAGATGGCGGAGCGGCTGGAACTGGACGGATTCCGCGCGTCGGCGCAAACGGTGCTGCAAACCGAGCTGGCGCAAGGCGCGCTGGATCTGCCGCCATGCACCACGCTGGAGGAATGGCACGCCTTCCGCGCCGGCCTCAATCAGCTGCTGTACACGCGCTTTGGCGTAACGGTGGACGACTGCGTGCCGGTGGATCTGGGCGACGAGGTCGACTACGCTCAAGTGCTGAGGGCCCGTGCCGCCGAAGCTGCAGCCGCAGCTGCGGCTGACACGCCGCCCGTGGCCGAGCGCGATTCTGCCGCCAACGCCGAGCCAGCGCTGCACACGCTGTTTGCCGCTTCGCCCGGCGGCACCCTCCTGGCGCCGCCCGCCGCGACGGCGCCTTCCGCCGCCGCAGCGCCTATCGCCTGGCAAGATGCATTCGGCCTGCGCCGCCTGTTCCTTGAACTGCCTGGCCTGAGCCGCGACCTGCGCTTGCTGGTCCTGCCTGAGGGCTCGCTGATCTTCCAGCAGCACCAGGCCCTGTTGCTGCGTCTGGGCATGGCCACGCTGAACGTGAACACCATGCCGTCGCTGGCCTGGGCCGCGCCGGACCAGCCGTTGGCGTATGCGGAACAGGTCCGCCGCACCGCCCAGACCCTGCTCGCCGTACAGGCACTGGACGAATCCTGGGCGCTGCTGGCCCGCTTCCAGCGCGCCGATCACACGCAGTGGCCGGCGCTGCTGGAGGAGGCCGACCGCATCTGCGCCAACCTGGAAACCGGCCTGGCCTTCCGCCGCGCTCCGCATGCGCCCCGCATGGAGCCATCGCTATGACCACGCTGTCCGCCGCCACCGTCCCGACCAACGCCGAATGCCGCAGCATACTGGCAGACGGCCGCGTACTGACAATCACTGCCAGTCGCCGCCCGCGCGCCAACCGCGCCGACGTTAAATGCAGCGTCGCCGGCGCCCCGGCCATCGCCGAGCGGATGCAGGAAGTAGTCCGCCTTGCCCGCCACACCGAAGTGCGGCTCGACAGCCGCGACCAGGTCGTCCTCAGCATGGACCTCGCGCCCGGCACCGCAGACCGCGACTGGGAGCTGGCGGCAGTGCTGGCCGACCGCATGGTGCGCGGACTGTTCCAGCCCGCGCAGGCCGGCCGCCAGTACGCGCAAGGCTGGTCCGACGCATGGCACCTCGGCCGCGTGCAGGGCGCCACAGCCATCGCCGCGACGCTGGATCATCCGCAGATCGGCTCTGGCGACGGCATCATCAGCGGTGGCATAGCCAACGATGTCCCCACGCGTGCGCTGCACATCACCCACCTTGGCGCGCTGAGCGGCCACGCCGATCCGTCGGCCGGCGTCTCCACCGTGCGCACCTGGTTCCCGCTGCACAGCGGCGGCGTCAATGACAGCCTGGCCTGGGTGGAGGTCAGCGTCTTCGCCATCGACAGCGCCGCCGCAGTGGAGGGCGCATCGGCCAGCGCCACCCACCATCCGGCGGCGGCGACGGAGGAAGACGCCATCGCCGCGCCGGGCCTGGACCTGAGCGCCCAACTGGAAGTACGCCAGACCCTGGCCGCCGCGCGCCACTTCGACGGCAAGGGCCTGGGCCGCTGGCGCAGCGTGGTGCGATTCAGCCAGCCGCGCTTTCAGGGCGGCTCGTACCAACTGGCGCTGGTGATGGCCGATCGCCTGGCGCGCGGCCGCGAGTTCCTGCCGCGCGGCCGCATCATCGCCACCGGCTGCTCCAGCGCCTGGCATGCCGGCCGGGTCGACACCGTCGAAGGTCGCGAGCCCAAGCTGGAATTGATACTTATGCAAGCGGCCGCAGGCGACCGGGTGCTGCTGCCCAAGGCCTGGGAGGATGACTTGCCGGCCGGGTTTGCGGCCGAACTGCGGCAAAAAGGCGCCAGCCTGGCCTGTATCGACCGGATCGGCATGATTTGAAGCGCCACAGTATCGTGCGCAGGAATGAAAATGGGCGTGCCCTGCTAAAATCGGCAGTTGCTAGGGCGGCCCGGAAGATGAATCGAAGAAGGAGTCTGACATGTTCCAAATGTTTGGTTTTGGCGGCGTAAAATGCCCGCGTTGCGAGCACAAAAACGACGACCAGTCGGGCTACTGCAAGCACTGCGGTTTGACCTTGGGCGCGCCGCGCAGCGAGCCCGTGCTGCGCGATAACCGCTGGATGCCCGGCGACGACGAACTGGCCGTGTACTTCGGCGTGAGCGCCTTGTCCGGCATCTTCACCAAAACGCTGCGCGTGCCGGCCACTTCGCGCGCCTACATCCTGCAAGCCGACAAGGCCACCGAGGTGCCGCAGGGCGAATACGAGATCGAAGGCTTCTTCACCCGCCTGAACCACCTGCTGCGCAACCAGAACGCGGAAATCCTGATCACCCGCAGCGCCGCGCTGCCGGTGGAGTTTTCGTTCAGCGACCTGCAGACGGCGGAGCACCTGAAGGTCGCGGCCCGCTTCACGGTCGCCATCCGCATCGAGAATGTACCGGCCTTCGCCCAGCACTTCATGACCGTGCCGGGCACCGTCAGCACGCAGCACCTGCAAGATCTGCTGGAACCGTCGGTGCACCAGGTGGCGGCGGAATTCATCGGCAGCCGTTCGATGCGCGACATGGCGCACAACGCCGACCTGCGCCTGCAACTGGACGAGCGCCTGCAAGCCGCATTGAAACTGCGCCTGGCCGGCTATGGCCTGGCTGTCGATCGCGTTGAAACGGTCGCGCTGCGCCACGATAAATTCGACCACAACCGCGAGCGCATCGGTACGCTGTGGCTGGTGGCGGACGAGCGCCATGTGCAGCTGGAGCACGTCAAGCAGCTGGACCAGATCTACGACGAAGAGGAATGGCAGGCCATCTGGCGCGAAGAACAGAAGATGCGCTCCGACCTGCGCCGCGCCGAGCTGCGGCAGGACGCAGGCGTCAACAAGGCCGAGCTGACGTTCAAGGAGTCCGAGCGCATGCAGGCGCTGCGCGCGCGCGAAGTGGACCTGTACAGCCGCGTGATGGAATCGAAAACCCGCAAGGTCGCCGTCGACAAAGGCGCCGGCACCATACTGGCCGATCTGGAACACGAGCTGGCTAAGAACAAATCGCACCGCGTCGGCGAGCAGGCGGACTGGGAGCATGTGCGCCATCTGGCCCAGATCAAGATGCGCACCGAGCTCGAAGTGCTGCAACAGACGGCGGCCGAACAGCGCCAGTTGGCGCAGCAGCGCCTGTCGCATCAGCTGCGCGAGCAAGCCATCGAAAACCAGATGGCGCAGGCATTGCTGATCGAGGATGAATCGCATCGCCGCAGCGAACTGGCCGCGCTGCGCCAGCGCGAGAAGGCCGAGAAAGAGCGTGAACTGCAGATCGAGGCCCAAGGCCACAATGAGCGCATCCAGGGCCTGACCCTGGCCAGCGCCGCGCGCCGCCGCGAGGCCGAGCGTGTGCAGGAATGGGAAGGCCAGCTGCAACTGGCCCGCCAGCGCGAACTGCTGCGTGGCGACGCCGTCAAGGATGCGGCCAACGCCGTGCAGGTGGCCGAGATCAACCAGAAGATCGAGGAGCTGAAGCGCGCCGGCGCGCAGGCCGATTCGGTGGCCCAGTACGAAAAGCTGCTGCGCACCATCGAGGCGGACGGCGTGCATCAGCGCCAGAACCTCGCCGTCAACAAGCAGGCGATGCTGGATCAGCTGGAGGTGGACGAGCAACGCCAGATCCTCAAGCAGAAGGAACAGGAAGCCCAATGGCAGCGCGAACTGAAAAAACTGGAGCATGACCGCGACGAGAAGTTCGCGCGCTGGAAGGGCGACTACGATGTGCTGCTGGTGCAGCAGTCGCATGAACTGACGCGCATCGAAACCATCGGCCGCCTGAGCGATACCGGCAAGGTGGCCACCGCCGCCGCGCCCAACGCCGAAGCGCTGAAGCAGATCATGAAGATGCAGATCCAGGGCGGCATGACGGCCGAGCAGATACAAGCGCTGGCGCAGGTGGTGGCGGCCGAACACGGCGTCACCCCGGCCGAAGCGGCGCAGCTGGCGCATGAACGGATGCTGGAAGAGCGCGCGCGCCGCGACATGGAAATGGACAACGACCGCCGCCACCAGATCGATCTGCTGAACGTGCAGAACGCGGCCGGCGCTGCGCCCCCAACCCCGGCGCGCTACTGCGCCAACGGCCATCCAACGCGGGCCGGCCACCCGCTGGACAAATTCTGCGCCCAATGTGGCGTGCCTTTAGCTTAAACAGCTTTATGCAGGAACGGTTACACTTCGTTTAATGATGCAAACAGCAAGAGACAAGATCCGCGAACTGCGGGCCTTACATGATGACGGTCTACTGAGCTTGCAGGAGTTCGACCGCCGCAAGAACGCCATCCTGGATGCGGAATACGCGCCGCCGGGAGGCGGCGTCACGGCTGCGCCGCCACCGGTGCGGCAGGGCACGGAGCTGGGGCTGATGTCCAGCCAGGAGATCGGCCCGCAGAACCGCCGCTACCGGCTGGAACGCCTGATCGGCATGGGCGGCATGGGCCAGGTGTGGCAGGCGACCGACCTGGCCACCCATGCGGAGCTGGGTCACAGCGACATGGTGGCCTTGAAGATCCTGCCGCCGCAGCTGACCCAAAGCGCCACCCACGCCAAGCTGCTGATCGAGGAGGCGACGCAGGCGCGCAAGCTGGCGCATGAGAACATCGTCCGCGTTTATGAATGGGCGCAGGACCCGGCCACCTCCAGCTATTTCATCATCATGGAATACCTGGAAGGCCAGGACCTGGACGCCTATCTGGCCGAGCAGGGCCCGCTGCCGATGGAAGCCGTCTACCGCCTGCTGACGCCAGTCGGCGACGCCTTGCAATACGCATGGGACAAGCACAAGCTGGTCCACCGCGACATCAAGCCCGGCAACGTGTTCCTGACCCAGCGCGGCGAGATCAAGCTGCTGGACTTCGGCATCGCCTCGCGCGCGCGCAGCGCCGGCAGCAGCCTCGGTCTGCAGACGCCCAATGCCGGCACCGTCGGCTACCGCGCACCGGAGGCGGGCACGCACCAACGCCAGCCTTCGCCCAAGCTGGATGTCTACGCCGTCGCCGTGATGATCTACCAGCTGCTGGAAGGCCGCATGCCGTTTGACGATATGCGTCCGGCCGACTTCCATCCGTCGCCGCCGCAGGGTCTCAATCCATCGCAGTGGAAGGTGCTGCAAAACGGTTTTGCCTACGCACAGGAGCGCCGTCCGGCCTCGGTCAGCGAGCTGCTGGCGGAGCTGCGCCGCGCCGATGGTCCGAGCGAGGAAGAGTTGGCCGCCCAAGCCCGCCAGGCGCAGGAGCGCGAGCAGCAACGCCGGACCGAGCAAACGGCGCATGCCGAGGCCAAGGCCGCGCAGGCGGAACAGGCCCGCGCCTCTGAGCTGAAACGACAGGCTCTGGCGGCGGAACTGGCCGCGCGGCGCCAGGCCGAAGCCAAGGCAGCAGCGGCAGAAAAAGTGAAGCTGGACCAGCAGCGCCGCGCGCTGGAGGCAAAGCAGCGCGCCGAAGCCGAAGCTGCGGCGCTGGCCCGCAAGCAGGCCTTGCGCGAGCAATTGCAGGCGCGCCGCGACGCCGACGCCAAGCAGGCGCGCGAGGAACGCGAGGAACAGCATCGCAAAGCCGCGCAGCTGAAGGCCGAAGCTGCGTATCGCTCCGAGCAGGAGCGCCATCGCAAGCAGCAGGCCGAACGCAACGCCGCCGAACTGGCCGCGCTGATGCCGACGGCGGGCAGTCCGGTCGCCGACGCCAACGGCGTGCTGCGCGACCGCTTTGTCGACGGCACCGGCGTCGGCCCCGATCTGGTGCTGATCCCTACCGGCCGTTTCCAGATGGGTTCACACGAGCATGAGCAGGCGGCGGCGATCAAGGCCGGCGCGCAGAAAAACTGGCTGGAGCGCGAAACGCCGCAGCACTGGGTCGGCATCGAGCAGTCGTTTGCGATGGGGCGTTCTGCCGTCACGGTCGGGCAGTGGCGGCAGTTCGTGCGCGCCACCGGCTGGGAATCGCAATCGGATACCGACTGGCGCGCGCCAGGCTTCGCGCAGAACGACGAGCATCCCGTGGTGGGCGTCAGCTGGGTCGATGCGCAGCTGTATGTGCGTTGGCTGTCGGAGAAAACCGGCCAGACCTACCGCCTGCCGAGCGAGTCGGAGTGGGAGTACGCCTGCCGCGCCGGCACCAAGACCGCCTTCAGCTTCGGCGACGCGATCAGCACCGAGCAGGCCAACTACGACGGCCACTACACCTACAACGGCAGCCCGCGCGGCGCCTACCTGCAAGGGACCAACAAGGCCGGGACTTTCCAACCCAATCCGTGGGGCTTGTTCGACATGCACGGCAATGTGTGGGAGTGGACGCAGGACGTGGTGCACGATAACTACATCGGCGCGCCGGCAGACGGCAGCGCGTGGGAAGAGGGGGGCGACCAGGTGCGGCGCGTGCTGCGCGGCGGCTCGTGGCTGTACAACCCGCGCTATCTGCGCTCGTCGGTGCGCAACGGCTTTTCGGCGGTGCTGGCCAACGACATCGTCGGCTTCCGGGTAGCGCGAAAATTGGTCTAACTTCAGGCAAGAACTGGTATAATGCTGCCTTCTTCAAAACTCCAGGATCGTACCATGAGCGCTTTGCCACCCTGCCCGAAATGTAATTCCGAATTCACCTACGAAGACGGCGCCCAGCTGGTGTGCCCGGAATGCGCCCACGAGTGGAGCGCGACCGCCGCCGAAGCTGCCGAAGAAGGCGCCAAGGTGTATCGCGACTCCGTCGGCAACATTCTGCAGGACGGCGATACCGTGACCGTGATCAAGGACTTGAAGCTGAAGGGTGGCGGCGGTACCGTCAAAGTAGGCACCAAGGTCAAGAATATTCGCCTGGTCGACAGCGACCACGATATCGATTGCAAGATCGACGGCTTCGGCGCCATGAGCCTGAAAACCGAGTTCGTTAAAAAAGTCGTGTAATCACCCCAGCCGCTCCAGCGCAAAGTCGACGAAGCTGCGGACTTTGGCGCTGGGGCGCGCTTCCGGCCGGCGCAGTATGTGCATGGGCCGCGACGGCAGTTCCCACTTCGGCAGCAGCCGTACCAGTTTTCCCGCCGCCAGCGCGGGCTCCAGCAGCAGGTCCGCCTGCATCGCGATACCCATCCCCGCAATCGCACCAGACACCAGCGACGTTCCCGTATTGCTGACGAAGGAACTGCGCACCGGCACCTCGATCTGTTCCTCTCCCTTGCGGAAGCGCCACGCCGCGTGCGGGCGCCAGTCGGAAAACACCAGGCAGTCATGCTTTTCCAGGTCCGACGGATGGCGTGGCGTGCCGCGTCGCTTCAGGTACTCCGGGCTGGCGGCGAGCAGCACGCGACCCGGCCGCAAAGGCCGCGCGATCAAGCCGCTTCCACGCTGGCCTGCACGTCGCGGCAACGCTCCAGGTAGACCACGCCGATCTCGGTCAGCGATTGCTTGCGCGGGGTGCGCTCGATCAGGCGCGCGCCCAGTTCCTGCTCCAGCGCCTGCACATGTTTGCCGACCATGACAGGAGACATGTCCAGCGTCTGCGCGGCGGCTGCGAAGCTGGGCGCGGCGGCGGCGGCCACGAATACCTGCATGCTGCGGAGTTTGTCGCTCATAGCTGGCGCAAAAGCACGGCGGCAAGGCGCTGGCGAAAGCAGCGCCGGTGGTCCTGGAAGGCGCGCCGCAGCTGCCGGAAACGCAGATCATCGTTGAATTCCCGTCGATGGAGCATGCGCAGGCCTGGTACAACGATCCCGAGCACGCGCCGTTGATCAAACTGCGCCAAAGCGGCGCCGATTTTTCGATGGTCCTGCTGAACGGCCTCTGAACGTTTAGGGGAGGCGCAACCGGTTCAAACGGTGTAGAGTGACGGTTTTGATAATGCCGTTTTCAAGGACCACCGTATGACTATCAAAGTACTGCGCGACCAGTCGCTGCCAATGCGCCACATCGTCCATGTGCGCAACCATATCCTGTCCACGGACGGATCGGTGGAGGAGGGCGGCAACGATGCCGGCCCTTCGCCCCACGACCTGTACGACGCGGCGCTGAGCGCCTGCAAGGCGCTGACCGTGGTGTGGTACGCCAGGCGCAAGAACATCCCGCTGGAGCACGTGGAAGTGAGCATGGAGCGCGACGCCAGCGAGGAGCGCCAGGGCACCTACCGCCTGGCCGCCACCTTGCACCTGACCGGCAACCTGACCGAGACCCAGCGCACCGAGTTGCTGGCCGCCGCGCAGAAATGCCCGATCCACAAGCTGATGACCTCCGTGACCACCGAAGTCACCACGGTGCTGGGGTAAGGCCATGACGATTTCGAATCTGCTCAAAGGCCACGAAAAAGACCTGGGCGGCGGCTTTGTCGTGCGCCGCTATTTGCCGTCCGCGATCAAGCAGGCGGTGGGCCCGTTCATCTTCTTCGACCATTTCGGTCCGGTCGATGTGCCGCTCGATGCCGACCATGACGTGCGTCCGCATCCGCATATCGGCCTGGCCACCGTGACCTATCTGTTCGAAGGCGCGATGGACCATCGCGACAGCATCGGCAGCGTGCAGCGCATCGAACCCGGTGCGATCAACTGGATGACGTCCGGCCGCGGCATCGTCCACTCCGAGCGCACTCCCAAGGATTTGGTCGGCAAGCCGCACCGTACGCACGGCCTGCAACTGTGGGCCGCGTTGCCGGTCGCGCATGAAGAGGATGAGCCGAGCTTCAGCCATACGCCTTCCGAAGCCATTCCCGAGCTGGATGTCGACGGCGCGCGCGTGCGCGTGCTGGTCGGCTCGGCCTTCGGCCAGACCTCGCCGGTGAAGACCTACAGCCAGACGCTGTATCTGGACGTGATTTTGAAGGCCGGGCATGAGCTGGCGCTGAGCGGCCTGCCGGCCGAAGCGGCGATCTATCCGATCACCGGTGAACTGCAGATCGACGGCGCGCCGCTGGCGCTGCACACGATGGCGCTGCTGGATACAACCACGGCGCAACTGATCAAGGCGGATGCGGATGCGCAGTTCGTGGTGATCGGCGGCGAGCCGTTGGATGGCCATCGCTTCATGTCGTGGAACTTCGTCTCGTCGCGCAAGGAGCGTATCGTCCAGGCCAGCGAGGATTGGCAAGCGCAGCGTTTCGACAAGGTGCCTGGCGAGACCGAGTTCATTCCGCTGCCGGCGAAAAAGCCGGCGTAAACGCTTCAGCTCAGGCGGTCGACATGGCGTTGGCCGCCACGGTGCTATACAGATCGGTGGCGCCGGTGCGGATGATCCAGTGTTCCGGATACGGATCGCTGGCGAAGCGGTTGTGGCGGGCGATGCGGCTCAGTTTATCGAGCGGCACGGCCGGCGCCAGCGCGGTTTCCTTGCCGGTCAACTGGTCCAGGTGCCAGAAGCCGCCGTCGCGGTGCAGCAGCAGCGGCAGCGCGGCCGCATGCGGCGCGGCGGCAAACGCCTTGACCGGATAGCCGGGATGCGTTTCCGGCATCAGCAGGTAGAAGCATTCGGCATTGGCGCCCTGGTCGATGCGGTGCAGGATCACGCCGTGCGGCATGATGGCCGTCACCGACAACACCACGATGCCCTTGATGCTGGCGCTGAGTTCGATGCGCATGCCCAGCCGCAGCGCGGTCGGCTTGTGCTTGCCCGGCCAGACGCCGTCCAGCAGCAGGCCGTAGCGCGACACGTCTTCAATCTCAAACCCCTGGCCCGAGCGGCGTATCACCGCATGGCGGCCGGACAGGCGGCGCGTGAGGCCGTTGGTGTCCTGGCCGTCGGCGCCGTAGTGGGTCAGCAGCAGGTGCGATTCCGGATCGACCAGTTCAAAGCGTCCCAGCACGCATTCTTCCATCGCGAACAAGCGGATCTGGCGCTGCGCGCCGGCTTCCGGCGCGGCGTTGACCAGGCAGGCCGCGCGGCTCGGGTGCGGGTGCATGGCGGCCGCCAGCGGCATGTCGATCTCGATCAGGTCCTCGTCCCAGGCGATGGTCGTGAAGCCCAGGTCGACCTTGCCGGCCGGTGCGTTCAGGTCCAGGTGGGCGATGCCGGCGTTGCGCGCGGTGACATCGATATCGAGGCTGTCGCCGCCTTGCGCGCTGACGCGGGCGATGGAGGCGTCGTCCGCCATCACGCGCACGTTTTTGTGCGTGCTGAGGAAGATGCGGTGGATTTCGGTCAGCGTGGCGTCCATGCGCGGCACCAGGATGACGAAGGTGCACACCCATTTGCGCGAGGCCAGCTCGGCGTGTTGGCTCAGCAGCTCGATGCTGATCTGGTACTGGCCGTGTTCCTTGCCGCGCGAGGAGAACTCGACAAACACGGGACGCCATTCGCCGCTGGTGGCGCGCACGAACTGCTGGCGCGCGGCGCCGTTGGGGATCAGGTCGGACTGCACTTGCAGCGTCAGCTGCGGCGCGCAGGCTTCCGGCATGCCGCGCAGTTCCATCTTCAGGGTCTGGCGGCCGCCGGCGGCGCGCGGGTCGAAGCCGCTGATGTGCAGCTGCGGGCGCTCGGACTGGGCGCGTTGCAGGGGGCGGGCGTAGGTGCTTGGGGCGTGGGCGGCGGTATCGGCAGGGGCGGCATCCAGCGTCGTGCCGGCGACGCCGGAACGGGTGCGACGCACGGCACTCAGCAGGTCAAAGCTGGAGGGCTCCGCTTGGGCGTGGCCGCCTTCGCAAGCTTGCGCTCCTGGCATGACCCAGTAGGTGCAATGCGGGTGCTGGGCATTACTGCATTTTTTCATGGTGAACCGACCGATGGGATACCCGTCAGTTTATGCGGTTTACACTCTGCTTGGCAACCAATGTGGCGATCTCAAGGCCATTCAATCCGACGGCGCAACACATGCGCCGCCGGTTGTCAAAAATGTGAAGGAATTGATGCGTGCGGGAGTGCCGTTTCGTCAACGTTGTCGCTGTGCGCGGGATCGTGTGGCGCTGCGAAGCGCAGCACGATGGCGCTCAGGTTGTCGATGTGGAGCTCGGGCGGCGGGTGGTCGGCGTAGTCGTTGAACAGGGCGTCGAGGGCGGCGCCGGCCGAGTGGCCCGGCCGGGCCAGCAGCGCCGGCCAGCGCGCGGTCCATTGCAGCGGCCGGCCGCAGGACCAGAAGCCGTCGGTGGCTAGCAGATAGGTAGCGTCGGCGCGCACGGTCAGCAGGCGGCGGTCGGCCAGCTGGTGCAGGAAGGGCGGCAGGTTGGCCGCGCTCAGCGCCAGCAGGCCGTTGTCCAGCACCTGCGGATTGGCGAAGGCGTTGCCGAGGATGTAGGCCTGCGCGATCTGCGCCCGGTGTTCGCCGTGGACTTGCTGCCACCATTCCCGCTCGCCCAGCAGGCCGTGCATGGCGAACGAGGTGGCGGGCACGTGGTCCACCGTCAGCGGCCGGGCGCCGTCGGCGGTGACTTCGTAGAGGCGCGAATCGCCGACGTGGTACAGCATCGGCGCGGCGCCGGGCGGCATCTCCAGCAGCGTCAGCGTGGTGCCGGGGCGGCGGAAGTTGTCGTCGTCGCCTTCGCTGCGGAATTGCTGCTGCAAGCGGGCGTGCAGGGCGTCGAGGCGGGCGCCGAGTTCTTCCTGCGTGGTGCAGGCCGGGATCAGCAGCAGGCCGGAGGCCACGGCTTCGGCGGCCTCGCGGCCGTTGCCGTGGCCGCCCATGCCGTCCAGTACCGCCAGCCGCACGTGGCCGCGCGGCCAGTCGGGCAGCGTGATGCTGTGCGGGGACTGGTCGCGCAGGAAGACGGCGCGGCCGCCGGCGTCGATGATCAGCAGATTGTCCTGGTTCTCCGGCACTTGCAGCTTGCTGATGCTGGCGCTGCTGCGGGCGGCGATGTCCAGGCCGGGGCCGAAGTCCTGCAGGTCGGTGATTCGAGTCATCGGGGCGGGCGCCGTGGCGCGGGAGGCGAAAGGCCACAGCTTAGCTGAAAAAATGCCGGCGTGGGATGGCGTGCCTGAACGTTCGGGCCTCATTCGCCGCTCCGGCGCAGCCACAGGCTGTTGACCCAGCCGGTGTTCTCATGTCCGGCGACGCTGGCCTTGATCTGCCACCAGTCGCCGTTGCGCACGCCGGTCGGCGTGACGGCGGCGCCGGCCGGCACGGTCGCCAGCAAGGCCGAGTGCACGCCGGCTGCGGCGCGCAGGTTCAGGTCGCGGTGGACGGCGAACGACTGGCCGGATATCAAGGCAGCCGGCGCCCGTGCCGCAGCCTCCCGCGCCGCCGCTGCCGCCGTGATCGTGCGCGCCTCCTCGCTGCGGTCCCGCGTCGCGACGATGGCGCGATCGTTGCCGGACCGACTGCCGTGCACCGCGTACAGTACCAGGCTGCCGAAGCCCCACGCGCCGACCACCATGATGAGCAGCGCGCGCGCGTTCGGACGGCGCCACCACTGGCGCGGCGTCAGGTAGGCGGCCAGGAACAGCGTGATCACCAGCCCAGCCGCATAGGCGCCCGCAGCGTAGAGTTTAGCCGTTTCCATGCAAGCTCCTTGGGTTCTCAGGCGTCAAAGCGCAGCACGTAATGGCCCGCCACCAGGTGATGACCGCTGGGCAGCAGGTAGGGCGCATCGGTGTTGGCATCGCCGATGCTGGCGACGAATTCCAGCTTGTCATCCAGGTGGTACAAGGCCTGCGAAGCGGAGAGGCGGCCGATCTTGTAGCCCTGCGCCGTCGCCTCGAAGCTGAAGGCTTCGCGCGACAGGCCGATGCGGTCGGCGCTGGCGGTATTGGCGCCGTTGGCGCGCTTGAGGAAGCGCGGCGAATCGAGCAGGCGCAACGCCGCCAACATCGGCGAGTTGCGGCCGAAGCTGAAGCGCGCACCGCTTGCCACCGAGGCGCCGACCGGTTGCGCCAGGCAGATCATGGCGCGGTAGCGGTCCGCCATCTGCGGCGCCGCCGCCAGCACGCGGATCGCCTGCGCATCGACCGGCGTAAAAGTGGCCGGCGCGGTGATGCGCTGACGGCCTTCCGCGGTGCAGGCATACAGCTCGTCGGCGGCGTCGACCACGAAGCTGATGACCGCCGGCCCGTCGCTGGACAAGGCCAGCGCGCGGTTGAACGGCAGCTCCATCGCTTGCGCGCCGGTGTCGCGGTAGCGGCTCAGGCGCGGCATGGCCAGCGCCACCAGGCTGACGCGCTGCTGCGAGATCGGCGCGTAGGTGGCGTCGCTTTCTCCGGCGTTGTTGGCCGGCTTGTGGCTGAGCGGGATCGCCGTCATCTCGGGCGTGGCGCCGCCGTTGGCGCGGCTTTGCCATACCGCCGGCTTGCTGGCGACGGTGGCCGCCACCGGGTTGATGCTGATGGCGTCGACGGCGGCACTGGCCTGGGGGCGCGGCGCGGCGGCGCTGGTGCGGCCGATCTTGAGCATCAGGCGCGGGCTGCCGCCCGGCGCTTCGCGCAGGGATTTGATGGTGTAGTAGCCGCTGCGCGGATCGAAGCGGCAATCGAAAGCGTCCTTGGGCCGCATCTGCACCACGGGCGGCGCATCCGGACCGTCGTTGATGATGAGGATGGCGCCGTCGGGACCGAACGGCCAGCCGCTGGCGATGAAGCTCGCTTCGCCGCCTTCGCCGCCGATCAGCGCCAGGCGCTGGTTGGGGTAGATCGGACATACCGGATGCCAGATCGCGCTGTCGCGCGAGACGCTGACGTTGTAGAGGATCTTCTCGTCCGCCGCCGGCAGGTACACCGCGTGGCCGAACTTGACCTCGATCTCGCCCGGCGCCAGCTGCGAGGTGCCGATCACGTCGTACCTCACCTGGTCGCCGCCCAGCAGGTCGCCGAAATCCTTCTGGTGCAACGCCGTCAGGGTCTGCGCCAGGTCGCGCGCGCGGGCGCCGCGGGTCAGGTGGTAGTCGTCGTCCACTTCCTCTTGCGGCAGCATCAGCGTCACGTGGGAGAAGCAGCGCGTGGCGGCGCGGCCCTTGTGCTCGCGCGGACTGCGTTCCAGCAGGTCGCGCAGCAGCGGGCGGCGCGAGAACAGCGCCAGGCCGGGCGCCTGCCAGATCGCTTCGGCGTTGAAGACGTCGGGGATGCGGCCCAGGACTTCGTGTTGTACATAGATCGGCATGATTCATTCTCCTTCTAAAGATTGCGCGCTGATGGCACTAAACGCTAGCAGGGGGCAAAGGAAAAACAGCAGGTGGCTGCCGCCGGCCGAGAGGAAGCTCATGGGCTGGCCCATGATGGGGAAGATCGCCAGGTTGGTGCCCCAGGACAGCAGGAAGTGGCCCAGCACGAAGGCGCCGCCGCCGCACAGCGCGAAGTAGCGGAAGCGGCCGGACCAGGCGTGGCGAAAGTCGCGCGCCGCCGCCCCGGCCTGGTAGGCGCGGGCTGCGGTGAAGGCGATGCCGGCCAGGAAAGCGGCTTGCGCCACCCACAGCAGCAGGCCGCCGACCAGGCCGTGGCGGTTGAGGAAAAAGGAAGCGGCGAAATCGTCCTGCACGGCGGGGATCTGCACCGCGCCGCCGGCCGCCATGCCGAGCGAGCGCAGGCCGAGCCAGTGGTCGGCGCCCAGCCAGCCGCCGTCGCTGATGGCGCGCGCGCCCAGCAGCAGCTGTTGTCCGGTGTGCGGATGCTCGGCGGGATTGAGCCAGACCAGGAAGCGGTCGGCGTAGAAGCCCCAGCGTATCAGGTCGTCGGTGCCGGCGCAGCGCAGGTAGACGATGGCGCCGGCGGCCGTCAGCGCCATGCCGAGCAGGGCGCCGGCCAGCTTGCGGTTGCGCGCGGCCAAGGCGTAGGCGAAGGCCATGATGGTGCTCCAGATGAGCAGCAGGATCAGTGGCGAGAAGTCGTCGACCTGCACCAGCGAGAGGCCCAGCAGCGCCAGCAACAGCAACGCGGGCGCGATCAGTTGCAGCCAGCGGGCGCCGTGCTCGGACAGCTTTTGCGGGCCGGCATGCCAGTTGAAGCGCAGCGCCAGGCAGTGCGCGGTGAGGGCGGTGAGGGCCAGCTTGGCCAGTTCGACCGGTTGCAGGTCGAAGACGCCGGTTTCGTCGCCCCACAGCACTTGCGCGGCCAGCGCGGCCAGCGCCACGGCGGCGAACAGGGCGAGCAGCCATTCGATGCTGCGCTGATGAAGATGCGCGCCGCGCGCGGCCTGGTGTTGCGCCCACAGGCGCAGCAGGCCGCCAAGGCCGGCGCCTATCGCCAGCATGGCGGCGCTTTTCTGGTAGTAGCGCAGCCAGGACGATTCGGGTGCGCCCAGGCCCAGCTCCAACTGCGACAGCAGGCCTGCGGCCAGCAGCACCACGCCGGCGGCGCTCAGCAGCGTGAGGCGGCCGGGCAGCGCAAGCCAGAGCAGCAGCGCGCAGGCGGCCAACAGCAGCGAGCTGGCGGCGCTTGGCGCAAAGCCCGCGCGCTGGGTGACCAATGCGATAGCGCCGCAGACCAGCACACCGCTTGCGGCCAGCAGCATGGCGACGCCGTGAGCTCGGCCGGCACGGTCGGAGTGGGCATGGCGGCGTACGGTCAGTGCCAGGCTCGCCGCCATGCAGGCCAGGCTGGCGGCGAGGCCGGCCCAGAGGACCCTCGATTGCCCGCTATCCCACAGTGCGCGCTGCTGCCATTGCCAGCCTACCTGCTCCGGCAGGTTCAGGTCCGGCGCGTTGAACAGGCTGACGTGGCGGCTGGGGTTCAGCGTGAGCTGGCCGCCGTCTGCGCTCAGCGCAAAGCGCGTATGGCCGACCACGATCGCCTTCACGCCGTCCAGCGATGCCTCCCGCTTGCGCAAGTCGGACTGCGCGCCGGCGCTGTGCACCAGCACCGCCGCACGGTCGCCGTCAGGATTGCCGGCCGAGAATTGGAGCCCGCCGTTGCTGCGCGCGATAAGCGCCGCGCCGGGAGTCACTTGCGCCAGTCCGAGGCGATTGTCGCAGTACAGATTGCCGCCGAATGACAGCGGGCGCGAAATCGTCAGCATGCCCGGCATGGCTCGGTTCCAAAGCGACAGCAGCCTGGAAGCCAAGTGCGACTCAGGGCAATTGGATTGTTGATGACCATCGCGATACAACACGGCGCCGTCGTAGCGCCATTCGTGGCCGTCGCGGGCGAAAGTCACGCTGTCTGCATCGGCGCCACGCACGTCGAACAGCGCGCTGTCGATCTGGAAGCGTTGGCCGGCTACCAGCGGCGTGCTGCCCATGCGTTGTTCGCTGCCGTCGCGCAGCAGTATCACTTGCCGCGTCGCGCTCAGATTGCGCAGCGTCCAGCCGTCCTGCGCATTGCGATGCAGGGACAGGTGGTTGCGGTCCGATTGCGGCGCCGCCAGTTCGTGCTGGCCCAGCGTGATCGTTTCGCCCGGCGCCAGTTTGACCGTGATGGCGGCCGGCAGCCATGCTGCCGGTGCGCGCAGCAAGGCCAGCGCCTGCATGCCGAACAAAGCTGCCAGGATGGCGAGCGTGAGGGCCAGGCCGGTATTCCTCGCGGCTGCGCGCGCGATAGCTGCGCAAATGTCGCCGGGGCGTGGTTGGTCGAGCGAGGCGCGGCGCGTGGATGGCCGGGCGGGCATGGTCGCGGTGTAGGACCGGCGCAGCGAGATAGCCATCATGCCCCCTGAATGTGGTGCCAGTGGTTGTCGGCGGTTGGACGATTCATGCTGCGGACGGGATCTGCGGGATCGAACATGCCGCGCTGCGGCTTGACGCCCTGGATGGCGTGCAGCATGCGGCTGATCTGGATCGCGTGGCGCGGACGTTGCGCCGGATCGAGATGCAGCAGCGCCCGCAGCAGCTCCAGTGCCGCATCGCGCACCGTCGCGGGAATCGCAGCGGCGAAGCGCGCCTCTTCCTCGGCGTGCAGCGCCGCCGGAATCGCGCCGCCGTGCAGGCTGCGCAGCAGGTCCGCGCCGCCGGTGTGGTGCTCGCGATAAGCCTGTCCGCAATCGCTGCAAAAGCGCAGCGGCAGGCCCCCGGTGACCAGGAAGTAGAACATCGCGCCCAGCGAGAAATAGTCGCTGCGCGGGCCGGTGGCGTAGCCGCCGCCGTCGGCCGGGAAGAACTGTTCCGGCGCCTGCCAGTTGGCGGTGCCGGCATACGAGTGAGCTTGCAGGCTGCCCAGCTGGCGGTTGGTGCCGAAATCGGCCAGCTTGACGGTGCCCAGGTCGCGGTCCAGCAGCACGTTGGCCGGTTTCAGGTCCAGGTAACGCCAGCCGTATTGGTGCACCTTGGCCAGCGCCTGGTTGATCTGGCCTATCCAGTTGAGTATCCGTGGCAGCGGAATCGCCTCGCCACGGCCCTTCAGCGCGATCATGTGCTTGCCCAGGTCCGTCGCCATCAGTTCCAGCGCCAGCACCGGCAGGCCTTCGTGCCAGCCGCTGTCGAGCAGGCGTACGATGTGGCGCTCGTCCCATGGTTCCAGCGATTGCAGGAAGCCGATTTCATTGTTCGCACTGGCGATCCAGCGGTCGCGCTGGGCGGGCAGGGCGCGCGCCATCTGCTCGCGGTTGATCAACTTGATGGCGACATCGCGCGTGGCCGGCGGCCCGCTGGCGCGCCAGATGATGCCGTAGGCCGATCCGCCGATCTGCTCGCGCAGCCGGTAGTGGCCCAGTTCCAAAGCGATGATTGCGTCTGTTGTCGTCATGATTTCCCCTCGGCCAGCGCCGTTACGCAAGGCTAGCGGGGGGAGCAAAAAAAAGCCCCTCGTGTGAGGGGCTCTGATAGAGGGGCTTAACGGTCCCAGCGATCGCGATGGTGGCGGTGGTGGTGATGGTGTTCCCAGCGTTCCTCGCGATATTCGCGGTAGTAAGGGCGGGCCGGTTCAACATAGACCACGCGCGGAGGCGGGGCGTAGTAGCGTGGCGGCGGAGCGTAATAGACCGGAGCCGGCTCGTAGTAGACCGGGGCAGGCTGCGAGTAGACGCGGGTCTCGACGTAACGGCCACCGCGGCCGCGATCGTAGTAGCGGTCATTGGTGTTGATGCTGTTGCCGACCGCCGCGCCAACCAGGCCGCCGACGATGGCGCCATCGCGGCCACCGGCGCTGTTGCCGATGGCGGCGCCGACCACAGCACCGGCTACCGTGTTGAAATCACGGTCGCCTGCGTAGGCCGACGACGATACTGCTGCTGCGGCCAGTAACGCTACACCCATAAATTTTTTGCTCAACATGGTATTTCCCCTTGCTGTGGCCCGGATCGGAATGATACGTTGGCCAGTGACTCCACTATATAGCCTGGAAACCAATACACCACGTCTTATACACATGCTTACAAACCGGCCACTCCGGTAATGGCTTGTTACATTTGGCCCCGGCGCGCCTCCCACTCGGGGCGCAGCAGGCTGAAAACCTGTACATCCTGGTAACGGCCATTGATGAAAAAACTCTGGCGCAGCGTACCTTCGGCGCTGAATCCGCATTTTTGCGCCACCCGTATCGAGGCCACGTTCTCCGGCGCGGTCAGTAGTTCCAGCCGGTGGAACTGGTGGACCTTGAACAGGTAATCGACCAGCATCCGGCATGCCTCGGTCACGTAACCGCGTCCGGCCAGCTTGGGCTCGAACAGGCGGTAGCCGATTTCGCGCGAGACCTGCGTGCGGCTTTTGAAGTGCGTGATGACGCCGACGATGTGATGCAGGCTGTCCTCGATGACAAACAGCTCGCTGTCGTCGCTGACGAAGCCGTTTTGCATGAACTCCTTGCGCATCGTTTCCGGCGACTTGAAGTGGGCGGAGAAGTGATCGCCGCGCGATGGCAGGTCGTTGACCAGCGCGATGAAGGTGTTCAGGTCGGCGGTCAGCAGGTGCCGCACGGTGCAGAGTGAACCCTTGAGCATAGGCGCTTCCTTCGCATGGTTGAAGGTTCATGGTAGTGCAACGGCCATAACAAATCAACATTGATGACAAGATCTCCACGATCGGTTATCGTTTAGATCGTTCTTGCAACTCACACCCCCACATCTTAGGAAACGCATGAAATCCGTCTTCAAGTCCCCGTTGTCCCTGTCCGTCCTTGCCAGCTGTCTGTTGAGCGCCGGCGCCATTGCCGCTCCGGCCAACGATCCGGCCACCCTGGCCCAGATCCGCGACAGCGCAATGAAGAGCGACTGGGCCTACGAGCGCCTGGCCGACCTGACCGATCTGATCGGGCCGCGCCTGTCCGGTTCCGCCGGCGCCGCGGCGTCGGTGGAGCAGGTGGCGGCCGCCATGCGCAAGTTGGGCGCCAAGGTCACGCTGCAGCCGGTCAAGGTGCCGCACTGGGTGCGCGGCGTGGAGACGGCGGAACTGGTTGACTACAACGGCCGTCCGGCCGGCATCACGCAGAAGATCGTGCTGACGGCGCTGGGCGGTTCGGGCGCCACGCCCGCCGCCGGCCTGACCGCGCCGGTGCTGGTGGTGCGCAGCCTGCAGGAATTGAAGGCCAAGGCGGCCCAGGTGAAGGGCAGCATCGTGCTGATGGACGTGCCGTTCGACCAGGAGCTGGCCGATCGCGGCCACGCCGGCGCGGCCTACGGCCCGGGCGCGGGCTTCCGCTATGTCGGTCCGAAGATGGCGGCGGAGCTGGGCGCGGCGGCGGCGCTGGTGCGCTCGGTCGGCGGCGCCAACTTCCGCATTCCGCACACCGGCGTGACCGGCCTGGTTGACGGCGCGCGCATTCCCGCCGCCGCCATCACCACCGAAGACGTGCTGCTGCTGGACCGCCTGCTGGCGCGCGGCCCGGTCAAGATGCACCTGACGCTGACCCCGCAAAACCTGCCGGACGCCGACAGCTTCAACGTCATCGCCGACTGGCCGGGCAGCGACAAGGCCGATGAAGTGGTGATCGTTTCGGGCCACCTCGATTCGTGGGACCTGGCCACCGGCGCGCATGACGACGGCACCGGCGTGGCCGGCGCCATGGGCGTGATCGAGACGCTGAAGAAGCTGGACCTGCATCCGCGCCGCACCATCCGCGTGATCGCCTGGATGAACGAGGAAAACGGCACCCGTGGCGGCAAGGCTTACTTCGACGCCAACAAGGACAAGCTGGATAAGCACTTCGCCGCCATCGAGTCGGACAGCGGCGGTGGTCGTCCGTTCGGCTTCATCGGCAGCGTGACGCCGCCGATGGTGAAGTACTTCGCACCGCTGAAGGATGCGCTGGCGCCGATCGGCGCCGGCAAGTTCGAGCGTCGCGACATCGCCGGCGCGGCCGATACCGGTCCGCTGGAGCGCGCGGGCGTGCCGGTGTTCGAGCCGCTGGTCGATACGTCGGCCTACTTCCATTACCACCACACGCCGGCCGACACGCTGGACAAGGTCAGCCCGCTGGAGTTGAAGCGCCATGTGGCGGTGATGACCTCGCTGACCTGGTTCCTGGCGAATATGGAGCAGCCGATCGGCCGCACCGCGCACCAGGACAGCGAAGACTGATCGGGCGGGCGCGCAGCGCATCCGTGCGCGGCGCGCCTGGCGCTTCGTGATAGTCTGTCTGCTTATCGAGGAGAGCGTCATGGACAAGATGCATTACAAGGGCTGGGAAATCGTGCCGACCGCGTTGCCGACCACCGACCGCCGCTGGACCGCCAGCTGCGACATCGAGCGAGCCGGTGCGGATGGGGTGGAGGTGTTCGAGGGCGCCACCATGCAGTTCATGCGCGACACCGAAGACGAAGCCATCGCCGCCGCCTGCGAAGAGGCGATCCGCCAGATCGACAACATCATCGCCAATCCGCTGGTGCGGCTGGCCTGAGGCGGCGTTCAGGACGGGTAGAAAATCTTTGCGGCCAGACCCAGCAGGAATAGCACGATGGTGAACTGGGTGCCGATGAGCCAACGGGCCATGAAGCGGAATTCCGACCGCAGTTCTTTGATCTGATAGGTGTGATCATCCAGGCGTCGGTCGATTTGATCGAAGCGTCGATTTGTTTCTTCCTGGCTCATGGTAAACCGCAGGTCAATATATCGTCGAAGATCGGTGATCTGGGTTGCTTGCAAGTCCAGCTTGCCCAATATGACGTCCGTCTCGACTTTTTGCCGGCGCAGTTCGGCCAATTGCGTGTCGACCAGCTTGAATCGATCATTCATGTCAGTCCTCAGCGCAGCGACCGCCGCAACGGTGCTGTCGGATACGGCCTCAAGTTTTGCGATACGCTCTTCCATAAATGTTAGACCTGTCGCGTTTGGATTTAGTTCACCCCAGGAACCCGATTGCCGCCATCTGACGAATTTGCTAGTATGCAAGTCAGATGAAATCACGCCGCTACCCAGAACAAATCGCCCTGTTGCCGTACATCGGCAAATGGACCTTTATCGCGGGCCTGATCGCGCTGCTGAGCGGGACCGCTTCGGCCTTCTTCCTGTTCGCGCTGGACCGCGCCACCGCCTGGCGCGAAGCGCACGCCTGGATCATCTGGCTGCTGCCGCTGGCCGGCTTCGCGGTCGGCTGGGTCTACCTCAAACTGGGCAGCAGCGTCGAAGCGGGCAACAACCTGCTGATCGACGAAATCCACGATCCCAAGAAAGTCGTCCCGCTGCGCATGGCGCCGCTGGTGTTGATCGGCACCGTGATCTCGCACTTGTTCGGCGCCTCGGTCGGCCGCGAAGGCACCGCCGTGCAGATGGGCGGCACGCTGGCCGACCAGCTCACCCACGTGTTCCGCCTGCGCCACGCCGAGCGCCGCATCCTGCTCATGGCCGGCATCAGCGCCGGTTTCGCTTCCGTATTCGGCACGCCGCTGGCCGGCGCCATCTTCGGACTGGAAGTGCTGGCCATCGGCCGCCTGCGCTACGACGCCATCTTCCCCTGCATGGTGGCGGCCATCGTCGCCGACCAGGTGGGCATGGCCTGGGGCGTGCATCACACCCATTACGCGATGAGCGGTGTCGTGGCGATCGGCTTCTGGAGTATGGCCGCCGTGCTGGCCGCAGGCATCGTGTTCGGCCTGACCGGCATGCTGTTCGCCAAATCCACGCACGCCGCATCTGCCTTCATGAAGCGCCATGTGGCGTATGCACCGTTGCGTCCAATGATCGGCGGCGCGCTGGTGGCGCTGGCCGTGTGGCTGGTTGGCACGCGCTACATCGGCCTCGGTATTCCGGTGATGGTCGAGGCGTTCCAGCAGCCGTTGGCGCCGTGGGACTTCTTCGGCAAGTTCGTGTTCACCGTGGCCTCGCTGGGCAGCGGCTTCAAAGGCGGCGAGGTGACGCCGCTGTTCTACATCGGCGCGACGCTGGGCAATGCGCTGGCGCCGTTGCTGCATCTGCCGTTCGCCATGCTGGCGGGGATAGGCTTCGTCGCGGTGTTCGCGGGCGCGGCCAACACGCCGCTGGCGTCGACCATCATGGCGATCGAATTATTCGGTCCGCAGATCGGGCCTTATGCGGCGCTGGCATGCGTGGTGGCGTACCTGTTCTCCGGCCACACCGGTATCTACCGCGCACAGAAGGTCGGCACCCTCAAGCACCGCTTGCCGCCGGTGGCGCGCGACCGCGAGCCGCCGGCCTAGATTCCGCCTACTGCTGCTGCTCCCGCGTCAGGTCGATAGGCGGGACGGCGGGTGCCGGATGCCAGTTCTCTTTCGGGATCACGTGCGGCGTGGCCGGCTCCTGGGTGAAGTGCGGCGATGTGATCGCCACGCCGTATTCATTGAATACGTCCATGATCTGCTGATGCAACTGGTTCAGGACCTCGGCGCGACGGCGTGGCGTTTCCACTGTCGCGTAAGCCACCAGCCGGTACTCCGGATAAAAATCCGATAGCCCGATCTGCATCACGTAGGGCTTGGGCGTGGCGGCGATGTCCTCAATCCTGGCGGCCGCCAATTCCAGCATCGCGTGCACCTGGCGCCACGGCGTGTCGTAGCCGATGGTGACGGTGGTGTCGAGCACAAAGCCGGTGCCGGCGTGCGCACGCGAGTAGTTCTTGGTGGTGTTGGACAGCACCCACGCGTTGGGCATGGTGATCTCCTCACCGAGGCCGGTGCGCAGGCGCGTTTCGAACATGCCCAGTTCGACCACCGTGCCTTCCGACTCGCCGATGCGCACGTATTCGCCTTTGCGCAGCGAGCGCGCGTACATCAGGATCAAGCCACTGGCGCCCTGGCCGACGATGCTGGATGCGCCGATCGACACCATCAAACCCACCAACACGGACACGCCCTGGAACGCCGCCGTGTGCGCGCCGGGCAGGTAAGGGTAGGCCATCGCCAGCGCGAACAGCCAGATCACCACGTTCAGGATGCGGCGCGTGGGCGTGGCGGTGTCGCGATCGAGCCAGGCGATTTGCAGTTCGCCGCTTTCCACTCGCTGGAAAACCGAGCCGGCGGTCAGCATCACCAGCCGCGCGATGGCGGCGATGACGGCCACCAGCACCAGGCCAGGCAGCGCTTCAATGATGCCCTGGGCGACGCTGGCGGCAACGTCGATCAGATAGTCCTGCAGGCGCTCGCCCCAGCTGCGCGAGTAGGGGATTTTACCCATCACGAAGGCCAGCCACAGATAGGTCGCCATCAAGCGCAGGCCCCAGATCAGCAGGTTGACCAGTTGGCGCATGAAGGCCACGTAATGTTCGGCGTCGAGGATGCGCACGTTCTTGAGTTTGACCTGGCCGAGGCGGCGACTGATGGCCTGGGTCGAGCGCTTGCCCACCCAGCGGTGCATCAGGCGCAGGCCGTGCAGAATCAGGGCGTATGCAAGCGAGGCAGCGGCGCACAGGGCCGCCGCGATCAGCAGGTAGCGGGGGCTGGCTTGCTCGCGGCGTTCCAGCAGGGCCTTGCCGAGGGTCGCCGCGCTTTCGCTGGCGACGCTGTCGGTGGTATCGCCGGCCAGCGGGTTGATGTCGGCCGGCGTGACCAGTAACAGCAGGGCGCCGTCCAGCATCACCTGCGTGCCTTCGGCGATCGGACGGGTGCCGGGTTGTTGAGCACCATTGCGGGCCAGCGCGGTGTCCAGGCGCTTGCGCGCGCCCTCGGCGCGTTCCTCCGGCGGATAGCCGGTCAGCACGGAGCGGAACACGAAGATGGTGCGGTTGGCGAAGACCAGTTTGGCCGGTGCCGGCACGGTGGCCTGCGTGGCTGGTTGCGGGACGGGGAGGGTGTCGGCAGCGGTCGCGAAGCAGTGGAGCATCATCAACAGCGTCGCAACGAGCAGGCGGCGTAAAACGGTCATGGCTATCCTTGGGACGTAGATATTAGCAATGATGCCATGTTATCGGATCTGACAGTTGCCGGTATGGCAGTTATGCCCGGTTCGTGGCATAATCACGGGCTCTGTCGCTCCGATGGTGAAATTGGTAGACACTGGAGACTTAAAATCTCCCGCCGCAAGGCGTGCCGGTTCGATTCCGGCTCGGAGCACCAATAAAACATGCGGGTTTCAGCTATTCAAGCTGGTACCGGTCTTTTCCGCAAAACGACATTTGTTGCCGCCGCGACCCGCGCGGTCGAATGTACCCCTCAGCATGCGGTCATCCGTTCACCCTTGTCGTTGCATACCAGGATGATGCCGGCCATGTTGCGCTTGCTGTTCCTTTCGCCCTTCGGCGCCAGTCATCGCCACCTGCATGCGTCGGCCCTCAGTCTCTCGGCGGTTCCTGCCATTTTTGATTTCCTGAACGGGTAAATTTCATTATTAAATTTAAAATAATTGAATTACAATAGTTATTCATTAATAATGGAGGTCCAGATGGTTAAAATGGTTAAAATTTGCGCCGCACTTGGCATGATTTTTTCGTTAAATGCTAGCGCCGCAGTGTTCGTCGTTGCTCATCCAGATGATGACATCCTGACGATGGGACCCAACTTAATAAACGACATCAGAAACAATTCTCCGACGGTTATTATTGTGGTTACGGCAGGCGATGGCGGCAACGGTGAACTGGCAAGCGCTGGTAACACAGCGAGGTCCACTGGGTACAATTTAGGACTTGCGGGAGAATCATATTACCGTGTACGTCTTTTGGCTCGCCAAGCCGCGCTCAATACATGGATACCAGCACAATACACGGAGAGGACTTGGGCGCTGACCGAATCCTATTTCGGCTCTGATACGCCGAGGGTGGAACGTGCAGCAATGGGCAACGTAATAGAATACCGGCTAAATCTTCCTGATAAATTTGAAGGAAATAATCTAACCGTTATGCAGAATATTAATAGTACTCCTGGCTACACGGCCAAGGATGTGCGCAGTTTCAACACCTATTCATCGAGTGCTCTCAAACGTGTCATTCGGCAAATTATTAAATCAAATTTTCCCGCTGTAGGTAATCTAGTTATTAATTATCAGGAACCGGTAGGGCATGACATCGATCATATAGATCACACCGCAGTGGGCGCGCTTGTGAAGCAGGCTATTAACGAAGTGCCAGCATATAAATGCATGTGGCAAGCCGTCTATCCTGGATATCCGGAAGGTGGTATTGCAGTAAATAATCCCCAGTTCCTTGCTGCGCAAAGAACTGGATACGCTGCATTGCACCGCGTTTTATCTAACATGGGAAATATAACCCGAGTGTATGGGGGGCGTATAGACGGTGAAACCGAACGTTTCGACATTGTTCCACGTATTAGTTCTGATGATCCGGGCTTTGAACGTCAGAAAGGCGCATGGGATGTATTCCATACTTCTTTTTTTGGGAAGCAAGATTTCTATGCCATCGCCTCTACCGGAGCGTGTAATTTGGCAGCAAATTAATCAACTTTGATAACAACGCTGGGGCAGTTTTATAGTCTTGTCGTAACCAAGTCAAGCTGAGAGCTGTTCCAGATAATGCAAACGACAAAAGTAGCCGGGTGCGTTGATGTGGATTGATATTTTCCTCGTGACATACGTAGACCCACCTCGTTATACACAAGTCTTGGCGTTGGCTCGATCCCGTAATTTCCCCATCGTTTTTGCTGCAACGTAGATCTCTTTCATGCCGAGCCAAATCGTCTTGACACCGGGTTCGCCGTCGCTTTTCCGGCCGAGGAATCCGCCCAGCCGGGCAACTAGGCGCAGCACATTGTTGAGCCTAGGCTCATCCGGCGCATCCTGATCATTCAACAGGTAGGCACTATGAATCTCATCCGGATCGAAGAACAGCGCAGCGTTGAGGTCGGGACAGGTTCGGCCGCTGCGCATCAGGTATGCAATTCGCCAGGCGACGACCATGAACAAGGCCAGTGCACGTTCGAGTTTGTCAATCGAACCCAGTTGCAGCGCCTCGACTCGGCAGGCGTTTTTCAGCACGTCAAACAGGATTTCAATTTCCCAGCGCGCCCGATACCAATCGATCAAGGCAACGGCGTCGCTGGCGTTGTCGACCGTACGGTTCGTCAACAAACGCCATTCGACCGGCGTGGTTCCCGGCGGCGTATCGATTTCGCGCGCGACGACGCAAGTGACTGTCACCGTCGCGCCTTTTTTTCCCGTCGGCAGTTCGATGCTGCGTGCCCACAGTTGCTGGCGCACAGGGCGCGCTTTTGTGTCTTTACGCGCCGGCATCTGGAAACTGATCTCGCCCAGCGGCGCGCCTTCGGTGGTGTGCGCCCACAGCTTGTCACCTTCGGCCAAGCAGCGGTTGTGCTTAGCGCGCACCAGCCAGTCCGCAGGCGTGCCCAGCTCTTGAGCTCGGGCCATCAACGGCATCAGGTCGGCCTCGCGGTCGGCCACGTACACCAGGCGCGTGCCGAGCATGTCAAGCGCCATCTCTGCAATGCGTTCGTATCCCTCGATCCAACGCAGGCTCTCCTTTGGACCGCCGCGATGACCAGCGCTGTCCTTCACCGTGCGCGCCCACATCCAGGCGTTCAGCACGCCCAGCGGTTCGCGTTCAGGTGTCACGGCATATGTCGGGTGCACGTACATGCCGCGCTGAGGCTCGTAACTGAGCGGACCCAAGCCCTTTGTCTCTTGGCCATTGAAGTCCAGTTCCGTCGTGTCTTCCAAACACAAAATGACAGGATAGGCCGCCATGCGCGCTTGCGTTTGTTGCCAGTGCGGCGCCATCAAGGCGCGCCAATCGATACTGTCGTTGTCGAAGAAGCGATACGCCGCCACCGTTTCGCTCCAGCCCAGACTGGCCTTCGGTATGCTCGCCATCGGATCGGCCGCAAATCGTTCCATCAGTATTCTCGCTCGCTTGTTCAGGCGCCCATCGCCCAAGTCCAGCTGGTTAAATTCCGTTGCTGCCCAGTGCGTCGATGCGGTCGCCAATTGATGTATCCAAAAGACGAGAGTAAACGCGAAAACGGCCAAGTTTACAAGGGCCGCCGCAACTCATTGAATGTAAAAGGTTTTTTCGGCAGCGTCCCCGACGGCCCGGAGTTGTGTATAACGAGGTGCGTCTAGACGCTGATCCGTGCCCCAGTCATGATCGAATTTTGGCACAGTATTTGTGCCCACCAATTCAGACTATGAACACAAATTTTTATCCGGTCATTTAACACGTTCGCAAAGACTCTCCGCGGCGGTGACATTTCAAGAGTTTTCGCCTTGAAACGACATCTATAATTGTTTCTTCCCGTTCTAGCGAGGTAGGTATGCCTTTTGACTGCTCGACACCGCCAACCGTTAACAAGGGCGATGTTATTTATGGACTCAAAACCCCTCGATTCAAGATTCGAAACCGCGAGCCGTTTAAGAATAAAGCGTTCATCATCGACGAATTGTACGTTTTGAAAGACGAACTCGTTATTGAAAAAGTGCCACGTCCTGCGGACCGTGCGTCGTTTCTAGCTTACTTGGAAGCGCATAAGAAATATCGTACGGCAGTAGGCGGCGAAGGTAACGAGGCCGCGCGGCGCAAGTGCAAAGGCGGGGTAGGATGGGCTATTTCAACCCAGCGCCAGGTCCATTTCTTGTTGGACGAATTGGACATCTATGCCGTGATCGGCAAAACTATACCCGGCAGCGCCTTTTCAGGACAAGCCGCTGTTACCGAAGACCCAGAAGACCGGGCCATCACCGGCGCTGAGTTACGGTGGGTGTATCGAAATCGATACCTGCCTGAGATTCAAAAGGGCGTTCAGTTCTATATTAAGGGGGAAGCGTGCCAGGCACCCTGGCTGGCGGATGTCGTCATATATGACGTGACGTTCCGGAAGGACGCTTGGCTCGGCTACGTCCCCAAAGAGGAGCCGCGTCCCGCATCGACCGAGCGTCAGCATCCCGCATCGATGGGCATCACCGAGCCTATTCATCCATCGACCTATCGCGCGGAAGATATCCACCCAGCCGCGATCAATCCATAGTCATCAATCGATGTATGAAGGGCACATAAGCGAACAGTCCTTGATTACTTGGACGCTTATGTGTCAACCCACCTGGCCAAGTTTGAAGGCGTGCGTCACCGAAGAATCCGAGAGAACCGGGACATGAAGAAGAAACTTATCGCGGCGGTTTGGTCCGTCGACACGAAGTACATCCAGGACATCCCGCTCGCGAGCCGCATGATCGAGTTGACGGAAGCCGTCGGCAAGGCGGACGAAGCGGTCATGCGGAAAGCGAGGGAAACCGGGGGGTCGCTCGGCGACACGCCGCTGGGCGTGTTCGTGGCGCCGGAATACATGTTCGCGCATCCGATCGGCGGCAGGGATCACAACACCGGTGACAGGCGGCATATCAACGAAGCCGAGAAAAGCACCCTCCTGGTCCAGTTGACGGCACTCAGCACCGCCTATCCCAGGCTGCTGCTGATACCGGGTACGATCGCCTGGAGGAAGACGTTCGACAGGGTCGGGGCCAAGCAGACCAGCACCAAGACGGGCATGCCGAAACTCGTATCGCGCCAGGACAAGGCCATCGCGGCGCTGGGAACATATGCGACCGATATGCGGTTGACGATGCACCACCGGCTGGCCGGGCGGCGCACATCCCTGGGCGGGACCGCATACGACGCGCCGACGACCACGGAAAAAGTGGCCGAGGTCAGGGCGGCCGCTGCCACCTACATGGCAAGGAATACCGCCTACGTTCTGTTGAACGGCGCTGTCGTCCTGAAATATAACAAACGCGGCGATTATCACGAAGTCGTGCAGGCCGACCATGCCACGATCCATATTCCCGGCTCCCAGATGGGGCGATTCCAGGTCCAGCCCGTGCAATCGGTGCCGCAGCCCGGCGTCCGGCCGCCGCGACCGATCACGTTCGGACTCGAAATCTGCCTCGATCACGCATACGGAACTGCAAGGCGGGATCTTGCGGCGCACCCCGGGGGGGAAGTGGACCTCCATATCGTGAGTTCCGCGTTGGTGAGCATCGACAATGAACGGCTGGTCTGCAAACCGGGCGGGTACCTGATTCATGCCTGCTCGCACCTGCCGTGGTCGAAGGTGATGCGCAAGAACGGCGGCGTCAAGGGATTCTTCAAAGGCTTTTCAACACCCGACGCCAAGATCGCGACCGTTGGCCGGGGCACGTTGCTGACCTGGGAAATCGAGCTCGACCTGTAGTAGCCGGCGCGCCGGCGAAAAAAAGGCTGTGTTCGCGTTAGTTAAGCAGTGGACGAAACATCACCTAAGCTTGTCGTACCGCAGCACATAGCCAATCCACTGGTGTAGGTAGCATGCAGGCGTCCAGTAACCGTTGCCAGCCCGAGTAATTCACCAAGATAAGCGGTCGGCACCAGGTTGTCTCGCTGCCGAACTGAGCCAAGAATAACTTTCAAGGCCGAGCATGTGTGCATAGAGAAAATGGCCTTTAGCTGATGCAGGTAAACGTCATGCGAGACCGCATCTAATCGTAGCGATGGCTACGTGACAGCGAACGAACCCTGACCGGGGCTGCTTTGGCGAAAGCGCCAGCTCAGTAACCTGCGCGAACACTACGAGGAAAATAGTCATGGCAATTGCTACCAGATATCAGGTAGAACTTGACGGCCAGCCCGTTCGCTTCTTCATCACGGGGACGACATACGGAACCGCAAAGAGGGTTTAGGGCGGGGCGTCGGTTTTACGCAAAATTTACGCATCCGGTTTCCAAGTCATTGAAAATACAGGAAGTTCGATTCCGGCTCGGGCACCATTACCTCATCCGCCGACGTACACGCACGTTGCGGTTTTTCTCCTTCTTACAGGAGAAATTTCAAATCTGAGTCCACCCCAAGCCGCTGATGTCTGTTGACAGCCCGCAGTTTTGGAGGTATCTCCTCGCGAACGCCACGACCCTGTCATAAGACCCCTCTAACCCCAATTCCTTTAAGTCCTCATGAATCTGTTTTAGCGTCGTGCTCAACGGCCATCAAAGGTGGAAAGTTTCGACGCTGCCAGACACAAAGTGATTTGCTTGAAAATGTTTGCAAAAAGTGACTATTGGATAGTTTTTCCTAAAAAACGAAACGTAGAATGGGCCACGAACTTTCAATTAAAGCAACTTCCAATTCAGCAGTTAGCAGCCTCTACCCGTACTGTTTCTCATCAAGCCCGTTCACTTTTCAAGGAAGTGCAGCCATGATCGAAAATAGCAAACCAGGCGCAATCCCCCCCGATGCTCTCAAGCCCGCTGATCCAACCGACCATCGATGACCCGTGGCTGGCGGTACCGGCCTCAGCCTGCTCGAGGCGGCGTATCCCCAACACCAATACCTATTGATCGACAACTGCGAATACCCGCACATCTGCTCGGCCGAAAACAAAGGGCATTGATATGAACGCACGCACCTTCATCACCGCACGAACCTGGCTGCGCTTGCTGTGGATGGGCGCAGCTGCCTGCCTGGCCGCGCCCGCATGGGCTGCCGACCCCGCCGCAGTGCCCAGGCAAATCGCCTGCAACGGCACCTTCAGTTCGGGCGCCGCCGTCAATGCGGCTAACCCGGTCAACCTGGCCGATGTGCCTGGCGACCAGAGTTTTTGCGACTTCCACACCTTTGCCTGGAACCAGTTCCTCTACCTGACGCGGGCCGGGGCGCCGGGCGCGCCGCTTCCGGTCATGCAGATGGCGCCGTGGTACAACGTGCTGGGCCAGGCCAAGCCGACCGCCTATCCCGGCGGTGACACCGCGCTGCGCGCCGGCATGCTGGGTAAAGGGCAGGCCGGGACCAACGCCCAGCTGAAGGATGTGCAGAACGCCGTGGTGCTGTACGACATTCGCTTCAGCCGGGCGATGTATGACGCCATCGTCCAAGCGGGTATGAATACCAAGGCGGGCTATGACCGTGCCTGCGCCGCTGACCCGAAGTCCGGCAACTGCACCAAGCCGGTCTGGATGCCGCCGGTGGACACCAAGTCACCTGGCATGTCAGGCGCGATGGAAGTGAAGACCGCGTGGCGCGACTTTGGCGCGCCGGCCGCCTGTCCAGCCGATACCTTCTATTGCGACGGACGCTTCGGCCTGGTCGGCCTGCATATCGCGCAGAAAACCGTCACGCATGGCGAATGGGTGTGGGCCTCGTTCGAGCATGTCGCCAACACGCCGGACTGCACGCCTGACGGCGACTCGCCGATCACCCCGCTGTCGCCCATCGGCAAAACGCCATGGTCGTTCTTTGCGCCGCAAACGGCCGGATCGGACGTGATGAACAAGCGGACTTGCTCGGTTGTCGCCGGCGGTCCACCCCAATGCAATACCGATCCCCTGGTATCGAAAGGCGTCTACAAGCAGGTCAATATCTGTCGCACTGCGGTGCTGCCGCCGGGCGGCGCGAATGCGAAGAACTGCGCCGTGCCGGCCAATCCCAATCAGGACACGGCGAACAACGAGGGCAACGTGGCTTGCCTGAACGCGACCTTCCAGCCCAAGCTGGTGGGCGTCTGGAAGAACTACAAGATGATCGGGTCGCTGTGGATATTGCACACCACCGGCCCAACCGAGCAGTTCCGCGTGCAAGGCTTCCAGACGCTGGTGAAGGGCCTGCGCGTGGGCATCCCGGCCGGCTTCCCCCACCTTGCCAACACCACCATGGAGACCTGGTTGCAGCCGGGATCGACGTATTACGATCCCTTCGTTACCAACGCCAAGCAGGCCGGTTGCTTCCTGTGCCACAACCTGCCATCGGGCAGCAACATCGCGGACCTGAGTCATTTCCCCCGCAAGCTTCCAACCGCCATGCTCAATAAGTTCTTGCAATCGCTGGTGCCGTCGAATTCGTCGAAGCCGGTCGATGCCGATGCCATCAAGCCGATCGAGCCGTGAATCGACGGGGCCGCGCGCGCACTGAGACGCTGTCGGCAATCCATGTACTGCAACAGTCCAAACACCACAGGAGACGCAATGAGTTACCTTAACCTACCTCGTTTAGTGTTTGCCGGCCAGTTTCAGGCGGACGTCTCGACGATCAATAATGACCCGGAACACTTCAACACCGCACGTTTCCGTTCCAACTATCAGTTGCCAGGCCCCGGCGCCAGCAATGGCTGGTGGAATCCGAATGGCACCGGTTCATGGCGGTTCCGTAATTGCATGGTCACCAGCGTTGAATATCGCGATGGCAGCACCTGTTCCGATCCGAATCTTGATCCGGTCATAGGCTTGCCGATCAATGGTTCCGATCATCGGGTAGCGGGTAAGCTGGTCGATCTTGATAGCGAGCAGCAGATGGTGTCGGAAATCTGGGGTTTCTCCATCAACTTGGGTAGCGAAGCGGCAGGGATGGGTTTTCAAAGTCATTTTGCGGTCGCGCCATTTGCCGACATCTGGGTCTGTTATCCCGCAGGTCAGCCAGATTCCTTCTTCAGCGCCTACTATCAGTCGGTGCTGGATCAGGTCAAGCTGATCGGGCAGGGCGGTTCGCGCTTTCTGAACGAGTTGCTGGGTGGGACGCCAGCGCCTGACGATTTCAGCATCAAGTTCAATGTCGATGGCTTTGACGACGACATGGGCAGCGACGATTTCACGTTTGGGCGGGTGGTCGGCAGCATAGGTCTGCGTCAGCCGGGTGAGCCCCGTCATTTTGTGCCTGGTCGCCGCCTGTCGGCAGTGCCCGGGCAGACCGCCAACGATGCGACCGGCCAGATCGTCGGCAATGTGCTGACGCTGGACCTGGGCAACAGCTTGCCAACCCAGTCTGTCGGTGGGCCGCGCGCCAATTCCGGCAGCCTGACTGTCGCGCTGTTACCCAATGACGGCAGTGCGCCGCAGCTGCTGGGCGCCGTCCATTATCAAACACCGGACTGGTACGAAAACACCGCCGGCATCGTTACGATCAAGCTGACCGACGCGCAGCTCGCCGCCGCCAGCCAGACCCCGTTGGGACTGATACAAAACGGTACCCAACCTTTGCTGGCGGAAAGCGCGAACGGGCAATGGGTACGATCCGACGAGTTTGTCTTCAGGTTCAATCCGCCGGAAAGCAAAACGGTCAAATTTTATGCAAGCAGCTTTGGGCAGCCGTTGGCCAACGCGCAAATCAGCCTGACTTACGATATCACGCCGATGGCGGGCCAGGTCAAGCAGGGGCTGGTCTCGGGACCGGCAGTCGTGGGGCTGCCCAAGAGCGCGCTGAGTTTTGCCACCAGCATCAACACAGGCAGCGATGGGGTGGCTGAACTGAACCTGCGTTCCAGCGATCCCGGCAACCCACGCGGCTATATCGATGGCCAGGTGTATGGTGTTACGTATCAGCTGGGTAACACGCCACCGCCGATAGGCAGCGTGCCCAATGGTGCGTTCAGCCTGAATGTACTGGTCTTCAGTGGCTACACGATTCCCGACAAGCCTGACTGGATTTCCGATGTCCGCCCCATCTTCCAGCAATATGCCGATCTGTATCCGATCATGCATAAGATCGTCGACCTGTCCAACTACGCCAGCCTGACGAACAAGATCTTTGCGCTCAAAAATGTGTTCAAGGCGCCGGTTTCCGATCCCAACTACATGCCGGTGACGCGTGACCTGTCGACCAAAAAGCGCGAGATGTTGATGAAGTGGCTCGATGCCCCGCTGTATATGCAGCTGGAGTCCGTCATCGATCTGCACCGGGCCCTGCAACAGGCGATCGAGCTTGAACACGCAACGATACCGCCATACCTGACTGCGCTCTACAGCATCAAGCCGAACGCCAATATTGAGGTCGCGAAGCTGATCCGTAGTGTGGTCATGGAGGAAATGCTGCACATGGCCCTGATGGCGAACTTGATGATATCCCTGGGCGGCAAGCCGAGCTTCAACCACGCCAAATTCGTGCCGGTCTATCCTGGTTCCTTGCCCGGCGGATTGCGGGCGGATTTGAACGTGCGCCTGCGCAAATGTTCTATCGATCAGTTGCGCGCCTTCATGTCGATTGAAGAGCCGGAAAAAACCGTCGAACCGGTCCACTACCGCGCCAAGCCGGGCGACCCGGTCGATACATCGAAGTACACCATAGGCTGGTTCTATGACGAAATCAAACTGGCGTTGACCGATTTGAGCCGTGCCGGTGAAATCAGTTTCGGCCATGCCGAGCAGCAGGTCACCGAGTGGCATGGCACCGGCAAGCTGTTTGCGATTACTTCGCTGGCCGACGCCTGCCGTGCCATCGACGAAATCAAGCGTCAGGGCGAAGGGGCGGGCGCACTCCATCCGGGGGATGGCGATGGCGAACTGTCCCACTATTACAAGTATGCCGAAGTCGTCAATGGCCATCGCCTGGTCAAGAGCGAGCATGGCTATGCCTATAGCGGAGAGAAAATCCCGTTCGACATCGATGGCGTCTGGCCCATGATGGACGACCCGAACGTCGTTGTTTACCCCGATGGTTCGCGCGCCCGTATCTTGCAGGAGCAATTTGCCGGCACCTATCAAGCCTTGCTGAATGGCTTGCACATCGCCTTCAACGGGGAACCAGAAAAGCTGGGGCAGGCGGTGGGGCTGATGTTCTCGCTGCAATTGGCGGCACAGCAATTGATGGAAACGCCGTCCGGCCTGGATGATGGCACGACGGCCGGACCCAGCTTCCAACTGCCTTTCCCTTATTAACCGGCAATGATTGCCGGACGAGACTAGACATTGAGCGACAGGAGAACACCATGTTTGAAAAAAATGCCGAACACCAGCTATGGCTGGAAGATAGTATTGCCAAACTGGATGCCGCCGCAGGCACCATCCATATACAGCGCGGCCAGGACTTGTACCTGAGCGCCGCCCTGCGCATACCCGAGCCGGTCATGGCCGTCGTGGCCCACGTCAGCCATGGCAAGGGAATGGCCGGTGCCGCGCAACTGAGCAAGGCGCCGGTGCAAACCTGCAATCTGCAAGACGATAAAAGCGGCAATGTACGTCCCGGCGCCAAGGCCGTAGGCGCGCAGGCCGCGATCGCCATTCCCTTGCTCAGCAAGGCAGGCGATGTCATGGCGGTGGTTGGTTTTGCCTGGCAAAAGGAAGGGGACCCGGCGCAATGGGTGGCGCAGGCGCCGATTCCGGACAGGCTGGCCGAACTGACGGCACGTCTGCAGGCCGCCTGATCGGTATTTTCAGCGCAGGCTTACTTTGCGAACATAGCCTTCCAGTGCCACGGTTTCCCCCTTTGCATTGGCAATGGGGCGACCGGGTATGCCCATGCCTTCACTGATCAATACGACATTGCCCACTACGCATAGATTCGATGGCGTATCGAGGTGCTCCGCCAGGCAATCTACGGTCCGTCGGGCCAGGTCGATGCACAACAAGCGTCCGGAATAGCGCTTGAAACCGCCGTGCCATGGGACGGTCGGCACTTCCGCAGCGGGCATGGCCTGCAAAAAATCGTCGCACAATTCCAGCACCAGCAATTGCCCCCGAGCGGTAAAAGCCATGCCGGTTGCCAGGGTCAGGCCCTCCACCACGGGGCTGACTTCGCCGCTATCGAGATCCAGCCTGACGACCTTGCTGGCGCCTTTCTCGAAATGTATGCCGGTCTTCGCAACATCCCCCTGCAACTCGCCGGAGAACAGCGAAATCAATACCGGCTGACTGCCGTTCCCCGGTTGCCAGCTCTGATCCAGGATCACGGATACCGGAACCGCATGCCGACCGTCTGGCAGATCCGGCAACACGCCCACCACCGCTTCCACTTCGCCGTCGATGAATTCTATCGCTTGATTGGTATCGGGCTTGACGCTCAGCCAGCTTTGTCTCTGCGGGTGATAACACAAGGCGTTCAAATTGCCGCGGCTGTGGAACAGGGGTGTGGGCGGCAAGGTCGACAAATCCAGGATGCGCGAGCCCGATACGTAGTCGGTCTGGCTTAACAGCCAGCGGCCACCGCCGCAGGCCACATCGGCCAGGCCGAAAATTTCATCGCGACACATGCGTGCCTGCATATTCATGGAACGAAAGCCGGCCGCCATGATTTCTGCCCGCCCAAAACCGCCCGCGTCATCTGCCTGGAATTGCAACAGGCGGCCTGAAAATACCTGCTCTGCGCCACGGGTGTCGCCGCTGCCGGCCTCCACCAGCAACAAATTGCCATCCGGTTTAACCTTGATGCCGCGTGGATTATTCAAGCCGCGCAAGACGATGCTCGATGCGCAGGGGTGGCATGCAAGCTGTTGCGATACGACGATGGAAGGCGGCTTGGGCATAGGCATGGACTGCCTGGTCAAGCCGAAACGCTTGAAGCCGCCGCAGTGCGCGGCGCAGCGGCGTCGGCGTCGGCGAAGAGCACGCTCAGCGCCAGATCCTTGACCTCGGTGGCGGCCACCGGACCGGCAGCGAAGGCGCCCGGCCAGTCCGCCATAATCAGCGGCCCGGCCTGAGAATCCTCGATCGGCCGGCCGTGCGAGCCGCGCACCAGCGACGCGTCCAGGCCGATCACGTTCATCAGCGTGCGCAAGCCGAGCTTGCGCTGCAGCAGGCGACGCAGCAGTGCCAGCTTGGGGAAGCGGATGGACGCATCGACGAACAGTTCCGCCGGGTCGTAGCCGGGTTTGCGGTGGATGTCGACGGTGCGCGCGAAGTCGGGTGCGCGGGCATCGTCGAGCCAATAGTAGTAGGTGAACCAGGAGCGCGCGTCGGCCATGACCACCAGTTCGCCGGCGCGCGGATGATCAAGCCCGGCCTGGGCGCGTTGCGCGCCGCACCACACCGACTCCACGCCATCCACCGCCGCCAACAAGCGGCGCACCGGCTCGATATCGTCGGCGTTCGCCACATAGACATGGGCGATCTGATGATCCGCCACCGCGAAGGCGCGCGAGGCCACCGGGTCGAGCAGCTCCGCGCCATCCTCCACCCGGACCGTCAGGTAGCCGGCATTGCGCAGGTGGCGGTTCAGGTGCACGGCCCGGTCCACCGCCGTGATGCCGTATTCCGAGAGCACCAGCACGCGCCGGCCGGTGCGCTGCGCATGGGCGATCAGATCGCCGGCCACGGCATCGACTTCCTGCAGCGAACGCGCCACCGCCGGATGCGCCGCATCCGGGCCGTAACGCTGCAGATCGTAGTCGAGGTGGGGCAGGTAGACCAGCGTCAGCGTGGCGTTCTGTTCGCTCATCGACAGCTTGGCGGCGTCGGCGATCCAGCGGCTTGAGGCGATGCTGGTCGCCGGTCCCCAGAACTTAAACAGCGGAAAGGCGCCTAGCCGTGCCGTCAGTTCGGTGCGCCAAGATGGTGGTTTGGTATAGCAGTCAGGCAGTTTGCGTCCGTCGGCCTTGTAGATGGGGCGCGGCGTGGCGCCGAAATCATGGCTGGACGCCATGTTGTACCACCAGAACAGGTTGGCGCAGCTGAAGCCGGGATCGCGGCGCTTCGCGCTGTCCCACAGTTTGTCACCGGCCACCAGCTGGTTGGACTGGCGCCAGAAAAAAATCTCCGCCAGCTCGCGGAAATACCAGCCGTTGCCGACGATGCCGTGTTCACCCGGCAGGGTGCCGGTCAACAGCGTGGCCTGGACGCTGCAGGTGACGGCCGGGGTGATGCTGGTCAGCGGCCGCAGCGAGCCCTGCGCGGCGAAGGCACTCAGCCGGGGCGTCATCGAACCCAGATGGCGCGGTGTCAGCCCGACGATATTTAATATAAGCAATGGCTGCATATTCATCTTGGTCGAATATTCCATGGGTTCGAATGATTCTCAGTGGAATTGAGGAAAATATGCAAGAAAAACATTTTGTTGTTTTTATTACCTTGTGACAATGTGTGATTTTCCTGGATTAAATCGACGGTATAGTTTTTTTGTCAAAAGACGCTGATCGACGGTAAATTAAATATTATATCGATAGTCGCCTGACTATTATGAATGATGTCGGTCTATTCAATTCGATATATTATTGCGCCGCTATTTATTTACTAGCGAGTTAATAGTCTTCTTTGCGTCAACTGGCCCCTGCGAGTTTTTATTGGAGACTTCATGAATAACCAGTCCAGCTTGCGTGCTGTGCCGGTCCAGGGGCTGGACGGAGATGGTGAATGGCAGAACTACGGCTTCACCGTCAGTTACAGCTTGCCGGTGGTGTTCACGCGTCACGCCTTCGCGCCGGACAACCCCCATCTTCGCGATATGCTGGCGCTGGGCGAGCCGCACCGGGTCCATCGCGTCATCGTTTTTGTCGACCAGGGCGTGCTGGACCAGATGCCGGCGCTGGCCGCTTGCATCGGCGACTACGCGCAAGCCCACCGCGCGTCGATGGAGCTGGTCGGCGAGGTGGTGGCCATTCCCGGCGGGGAAGCCTGCAAGAACGATGCCGAACTGCTGGAGCGCTTGCTGGCCCTGCTGTCCGAACGGGCCATCGACCGGCATTCCTATGTGCTGGCGCTGGGCGGCGGCGCATTGCTCGACGCCGTTGGTTATGCCGCCACGATTTTCCATCGCGGCGTGCGGCACATACGGATGCCGAGCACGGTGCTGGCCCAGGGCGACAGCGGTGTCGGCGTGAAGAACGCCGTCAATTGGCGCGGGCAGAAGAACCTGCTTGGCACCTTCAGTCCGCCATGGGGAGTGCTCAACGACAGCGCGCTGCTGGATTTGTTGCCGCCGCGCGAGAAGCGGGCCGGCATGGCCGAAGCGGTAAAAGTCGCACTGATACGCGACGCTGCATTCTTTGTGTGGCTGGAACGGCAGGCGGCGGCGCTGTCGGCCTTTCACGCCGCGCCGTTGCAGGCCTTGATCCAACGCTCGGCGGCGCTGCACCTGCGGCAGATCACGTGCGCCGGCGATCCCTTCGAACGCGGCTCCGCGCGACCGCTCGACTACGGTCACTGGTCGGCCCACAAGCTCGAGAGAATGACGGCGCATGCGCTGTCGCACGGCGAGGCCGTGGCGATCGGCCTGGCGCTGGACGCGCGTTATTCGGTGCTGGCCGGTCTGCTGCCGGCAGGCGAGGAGTTGCGCGTGTATCGCCTGCTGGCCCGGCTCGGCTTTTGTCTCTGGCACCAGCAACTGGCCGCGCGCGGCGCGGATGGCGAGCTGCTGGTGCTGGCGGGCTTGCGAGAGTTCCGCGAACACCTGGGCGGCGAGTTGACCATCACGCTGCTGTCGGCGGTCGGCACCGGGGTCGAGGTGCACGCCATGGACGACAACCTGGTCGAGGCGGCGATACGCTGGCTGGCGGAACGGTCCGGGGAGGGCGCATGCGCCTGATGCTGCAGGGACGGGAGCTGCACCTGAGCTACTGCACCAACATCCATGCCGGCGAAGGCTGGGACCAGGTCAGCGCCAGCCTGGACGAGTACATACCGGCGATTCGCGACGCCCTGGGGGCGCTGCGGGCGCCGGGCCAGGCGTTCGGCATCGGCTTGCGCCTGTCCGGCGTGGCCGCGCAGGCGCTGGCGGCGCCGGGCGCCATCGCCGCCTTCCAGGCCCAGCTGGCGCGACTGAACGCCTACGTCTTCACCATCAACGCTTTTCCCTACGGCCCGTTCCATGGCACCCGGGTCAAGCAGCAAGTCTATTTGCCGGACTGGCGCGCGCCGGAGCGGCTGGACTACACGCTCAACATCGCGCGCATCCTGGCGCAGTTGCTGCCGGACGGCGTCGACGGCAGCATCTCGACCGTACCGGGGGCGTTCCGCGGCGAGGGCGTGTCGGCGACAGACCGCGCCGCGATCGCCGCGCAACTGGTGCGCACGGCGGCGGCGCTGGCCGTCATCGAACGGGAAAGCGGGCGGCGCATCGCACTGGCGTTGGAGCCGGAACCGGGCTGCATGCTCGAAACGGTGGACGATACGCTGGAATTTTTCACCCATCACCTGTTCGCTCCCGAGGCCTGCAGCATGATGGCGGCGCTTGCCGCCGTCGAGCCCGACGGGGCGGCGGCGTTGTTGCGCCGCCATCTCGGCGTGTGCTACGACATCTGCCACGCTGCGGTGGAATTCGAGGACCCGGTGGCCGGCCTGCGGCGCCTGGCGGCGGCCGACATCGCCGTGCCGAAGATACAGCTGTCGAACGCCCTGCGGATCGAACACATGAACGACGACCTGCTGGACGCCGTGAACCGGCTGGAGGACGGCGTCTACCTGCACCAAGTGGTGACGCGCGACGCCGGCCCGCTGCAGCGCTATGACGATCTGCCGCAAGCGCTGGCGGCGTTCCAGCGCGGCGCCGCGCAAGGCGAGTGGCGGATTCACTGCCATGTGCCGGTCTTTCTCGGCGGGTACGAGCGCTTCGGCTCGACCTGCCAGCAACTGCGCGCCGTGCTGCGCGCCTTGCCGTCGCTCGCGCAGCTACCGCATCTGGAAGTCGAGACCTATACCTGGGACGTGCTGCCCCCCGGCCTGCGCAGCACCGGCAAGGCCGTGGCCATCGCCCGTGAACTGGAATTTGTCATCAAGGAGTTGACGTGGTGAACAGCGTGATCCGCAAGGCGCCGGCACTGGGCGTCTATCTGCGCCTGGGCCGGGTATCCAACCTGCCCACCGTGTGGACCAATGTGCTGGCCGGCACGATACTGGGTGGCGGTGCCGATGCCGTCCAGCTGCGCACGCTGATCGCCGGCGCCGCCATCTCGGCGTTCTACGTGGCCGGCATGTATCTGAACGACGCCTTCGACCGCGCGATCGACGCGCGCGAGCGGCCGCGCCGACCTATCCCGGCCGGCGACATCAACGTCGTGACGGTGTTCGCCATCGGTTTCACGCTGCTGGCACTTGGACTGCTGGGCCTGATGCTGTGCGGCCCCGGGGCGGTGCTGCCCGGCATGCTGCTGGCGGCGGCCATCCTGGTGTACGACCTGTGGCACAAGGGTAATCCCTGCAGCCCGCTGGTGATGGGGCTGTGCCGGGCGCTGGTGTACGTGACGGCCGCCGCCGTGGCCGGGGGCATGGCGGTGGTGCCGCGTTGGGAGCTGGCGGTGGCGGCCATCGCCATGCTGGCCCACATCGCCGGCCTGAGCTACGCGGCCAAGCAGGAGGCGCTGGATCGGGTGGGGCGTTACTGGCCGCTGGCCATGCTGGCGCTGCCGCTGCTGTTGTACGCGCCGGCCGCGCTCGGACCGGCAGTGTTGCCGCTGCTGCTGCCGATGCTGGCGCTGGGGTGGGCCGATGTCGCGGCGCTGCGGCTGCTGGTGCGGCGCCAGCCCGGCGATGTGCCGCAGGCGGTGGCGCAGCTGATCGCCGCCACCTCGCTGCTCGACGCCACCGTGATCGCGGCGGCCGGCGGCGGCGGCGGCGCGCTGATGCTGTGCCTGGCGGCGTACGCCGGCACCCGCCTACTGCAACGCGTGATTCCCGGTACTTGAAAGGCGCAGACCATGGAGCAATCAGATCAGCTGGCAGCCATGGCATCGGTCCGCAGCAGCGTCGATCTGCTGGATCGCTGGCTGGCGTCGCGCCTGCCCGAGGCCGGCCTGCGCTGGTTCCGCGAGCAACTGCAGGCGATCCGGTCGGCGGACGGCGAGCGCCAGTTGGGCAAGGCGCTGGGCTGGGCACCGCGCCGGCTAGGCAAGGACGATCTGGCGTTGTCGACGGCTGAACTGGCGGCCGCGCGCAGCGCCTGTCCGGGCTTCGACCCCGGCCGCTGGAGCGTCGACCAGGCCGCCCGCGTGGCGTTCGTGCTGGCGGGTTACCGTGGCGACGCCGCCGCGTTCGCCGGGCTGCTCGATCGGCTGGCCGATACCGCCGAGATCTATGAACTGGTGGCCCTGTATCGCGGCTTTCCGCTGTACCCGGGCGGCGCCGGGCTGGAGGCGCGGGCGCGCGCGGCGGTGCGTTCGGCCATGCGGCCGGTGTTCGAGGCCATCGCCCATCGCAATCCGTATCCGGCCGCGCACTTCGACGTGAGCGCCTGGAACCAGATGGTGGTCAAGACCTTTTTTGTGGAGACGCCGCTCTGGCCGGTGCAGGGACTCGAGCAACGCGCGAATCCGGGGTTGGCGCGCATGCTGGTGGATCTGGCGCACGAGCGCTGGGCTGCCGGCCGCGCGGTCAGTCCGGAGTTGTGGCGTTGTGTGGTGCCGCACGCCGATGACGAGGGCTGCGCGGCGGTGGCGCGGGTGCTGGCCGACGGCGCCGAGGCGGAGCGGCTGGCCGTGGCGCTGAGCCTGGCGCCGGCCGACGGCGCCGGCCGTGCCGCGCTGCAGTCGTTGCGGGCGGAATGCCAGCGTCAAGGCCTATACCAACGCACCGCCGCGATCACCTGGCCGGAGCTCAGTTTGTGGCGCGAGGGATGAAGATTTCTATCAAGGGAGATGCAGCATGAAGACCAATGGGAACGACGGACAGCGCTACGACGGCAGCGTGGTCGAGGAGATGTTTGCGGACCGTGCCGCGGCCTGTCCGTGTTGCGGTGGCGTGCTGACGCCGGCCATGATCGACGCCATCCTGGAGCAGTCGCAGCAGCTGGGCCTGGCCCGCTCGGTGGCGCGTCAGCTGCCGGCCGGCGGCAGCGGCATGCTGATCGATCCGCACGCCCACATGATCGCCCGTACCACGGACGATTACGAAGCGATGGCGCTGGCCGGCATCGTCGCGGTGATCGAGCCGGCCTTCTGGCTGGGGCAGCTGCGCACCAATGTCGGCAGCTTCGTCGACTATTTTTCCACCATCACCGGCTTCGAGCGCTTCCGCGCCGGCCAGTTTGGCATCCGCCACTATTGCGCCATCGGCCTCAATCCCAAGGAAGCCAACGACCCGGCGCTGTCCGAGGCGGTGCTGGACTTGCTGCCGCGCTATCTGTCCAAGGAGGGCGTGGTGGCGCTGGGCGAAATCGGCTACGACGAGCAGACCGCGCTGGAGGACAAGGCGTTTCGGGCGCAGATAGCGCTGGCGCAGGAGTTCGATTTGCCCATCATGATACATACCCCGCACCGCGACAAAAAGCAGGGCACGCAGCGCACCATGGACGTGCTGGAGGAATGCGGCTTCGATCCGGCGCGCTGCGTGATCGACCACAACAATGAAGAAACGGTGCAGGAAGTGCTGGAGCGGGGCTACTGGTGCGCATTCACGATCTATCCCTCCACCAAGATGGGCAACGAACGCCTGTCCGATATCGTGACGCAGTATGGGCCGGAGCGCATCATCGTCAATTCCGCCTGCGACTGGGGTGTGTCCGACCCGCTGGCGGTACCGAAATCGGCGCGCCTGATGGCCCGCCGTGGCTTGTCGGCCGCCACCATCCATCAAGTGGTGTATGCGAACGCGTTGGCCGTCTATGGCCTGAACGGGGAGATGCGTGCGGAACATTGGCTGGAGCCGGCCGCGGTCGACCAGCGCACGCTGTACAGCGGTAATTCTGTGCTGCGGGGGCAAACGCCCAAGGTGACCAGTGCGGAATCGGAGCGGGACGTGATCCGCTGAAGGCAATTCAGGAGCGGACCTGACGAGCTGGCCGGGATCGGTTTTCCAGGGGATTTACTCTTTCAACTCGCAACGACAGAACCATCGGGAGAACAGCATGATTTGTTTACGGATTTCACCGATTAAAAGTATCGATCAAGCGCAGGCCATGCTCCAGACGGCGATCAACCTGGAGTTTGGAACCTTGCCGCCGTATTTGTATGCGCTGCTCACATTGCTCCCGGACAGTAACCCCGGGGCGCGCGGTCGGCTGCTGGCGATCACGCACCAGGAGATGATACATCTGTGCCTGGGGGCCAATATCCTGAACGCGCTGGGCGGCCGGCCGCATCTGCAATCGCCCATTTATCCGGGACCTTTACCGGGCGACATCGGCTCGGACGGAAAGGTGCTGACCGTCCATCTGCTGCCGTTCGGCGAAGCAGCGATGAAACAAGGCATGGCGATCGAAGTGCCGATTGATCCTCTCGAGTTCAAGCAACTGCGCGCGGCCGCCTTCGACGCCGAGGCTGGCCAGGTGGTGACCATCGGCGAGTTCTATGAGCATCTGGACAGTTATCTGCAGGGCTTGCCGCCGGACAGCTGGCAAGCGAACCGTAATCAAATTACCGGCCAGCAGTTCTTTCCGGGGCAGCTGTTCGCCGTCAGCAATTATGACGATGCGCACAAGGCGATCCAGGTGATTGTTTCGGAAGGCGAGGGCGCATCCGACAGCCCGCTGGATTTTTCCCAGGAACTGGCGCATTTCTATCGTTTCGAGGAGTTGTACCGGAATCAGGTACTGACCAGCAGCGACGCCAAGGAGGGCTATTCGTGGGGCGCGGCGCTGGGTGTGGACTGGGACGGGGTTTATCCGGCCATCGCCGACCCGCAAACGCATGACTTCTCCAAGGAACCCGAGGCGGCCCAGCTGGCGCAACGCGAATGCACGATGGCGTATAGCCGGATGGTCGATGCGCTGAACGCCGCTTTCGATGGCGACAGCGCGCAATTGGGAATTGCCGTGCGCTATATGTTCGACCTGCGCATGGCGGCGACCAAGGCATTGACCACGCCGCTGACGGACCGGAACAAGGTTGCCGGTCCAGCCTTCATTTACCAGCAGTTCTGACCGGGAGCCCACCATGAGCATCTTGCAAACGCCGCGCATCCATTTCAAGGGGAACATATCGTGGGACCCTATCGTGACGAACAACCAGCCCGTTTTTTATGACGAGATTAATGCGCAACTCTGCCCGCCGCCGCCCACCGAGACGATGCAGCAATTCCGGCAACGAGCGATAGACGCCACCCTGGCCGCCACCAACTGGAATCCGCACGGCACCCACCAGGCGAAATTCTTCAACACCCAGGTGTCCGCCGTCGATCTTGGCCAGGGCCTGGTCACCAGCGATGCGCTGTGCGGCGCTCCTGCGGATTTCAGTGGGATGTTGGTGGATCTGGAGCCATACGGGAGCATTTCGTCGCAACTGTTTTTCGATGGAATCAGCTTCGGGATCGAAGGCGGCTGCAGGGTTGCCGCCCGCCGCAGCGAGCGCTTTACTGCGCGCAATATCAACATGAAGCGCAATCCAGGGGCATACATTGCCGCTATCGCCTCGGTCAACTGGCAAACCTCCTTCCCCCTGCGGGACCTGCAAATCGACGCGCACAAGAGCGACGCGCTGGACGCATTGTGGCGGGCGCTTGGGGACGGCGACGCCCAGGGCATTGTGATCAGCTTCAACGCCTATCGCACGGTCTACTATGACGACCCGAGCATGGTGAAGGCGGATAATGGCGTCAGCGGCAAACAGGTAAAGGAGCTTTACAAAAAACTGATGGCCGGTGGTTTTCAACCCAACCCTGCGCGTAGCCTGCTGGTTGGCACGATAGGGATATGGCGCAAGGACGAGCCTGCCCACGAGCCCGGCGACCGCGCGATGTTGAGAGCCGCAGGAGCGACTGCCGCACTTGGCAATGCGGGTGCCCGGCTCGAAAGCAACAAGCTGACGCTGGACTTGTCGAACTGCATTCCGGAGACTGGCGCCGACGCGAAAAAACGTGACCTGGGCGTGTTGCAGGTGGTCGCCGTCAATCCGGCGGATAGCACAGAAACCCGGCTTGCCACGCTCAGCTATCAGCAATACGACCGCACCGCCTACGAGGCCGGGGCAGGTATCGTCAGCGTCGACATCGATCCGCAGGTGGTCCCACAGGCGCTGCAAGGCAATCTGGAATTGCGTTCCGCCAATGGCGAGGCCTTGCTGAAGGAATCGGTCCAACGTCTGATTCCAACGATGCCCAATCAATACCTGGACCAAGGTAGCGATAGCGTGGCCCGGTTTCAAATGTACCAGCGCGGCAAAGCGCTGAAACAGGTCAGCGACGCGACCTTGTCTCTGATGCCGGAGGAAGAACCGCTGCCGCTCTGGACCGAGAATTGGAAGACCGATGAGCAAGGCGTGTTGAACGTGCCGGCGAGCGCGAAGGAAGCGGGGATATATGCGTTTGTTGCGCAGCCAGGCAAAAACATCAGTCCACCGTCGGAAGGGATCGATCCCCAGGCCTATACCTATGCGTATGTGCGGGTCCTTCCTGCCGACGACGCCATCGCGAAGATGGCGCCGAGCTGGGACAACGTCTACAAGCATGTTCTGCTCAACTGGAATGCGATGGCGCCGTGCATGGACAACTGGCTCGATCTCGCCAATCCCGAGCACGTGAAGCGGCATGCGAAGGTGGTGCGGCGGCTGACCGATCCGGCTGCGTTCGAACAGTTTCGTTTCATGCCGGTGACGCGCGACATGACCATGGGCCAGCGCCATCTGTTGTATGCGTTCCTGGAGGGCGCGGGAGCGGCGTCCACAAGTGCCGCGACGGCGGAGAGCCAGCCGGCCGCCAAGGCCAACGCCGAGGCGGAGGAGTTGTCCCATTTCAGCCAACTGAGCCGATCGCTGCGCGTTCCATCCGCTAAATAGCATTCGATTCGCCGAATGCTGTCGGCGCAAGGAACAGCCGTCGCGGGATCTGATCGATTTCCAAGTTTGAAGTTATTAATTAGTTTTTTATTGCTAGCGATGCGGTATTAAATTAATAGCTTATTCAAAAATCGGAATTTTATTGGAATGTTTTTGTCGATATCATATTTATACTTTCATGGTCATTGATAAATACTAATTCCGTGACATTTATAGAATATCTTCATTGGTTTATCTGCTATTGTGAAACGTGCCTTTTTGCGAGGCACGCTCGATTACGTAGCCCAACCAATGCTTTCATGGAGATATTATGGAAATTCGAGTGACACACCAAGGACGCTTGCTGCATGAAATTGAAATAACCCACGACGCCCAAGTACATGTCCGGTCGATGCATCCCAGCGCCGAATATGCCGGCATGCCGCCCGCAGCGCAATATGTCTGGGGCTCCCAAGCCCCGGCGGCGGCGCCGCCTGCGGCCCAATATGTATGGGGCGCGACCAATCACCAGGCCGGCGGCATGAGCCAGGCCCCGGTGGAAATCGATCGCGGTGACGCCGCGCCAGCGCTGGAAGTGCAGGACGAGCGCAAAGTGGTTGATGGCTTGCTGAAACGGCCTGCGAAATAAAGCATTGCCCACCGTCGCATATTAGGTCCAGCTGGCCGGCCGTTTATCGTCGGCCGGCTGGAATTTTCATCCGAGAATAAGGATATATGGGAAATGAAATCCACCTTGATAAGCACGCTGGCTGAAGCATCCATCGCTCAATTCAACCCGGACGGCAGCGAGCTGGCCACCGTCAAAGAAAATATAAAGTGGTATTCGTCGATCAACATGATGTACGGGGCATTGCCGGCGGAGCCATTGCCGCCGTTGCCCCCCACGGCCAACGGCCCCATCGATCCACTGGCGGCCGAAGCCGAAGACAAGCGGCGCCAGATCGCTGCGGTGCCGGCCGACACCGTGACGACCGAACCGGAGGCATTGCCATCCCTGCAGGCGTTGCTGGATGAAAACCGTTATGCCCCGTTTGACGTCGCCCGCAACGTGGCCAATCAGGTGCGCGCGGTCGTTGCCATCACAGGTTATCTGCCCGAAGCCGCGTCCTTGAAACACAGCTATATCGCCAGTCTCAACGCGATTCAAAAAACATCGATCCCGTGCAAAGACCACATCGTCGTGTCATTCCACAACCCGGTATTGCAGGAAGAATTGCGCCGCGAAGGTTTGATTTCTTCCGCGCAGATGGCATGCTATTCGGCCGACGAGCAACTGCATATCGCCGGACGGATAGGCGACGCCTTGAGTTTTATTAAAGCGGTCGATGAACAATTACATGATGCAATCCAGTCCATGCTTGGCGCCATCGTCTGCGTCCGGCGCGAAGGCAGTAGCGGGACCGTCTCGTCCATGGTCGGGTTGATATGGCTGAATCCCAATCCTTCCTGGACGATGCTCGACTTCGCCGAGAATATCGTCCACGAATATATACACAACACGATATTCCTGGCAGACCTGGTGGGGAAAATATTTGTCACTCCGCATTGGTATGCCCCCGATGACGGATTGGTGGTGTCGGCCATAAAGAAATACCCGCGCGGCGTGAATATTGCCTTCCACTCTCTTTATGTGGCCATCGGCTTGGCGGTTTTTATGGCAAATGCCAAGCAAGCGGCGCGCGCGGAACAACTGACTGCGGGCCTGCGGGAAACCATGCGTGGTTTAAAGGAGAAGTCGGAGCGGTTTCTGTCTGACTTTGGCCATCAGCTGTTGGAGCGTGTGGACATCTATACGCCCGCAGCCGCATGAGTTATTTCGATCTGCCGCGATTATATTTTCACGGGTGTTTTTTCACCAATCCCAGCACGATTAATAACAAGTTGGCGAATCTTTCTCCAGACGTGAAGTTGCTGCCCATGAATGCGCGCCGGCGGAGCGCCAACATGACCGAGGAATATGCAGGATTTCAATATATCAATCCTTATGGCCTGCATAATTTCTTGTTGGACAACTGCATCATCAGTGGTGCGCACGGCATGGCGGCGTCGCGGCTGGACGGGCAGGCGCTGGGAGCGATACATTCCGGCGCACCCTACGCCAAGATGGTCGATCTGGACCCGGACCAGCAATCGCTCTCCCAGATATTCGGGTTGACGTTGCGCATGCTGCTACAGGATGGTTCGGGTTTTGAAGGCCGCGTCGAACCGGCCACGCTGTTCGATCTGTGGTACGGCAGGGTGCCGACGGAGAAGGGCGACCAGATGGCGGCGGGTGTATTCCAGTCGCTGATTCAGCTGGAAAATATACGCTGGCTGGGCCCGCGGGACGGTCTGATACTAGGCTTGCGCGAACGCTGCCAGACCGGCATCTCGGTCAAATTCATGCTCGATGCGTACCAGGGCAACCCTGAGTTACCCGGGTTTAACTATGGCCGCGTGATCGGGGTGATAGGCCCTGGCCGGAGCGGGGAAGCGGTCAATTTCCCGTCGGAGCGGCGTCTCAACCCTGCCGGCTCGGTTTGCGGTCCGGCCTACTGGAAGTTACACCGGGATAGACTACAATTGACGCTCGACCTGGGCAATTCGATGCCGCTGCAGCGGCCGGCGGGCGAGTCCAGGGACCTGGGCGTGCTGCGACTGGTGGTGCTGAGCGACGACGGCCCGTTGGCATTGCATGAGCATGCCATCGACTATGGCAGGGCGGCGCTGGAGCGGACGGGCGGCCTGCTGGACCTGGCGCTCAGCGAGGCGCAGCATGCGCTGTTGTGCCGCCATCCTCTGGCCGTGCAGGCGGTGCGATCCGGTAGTACGGCGCTGCTGTTACAGGAGCATCCATCGCTCAAGTGGATTCATTGCGAGCCGACCTCGCTCCGGCTGGCGCCGGGCGAAAGCGCGATCGTGAAGTTTCATGCGCGCCACGCCGGCCAGGCTTTGGCGGGCGAAGCGATCGATTTGGGTTTGACCAGGTTTGAAGGTAATAATCGTCCACGCAGCGGCGTCGAATTCCCGGCGCGCATAGTCACGGACGCGAACGGAGTCGGTCTGGTGCGTATAGATGCCCGCAGTCCTCAGCCGCTGCCGCCCAGGCGGGCAGTTGCCGACTCACAGCTGTACTACATCGGTGGCGACGCCTGGCAGGCGGCCGGCGAATTAACGCGCCAGTCCGGCGGCGGCGTGCTCTCTGTGCTGGTCTTCAATCAGGTGGCGGAAGTAGCCGAGCCCGTTTGGGCGGACCATATAGCGCCGATCCTGTCGTACTACGCGCGCATCTATCCCGGTGTGGCGGAAGTCCTCGGGCTCGACAGTTATGACGGCGTGCGCGCCAATGCCAGCCTGCTGCGTCAGTGGCTCAGCTTGCCGCGTGAACATCCCTTGCATTTTCCGCCGTCGCGCGATCTGGCGCCGGCCAAGGCGAGCATGATTTGCCGTTGGATCGACATGGCGATGCGCGATGACTAAGCCGACCACGTTCAAGGCGCATCTGGAAACCACCCGCCTGGTGCTGCGCTGCTACCGCCAGGACGACAGCGCGCAGCTGCTGCAAATGGTCGATGAAGAGCGCGTCCGGTTGAACGAGGTGCTGGTCGATCCGGTCTTGGCGATGAGCAGCGTGGCCGACGCCGGCCGGCTGGTGGCATTCCTGGCTGAAGAGTGGCGCAGTGGTCGCCAATTCATCATTTCTCTGTGGGATAGTCGTGGCGACCTGGTCGGTGAATGTTACGTCGGCGGCGAGGTGGACGGCCAGATCGAAGCAGGCATATTTTTACGGCAGCGCTATGAGCGCTGCGGCCTGGCAGAGGAAGCGTTGAACGCCTGCGTCAAGGAAGTCAACCTCCGCTGGCCGGCTGCGCGCCTGAACTATCGCTGCGACGCCGACAATCTCCGCAGCTGCGCCCTGGCGCTGCGTTGCGGCTTCCAGCGGCAAACCGCGACCCCAGGCGGACGCCGCCGCCGCGATGGCAGCATGGTCGATACCGTGCATTACAGTTACCCGCCGCCGTCAGCGCGTTAAGCGCGTCCGCCTACCAGTCCCTGCGCACCCGCAGCATGGCGAATGGCTGGGTACGGGTCACGCTGTGCTCGACGAAGTCGACCGCTCCGGCCAGCCGGTCGCCGGCGTAGTGGGTGCGGTCATTGGTGACGACGCGCCCGGCGAGGTTGTTCAATTCCAGCGTCACCATCAGATTAGCCGCCGGCCGATAGTTGACGAACGCGCGGGCCCAGCCGGTGCCATTGCTGGTGTCGTGCTCGGCGACCTGCCAGTTGTCGTTGCTCCAGCCATTGTCGATGGACAGTCCCCAGGCGGACCTCTGCCGCGGCAAGTCCTGCGAAAACTCGATCCTCCACGCCAGCGGCTGCTCGCCGGACAGCGCGCGGGTCTCCAGCGTGGTGGGATCGGTGACGGACGAGGCGCGCCGGGTCATCGATAGCTTGAGCAGCCCCTGCGGCAGCGACCAGTTGTCGGTCGGCAGCGTGAGCAGGCCGGTGACGCTGTCGGCGCTGGCGTCGCCGATATTGCCGGCGGCGTCGTAGCTGGCGTTCGCGGTACGGATCGGCATGCGGTCGACCAGGTCGCTGATGTGCGATTGCTTGTAGCTCACGACAGCGGAACCCCGTTCCCAGAAGCGGTATTCGAGCGCGCCTTCGCACAGCCAGGTCTTGGCCGGCACCAGATCGGGCAAGTCGGCCCGCAGCGCCTTGTCGGCGATGCCGAAGTACCCTGCGGAATCGCCGAAGTTCAGCTGGCTGACCTCGCGCTCCATGCGCAAGCGCAGCAGCAGCGACGACGTTGGCGACAACGACAGCCGCAGCCGTGGCTTGGGATAGACGTAGGCCTTGGCCTCCGGCTGGTCGGCGCCGATGCGCAGGCTGGAGTGTTCGATTTTCAGGCCGGCTTCGGCATTGAGCGAGCTGTCGACCTGCCATGCCGAAGACAGTTGGCCTTCCAGGCGCGATTCCTGGACCCAGGCGCTGCCGCTTGGCGCTGCGGCGACATGGGCGTTGGCCTGATAGGTGTTGCTGTTGTCGTTGGTGTTGACGGTCCGTTCAAAACCGCCGCGCAGCATGACCCCGTCCAGCGCCCGCCAACTGAGCTCTCCCGCCAGCACATGCTCGTTGGCCGTGGCATTGGCCACCGAGTACGACAGGTTGCCACCGGCCGCATATGTCGATTCGGCGCTCAGCTCGGAGCTCCGGTGCAGCGCCTTGAGGTCCATGCTCGCCCCGTGCGCCAGGTCGCGCGTGTAGGCCCAGCCCTGTTCCACCGTGCGTCCGGCGTTGTCGTTGCTGCCCGACGAGCGCGTTCCGGCGTCGTACTCGGCTTGCGACTGGTAGGTCCAGGGATTGACCGTGGCGTTCCAGCTCAGCTGGCCGTCCAGCAGATCCCGGCCATAGCTCAGTTTCATCGTCTTGTTTTCGGCGATGCCGGCGCCCACGATGCTCACTTCGGCGGCCGGGGTGGGGGTGGTATAGAGCGTGGTCCGGCGTCCCTGTCCTTGCGACATATCCGGCGCGCGGTTGCTGGCCAGCGTGAGGTTGATGCTCTGGTCGCCGTGCTTCAGGTTGTAGTTGCCATCCAGCGAGGGCCGGTGGATGCCGTCCGGCGTCAGATAGCTGGAGGCGCTGATGCTGGCGGAAACCAGGTCCATCTGTTTGAGCAGGATGTTGGCCACGGTAGGGTAGCCCTGCATATCGATGCCGCCCGCGCCGCCGTTGATCACTTCGATGCGTTCCACGCCGGCCAGCGGGATCCGGCCCAGCACATCGCCGAGCGGATCGGTTTTGGAGGCGGGGCGCTTTCCGTTGATGAGCACGTTGCCGGCCACACCGCGCGCCGCATTCCCGCCATCGAACACAAAGCCGGGCAGGCGGGCCACCATGTCCATCGCCGTGCTGGCCTGAAACTGCGCGAAGTAGTCCGGCTTGTACGACGGCGCCGGCGTCGCGGCGGCGCCGACCGCCCCTGGGGCGGCCAGCGCGGCGGCCAGCAGGGCGGCGTGATGGATGGGTGTTTTTTGTCGCATTTCAACATTGTGCAATGAACACCATGAGTAAGCAATTGCGAATTTCACCAAATTGCTGTCGAGATCGGCGCGCGGCAGGCGGTCAACGTGTGGCTTTTGCGGAACAGCTTCCGCATATCGCTACTGGAACACAGCGGCTGACGTTGATAATGTGTTTTTTCGGCACATATCGCTATCGGCAGACGGGTTCTCAATGCGTGGATGTAAATTTCTGATCGGCGTGTCCTGCTTGCTCGCCATTGCAATGCCGCGGGTCCATGCCGCGCCGCCGGTCCGGTTTCTGATGCTGGAAAACCGCACCATGCCGTTTGGCCTGGTGGCGCCGGGACCGAATGGGCGCTTGTCGCTGGCCGGCGGCATCACCAAGGATTGGCAGGATGCCTTGGCCAAGGAATTGGGCCGGACGCCGGCCTACGTGCTGCTGCCGCGTAAGCGCCAGGATATGGCGGTGGTCCAAAAATTGGTGGATTTGCGCTGCTTCGTCAGTCCGGATTGGCTCAGCAGCGAACAGGTGGAGCAATATGACTGGCCGGCGCCGTTCTTCGATGTCGAGGAACGCCTGGTCGGCCCGTTGAACGGCAAGGCCCCGGACAGCATGGACGGGCTGGCCGGCGCGCGCATCGGGACCGTGCTGGGCTACAGCTACCGCAGCCTGGATCCGCTGTTCGCCGATGGTCGCGCCAAGCGCGACGACGCGAGCAACGAGATGTCCTCATTGCTCAAGCAGGTGGCCGGCCGTACCGATTTCATGGTCATGCGCACCCTGGACTTCGAGTATCAACTGAAGACAGATCCGACGCTGAAAAAACTGCGCCTGACGCCGCTCGTGGTCAGCCACTTCGCCATGTATTGCGCGCGTCCGAAATACAGCAGCGTGTCGCTGCGGGACTTGATCGACGCGCAAACGCGGCTGCTCAATGCGGGCGTGCTGGACAGGATACTGGCCAGCTATCGCTAGCAGCGCGATCTCAGCGATGGCAGACGGCAGGCCGCTGCCGGCGTGTTTCCGGGTAGGCCAGCACGCGGCGTATCGCTTCGAGCGGCACGTGGTAGGTTTGCATATACGTCCAGGCGATGGCCGACCCCTTCGAGTTGGCCAGCCAGATGCCGTGCTCCACCACCGAACTGATCACATTGTTGGTACGTTGGTCTCCAGTCATGTTTTACTCCCAAGGCAAAGTGGAAACGTTATTACATAATTAAAAATCATGTCGCCACGTAGAACCTTATCCCTTGGCCTGGCGCGTCGTCCCGGCCGCCGCGTTGCGCGGGCAGGCCGCGCCGAATAGCGCTTCGACCATCGGATCGCGCCGTATCGTCAGCTTGGTGGCGCGCAGCGGCTGGATGATGTCGTCGACCAGGCGGTGGACGCGGTTGCCGTCGCGGTTGACCGTGACGCTCAAGGTGGGACCACGGTAGTCGTCCATCGTCATAAGTTCCATGTATTTTCTCCTAAGCCAGTTGCCGGCCTATGCCGGGCTGGACGTTTCTATGGTCGGTAGGCGCCGATGGCCGGCGCAATCTTGCGGCGCTGGCGGGCGGGGTTTCGGTGGCGAGGGTGCTCAGCGCCAGGATGTGGCGGCGCGCCTGTCCCGTGCAGCGGCAATACAGCGCCACGTAGGTCTGGTAGGCCGCCATCGCCGGCCATGCCCGGGGCAGCAGTTCCTGCGGCAGCAGCGGATCGCTGCGGCGGCAGTGCTGGTAGCCGTGGCTGACCAGCAGCCGCACCATGAAGGCTTGCTCGTCGCTGATCGCGCCCGGTTGATCGAGCAGCGCGCGCAAGGGTTCGAAGCGTTGCAGGAATTGCTGGTAGAGGGCGGCGGTGCCGTCGAGGTCCCAGTCGGTGCGGCCGAACAGCGGCTGGCGCGTGGCGGCGGCCAGTTGCGCGCCGCTCACGTCGAACAAGGCGAGGCCCAGTTCTTCCGCCGCCGGCATGGCGCCGTCCAGCGCGCTGCGATAGGTGCTGGGCCGCGCCAGCAGGTTGGGCGCCAGCAGGCAGTAGTCCAGGGCCAGCAAGCGCTTGCGCGTGGCGGCATAGCGCGCCGCGCCGATGCCGCCGCTGTTGACCAGGATAGTCCAGTCCTCCGCAAAGCTGCGCTCCGGCGGGATGTTGTGGCGCTGGCGCGCGGCCCACACCGCCGCCGCCGTGGCCGGGGCCAGCTGGCACAGGCTGCGGCGGCCATGACGCTCGACGCGCAGCGCCTGGTGATTCGCCAGGCGGCACAGCGCGGTGCGGATCGCCCGCTCCTGGAAGCCCAGCGGCTGCATCAGCGCGATGGCGCTGCCCAGCCATTGGCTTTTTTGCCCGAACAGCTGGGCTTCGCTGAACATCAGTATCAGCATGGTGTTCAGGCGCGGCCTGGCTTGCAGCAGACAGGCTTCGATATAGCTTGCGGTGGTGTTGCTCATGTGGTTGCCGTGACGGTTAGGGGTGGCTTGGAAGCCGGGCGCAGGCGCCGGTACAGACGCAGCGCGGTGGCCAGGTTGTACCAGAGCCAGAGGCAGGAAAAGCCCATCAGCGCGGCGGCCGGCCGGGCCAGCAGGTCCGGGCGCCAGCAGGCGGCGGCCAGCAGCAGCAAGGCCAGCGCATGGGTGCGGAATTGCCGGTGCGCCGCTGGCTCGGGAATGATTTTGTTGATGCCGGGAAGCTTGGGCTTGCCGGGCGCGGCGGTTTCCTGCAAGTGGTACCAGGTCAGAAAGGGGACGATTTTGTACAGCATGCCGGCGATGGCGGACAGCGCGAAGCCGGCGATCAGCAGCACCCCCAGCAACAGCGGCCGCAGGTTGTCGTCGCCGTCGCCCGGCCACAGCCACACCGCCAGCGCCGCCAGCAGGCTGGCCATGGCCGTGCGCCAGTACAAGGTGGTGGGGTCGGCGCTGGGACGCTTGCGGCGCGCCAGCAGGCCCAGCGTGCAGGCGCCGAACAGCGCGTAACCCGCCGCCAGCAGGAACAGGCAGGCCTGATGGAGCAGCTGCGCCGCTCCGCTCAAGCCGCTGGTGATCGAGGCCGCCGCCAGCAACAGGAATATGGTGGTGGTAAAACCGTTGGTCAGCAGCGGCGGGTAGGGCGGCGTCACCATGAACATCGGCACCACCTGGTAGGCGATGGCGATCACCAGCAAGCCCACCCAACCGAGCAGGCCCCACATCGCGTGCAGGTCGGTCAGGCGTTGCAGCGGCAGGCCCGCCAGTGCGGGAGTGGCGAAGGCGCCGGCCAGCAGGCCGCCCAGCACGGTGGTGAGCGCCAGCGAGACCAGCGCCAGGCGTATGCCCGGCAGCACCGGGCCGGCGCCGGGCCCGCGCCGCCGCCGCAGCGCGGTCGCGCAGGCGCCGACGAACAGCAGCAAGGTCGCCAGCAGCAGCGCCAACGCCCAGCGGAACAGCAGGGCTTGCTCCAGCCAGAAGGCGGCCGCCAGCAGCAGCGTGCCCAGGCACAGGCCGACGTGGACCATGCCGCCCACCACGCCCACCCGCGGCAGCGCGACGCCGGCCACCACGGGCAGCAGCTGCAACAGCGCGCCCACCATCGTCATGCTGAGGCAACCGAGCACCATCAGATGCGTCAGCGCCAGCGTTTGCGGCGACCAGCGCGTCAGCAGCGCGGCCGGACCTTGCCACGTCAGCAGCGCGGCCGCCAGCGCCGCGAACAGCGGCGCGGTCAGGAAATAGCGCAGCGGCAGCGACAGGCGGGGATTGAGGTCGAACGATAGCGCGCGTTGTGGAGCGTCGGCGGATTTCATGCGGCGGGCGCGTCGGCAACCAGCCAGATCAACACTTCGTAGCGATAGTCCGGTTGCGGCGTGGTGCGATAGTCGTAGCCGTAGCGCCGCAGGATCTGGTACAACGGCAGCGGGTCGCGGTCGATCAGCACCCGCAGCCGTTCAGCGGGGCCCAACTGGTCGAGCGCGTCGAGGATGCGCACCATCGGTTCCGGCGGCTCCAGGCCGCCGACATCGAGCAGGCGCACGTTGGCGCCCTGTTCTTGTAGCGTGCTCATGCTGCCGCCTCGGCGTCCGCCGTGGTCCGTTCCAGGTAGTCCATGCTGGCGACGATGGCGTCGGCCTGCTCGTGCAGCACGCGGTCGGCCAGCGGATAGAGCACGCTTTCCTCCTTCAGGTTGTGCTGGCGCATCAGCACGCGCAGCGTGTCGGCGTGGTCGAAGTAGCTGTCGCTGTCGCGCTGGGCCAGCGCGGCGCCCATGTGGTGCAAGGTGTCGCGCAGCTGCTCGTGTTCCATGCGCATCACGCTGGTCGGGCCGCAGGCGTTGTGCATCACGCGCTCCAGCCGCGCAAACAGCACCCGCTCCTCCTTGTCCAGGTGGAGCTCGAGCCGGGACAGGAAGGCGGCGAAGCCGGTGGCGGCGGCGTCCCAGTCGCGAGCGGCGATGCTGGCTTCGGCAAGGTTGTACAGCTCGTCGCAGCGGCGATGATCCTGCTCGAGGTAATGGGCGATCGTTTGCATGGGCTAGTCCTTGAGAATGTGCAAGGCAATTGTCCCACCGGCACAAGCTCAATTTCTTTGATGCAGATCAAGGATTTCAGGCTTGACGGCGCGATACAGTTCGTTCGCCGTTTGGCGATGAACTTCTATCCATGTTTGATCCCAATGAAACCTTTCGATATTCCCCCAGCCGCCGGCCAACGCCAGATCGAGCTGGTGTGCCCGGCCGGCAGCCTGCCGGCGCTCAAGACCGCCGTCGACCACGGCGCCGATTGCGTGTACCTGGGTTTTCGCGACGCCACCAATGCGCGCAATTTCGCCGGCCTCAACTTTGACGACGCCGCCATCGCGGCCGGCATCGCCTACGCGCACGAGCGCGGCTGCAAGGTGCTGCTGGCCTTGAACACCTATCCGCAACCGGACACCAGCGCGCTGTGGCGCAGCGCCATCGACCGCGCCGCCGCGGCCGGCGTCGACGCCGTGATCCTGGCCGACCCCGGCCTGATGCGCTACGCCTGCGACCACCATCCAACGCTGCGCCTGCATCTGTCGGTGCAGGGCTCGGCCACCAGCGCCGAGGCGATCAACTTCTACCACCAGCACTTCGGCATCGCCCGCGCGGTGCTGCCGCGCGTGTTGTCGCTGGCCCAGGTCGAGCATGTGGTGCGCAACACCGAGGTCGAGATCGAAGTGTTCGGCTTCGGCAGCCTGTGCGTGATGGTCGAGGGCCGCTGCGCGCTGTCGTCCTATGTGACCGGCGAATCGCCCAACACCCACGGGGTCTGCTCGCCGGCCAAGGCGGTGCGCTGGCAGAACAGCGGGAACAGCCTGGAATCGCGCCTGAACGGCGTGATGATCGACCGCTACACGCCGCAGGAGAACGCCAGCTATCCGACGCTGTGCAAGGGCCGCTTCGAGGTCGACGATGAAACCTACTACGCGGTCGAGGAGCCGACCAGCCTGAACACCCTGGAACTGCTGCCGCAACTGCTGGAGATGGGCGTGCGCGCGGTCAAGATCGAAGGCCGCCAGCGCAGCCCGGCCTACGTGGCGCAAGTCACGCGCGTGTGGCGCGAGGCGCTCGACCAATGCCTGGGCAACGCCGCGCGCTACTCGGTCAAGCCGGGCTGGATGTCGGAACTGAACACCCTGGCGGAGGGGCAGCAGCACACGCTGGGCGCCTATCACCGTTCGTGGAAATGAAAGCTGGAGTCACCATGTTGAAACTTGCCTTAGGGCCGTTGCTGTATTACTGGCCACGCGCCCAAGTGATGGAATTTTATGAAGAGATGGCCGCCACCCCGGTCGACATCGTCTACCTCGGCGAGACGGTGTGCTCGCGCCGCCACGAGCTGCGCAGCGCCGACTGGCTGGCGATCGCCGATATGCTGGCGGCGCGCGGCAAGCAGGTGGTGCTGTCGTCGCTGGCGCTGATCGAGTCCAGCGCCGACCTGGGCGCGCAGCGCCGGCTGGCGGCCAACGGCCACTACCGGGTCGAGGCCAACGATATGGCGGCCGTGCACCTGCTGTCCGGCCAGGGCGACTTCATCGCCGGCCCGCACTTGAACATCTACAACCCGCCGACCCTGGCGCTGCTGCACGAACTGGGCGCGCGGCGCTGGGTGATGCCGCTGGAGATGGGCCGCGCCGGCCTGGGCCACATGCAGCAGCAGCGTCCGGACGGCATGGAAACCGAAGTGTTCGCCTTCGGCCGCATGCCGCTGGCGTTCTCGGCGCGCTGCTTCACCGCGCGCAACCGCAACCTGCCCAAGGACGACTGCCGCTTCAGCTGCATCGACCATCCGGACGGCCTGATGATGCGCACCCGCGAGCAGCAGGACTTCCTGGTGCTGAACGGCATCCAGAGCCAATCGGCGCTGGTGTACAACCTGGTCAACGAAGTGGCGCAGATGCAGGCGCTGGGCGTCGATGTCGCGAGGCTGAGCCCGCAGTCGCAGCACATGCCGCAGATCATCGCCGCGTTCGATGCCGCGCGCGGCGGCGCCTCGACCGCCACGCCGACGGCGCAGGCGATGGAAGGCTTGCTGCCGGCCGCCGCCTGCAACGGCTACTGGTACGGCCAGCCCGGGCTTGACTATCACATGGAGCATGCCGCATGAATCCCGTCACCATGAACCAAACCGGCGGCGCGCTGCCGTTGCCCGCGCCCCTGGCGGCGCTGGGCCGCTTGTTGCCGGCCTATCCCGGCGCGCTGCTGTGCGTGGCCGCGCTCAACCTGGTGCTGCGTCCGCATCTGCCGGAGGATGTGCGCGCCAGCCTGCGCGGCAAGCACCTGCGCGTCTGCGTCAGCGACGCCGGGGTGGCGTTCGACTTCACGTGGCGCGAGCAGGGCTTCGCGGCCGTGCGCGCGCAAGGCGAGGCCGACCTGGAGATCGGCGCCTGCACGCGCGACTTCATCGCGCTGGCGCGGCGCGAGCTGGACCCGGACACCCTGTTCTTCTCGCGCCGCCTGTCGATGCAGGGCGACACCGAACTGGGTCTGCTGGTCAAGAACACCTTGGATGGGATCGCGTTGCCGCTGACGGAATTGAGCAAGCAGGCCTTGACCCGCTTGCTCGACACTTTGCCGGGCCGGCGTCCGCGCTAGTGGTTGCGGCGCACGCTGAAACGGGGGAACAGCGGCTCGATACGTTCGAGCAGCTCGCCCCCCGGATAGCCGGCCACCGCGCTGGTCAGCAGCGCCTGGTCCTGGCAGCCGGTGGCGCGGAACTCCTGCAGCACATAATGCTCGACGCCTAGCGCCGACAGGGTACGCGCCAGCGCCACCAGCTGCGTCGGCGGCAGTTGCGCCGGATGCACGGTGGTGCGGCATTCATAGGCGACGCCGCTGGCCTGCACGGCGGCGATGCTGGCCCGCACCGGATCGCCGCTGCCGGGCACGCCGGTGACGACGGGATACAGCGAGAACGGCGCCTTGACGTCCAGTCCCACCCAATCCACCAACGGTAGCACGCTGGCCAGCCGGTCGGGGTAGATGCCTGCCGTTTCCAGTCCAACCCGGAAGCCCAGCCTGCGCACCTGGGCGATGGCGTCGCCCAGCGCCGGATCCATGGTGGCCTCGCCGCCGCAGAATACCACCGCGTCCAGCAAGCCCACGCGCCGCGCCAGCGCGGACAGGATGTCGTCCCACGGCAGCGGACTGGAGCCGGTGCGCGGCTGCAGGTGCGGGTTGTGGCAGTAGCCGCAGCGCCACGGACAGCCCTGCACGAACACCACGGCCGACAGCAGGCCGGGGTATTCGGTGGCGCTGAACGGCGTGTAGCCGCCCACCTTGAGCGTGGCGGCGCCCATGTCAGCGGCTGGCGTTCACAGCGGCTTCGCTGAAGAATTTGCGTTCATGGAACTCTCCCTGCTTGCCGATGTTGAACGAGGCCAGCGGGCGGTGATAGCCCATCACGCGGGTCCAGATTTCGCAAGGCTGGCGTTCGGCGTTGTCCAGTTCGGCGATGGTGGTTTGCGGCAGATTGTTCATGGTATTTCCTTGGTTGAGTTAAGTGTGGTCAGGCGTTGACGGCCTGCTTGCGCGCCAGCAGCTCGGCGTCGCATTTCGGGCAGTAAGGGTGGCTGCCGTTCAGGTAGCCGTGCTTGGGGCAGATCGAGAACGTCGGCGTGACCGTGATGTAGGGCAGGCGGAAGCGGCTCAGCGCGCGCCGCACCAGCGAGCGGCAGGCGTCGGCGCTGGTCAGCGCTTCCGTCATGTACAGGTGCAGCACGGTGCCGCCGGTGTACTTGCGCTGCAATTCGTCCTGCTGCTCGAGCGCCTCGAACGGATCGTCGGTGTAGCCGACCGGCAGCTGCGACGAGTTGGTGTAGTAGGGCATCTCCGCCGTGCCCGCCTGGCGGATGGCCGGATAGCGCTTGCGGTCTTCCTTGGCGAAGCGGTAGGTGGTGCCCTCGGCCGGCGTGGCTTCGAGGTTGTACATATGGCCGGTCTCGGCCTGGAACTCGACCATGCGCGCCCGCACGTGGTCCAGCAGGCGCAGCGCCAGTGCGCGGCCCCAGTCGCTGGTGATGTCGTGCTCGCCGCTCGGGTCGAAGTTGCGCACCATCTCGTTGACGCCGTTCACGCCCAAGGTGGAGAAGTGGTTGCGCAGCGTGCCCAGGTAGCGCTTGGTGTAGGGGAACAGGCCGTTGTCCATGTGGCGCTGGATCACCTTGCGCTTGATCTCCAGGCTGTCGCGGCCCAGCTCCAGCAAGCGGTCCAGCGCCGCCAGCAGGCCGGCCTCGTCGCCGCGGTGCAGATAGCCGAGGCGGGCGCAATTGATGGTCACCACGCCCAGCGAGCCGGTCTGCTCGGCCGAACCGAACAGGCCGTTGCCGCGCTTGAGCAGCTCGCGCAGGTCGAGCTGCAGGCGGCAGCACATCGACCGTATCATATTGGGCTTGAGCTCGGAGTTGATGAAGTTCTGGAAGTAGGGCAGGCCGTAGCGCGCCGTCATCTCGAACAGGCGTTCGGCGTTCGGGCTGTCCCAGTCGAAGTCCTCGGTGATGTTGTAGGTCGGGATAGGGAAGGTGAAGGCGCGGCCCTTGGCGTCGCCGGTCATCATGATCTCGATGTAGGCCTGGTTGATCAGGTCCATCTCGGCCTGCAATTCACCGTAGGCGAATGGCATGTCCTCGCCGGCGATGCGGGGGATCTGTTCGCGCAGGTCTTCCGGGCAGACCCAGTCGAAGGTCAGGTTGGTGAACGGCGTCTGCGTGCCCCAACGCGACGGCACGTTGAGGTTGTAGATCAGCTCCTGCATGTACTGCTTGACCTCGTCGTAGTTGAGGCCGTCCTTGCGCACGAACGGCGCCATGTAGGTGTCGAAGGAGCTGAAGGCTTGCGCGCCGGCCCATTCGTTTTGCAGCGTGCCGAGGAAGTTGACGATCTGGCCGATCGCGCTCGACATGTGGCGCGGCGGGCTGGACTCGACCTTGCCGGGGACGCCGTTCAAGCCTTCGTTGAGCAGCGTGCGCAGCGACCAGCCGGCGCAGTAGCCGGCCAGCATGTCGAGGTCGTGGATGTGCAGGTCGGCCTCGCGGTGGGCCTCGCCGATGGCGGGCGGGTAGACGTGGCTGAGCCAGTAGTTGGCGATGACCTTGCCCGAGACGTTGAGGATCAGTCCGCCCAGCGAATAGCCCTGGTTGGCGTTGGCGTTGACGCGCCAGTCCTGGCGCTCAAGGTACTCGTTGATGGAGACTGCGACATCGACCAGCGCGTGGCGGTCCTGGCGCAGCTTGGCGTGCTGTTCGCGGTAGACCACGTAGCTGCGCAGGGTTTTGCGGTAGCCGGCGTCGTACAGCACGCGTTCGGCGGTGTCCTGTATCAGTTCGACCGTCAGCCGGTCGTCCGGGCGCAGCGACGACAGGTGCAGCAGCGCGCACTCGGCCAGGTGGCGCGCTTCGGGCAGGTCGAACTCGCCGCTGGCGCGGCCTGCTTTCAATAGTGCGGCCTCGATCTTGGCCAGCGTGAAGGCTTGCTCGCTGCCGTCGCGCTTGATGATCCGGGTGTGAGTTAATTCTTGCATGCTTGGTCCTTGGTCCCATATCTAGTTGGTTTGCATAGGTTAGGCACTAGATATGGGGTCGTCAATCGAAGTCAGCGCGACTTTGCAATTCCTTGATATGGATTGTCTTTGAGCTGTACCCAGAGGTCGACGTCTGGCTGGCAGGGAGGCTAGACGCGCAGTGCAAGAAAATTAATTAAAATAGCCGAATGACCTACACATTCTCTCCAGCGACACCAGACGCGACTGCGTTTAAAACCCTCTATGACACCACAGGTTGGGGACCAATTGACCGGCGCGACGACTTTTACGAAGCGACGTTGCGCGGCTCCTGGGCGTCCTTTGCCGCATATGATGCAGACCAATTGGTAGGCTTCGCCCGCGTCATTTCGGATGGCAAGCTGCATGCCTTCATTACGGAGATGATTGTTCATCCTGACTATCAGCGCCGTGGTCTTGGCGAGGAATTGATTAACGCATTGGTTGCGCGGTGTCGGGCTGCGGGGATTAATGACATCCAGCTGTTCTGTGCCAAGGGGAAGGCGGATTTCTATGTTCATTGCGGATTCGCCAGACGGCCAGACGACGCGCCAGGCATGCAGCATCGGAACGATGATTTGAATGGAGAATCAAAATGACACGAGTTCGAGTTGAAGGCTTCACGATTTCTATCGACGGCTATGGGGCAGGGCCTAATCAGGATCTCAATGAACCGCTTGGCGTGGGCGGGAAGGAGCTACACCAGTGGATGATTCCAACCCGCACGTTCCAGCAGGTCCATGGCGCGGGCGATGGCACGACCGGTGTCGACGACGAATTTGCGGCGCGGGGATTTAAGAATGTCGGCGCGTGGATTCTTGGGCGGAACATGTTCGGACCGGTTCGGGGCCCTTGGCCCGACTTGAGCTGGAACGGCTGGTGGGGCGATAACCCGCCGTATCACGTGCCGGTTTTTGTGTTGACCCATCATGCGCGGCCATCGATCCAGATGGAAGGCGGCACGATATTCCACTTCGTCACCGGCGGCATACACGAAGCGCTGGACCGTGCCCGCGAAGCCGCGAACGGCCTGGACGTGCGCATTGGCGGCGGCGCCGACACGATTCGACAGTATCTTCAAGAAGGGCTTATCGACGAGTTGCATGTCGCGATCTCGCCGATTCTGCTGGGCAGTGGCGAGCGCCTGTTCGAAGGAGCTGACCTGCGGGCTCTGGGATATGAATGCGTCGAGCTCGTGGGAACGGAGAAGGCAACGCATGTTGTGATACGGCGCACCTGAAGCCCCGGTTGGGGCACGCCCGCGCGGTCCTTGTGGCGAAGCTCCTATTTTCTCCCCTATTTTCTTCGGCTTTCCCCAATTTAGGCCGGCAAATCCGGAAATAGCCAAATGCTTGAAAAAATCGAAGAGAATCGAAGAGAAAATCGGACGTTTGCCACAAGGAGCGGGGCGGAGCACCCCATGTGCATACTCTTTAGACGAGCAGAGGGGAACTGATCCTGATGGCCTGCACTTCGCAGGCGAAAGCCAAACTGATGTGACAATAGGCGTATATTTCCAAGCGTGAAACACGTAAGATGAAGCAATCTACAACCGCCGACATAGACAGGAACGCTCCAGATGGACGAACGCATTTTCTTTGAATATGGCGACGTGAAGGTTACGAATGCACGCTTCATCAATGGTGGGCAGACTTTTGCAATGAATAATGTCACCTCGGTAAAGCCATTTGAAAAGAAACCCAGTCGCATAGGCGGGATTCTGGTATTAGCAGTCGGCATCGCCATCATGGTCAATAGTAGCTTTGTCACCGGGCTGCTTATCGTGGGCGCCGCAGCCTATTACCTTTACCAGCAGAAGACGATTTTCCACATTCTTCTATCCACCTCCGCAGGGGAAACCACTGCCTTGGTGACGTATCAACGCGACTACTTGAACCAAGTCATTGCGGCGCTGAACAACGCTATCGTGCATCGAGGCTAGCCGTCTTTTTTTTGAATTGGGGTGGGGCAGTTCCCAATTGGGATGGGGTCAGTTCCGGCAACCTGCCAAATGGCACTTTGCCGGAACTGACCCTGAAGCCCCTGAAGCCCCCGTTGTGCTGCGGCGCCGGGAGACCAATGATGGCTGACAGAGTGCGTGAATGAAGCCTTTTGCGAGTAAAAATTGGCTCATCATTGCAGGGCTCTTCTTAATTTTGGTAGCAGGCTATAGCACCCTTGGAATACTTCAGGCGTTAAGCCTGTATCAGGGGGCGCGAGTGTTGGTCAATCTGCGATTTTGGGGAGCGATACTGGTGCCGAGTCTTGTTGCCGCCGGTATGTGCTTTTACGTCGCGCTACGTAGCAAGCCCACCGTCTAAACAGGGCAACGGGAATGGCACGATGCCGGAACTGACCCCGATACCCGATACTCGCTTGAAGCCCCGGTTGGGACACGCCTGCGCGGTCCTTGTGGCGAAGCTCCTATTTTCTCCCCTATTTTCTTTGGCTTTCCCCAATTTAGGCCGGCAAATCCGGAAATAGCCCAATGCTTGAAAAAATCGGGGAAAATCGAAGAGAAAATCGGACGTTTGCCACAAGGAGCGGCGCGGCGCACCCCATGTGCATACTCCTTGGGGGATGTGCGCGCGGTTTCCCTACTTGATCAGCGCAGCCACCCGCTTGACGAACACCGGATCCGGTTCGGCGTCGAGGCGGGTACTGTCGACCTGCACTGTGCCTTTGTCGTCGAGCAGCGCGATGCGGGTGGTGTGGTTGATCTCGCCGTTTTCCAGCCTGCGGTACTTGATGTTCAACGTGGCCGCCAGCGCGCGCGTCTGGCTGTCGCCGTCGGCCGTCACCAGCCGGAACTGCGCCGGGTCGAGCTGGTGCATCTTCAGCAGGCCGGACAGCGAGGCCGGCGTGTCGTGGCGCGGATCGAGGCTGATCATCAGCACCCGCAGCCGCTTGCCATCCGGCCCCAGCGCGGCCACCGTGCGCTTGAGCGTTTCGATGATCACCGGGCAGGCCGCGTGGCAATCGCCGTAGAACATGGTGATCAGCACCGGCGTGCCCGCCATGTCGTGCAGGGCGAAGCGTTGGCCGGTGGCGTCGGTCAGCGTGGCGTCGAGGCGGTAGATCGAGTTGCCGGGCAGCGCGGCGGCCAGGGCCGTCCAGGCGCACAGCGGGACCAGCAGCGCGGCGGCCAGGACGGCGCGGCGCAGGGAGAAGAGATAGTTCATGGCTTGCTTCCTTGAATCGGAGTGACGGGATCGCGCGCGCAGCGGAATCCCAGGTTGGCGCCGTCCTGCCGCGCTTCCATCGCGGACAGCAGGGCCAGGCGCATCAGCACGGCGTAGTTGCGGCGGTCGGCCAGCGACACCGCGGCGCCGCCGCAATAATCGAGCAGTTTTTGATCGCCGCTGGCGCGGCTGTCGGCATTGACGAACAGGCCGCTGTAATCCTCCACCCATTCCCACACCAGTCCATGCAGGTCATGGATGCCGTAATAGTTGGCCGCTCCGGTCGCCACGCTGCGCGGCGGCTGCTTGCCGGCGTCGGCGTACCAGCCCAGGATGTGGGCCAGCCATGCCGGGTCGTCGCGGGCGTCGGGCCGGTGGTCGTCGGCGGCGGCCGCGAATTCCCATTCGTACCAGCGCGGCAGGCGGCCGCCCTCGGAGGCGCAATACGCCTGCGCGGCGAACCAGCCCACCCGCACCACCGGCGCGTCGGCGGCCAGCGGCGCGTAGTCGGTGGCGCCGCTCCAGCCGGACAGATAGGTCGGCGCCGCCAGCAGCGCCGGCGCCAGTCCGCGCTGCCAGGCCGGCGTGCGTTGCACGAAGTCCGCGTACTCGGCGTTGGTCACCAGCCGGCTGCGCAGCAGGTAGGGCGCCACCAGCGCCGGCGCATCGACGCCGTCGGCCGGCAGCACGCTGCGCAGCGTGCCGCCGGCGATGGCGATGTAGCCCGCGTCGGCGGCGTTGCTGGCGCCGCCGCCGCCAGCCAGCGCCGCCAGCATCAGCAGTTCCGGCAGCAAGCCGCCGGACGCGGCGCCGGGCTTCATGGCTGGCGCGACTTGCGCATGTCGCGCACCTGGGCCGGCGTCACCGCTGCCGTGCCCTTGTTCATCTCCACGCCGACATAGTTGATGACGGCGGCGATGTCGTCGTCGCTCAAGTCCTGCGGCGGCATGATGCCGTTGTAGTGCTCGCCATTGACGACGATCTCGCCGCTGCGTCCGTTGAGCACGATGTGCGCCATCTCATACGGCCGTTGCTGGAAGAAGTCGGAATTGGCCAGCGGCGGGAACACGCCGGCGACCCCCTTGCCGTCCGCCTGATGGCAGGCCGAGCAGTTGCTGTCGTAGACCGCCTTGCCGCGCAGTTGCTGGGCGCGGTCGACGCCGGCCACGGCGGGCTTGGCGGCCGGCGGCGCGGCCTTGGCTGCGGCTGACGCGGCGGTGCCGGCCAGCGGCTTCTTGATGCCCTTGCCGTAGATGTCAGGCCGTTCCGGACCGCTGACCGCCATCAGGCCGATGGCGCCCTTGTTGAAGGCGCGCGTCAGCGAATGGTCGACCAGGGTCAGGTTGCCCGGCACGCGCGGCACGAATTCGAGGATGGTCGAGCCGCCGGCCGGCACCATGGTGGTCTGCACGTTTTCCTGGTACTTGCTGCCGCCCTCCATGTACACGCGGTCGAAGATGGTGCCGATGATGTGGAAGCTGGACGTGATGTTGGGGCCGCCCACGCCGAAGTACATCCGCACCTTCTCGTTGGCCTTGGCGGTCAGCGCGTTGTTGCCGGTCAGCGCGCCGTCGGCGCCGTTGAACAGCACATAGGTCGGCTTCTCGTCGATCGCCTTCTGCATGTCGAAGCCCTGCACGCCGGGCGCGCGGTAGGCGCCGCTGGTGTAGAAGTCGCCCTGCATCACATAGTATTCGCGGTCGACCGGCGTCATGCCTTCCTTGGGTTCGACCAGGATCATGCCGTACATGCCGTTGGCCACGTGCATGCCGACCGGCGCGGTGGCGCAGTGGTACACGTACAGCCCGGGCGCCAGCGCCTTGAAGGTGAAGCTGGCTTCGTTGCCGGGCGCGATCAGGGTCTGCGCGGCGCCGCCGCCGGGGCCGGTCACGGCGTGCAGGTCGATATTGTGGGGCAGCTTGTTGTCCGGCAGGTTCAGCAGGTGCAGCTCGACGGTGTCGCCTTCGCGCACCCGTATCATCTTGCCCGGCACGGTGCCGCCGAAGGTCCAGAAGGTGTAGCGGGTGCCGGGCGCGATCTCGCGCTCGACTTCTTCCACCGTCAGGTTGACGATCACCTTGGCCGGGGTCTTGCGGGTGATCGGCGGCGGCAGCAGCGGCGGCGCCAGCAGTTCCTGGGTGATGGTGGGCAGGGCCGTCTCGGCCGCGGTGGCCGCCGTGGCGGGGAGCATGGCGAGGACGGCACTGGTAATGCCGGCTGCGACCAGTTTGAATTGCGTTTTCATTTTTTTATTCGCCTTTGTAGTTTGGATGCGCACCCATGGATGAGTGCGAACCCATGCTATGGGAAGGAATCGGCAAAGTCCTTGATCCAGGTTCTAGATTTCCAAAAAGCCACAACGACTCAGTGCGGCGTGATCAGGAAGTCGATGACGATCTGGCCGGGCACGCGCGACACGTAGGCCGCCTCGACGCGCGGCCCGTAGCGGTGCTGGATCTGCGCCAGCAGCGGCAGCGGATCGTGGTCGTTACAGAAGCGCATGATCTCGCCGGGGTTGAGCGCGTCGAGCGCGCCGAAGATGGCCGCGTGGCGCATGCGGCGGGCCACGCCGCGGGCGTCGAAGGGATAGATGCCGTCGGGGATGGCGGGCTGGGAACAATCGTGGGACATGGTGGACTCCTTGCAATGAGAAAGCGGGGCGGCGCACCGCCCCGCGGAAAGAACAATCAGGCGCGGTCGGCGGCGACGGCCGCCAGCCGGGCCTTGCCGCGCGCCGTCAGCAGGCGCCAGGCGAACAGCGCCAGGAACAGCGTGCCGGCGGCGAACACCACGTCGCCCGGCACCCGCATCCAGACCAGGGTTTCCATCAGCTTCGAATGGATCACCTCCGGCGAACGGGCGAACCACATGCCGGTGCTGATGCTGGCCCAGGCCTGGTAGATGCCGGCCGGCACCAGCGAGATGAACACCATCATCGCCAGGCCGAGGTTCAGGCACCAGAACATCACCTTGAGCAGCCCATCGGACCAGGCCAGGCGGTCGCACAGGCCGCGCAGGCAGAACAGCAGCAAGCCGATGCCCAGCATGCCGTACACGCCGAACAGCGCGGCATGGCCGTGGGCCGCCGTCATGTTCAGGCCCTGCATGTAGTACAGCGCGATCGGGGTGTTGATCGAAAAGCCCAGCAGGCCGGCGCCGATGGTGTTCCAGAAGCCGACCGCGATGAAGCACAGGATCGACCACTTGTAGGTCTGCACCCAAGGGGCGGCCTTGGAGCGTTGGTAGTTGCGCCAGGCTTCGACGCCGATCATCGACAGCGGCACCACTTCCAGCGCCGAGAACATGGCGCCGATGGCGATCACGAAGGTTGGCGTGCCGGTGAAGTACAGGTGGTGCAAGGTGCCCAGGATGCCGCCGAACAGGAACACGATGGTTTCCAGCACGATGGCGCTGTTGGCGGTGGCGGCGCGGATCAGGCCCAGGCGGGTGAACAGCAGCGCGATCACGGCGGTGGCGAACACTTCAAAGAAGCCCTCGACCCACAGGTGCACCAGCCACCAGCGCCAGTACTCGATCATCGAATAGTGGGTATGGCGGCCCCAGGTCAGCGAGGTGGCGTAGAAGCCGCCGATGCACAGCGCGGCCAGGAACACCATCATGATCAGGCCGCGGCTTTCCGATTTCTTGACCAGCGCCGGCCACAAGGCGCGGCCCAGCAACAGCACCCAGAACAGCAGGCCGACGAACAGCAGGATCTGCCAGATACGGCCCATGCTGGTGAACTCCAGGCCCTGGTTGCCGATCCAGAAGGCGAACGCGGTGCCCTTGTGTTGCAGCGAACCGATCCAGCCCATCGCGGTCGAGCCGACCACGATGAACAGCAGCGCGTAGAACAGCAGGTTCACGCCCAGCTTCTGGAACCTCGGCTCGTGGCCGGAGATGGCCGGCGCGATGTACAGGCCGGTGGCCAGCCAGGCGGTGGCGATCCACAGCACGGCGAACTGGGTGTGGATGGTGCGGCTGACCACGAACGGCAGGATCTGCGCCAGCGGATAGCCGAAGAAGCTCTGGCCCTCGACCGCGTAGTGGGCGGTGATCACGCCCATGCCCACCTGCGCCAGGATCAGGCCGATGACGACGAAGAAGTATTTCTTGGTCGCCAGCATCGACGGCGTCGGCTTCAGGTCGGACAGCGGATCGGTCTTGGGCGGCACCGGATCGGCTTCCTCCTTGGCGCGCGCATGCACCATCACCATGGCGGCGATGGCGCCTATCATCAGGATGATGCTGGCGATCGACCAGATGCCGGCGCCGGCGCTGGGACGGTTGTCGATCAGCGGCTCGTGCGGCCAGTTGCTGGTGTAGCTCAGGTCGACGGAACCGGGACGGTCGGTGGCGGCCGCCCAGGCCGACCAGAACACGAAGGCCGGCAAGGCCTTCAGGTCGTCGGCGTCGGTCAGCGAATTGGCGTTCATCGCATATTGTTCGCGCAGATGGTCGAGCGCGCGGTCGTCGCCGAACAGGCCGGTGTAGTGGCGCGCCACTTCGCGCACGGCGGCGGCGCGGTCGGCCGACAGCGTGATGCTGCCCTTGGCCGCGTCATAGCTGTTGTGGCGCATTTCTTCCTTCAGGCGGGCGTTGAGGGCCGCCTGGTTGGCCTTGCTCAAGTCGTCGAAGCGGGCGCCGAACTCGCGCTGGGCCCAGATCTGGCGCAGCGCCAGCGCTTCGCGGTGCAGCCAGTCGGCCGACCAGTCGGGCGCGACATAGCTGCCGTGGCCCCAGACGGTGCCGAGTTGCTGGCCGCCGGCCGACAGCCAGGCTTGCTGGCCGCGGTCGACCTGGCCTTCGTCGAACAGCACGGCGCCGTCGGCGCTGAGGATTTGCTTGGGGATGGGCGGCGCGGTCAGGTAGATCTCCGCACCCACCCAGCCGAGGACGGCGAAGGAGAGGGCGCAGATGACGGCGAGCCAGGTCCAGAGCTTGCGTGTGGCTTGCATGGCATGGTTCCTTAAGTGAGTGGAATGAAGCGCGAGGCGGCCAAGACCGGATCGACGGAGCCGATTCTAGGCCTGGGGTTTAAACATGTATATTCGATTCCAGTTTTTCTTGATGCAGGTTATGAACAAATATTTTGGATGCATGAATAATGGCGCTGCCGACCTCACTGGAGCCCTCCATGCGCCTGACCGCCTTCACCGATTACACGCTGCGCACCCTGATCTACCTGGCGGGCCAGCAGGACCGGCTGGCGACCATCGCCGAAATCGCCGCGCTGCACCGCATGTCCAGGCACCACCTGACCAAGGTGGTGTACCAGCTCGGCCTGACGGGCGTGATCCGCACCGTGCGCGGCCGCCACGGCGGCATCGCGCTGGCGCGGGCGCCGGCGGCGATCCGCATCGGCGCGGTGGTGCGCGCCAGCGAGCCGGACTTTTATATGGCCGATTGTTTCGACGCCCGCCAGGCCGCCTGCGTGCACGCCGGCCGCTGCTGCGTGCAGGGCATGCTGGGGCAGGCGGTGCACGCCTACCTGGCGGCGCTGGACGCGGTCACGCTGGCCGACCTGAGCTGCCCGGCCGGCGCGCCGGCTGCCGTGCCGACGGCGGCGGCCTAGTTCTTTCGGCCTAGGCCGCTAGCCAGATTGCCTCGCGGGGATAGCCGTCCTGCCGATAGCCGGGCCGGGCCGCAGCGCTTAAGCTGATGCCATCCCCATGTCCGTCAGGAGATTGAAAGTGTCTAACAATAACAAGGCCGTCCAGGTGCTCGTCAGCAGCACCCTGTCGTTCACGATCTGCTTCGCGATCTGGATGATGTTCGCCGTGCTGGGCATCCCCATCAAGAAGATGCTCGGCCTGAACGAAACCGAATTCGGCCTGCTGGCCGCCATGCCCGTGCTGAGCGGCTCGCTGGTGCGGGTGCCGCTCGGCATCTGGTGCGACAAGTACGGCGGGCGCATCGTGTTCTTCCTGCTGATGCTGTCGACCGTGCCGGCCATCTACCTGATCGGCCTGGCCACCGCCTACTGGCAGTTCCTGGTGCTGGGCCTGTTCATCGGCCTGGCCGGCGGCTCGTTCTCGGTCGGCACGCCGTACGTGGCGCGCTGGTTCTCGCGCGAGCGGCGCGGCCTGGCGATGGGCATCTTCGGCGCCGGCAATTCCGGCTCGGCGCTGACCAAGTTCGTGGCGCCGGCCATCATCGCGGGCTGGGGCTGGCAAATGCTGCCCACCGTGTACGCCATCGCCATGCTGGTCACGGCGCTGCTGTTCTGGATGTTCTCGGCCACCGACCCGTCGCACCAGAGCGGCGCCAGCGTGCCGTTCTCCGAGCAGCTCAAGGTGCTCAAGGACCGCCGCGTGTGGCGCTACTGCCAGTACTACTCGGTGGTGTTCGGCGGCTACGTCGGCCTGGCGCTGTGGATGACCAAATACTACGTCGGCGAATACGGCTTCGACCTGCGCCTGGCGGCCTTGCTGGCGGCCTGCTTCTCGCTGCCGGGCGGCGTGCTGCGCGCGCTGGGCGGCTGGATCTCCGACCGCTACGGCGCCTACAAGGTCACCTGGTGGGTGATGTGGGTGTGCTGGGTCTGCTTCTTCCTGCTGTCCTATCCGCCCACCGCGATGATCGTCAAGACCACCCACGGCGACCTGCAACTGCAACTGGCGCTGTCGCCGTGGATGTTCACCGCGCTGCTGTTCGTGGTCGGCACCGCGATGGCGATCGGCAAGGCCTCGGTCTTCAAATTCATCGGCGACGACTTCAGCGACAACATCGGCGCCGTGTCCGGCGTGGTCGGCCTGGCAGGCGGCCTGGGCGGCTTCGTGCTGCCGATCATGTTCGGCGCGCTGCTGGACCTGACCGGCGTGCGCTCCAGCGCCTTCATGCTGCTGTACGGCACGGTCTGCGTGTCGCTGGTCTGGATGCATTACTCGTTCCGCCCCACGGCGCAGCCGCAGCCGGTCGCCGCCGCGGTCGCCGCCTGAGCCACCACCCTACTAGGAGAAAATGATGAGCAAGTACATGATTAACACGTGGGAGCCGGAGAGCCCCGCGTTCTGGGGCAGCGGCGGCAGCAACACCGCCAACCGCAACCTGTGGATCTCGATCCCCGCGCTGGCGCTGGCGTTCGCCGTGTGGATGGTGTGGAGCGTGGTGGTGGTCAACCTGCCGGCGATCGGCTTCCAGTACAGCACCAACCAGCTGTTCTGGCTGACCGCCTTGCCCGGCCTGTCCGGCGCCACCCTGCGGATCTTCTATTCCTTCATGGTGCCGATCTTCGGCGGCCGCAAGTGGACCACCATCTCCACCGCCTCGCTGCTGATCCCGGCCATCGGCATCGGCTTCGCGGTGCAGGACGTGAGCACCGGCTACCCGACCATGCTGGTGCTGGCGCTGCTGTGCGGCTTCGGCGGCGGCAACTTCGCCTCGTCGATGGCCAATATCAGCTTCTTCTTCCCGAAGGCGCAGAAGGGCTACGCGCTGGGCATGAACGCCGGCCTGGGCAACCTGGGCGTGTCGGCGGTGCAGTTCGTGGTGCCGCTGGTGATCACCGCCGGCGTGTTCGGCAGCCTGGGCGGCGACCCGCAAAGCGCCACCAAGGCCGGCCACACCACCACGCTGTGGCTGCAGAACGCCGGCTTCATCTGGGTGCCGTTCATCGTCGTCAGCAGCGTGCTGGCGTGGTTCGGCATGAACGACCTGGCCTCGGCCAAGGCTTCGTTCGCCGACCAGGCGGTGATCTTCAAGCGCAAGCATAACTGGCTGATGTGCTGGCTCTACACCGGCACCTTCGGTTCCTTCATCGGCTATTCGGCCGGTTTCCCGCTGCTGATCAAGACCCAGTTCCCGGACGTCAATCCGCTGCAATACGCCTTCCTCGGCCCGCTGGTCGGCGCGCTGGCGCGCGTGGTCGGCGGCATCATCTCCGACAAGCTGGGCGGCGCCCGCGTCACCGTCTGGACCTTCGCCGCCATGATCGCCGCGGTGTTCGGCGTGATCACCTTCCTGCCGCATGGCGGCGCCGGCGGCAACTTCAACGGCTTCTTCTGGATGTTCATGCTGCTGTTCGCCGGCACCGGCGTCGGCAACGCCTCGACCTTCCGCATGATCCCGGTGATCTTCCTGACCGAGCGCCAGCGCGCCGCCGCCGGCAAGCCGGCCGCCGTGCAGCAGCAAGCCATCGTCGAAGCCAACAAGGAGGGCGCGGCGGTGCTGGGCTTCACCTCGGCGGTCGCGGCCTACGGCGCCTTCTTCATCCCCAAGAGCTACGGCACCTCGATCGCCATGACCGGCGGCCCGGACGCCGCGCTGTGGTGCTTCATCGGCTTCTACGTCAGCTGCATCGCCATCACCTGGTGGTGCTACGCCCGCAAGCACGCGGCCATGCCTTGCTGAACGGAGCCGCCGCCATGCCATCCGCCCGAGTGATCGCCTTGACCCCGTCGGTGGAGTTCGACGCCGCGCTGGTGCGCAAGCTGAACCAGATGGGTCCGCGCTACACCTCCTATCCGACCGCCGACCGCTTCGACGGCGGCTTCGGCGCCGCCCAGTACCGCGCCGCCGTGGCCGGCGTCGATCCGGCGGCGCCGCTGTCGCTGTATGTGCACATCCCGTTCTGCGCGTCGCTGTGCTACTACTGCGGCTGCAACAAGATCATCACCCAGGACCGCGACAAGGCGGTCGAGTACCTGGACTATCTGTACCGCGAGATCGCCTTGCAGGGCGGCCTGCTGGGCAGCCGCCGCCGGGTCGACCAGCTGCACTTCGGCGGCGGCACGCCGACCTACCTGAGCGACGGCCAGATGGACGAGTTGCTGGCCAGGCTGCGCGGCCAGTTCGTCTTCGCGCCGGACGAGCAGGGCGAGTTCTCGATCGAGGTCGATCCGCGCACCGTCACGCCGGCGCGCATCGCCACCTTGCGCCAGCAGGGCTTCAACCGCATCAGCCTGGGCATCCAGGACTTCGATCCGGCGGTGCAGCAGGCGGTCAACCGCATCCAGTCCTACCAGGAGACGATGGAGGTGCTGCAGGCCGCGCGCGACTGCGGTTTCCGCTCCATCAGCGTCGACCTGATCTACGGCCTGCCGCTGCAAAGCGTGGCCAGCTTCGGCCCGACCCTGGACAAGATCGTCGCCGCCCGGCCGGACCGCGTCGCCATCTACAACTACGCCCACATGCCGCAGCTGTTCAAGTCGCAGCGCCTGATCGACAGCGCCGAGCTGCCGGACGCGGAGACCAAGCTGGCCATGCTGGGCCTGTGCATCGAGCGCCTGACGGCGGCCGGCTATGTCTACATCGGCATGGACCACTTCGCGCTGCCGGAGGACGACCTGGCGCGCAGCCAGCGCGAGGGCAAGTTGCAGCGCAACTTCCAGGGCTATTCCACCCACGCCGACGCGCCGATGGTGGCGCTGGGGGTGTCGGCCATCAGCGCGGTCGGCGCCAGCTACAGCCAGAACGAGAAGGTCCTGTCGGCCTACTACCAACGGCTGGACCGCGGCGAGCTGCCGATCGCGCGCGGCATCGTGCTCAGCGCGGACGACCTGCTGCGGCGCGCCGTGATCGGCCAGCTGATGTGCGACTTCGAGCTGGACTACGCCAGCCTGCCGCTGCCGGACGGCGTCGCCGCCGCCGACTATTTCGCCGACGCGCTGGAACGCCTGAAGCCACTGGAGGAGCAAGGCTTGCTGTGCATCGGCGCCAAGGGCTTGCGGGTCAAGATGCGCGGACGCCTGCTGATACGCAATATCTGCATGGCCTTCGACAGCTACCTGCATGCGCCGCCGGTCGAAGGCCCGCAGCGGACGCACTATTCGCGCACCATCTGAGGACTGGCCATGGAAAAAAACAAAATCAAGGTGCAGACTTTTCTGTCCCGGGTGCCGCTGTTCAATTCCATGGGAGCGGAAGAACTGTCGCGCATCGCGCTCGGCACCACCGAGGTGCGGGTCGAGCGGGGCGGCATGATCTTCCAGCGCGGCGACCCGTGCGTGGGCTTCCACCAGGTGCTGTACGGCCAGGTCAAGCTGGCGTTCACCTCGCTGGCGGGCGGCGAGAAGGTCATCGAGCTGATCGGGCCGGGCCAGAGTTTCGGCGAGGCGTTGATGTTCATGGGCAGCCCCTACATCGTCTCGGCCCAGGCCACCGAGGACACGCTGCTGTTGCACGTGGCCAAGCCGGCGATCTACCGCGAGATCCACAACGATCCCGAGTTCGCCTGCAAGATGCTGGCCGGCCTGAGCCAGCGCATGCACGGCCTGATGTGCGACATGGAGTCGTACTCGCTGCGCTCCGGCACCCAGCGCGTGGCCGGCTACCTGCTCAAGGAATTGCACGAGGACGAAGGCGGGCTGCTGACGCTGCCGGTCACCAAGGCGGTGCTGGCCTCGCGGCTGAACCTGACGCCCGAGCATTTCTCGCGCATCCTGGCCGAGTTGACCACGCAGCAACTGATCACTTTCAAGGGCCGCAAGGTCACCGTACTCGACGTGCCGGCGCTGCGGCGCTGCGCCGCCTGAGAGGCCACTATGCACGACATCGAAAAATTCGTCAGCGGTTTCAGCCGCTTTCAACAACAGTACTTCACCAACGACGAGAGTCCCTATGGCAGCCTGCGCGCCGGCCAGCGCCCGCGCACCTTGCTGATCGGTTGTTGCGATTCGCGGGTCGATCCGGTGCTGCTGACCGGCAGCGATCCGGGCGACATCTTCGTGGTGCGCAATATCGCCAACCTGGTGCCGCCGTGCACGCCGACCGCGTCGGCCGGCGTCAGCTCGGCGATCGAGTTCGCCGTCTGCGAGCTGGAGGTGGAGCGGGTGATCGTGCTGGGCCACGCCGGCTGCGGCGGCATCCGCGCCTTGCTGGCGCCGCGTCCGGCGCAGCGCGAGACCGATTTCGTCGGCCAGTGGATGCGCATCGCCGAGCCGGTGGCGCAGCGGGTGCGGCGCGACCTGGCGCACCGCGACAGCGCCGAGCAGCACCACGCCTGCGAGCTGGCCAGCATCCTGCTGTCGCTGGACAATCTGTTGACCTACCCGTGGCTCAAGCGCCGCGTCGACGAGGGCAAGCTCAAGCTGCACGGCTGGTACTTCGATTTGCAGAGCGGGGCGCTGATGGCGTACTCGCCGCGCCGCCAGCAATTCCTGCCGCTGGTGTGCCCGCTGACCGCGCGCGAGGTCATGACGGCCTAGCTGGGGTCAAGTCTGACATTCGGACACGACCTCTACCGTATTGGCCGCTACGGAAGAGGTCGTGTCCGAATGTCAGACTTGACCCCATCCTGAGCGTCCGCGTCGGCTGCGGCCGGCGCGGGGCCGGCCGGCGGCTGGTCTTGTGCGTTGAGCCCGAAACTCTCCCAGCCCTCGCCGAACAGCTCGTAGGGGTGCTGGCTGCGGTCCGAACCGTTCCCGCAGATCATCGAATTGGCGGGGCAATAGCGGTCGCAGCCCCAGCAGATCAGCTCGGGCTTGGCCGGGCGCAGCGGAAAGATCTTGGCCATGTCAGGCGTAACTCAGCAGCTCGCCCTGGCGGTCGAAGGCCAGGAAGCGCTCCATCTGCCCCTGCTGGATCGCGCCCAGCATCTTGTTCAGCGCGGCGTCGGTCTGCTGCGGGTCGGGCAGGCGGCCCGCGCTGCCGGACAGCGTGGTGATCAGCAGCACATCCCAGGCCTGGCCCATGCCTTGCGCCTCCTCGGCCAGGTTCTTGAACGTGTCCAGTTCGCCAACCTGCTTGTCCACGCACATGACCGGCACCAGCGTGCTGCGCGCCGGCGCGTCCGGGTCCGGTTCGGCCACGGCAAAGGCCAGCAGCAGGCGTTGCGGCTGCGGCTGCAGGGCGGCGGCGATCAGTAATTCTTCAAACGTGGCGATATTCATACGATTCCTTGGTAGTCGGTGATCCAGATTGTATGTATAACGCGTCCCGCCACGGCTGCCCATTGCCATGAATGACTAGTCCGGCTAGTCCCTTTGCCGTAGGCGGGCCCCGGAAAGCCATGACCCAGGTCATGGACCGGCGCGCCGGCCGCGGCGAATAATGGTCGCGCGACCCAAGCCGGGGCCGCGTTGAAAGGAAGCCTTATGCGTATCCATCTGAACTACCGTCCTGCCTGCCGCGTGGCGCTGGCGCTGCTCACCGCCGTCGCCACCGGCGCCCTGTGGCACAACTACGGCCCGGCGGATGCGCTCTCGTGGGCGCCGCCGCCCGATGCGCGCTGCGCTGCGCCGGCGCCGCTGGCCGGCCACCCCGGCCGCGAGATCGCCGGGCAAATCCGCTACGACAGCGGGCTGGTGCTGCGTTTCTGCAGCCTGGACGCCATGTTTGCCCAGCTGGGCGCGATGGAGCATCCCGGCCTGGTGCGCAATGTGTACGTGCGCGACGGCGACGGCCGCTGGCTGGCGGCCAGCGAAGCCCGCTACGTCCGCCACGCGGGCGCCGACCGCCGCGCGGCGCCGGCGCTGCAAGCCTACGCCGGCGGCACGGCCGCGCCGGCGCCCGGCGCCCGGGTGCTCGACTACCAGCAATTGCTGGCCGTTTGCGCCAGCCGCGACTGCTACCGCGCGCAGTGAACTAGTCACTTCGGCATAGTCCGCCTAGTCCTTCTCGCGCCGTCCGGCCACCATCTTGCCGATTCCCACCAGGCTCTGCGCTGCTTAGACTGCAATCATCGTCGAGTCCATGCATGTTGCATGCGACCGCATGCCCGGCAAGCGCCGGGTGCAAGTTAGGAGGCAGCATGAGTCACTTTCTGGATCGCCTGAAGTTCTTCAATAAAACGGTATCGACCTTTTCCGACGGCCATGGCGCCGTCGTGCACGAGGACCGCACCTGGGAAAACGCCTATCGCCAACGCTGGCAGCACGACAAGATCGTGCGCTCCACGCACGGCGTCAACTGCACCGGCTCCTGCAGCTGGAAGGTGTATGTGAAGAACGGGCTGATTACCTGGGAAACCCAGCAGACCGATTATCCGCGCACCCGTCCCGACCTGCCCAACCACGAGCCGCGCGGCTGTCCGCGCGGCGCCAGCTATTCCTGGTACGTGTATTCGGCGCAGCGCGTCAAGTACCCGATGGTGCGCGGCCGCCTGATGGAAATGTGGCGCGAGGCGCGCAAGACCATGGACCCGGTCACGGCCTGGGACTACATCAGCCAGAATCCGGAACGCGCCGCGCGGTACAAGTCGGTGCGCGGCCTGGGCGGCTTCGTGCGCGCCACCTGGGACGAGAGCAACGAGATGATCGCCGCCGCCAACGCGCTGACGATCAAGAAATACGGCCCGGACCGCATCGTCGGCTTTTCGCCGATCCCCGCCATGTCGATGGTCAGCTACGCCGCCGGCACGCGCTACCTGTCGCTGATCGGCGGCGTGGCGCTGAGCTTCTACGACTGGTACTGCGACTTGCCGCCGGCCAGCCCGCAGGTGTGGGGCGAGCAGACCGACGTGCCGGAATCGGCCGACTGGTACAACTCGACCTACCTGATGGTGTGGGGCTCGAACGTGCCGATGACGCGCACCCCGGACGCCCACTTCTACACCGAGGTGCGCTACAAGGGCACCAAGACGGTGGCGGTGTCGTCCGACTTCGGCGAGATGGCCAAATTCGGCGACATCTGGCTGGCGCCCAAGCAGGGCACCGACGCCGCGCTGGCGATGGCCATGGGCCACGTGATCCTCAAGGAATACCACGCCCAGCACCAGTCCAAGTACTTCAAGGAATACGCCAAGCAGTACACCGACTTCCCGATGCTGGTGCTGCTGAAAGAGCAGAACGGCACGCTGGCGCCGGAATACTTCCTGCGCGCCTCGCAGCTGGACAACAGCCTCGACGAAACCAACAATCCCGACTGGAAAACCCTGGTCATCGACGAAACCAGCGGCCGCATCGTCGCGCCGGCCGGTTCGATCGGCTTCCGCTGGGGCGAGGCCGGCAAGTGGAACCTGGAAATGAAGGAGGGCGGCAACAACGCCCCGGTCGATCCGCAACTGTCGCTGATCGGTTCGAGCGACGAGGTGGCGGCGGTCGGCTTCCCTTACTTCGGCGGCAAGGACGCCAGCGACATGTTGATGCGCAACGTGCCGGTCAAGCGCATCCAGCTGGCCGACGGCAGCAGCGCGCTGGTCGCCACCGTGTTCGACCTGACCATGGCCAACTACGGCATCGACCGTGGCCTGGGCGGCGGCAACGTCGCCACCAGCTACGAGGACGACGTGCCCTACACCCCGGCCTGGCAAGTCAAGCACACCGGCGTCAAGGCCGCCGACGTGGTCACCGTGGCGCGCCAGTTCGCCGAGAACGCCGACCAGACCCGTGGCAAGAGCATGGTCATCGTCGGCGCCGCGCTCAACCACTGGTACCACATGGACATGACCTATCGCGGCATCATCAACATGTTGATGATGTGCGGCTGCGTCGGCCAATCGGGCGGCGGCTGGGCGCACTACGTGGGCCAGGAAAAGCTGCGTCCGCAAACCGGCTGGACCCCGCTGGCGTTCGCCCAGGACTGGAACCGGCCGATGCGCCAGATGAACGGCACCTCGTTCTTCTACGCCCACACCAGCCAGTGGCGCCACGAAAAACTGCACACCGAGGAAATCGCCTCGCCGACCGCCGGCCCCGACGTCGCGCCGATGACGCTGCTGGACTACAACGCCAAGGCCGAGCGCATGGGCTGGCTGCCGTCGGCGCCGCAGCTGCAAACCAATCCGCTCGACGTGACGCGCGCCGCCGCCGCGGCCGGCATGAGCGCGGTCGACTACGCGCTCGGCCAGATCAAGGACAAAAAGCTGGAATTCTCCTGCGACGATCCGGATAATCCGGCCAACTTCCCGCGCAATATGTTCGTCTGGCGCTCCAACATCCTGGGCAGCTCGGGCAAGGGCCATGAGTACTTCCTGAAGTATTTGCTGGGCACGCAGAACGCGCTGATGAGCAACGAGGACGATTGCATCAAGCCGCGCGACGTCAAGGTGCGTCCGGCCGCCGAAGGCAAGCTGGACCTGCTGGTGGTGCTGGACTTCCGCATGTCGACCACCTGCCTGTACGGCGACATCGTGCTGCCGACCGCCACCTGGTACGAGAAGGACGACCTGAACACGTCCGACATGCACCCCTTCATCCATCCCCTGTCGGAAGCGGTGCAGCCGCTGTGGCAATCGCGTTCGGACTGGGAGATCTACAAGGGCATCGCCAAGAAATTCGAGGAAATCGGCGGCGCCTACCTGGGCACCCAGCAGGATCTGGTGCTGACCCCGCTGATGCACGACACCCCCGGCGAACTGGGCCAGCCGTTCGACCCGAAAGACTGGCGCGCCGGCGAGTGCGAGCCGATCCCGGGCAAGACCATGCCGAACTTCACCGTGGTCGAGCGCGACTACACCCAGATCTACCAGAAGTTCAGCTCGATCGGCCCGTTGCTGGAAAAACTGGGCAACGGCGGCAAGGGCATAGGCTGGAAGACCGGCCACGAGGTCGAGGTACTGCGCGGCATCAACCGCACGGTGACCGCGCCCGGCATCGCCCACGGCCAGCCGCGGCTGGACACCGCCATCGACGCGGCCGAGATGATCCTGTCGCTGGCGCCGGAAACCAACGGCCACGTGGCGGTCAAGGCTTGGGAGGCGCTGTCGGTGATCACCGGCCGCGACCATACCCACCTGGCGCTGCCGCGCGAGCACGACAGCATCCGCTTCCGCGACGTGCAGGCGCAGCCGCGCAAGATCATTTCCTCGCCGACCTGGTCGGGCCTGGAATCGGAAGAGGTCAGCTACAACGCCTGCTACACCAATGTGCACGAACTGATCCCTTGGCGCACGCTGACCGGCCGCCAGCAGTTCTACCAGGATCACCGCTGGATGCGCGATTTCGGCGAGGGCCTGTGCGTGTACAAGCCGGCCATCAACACCAAGACCACGGCGGCGATGCTGGGCGCCCAGCCGAACGGCAACAAGGAAATCGCGCTGAACTTCATCACGCCGCACCAGAAGTGGGGGATCCACTCGACCTATTCGGACAACCTGCGCATGCTGACCTTGTCGCGTGGCGGTCCGCACGTGTGGCTGTCGGAGACCGACGCCAAGGCGGCCGGCATCGTCGACAACGACTGGATCGAGGTGTTCAACGTCAACGGCACGCTGACCGCGCGCGCCATCGTCAGCCAGCGGGTGCCGGAAGGGATGACCCTGATGTACCACGCCCAGGAAAAGATCATCAACGTGCCCGGCGCCGAGATGTCCGGCAAGCGTGGCGGCATCCACAACTCGGTGACGCGCGCCGTCACCAAGCCGACCCACATGATAGGCGGCTACGCGCAGCTGTCGTGGGGCTTCAACTACTACGGCACGGTCGGCTCCAACCGCGATGAATTCGTATTGGTGCGCAAGATGAACAAGGTCGACTGGCTGGAAGGCCCGTTGAAGGAAACAACTGGGAGCATGGCATGAAAATTCGCGCACAAATCGGCATGGTGCTGAACCTGGACAAATGCATCGGCTGCCACACCTGCTCGGTCACCTGCAAGAACGTGTGGACCAGCCGCGACGGTGTCGAGTACGCCTGGTTCAACAACGTCGAGACCAAGCCCGGCATCGGCTATCCCAAGCACTGGGAAAACCAGGACAAGTGGAACGGCGGCTGGCGCCGCACCGACGCCGGCAAGATCGAGCCGCGCCAGGGCAGCCGGCTGAAGATCCTGGCGCAGATTTTCGCCAATCCCAACCTGCCGCAGATCGACGAGTACTACGAGCCGTTCACCTTCGACTACGAGCGGCTGCAGAACGCGCCGCTGTCGGAGACGCCGCCGACCGCGCGCCCGATCTCTGTGCTGACCGGCAAGAAGATGGAGAAGATCGAGTGGGGTCCGAACTGGGAGGACGACCTGGGCGGCGAATTCGCCCAGCGCAGCCAGGACACGCTGTTCAACAACATGCAGAAGGAAATGTACGGCACCTTCGAGAACACCTTCATGATGTATTTGCCGCGCCTGTGCGAGCATTGCCTGAATCCGACCTGCGTCGCCTCCTGCCCGTCGGGCTCGGTGTACAAGCGCGAGGACGACGGCATCGTGCTGATCGACCAGGACAAGTGCCGCGGCTGGCGCATGTGCATCTCCGGCTGCCCGTACAAGAAGATCTACTACAACTGGTCGTCCGGCAAGGCCGAGAAGTGCACCTTCTGCTACCCGCGCATCGAGGCGGGCCAGCCCACCGTGTGCTCGGAAACCTGCGTCGGCCGCATCCGCTACCTCGGCGTGCTGCTGTACGACGCCGACAAGATCGAGCAGGCGGCCTCGGTGGCCGATCCGCGCGACCTGTATCCGTCGCAGCTGGGGCTGTTCCTCGATCCGCACGACCCGGCCATCATCGAGGAAGCGCGGCGCCAGGGCATCCCGGATTCGTGGCTGGAATCGGCCAAGCGTTCGCCGGTGTACAAGATGGCGGTCGACTGGAAGGTGGCGTTCCCGCTGCATCCCGAGTACCGCACCTTGCCGATGGTGTGGTACATCCCGCCGCTGTCGCCGATCCAGGCCGCCGCCGAATCTGGCCGCATGGGCAAGAACGGCATCCTGCCGGACACCGCCAGCCTGCGCATTCCGGTGCAATACCTGGCCAACCTGCTGACGGCGGGCGACCAGCAGCCGGTGATACGCGCGCTGGACCGCATGCTGGCCATGCGCGCCTACATGCGCAGCAAGCACGTGGCCGGCACGCCGGACTACGACGTGCTGAAACAGGTCGGGCTGGAGCCGGAGATGGTGGAGGACATGTATCACATCATGGCCATCGCCAACTACGAGGACCGCTTCGTGATCCCGAGCAGCCACAAGGAAATGGCCGAGGACAGCTTCAACGAGAAGGGTAGTTGCGGCTTCAGCTTCGGCAACGGTTGCTCGGACGGCGTCAGCGACACCAGCCTGTTCGGCAAACGCAAGCACGGCTCGGAGATCTTCATGTCGATGCCGAAATCGCGCAAGAAAAAGGAGAACCTCGATGTCTGAGCTCGATACCACCGGCCACGGCTACTGCATGCTGTCGGCCCTGTTGCAATACCCCGAGCCCGAGCTGCTGGCCGAACTGCCGCAGCTGGAGCGCACCCTGCAGAACACGCTGCCGCGCTGGCATGGCGCGCTGGCCGAGCTGCTGGGACATCTGCGCCGCGGCGCGCTGATCGACCTGCAGCAGCAGTATGTGATGACGTTCGACCGCAACCCCTCGCATTCGCTGCACTTGTTCGAGCACATCCACGGCGAATCGCGCGACCGCGGCCAGGCCATGGTCGACCTGCTGGCCGAGTACAGCAAGCACGGCCTGCAAATGGTCGGCAACGACCTGCCGGACTACGTGCCGCTGTTCCTGGAGTTCCTGTCGCAGCTGGAAGCGGACGAGGCCGAGCGCATGCTGGGCGACGCCATCCACGTGCTGGCCTTCGTCGGCCGCAAGCTGCGCGCCAACGGCAGCCCGTATGCCTGCGTGTTCGACCTGCTGCAGACGCTGACGCCGGTGCCGGCCGAGGAACTGAGCGAACCGCCGGTGCGCGACATGGACGAGGCGCTGGAAACCTTCGGCCCCGGCGCCGACGGCATCGAACCGCTGCTGGCGCCGGCCATGGGCGGCGTCCATCCGGTGAATTTCTATCCCAAGGCGGCGGCGCCGCAGCGTCATTGAGGAGTATCACATGAACTATCTACATCAATTTTTGTTCGGCATCTATCCCTACATCGCGCTGGCGATTTTCCTGGTGGGCAGCCTGATCCGCTTCGACCGCGAGCAATACAGCTGGAAGTCGGAATCGAGCCAGACGCTGCACAACGGCATGCTGCGTCTCGGCAGCCCGCTGTTCCACATCGGCGTGCTGGGCCTGTTCTTCGGCCACATGGCCGGCCTGCTGACCCCGGTGTGGGTGTGGGACACGCTGGGCGTGAGCCACGGCGCCAAGCAACTGGTGGCGATGGTGGCCGGCGGCGTGATGGGCTCGCTGTGCCTGGTCGGCCTGCTGATGCTGCTGGCGCGCCGCCTGGGCAACGAGCGGGTGCGCGCCCGCAGCACCTTCCGCGACAAGCTGGTGCTGGTGTGGCTGCTGGCCACCTTGCTGCTGGGCCTGACCTCGATCTTCGCCTCGGCCTCGCACATGGACGGCCACATGATGGTGCTCTTGATGAACTGGGCGCAGCACGTGGTCACCCTGCGCGGCGACGCCGCCGGCTTCATCGTCGACGCGCCGCTGGTGTTCAAGCTGCACCTGTTCATGGGCATGTCGCTGTTCGCGATCTTCCCGTTCACCCGCCTGGTGCATGTATGGAGCGGCTTCGGCGCCGTCACCTACCTGTGCCGCGCTTATCAACTGGTGCGTTCGCGCTAAGGAGAGCATCATGGGTATCGCAGTCAACGGCGTCGACATCGACGACAGCGCCATCGCGGCGGAATTGCCGCACCAGGCGCAGGCGGCCAACCCGCTGCGCCAGGCGGTGCACGAGGTGGTGCTGCGCACGGTGCTGCTGCAGGAAGCGGAGCGCTTGGGCATTGCCGGCGCCGACGACGACCAGCGCATCGAAGCGCTGTTCGCGCAGGAAGTCACGGTGCCGGACACGGACGAGGCCAGCTGCCGGCGCTATTACCAGAGCCAGCAGCAACGCTTCCGCAGCGGCGACCTGGTCGAGGCGCGCCACATCCTGTTCCAGGTGACGCCGGCGGCGCCGCTGGAGCTGCTGCGCCAGACGGCCGAGCTGATCCTGGCCGAGCTGCAGGCGCGGCCGGAGCGTTTCGAGGAGCTGGCGCGCCAGTATTCGAACTGCCCGTCGGGCGCGGTCGGCGGCAGCCTGGGGCAGGTGGCGCGCGGCCAATGCGTGCCGGAGTTCGACGAGCTGCTGTTCCGCCTGCAAGCGGGCGAGCTGGCGGGGCGGCTGCTGGAAACCCGCTTCGGCCTGCACATCGTGCAAGCCCGGCGGCGCGTCAACGGCGCCGTGGTGCCGTTCGCGGCGGTGCAGGCGCAGATCGCCGACGAGCTGCGCCGCCAGTCCTGGCAGCGCGCCTTGCACCAGTACCTGCACATCCTGGTCGGCCGCGCCGACATCGCCGGGGTGGAGCTGGACGGCGCGCAGTCGCCGCTGGTGCAATAGCGCCGACCCCGTCATTCCCGCGTGCGCGGCGGTCCGCCGATGCGGAATGACGGGGGCTAGTCATTTCGACCTATATCGCTTAGGCCGTCATGCGCAGTGGCAGGACGCTGCCCGGCCGCTACAATGAAGCCACAACCATCATGACAGGAGAGCGGCGATGTTAAGCGACCGTTTTGGTCGATCGATCGACTATCTGCGGGTGTCGGTCACGGATCGCTGCGATCTGCGCTGTACCTACTGCATGCCCAAGGATTTCAAGGGCTATGAAGACCCGCCCGACTGGCTCACTTTTGACGAGATCGAACGGGTGGTGGCGGCCTTCGCCCGCCTGGGCACCACCCGCGTGCGCCTGACCGGCGGCGAGCCGCTGACCCGCCGCAACCTGCCGCAGCTGGCGACCCGCCTGTCCAGCCTGGAAGGCGTGCGCGACCTGTCGCTGTCGACCAACGGCACCCGGCTGGCGCGCCACGCCGAGGCGCTGGCCGCCTCCGGCATCACCCGCGTCAACGTCAGCCTCGATACGCTGGACCGCGACTGCATGGCCGGCATCACCGGCCGCGACTGCCTGCCGGCGGTGCTGGACGGCCTGCAGGCGGCCAAGGCGGCCGGCCTGGCGCCGATCAAGATCAATATGGTGGCCATGCGCGGCGTCAACGACGCCGAGATCGAAACCATGGCGGCCTTCTGTATCGAACAACATTTCGTGCTGCGCCTGATCGAAGTCATGCCCATGGGCGAGACCGGCCGCAACACCGCGTATCTGAACCTGGCGCCGGTGCAACAGCGGCTGGCCGAGAAATTCCAGCTGGTGCCGCAGGCGCTGGAGCTGGGCGGCGGGCCGGCGCGCTACTGGTCCACCGCCGACGGCAGCGCCAGCATCGGCTATATCACGCCGCTGTCGCAGCATTTCTGCGCCACCTGCAACCGGGTGCGGCTGGCGGTGGACGGCACCCTGTACCTGTGCCTGGGCCAGGAGCAGCAGTATCCGCTGGCGCCGCTGCTGCGCGGCGGCGCCAGCGACGCCGAACTGGAGCAGGCGATCCGGGAAGCCATCGAACTCAAGCCCCAGCAGCATGACTTCGGGCGCGAACCGACCAAGATCGTGCGCTTCATGTCGCAAACGGGCGGCTAGGTGGACACGCCAGGCGTGTATACTCAACCGTTGCCACCAATACCAGGAGTCGCCATGTTGAAGCCCGGACTATTCGCCGGCTGGCAAAAGTTGTCGACCCGCATAGTCGGTTTGCTATTGAGTTTTCTCGCCGTCGCGCTGATCGTGATCGGCTCGACGCTGCTGCTGTCCTGGCAGCTGGAGGGCAGCGCCGCCGCCATCAACGTCGCCGGCAGCCTGCGCATGGACAGCTATCGGCTGGCGCTGCTGGCCACGAAAATCGATGGCGGCGCCGACGGCGCCCAGCTGGTCGGCGAGCAACTGCGCCGCATGGAGCGCACGCTGGAGCTGTTGCGGCGCGGCGATCCGCAGCGGCCGCTGTTCCTGCCGCCGACCACGGCCATCCACGGCGCCTACGCCGAGGTGATGCAGCAATGGCAGGCTGAACTGGCCCCGCCGGTGCGCGGCCTGCTGGTGGCCGGCGCGCGCGATGGCGCGCAAATCAAACTGATCCAGCAACGCAGCGAGCAGTTCGTGCAGCGCGTCGACCAGCTGGTGCACCGCATCGAGCGCGACAGCGAAAGCCGCACCTTCTGGCTGCGCGCCTCGCAACTGACCCTGCTGGCGCTGGCCCTGTTGGGCACGGTCAGCATCATCTACCTGCTGTTCGACATGATCGTGGCGCCGGTGACGCGGCTGCAGGGCGGCATCGAGCGCATGCGCGAGCAGGATTTCAGCGTGCGGCTGGAGGTCGACAGCAATGACGAATTCGGCCGGCTGGCGAACGGCTTCAACCAGATGGCCGACAAGCTGCAGGATTCCTACAGCAACCTGGAACAGCGGGTGCAACTCAAGACCGGCGAGCTGGAGTCGCAGAACCGCGAACTGGCGCTGCTGTACGACATCGCCTCCTTCCTGCAGCAGCCGCAGACCGCCGAGCCCTTGTGCCAGGGTTTCCTGCAGCGCATCAGCGAGTATTTCCACGCCGACGGCGGCTCGGTGCGCATCCTGGATCCGCTGCGCGGCAACCTGCACATGCTGGTGCACCAGGGGATATCGGCAGCACTGGTCGAGACCGAACGTTGCCTGAAAGTGGGCGAGTGCCTGTGCGGCGAGGCAGTGGTCAGCAAACTGGCGGTGATCCACGACCTGCGGCGCCGCGACGGCGGCCATACGCTGCAATGCCACCGCGAAGGCTTCGCGACGATCTCGATCTTCCACATTTTCGCGCAGCGCCAGCACATGGGCTTTTTCAACCTGCACTTCCGCGCGGCCACCACCTTCACCGCGGCCCAGACGGCGCTGCTGGAAACCTTGGGCCAATTGCTCGGCACGGCGATCGAGAACCAGCGCCTGCAGGGCCGCGACCGCGAGCTGGCCATTTCGGAAGAGCGCAACCTGGTGGCGCAGGGCCTGCACGACAGCATCGCCCAGGGCCTGAACTTCCTGAACCTGCAGGTGCAGATGCTGGAGCAGTCGCTGCAGCGGCAGCGCATGGACGAGGTCGAGAGCATCGTGCCGGCCCTGCGCGCCGGCGTCGAGGAAAGCTACCAGGATGTGCGCGAATTGCTGCACAACTTCCGCACCCGGCTGCAGGAGGGCAACCTGGTGACGTCGCTGGAAACGGTGGTCGACAAGTTCCGCCGCCAGAGCGGCATCGCGGTCGATTTCAGCGCCGATTCCGACGGCGCGCCATTCCCGCGCGAGCACCAGCTGCAATTGCTGTTCATCGTGCAGGAGGCGCTGTCGAACGTGCGCAAGCACGCGTCGGCCAGCCAAGTCTGGGTGCGGCTGACGGACGACCAGGACTTCACGCTCAGCGTCAAGGACGACGGCCACGGCTTCGATCCGGCCGCGCTGGAGACCCAGGGCGAGGCCCATGTCGGCGTCAACATCATGCGCGAGCGCGCCCAGCGCATCGCCGCGCAGCTGCAACTGCGGTCGGCGCCGGGCGCCGGCACCGAAGTGCTGCTGCGCCTGCCGCGCGAGCAGCGCCGCGCGGCTTAACCCTATCAAGAAAGGCTGGAGTAGATGGACAAGCAAGCAAATACGATCAGCGTGCTGCTGGTGGACGACCACACGCTGTTTCGCAGCGGCATACGCTCGCTGCTGCAGCGCCACCCGGAATTCGTCGTGGTGGGCGAGGCGGCCGATGGTTTCGAGGGCGTCAAGCGGGCGCAGCAGCTTAGGCCGCAGGTGGTCTTGCTGGACCTGAACATGCCGGGCATGTCGGGCCTGGAGACGTTGGAACTGCTGCGCCAGGATTGCCCGGACAGCGCGGTGGTGATGCTGACCGTGTCGGAAGACGCGGAAGACTTGAGCGTGGCGCTGAAGGCGGGCGCCAGCGGCTATCTGCTGAAGAATATCGACACCGAATTCCTGGTGCGGGCGATCCGCCGCGCGGCGGCCGGCGAGACCGTGCTGGCCGAGTCGATGACGGCCAAGCTGGTGGCGCAGTTGCAGTCCGGCGCGGTGCCGGCGGTGGCCTCGGAACTGGACAAGCTGACCCCGCGCGAACGGGAGATCCTCGATTGCCTGGCCCGCGGCGAAAGCAACAAGGGCATCGCGCGCACGCTGGATCTGGCCGAGAGCACGGTCAAGATCCATGTGCAGAACGTGTTGAAAAAGCTCAAGCTGAGCAGCCGGGTGCAGGCGGCCGTGTACGCGGTCGAACACCGCATGCACAACGGCGCCTGACGCGCCGCCCAGGTCAGCCGCCGCAGCAACCGCCGCAGCAGCCGCCGGCCTTGGCGGCCGGCGCCTCGACCGGCTGCGCGCTGGCGGGATAGCCGGCCAGCGACAGCGTGCGCATCAGCCGGTGCGGCGAGACGCGCGTTTCGTCGATGCGCGCGCGCGCCACGCGGTCGCGCAACGAGACGCGCACATCGCTGACGCCGTCGATCTCGGCCAGCAGCTTGGCGATGGTGTCGGCACAGGCTTCGCCGTCCATGCCGTCGATGAGAAGTTCTGTTTGCATAGCATTCCTTTTGATGTTGAACCCGAATGAAGACCACAGCGACAGCCTAAGCCAAAGCGCCGCGATGGGCCAAGGCGATTTGGATTTTCTTGATCCAGGTTATGCGAAACGGGCGCCAGGCTTCACGCCGCGCCATGCCGCGCCGACAATGGTGCGTACTCTTACAGGATGTAGATCATGAGCTTGCTTCACATTGAAGAACCCGCCGGCACGAAGTCCGCGTGGGACAGCGGCCACCCCTTGTGGGCCTTGGGCTTCCGGCCTTTCTATCTGGTGGCGGCGGTGTTTGCCGCGCTGGCGATACCGCTGTGGATGGCGCGTTACCTGGGCTGGTGGAGCGCGGATGTCGCCTCCTGGCTGCACGTGGGCTTCAACTGGCATATGCACGAGATGGTGTTCGGCATGGCGGCGGCGGTGGTGGTCGGCTTCCTCTACACCGCCGCGTTCGCCTGGACCGGTACCTGGACGCCGGTGCGCGGCAAGCTGGCGGCGCTGGTGGCCCTGTGGCTGATGGGCCGGCTGGCGATGCTGGCGGCGCCGCCGCTGGCGGGCGCCGCGATCGACTGGCTGTTCCTGCCGGCCGCGGCCTGGCCGTTGTGGCAGGTGCTGAGCAAGTCCGGCAACCGGCGCAACTACTTCCTGGTGGGCCTGCTGGCGCTGATGGCGGTGGCCAACGGCGTGTTCCACGCCATCGCGCTGGGCTGGTTGACGGCCACGCCGATCGCGCCGGCGCAGGCGGCGATCCTGGTGATCGTGCTGATGGAATCGGCCATCGGCACCCGCATCATTCCGATGTTCACCCGCAACGGCGCGCCGGGCAGCACGCCGCTGGTCCAGCCCAGGCTCGACCGCTGGTCGCTGGGCCTGATCGCCGGCTTCGCGCTGGCCTGGGTGGCGCTGGTGCCGGCCTGGCTGATCACGCCGCTGGGCGTGGCGGCGGCGGCGCTGGTGCTGCTGCGCCTGTGGCGCTGGCAGGCGCTGCGCACCGGCAGCTATCCGCTGCTGTGGATCATGCACCTGTCGTATGCGTGGATCGCCGCCGGCCTGCTGTTGCTGGTGCTGTCGCGCTGGCAACTGGTCAGCGCCAGCGCCGGCTTCCACGCGCTGACGGTGGGCTCGATGGCGGGCCTGATCCTGGGCATGATGACGCGCACCACGCTGGGCCACACCGGTCGGCCGTTGCGCGCGGGCAAGATGGAGACGGCGATGTTCGGCCTGATCCAGTTGAGCGCCCTGAGCCGCGTGCTGTCGGCGCTGGGCTGGGACTACGGCCCGGGCTTGCTGGCGGTCAGCGCGCTGTGCTGGACCGGCGCGTTCTGCCTGTACGTCCGCGTGTATGCGCCTTACCTGGCCAACCGCCGCGTGGACGGCAAGCCGGGCTGATCGTCAGTCCGGCACGCAGCGGGCGACGGCGTTCGCCCCCGCCGGAAGAAATCCGCCGCCAGCTGGGCTGGTAGTTGCTGCCGCCGGGGCGGCCGGGTCGGCGGAACGCCAGTACCGGCATGGTCGCATGAGCCGGCACCCGCCGGGTCCGACTGCCGGGCAGCAGCACTATGGCCAGCGGCACGGCAAAAATCCTTGATTCAGATTAAATACCTGGCCCCGAACAATTGTTGGTTTTTTTGATTTGGGTCAGAAGCCGCTAGTGCTTTTATGGGCCGGGAGCACTATTGTTGTTGCATGATAAGGAGGAATTACCATGAACAACGCGAGAAGTTGGCTACTGATATTGGCCCTGGGCTGCCAGGCCGGCGCGATGGCGGGCGACCTGGCCCAGCGCACGCCGCAAGGCCTGGACTACCTGAGCGGCGGCGTCGGCGAGGACGAGCGGCAGGCCATGCTGGCGGCCCGCGCCGACTACAATCTGCGCATGACGTTTGCCACCAGGATCAGCGGCGAGTATCTGGCCGACGTCGCGCTGACCGTCTTCGACCGGACCGGCACAGCGGTGGCGACCGCGACCTCGGACGGCCCCTGGTGCTATCTGAAACTGGACCCGGGCAGCTATCGGGTCGTGGCGACGATGCATGGCACGGAACTGCAGCAGACGGTGGTGATCAAGCCGAACGGCGCGCGCGAGCTGTATTTTTATTGGGACCCGCAATGAGCGCCGCCGGGCACGGCGGCCTGCCGGTGCTGCAATTGATCGCCCCCGAGGCGCTGGCGCTGGACGCCGAATTTTCACCGTTGAGCATGGCCCTGTTCAAGGTGCTGCTGCGGCGCCAGTCCAGCCGCGCGTTCGGCGCCGACGAACTGCCGCTGTACGCGCTGTCGCGCCTGTTGTGGGCGGCGTTCGGCATCAACCGGCCGGACCTGGGCTTGCGCACCGCGCCGTCGGCCAACAACGGCCAGGAGATCGACATCTACGTGGCCATGCGCGCCGGCTTGTACCGCTTCGATGCGCTGCAGCTGGCCTTGCTGCCGGTCCTGGCCGAGGACGTCCGCGCCGCCACCGGCGGCCAGGACTTCGTCGCCGGCGCGCCCATCAACCTGATTTATGTGGCCAGCCTCAAGGACGACAGCACGCGCCCGGAAGAAGAGCAGAAATTCTACGCCGCGCTGGATACCGGCTTCATCAGCCAGAACGTCTACCTGTTCTGCGCCGCCGAGGGCCTGGCCACCGTGGTGCGCGGCTGGGTCGACCGCGCGGCGCTGGCGTCCGTGATGGGCCTGGCGCCGCACCAGCATGTGGTGGCGGCGCAGACGGTGGGCTATCCGCCGCAGCGGGAACCGGCCCGGCAATGACGCCGGCGTCTCATTCGGTGCGCCGCGCCGGCGTGGCGCAATCGTTGCCCTCGCATTGCAGGCCGCCGCTGGAATAGCGGTTGCGCGGATTCCACAGCATCCAGCCGCTGGCCTGGGCCGCCGCCGCGCCGTCGATCTGCGCCTGCACCTCGGCGGCGCCGAACGGCCGCCGGTCGAAGGCGTAGTCGCTGAAGCCCTGCAGCCATGGCCGGAAGCGGGCGCCGTCCAGGCCGGTGCGCTGCCTGGCGCGCTGCAGGGAACGGTACACGATGTCGTAGGGATGCTCGAGCGGATTGCGGTAGTTCGGGATGCCCCACTTGAAGCCGGACGGATACAGCATGGGGCAAATATAGTCGAGCGACTCGGTCAGGCGCTCGAGCTGCTGGCCGATCGCGGTGTCGTCGGTATTCCACAGCACGTAGCCGAAGATGTCGGCGGCGACGAACACATTGTAGGGCGCCAGGCGCGCCCGCGCCGCGCCGAGAAAGCCGCTGATCGCGTCGACCCGGCTGGCCTGGGTGCTGGGCTGGGCGTACTGCGCGCCGGGCGCGTCCGGGAAGCGCACATAGTCGAACTGGATTTCGTCAAAGCCGAGCCGGGCCGCCTCTTCGGCGATGTCGAGGTTGTACTGCCACACTTCCTGGCGCATGGGATCGACCCAGGCTAGCTGCTCGCCGTCGCGCCACAACTGTCCCTGGCGGTCCGTCAGCGCCAGGTCGGGCCGGGCGTTGGCCAGCGGATCGTCCTTGAACACCACGATCCTGGCGATCAGATAGATGTGCTGCCGGTGCAGCTGCGCGATCAGCGCCGGCATGTCCTTGACGGTGCGTACTTTCTGGGCGCCGATGCGCTCGGCCAGCGCGATGGTGCTGGCATAGGGAATCATGCCGCGGTCGCTCTTGACGTCGATCACCAGCGCGTTCAACTCGGTCTGCTCGACCAGCTCCAGCGCGGCCTCGCGCAGCGCGTCGCTGCCGATGCCGTAGGCCGACAGGTACAGGGCCTTGGCCTGGAACGGCGCCAGTTCCAGTCGCAGCGCCGCGCCGTCGCCGGCGTAGGCCAGCTGCCGGCGCGCATAGCCGGGCGCCCGTACCGCCACGCTCGGTCCCGCCGCCGGCAGGTGGAAGTGGCCGGCCGTGTCGGTCTGCGTGCTGGCGCCGCCGGAGGTGACCGTGGCGCCGGCGATCGCGCCATGGTCGGTCTGGCTGTAGACGACGCCGTCGATGGCCGGCGCCGGCGGCGCGAGGGCGAGGGTGGCGGCAAGCAGGAGCTGGCGCATCGGGTGGTTTCCGGAGGTAATGGGGGGCGGTGTCGCGTGCCTCGAATGTAGCGGCAGAGCTTGTGGCCGCACAGGCGCCCGCTTGATCCAGGTCAAAATCGCAGTCAATTTCGGCGCCGATGCGACCGCCGTGCGGCGGGCGGCGACTATTTGTCGAGCCGCTTTGACTTGTATCAAAAAACCGTACAGACGCCGCCCCGCTTCGTTGCTACAGTGATTCGAGAACCAAGGGCGCGATCGCCGGCGCGCCATCCTTCTATGCACCGGCCTGTTCAACTGGAGAACGTTAAAATGGCTAATCATCTGATGCAGTTCGATCCCTTTGGCGACCTGGCGCGGCTGGAACCGCTGCGCGGGGTCGAGGATTTCTTCCGCGATTTCCGCTTCAAGCACATGCTGCGCGAATTGGACACCAAGCCGCCGATCAAGCTGGACGTCACCGAAACCGAGCTCGCCTACAACATCAAGGCCGAGCTGCCCGGCATGAAGAAGGAAGACATCAAGGTCGACGTCGACGGCAACCGCGTCACGATCTCGGGCGAATGCAAGCGCGAAAGCGAGCAAAAGGAAGGCAACACGGTGGTGCGCAGCGAGCGTTATGTCGGCCAGCTGTACCGCAGCTTCACGCTGGAGCAGGACGTCGACGACGCCAAGGCCGAAGCCAAATACGTGGACGGCGTGCTGGAGCTGTCGCTGCCCAAGAAACCCAACAACGGCGCCAAAAAACTGGTGGTCAACTAGCCGTCGCGCGGCGCCGCGCACCGGCGCGGCCCGCGGCCGGCAGCACAAGGAAAATATCATGTTCAAACATTTTTTAATGCCGACCGATGGTTCGGCCATTTCCAGCGCCATCCTGCGCCCCTGCATCCAGTTCGCCAAGGAATGCGGGGCGAGCATCACCGCGGTGCACGTGATCCCGGAATTCCATGTGCTGACCTACCAGGTCGAGATGCTGGAGGCCACGCGCGAACAGTTCCGGCAAGACAGCGCCGCCCATGCCCAGCGCTATCTGGCGGACATCGAACAGTGCGCGCGCGAGCTCGGGGTGCCGTGCAAGACCTTGGCGCTGCATCACGAGCAGCCGTACGAGGCCATCATCCAGTCGGCGCGCGAGCAGGGCTGCGACCTGATCTGCATGGCCTCGCACGGCCGCCGTGGCGTCAAGGGCATGTTGCTTGGCAGTGAAACGCAGAAGGTGCTGACCCACAGCCAGATCCCGGTGCTGGTGTTCCGCTGACCGGGCGTCCGCTTCAGAGGTAGGCCAGCAGCGACGGCAGGCTGGCCGCCAGCAGTATCAGCAGCAGGCCGCCGCCGACCCGGAACAGGAAGGGCCGGCCGCCGGCCGCCGCCGCCGCCAGTTTGCTGGCGCTGTTGGCCGCCAGCGCGAACAGCAGGATATGCCGCGTCGCCTGCGGCGTCAGCACGCCGCTGTCGGCCAGCGACAGGATGGAGCTGGCTGCGGCGTGCACATCCACCAATCCCACCAGCAAAGCGCCCAGCGTGGCCGCCGCCGTGCCCAGGTAGGCGTTGGCATAGGCCATCAGCGCGGTCGCGCCGCTCAGGATGACGGCGAACAGCAGCGCCTGCCGGAGGCTGAACACGCGGCCGCCGCGCACGGCGGGGGCGGCCGGCGCGACCACGGCGCGCATCAGCGCGGCCGACACCAGCACCGTGGCCAGCAGCGCGCAGCCGAGGGTGGGCGCGAGCGATAGCAGCTGGCCCGGCGCGATGGTCAGCGTGACCACCACCAGCAGCGTATAGGTGGCCACGTTCGACAGCAGCGCACCGACCGCGCACGGGCCCAGCAGCGCCGGTTCGCGCCGGCAGCGCTGCCCCATGGCGGCGGTGGCGGCCACGCTGGAGACGAAGCCCGAGGCCAGTCCCATCAGGGCCAGCCCCATGCGCGGGCCGGCCAGGCGCAGGGCGATATGGGCGCCGGCCTGCAAGGCCATCAGCACCACCGCCAGGCCCCACAGGCGGCGCGGGTTGACGCCCAGCAGCCAGCTGTTGGCGGCGTCCGGCAGCAGCGGCCAGATCACCAGCGCGGCGCCGGCCAGCACCAGGCCGTCGCGCAGCTCGCCGCTCTTGAGCGTGACGCGGATGAAGTGGTGCAGCGGCGCGCGCAGGTTCAGCATGGTGGCCACCAGCACCGCCAGGCCGGCCGACAGGGCCGGGTGGGCGACCGCGTTCACGCCCAGCAAAAAACTGAGGAACAGCGCCAGTTCGGTGACCATGCCGGCCTCGTCGGCGCTGGCGCGGTAGTAGCTGATGACGCAGAACGCCCCCACCAGCAGCGCCGCCGTCAGGCTCAGCCGGAGGTCGACCTGCTGCGCCAGCGCCCCGCACAGCGCCACCAGCGCGAAGCTGCGCACCCCGGCCAGCGCGTGGCCGCTGCTGCCGCCTTTGCGGCGTTCGCGTTCGATACCGATCAGCATGCCGCTGCCGAGGGCGGCGGCCAGTCCGATCACGTGGGCGCTGAGACTCATGGCCGCTCCCCGCTACAGCTGGCCATAGCGGCGCGCCAGCCAGTGCTTGAGCAGCTGGGCCGACGCCAGGTAGGCGGCGACGATGGCGGGCAGCGCCAGCCAGTAGCCGCCGGGCGGCGCCACCAGGCCCAGCGCGCCGCCGGCGCCCGACAGCGGCAGCCACACGCCGAGCGCGCAGACCGCCAGCGTGGTGGCCAGCAGCGGCGTGCTGGGCTTGCTCTGCACGAAGGGGATCTTGCCGGTGCGCAGCACGTGCACCACCAGCGTCTGCGTCAGCAGCGATTCCAGGAACCAGCCGGACTGGAACAGCGCCGGCTGGCGGGCGGCGTCGAACAGATACCACAGCGCGCCGAAGGTCAGGTAGTCGAACAGGGAACTGAGCGGGCCGAGGTACAACATGCTGTGCCAGATATTGTCGAGGTCCCAGCGGCGCGGCTGGCGCAGGTAGGCGGCGTCCACATGGTCGCTGGCGAGCGCCGTCTGCGAGACGTCGTACAGCAGGTTGTTGAGCAGGATCTGCACCGGCGCCATCGGCAGGAAGGGCAGCAGCACGCTGGCGCCGAGCACGCTGAGCATGTTGCCGAAATTGGAGCTGGCGCTCATGCGCAGGTATTTGCTGATGTTGCCGAACACCTTGCGGCCTTCGATCACGCCGTCCTTGAGCGCCATCAGGCTTTTTTGCAGCAGGATGATGTCGGCCGATTCCTTGGCGATGTCGACCGCGCTGTCGACCGAGACGCCGACGTCGGCCGCCTTCAGCGCGGCGCCGTCGTTGATGCCGTCGCCCAGGTAGCCGACCACGTGGCCGCGGCTTTGCAGCGCGCGGATCACGCGCGCCTTCTGCTGCGGCGCCATCTTGGCGAACACCGACACGCTTTCCGCGCGCAGCGCCAGCGCGGCGTCGCCGAGCGCGTCGATCTCGCTGCCCAGCATCACCTGCCGCACCGGCAGGCCGACGTGGCGGCAGACGCTGCGGGTGACCGACTCGTTGTCGCCGGTCAGCACCTTGACCGCGACGCCGTAGTGGTTCAGCGCGCGGATGGCCTCGGCCGCGCTGTCCTTGGGCGGGTCGAGGAAGGCGATGTAGCCGAGCAGCAGCAGGTCGGCCTCGGCCGTGTTGTCGAGCGCCTGTGCGCCGGCCGCCAGTTCGCGGCAGGCCACGGCGATCACCCGGAAGCCGTCCTGGTTCAGGTCCTCCACCACCCGGCCCAGCGCGGCGCCGTGGTGGTCCTGCAGCGCGATCACGCCGGCGCCGGTCTCGGCGCGGTTGCACACGGCGAGCACTTCCTCCACCGCGCCCTTGCAGATCAGCACGCGGCTGCCGTCGCGCCGTTCGACCACCACCGACATGCGGCGCCGCTGGAAGTCGAACGGCAGCTCGTCGATCTTGCGGAAGGCGTGGTCGGCGTCCAGATGCTGGTGCACGTCGACATAATTGAGCACGGCCACGTCCAGCAGGTTCTTCAGGCCGGTCTGGTAGTAGCTGTTCAGGTAGGCGTATTCGGTGACCTTGGCCGAGTCGCGGCCTTCGATGTCGACATGGCGCTCCAGGATCACGCGGTCCTGGGTCAGCGTGCCGGTCTTGTCGGTGCACAGCACGTCCATCGCGCCGAAGTTCTGGATCGCGTTCAGGCGCTTGACGATCACCTGCTTGCCGGACATGGCCAGCGCGCCCTTGGCCAGGTTGATGGTGACGATCATCGGCAGCATTTCCGGCGCCAGGCCGACCGCCACCGCCACCCCGAACAGCAGCGCCTCCAGCCAGTCCCCCTTGCTGACGCCGTTGAGCACGAACACCAGCGGCATCATCACCAGCATCACCCGCACCATCAGCCAGACGAACTGGTTGACGCCGCGGTCGAAGCTGGTCGGCTCGCGCGCGCCGGCCAGGTCGGCGGCGATCTGGCCGAAGCAGGTGTGGCGGCCGGTGGCCACCACCAGCGCGCTGGCGGTGCCGCTGACGACGGTGCAGCCCATGTAGGCCAGATTGCCCAGCTCCAGCGCGGGCTGGCCGGACGCCGCCAGCGCCTGGCCGTGTTTTTCGACCGGCAGCGCCTCGCCGGTCAGCGCCGACTGGCTGAGGAACAGGTCGCGGCTGGACAGGATGCGCAGGTCGGCCGGCACCAGCGCGCCGGCCGACAGCTGGACGATGTCGCCCGGCACCAGCGCCGCCAGCGCCACCTCGCCCGGCGCGCCGTCGCGCAGCACGCTGGCGGTGGTGGCGACCATGCTGCGCAGGCGCTCGGCCGCCAGGTCGGAGCGGTGCTCCTGGACGAAGGCCAGCAGCGAGGACAGCACCACCATGACGGCGATCACCACCGCGCCCCAGTCCTGGCCGGTGAAGAAATTGACCAGCGCCAGGGCCAGCAACAGCAGCGACAGCGGACTGGCCAGCAGCTTCAGGAAGCGCAGCGCGGCGTTGCCGCGGGCCTGGTGGGCCACCGCGTTGGGGCCGTGCTGCAGCTGGCGGACGCCGGCTTCCTGCGTCGTCAGGCCGCCGCTGCGGCTGCCGAGCATGGACAGGACGGCGTCGGCGTCGGCCGCGGCGTAGGCCTGGAGGGCGGCCTGCCCGGTGGCGCTCACGGCGTCGGGCGCTTGCCGCGGTGGGGGCGCTGCTCGTGCGCTTCCTGGCAGGGCAGGCAGTTCTGGGCGGTGGGCTGGACCCGCAGGCGTTCCGGCGCGATCGGCGCGCCGCAGCTCAGGCAGCGGCCGAAGCTGCCGTCGGCCAGGCGCGCGCAAGCGGCGTCGAGGCCGCGCAGGGCGGCCAGCTCCTCTGCCAGCCGCGCCAGGTCGCAGCCGGGCAGCTGCCGCAGCACGGCCGGGTCGCCCAGCGTAGCCTTGCCGTCAAGAATGTTCGACGCCAGCGGCGGCGGCGCCGGCGCCAGGCGCCGTTGCAACTGCGCTGCCAGTTCGGTGCGCTGGCGCTGCAGGCGCGCGGCCAGCCATTCCAGTTCGGGGGGGAGAGACGGATTCATGGCATCACTGTACGGCCACGCCCCGGCGCCGTCTGTAGCGGCCGTTGATCCAGATCAAAATGCCCAAGAATACTACCGGGTAGCGCCGGCCACGGCGGCACCGATTGCCGAACTGGCATTTTTTTTTGTGTTCCGGGGCATTCAATCGTATGATTTGGGTCTGGATGCCGGATGGGCATCGTTTTACAGGACGCGCTGTTGAAAAATCTCGGGATTGAGGGCTTGAGCCTGGAGTGGTTGCTGGCGTCGGCCACCGACGCCATGCTGATCGTCGACCAGGGCGGCCACATCGTGCTGGCCAATCCGGCGCTGGAGCGTCTGTTCGGCTACGGCGCCGGCGAGATGCTGGGGCTGGCGCTGGAGGCGCTGGTGCCGGCCCGCTTCCACGGCGCCCACGTCGGCCAGCGGGACGACTTTTTCAACCAGCCGCGCGCGCGGGCGATGGGCGCGGGCGCCGAGCTGTTCGGACGCCACCGCGACGGCCGCGAATTCGGCGTCGAGGTCAGCCTGTCGCCGCTGCGCACCTCGCAGGGCCTGTCGCTGGTGCTGGCCACGGTGCGCGACGTCACCGAGCGCAAGCTGGCCGAGCAGGCGCTGCAGGAAAGCGAGGCGCGCATGCGCGCCATCTTCGAGACCGCCGTCGACGCCATCATCACCATCGACGAGCAGGGCGTGCTGGAGCGGCTGAACCCGGCCGCCGAACGGCTGTTCGGCTACGCCGAGGCGGAGGTGGCCGGCCGCAACGTCTCGATGCTGATGCCGCAGCCGCACCGCAAGCTGCACGACGGCTACCTGACGCACTACCGCGACACCGGCGAGAAGCGCATCATCGGCAAGGGCCGCGAGGTGGAGGGCTTGCGCCAGGACGGCAGCGTGTTCCCGATGGAACTGTCGGTGGTGGAGATGCAGCTGGGCGCGCGCCGCATGTTCACCGGCATGGTGCGCGACATTTCCGAGCGCAAGCGGGCCGAGCAGCACAACCGCCGCCTGATGCAGGAAATCTCCAGCGCCAACGAGGAGCTGACCAACTTCGCCTACGTCGTGTCGCACGACCTGAAGGCGCCGCTGCGCGGCATCGGCTCGCTGGCCGACTGGCTGGCCACCGACTACGCCGAGCAGTTCAACGACGAGGGCAAGGAGCACATGCGGCTGCTGATCAACCGGGTGCACCGGATGAGCAGCCTGATCGATGGTATCCTGCAGTACTCGCGCGTGGGCCGGGTGCGCGAGGCGCAGTCGGCGGTCGACCTGAACCAGCTGCTGGTGGACGTGGTGGACCTGCTGGCGCCGCCGCCGCAGTTCCGCATCACGGTGGCGCCGGCGCTGCCGACGGTGCAGATCGAACCGACCCGCATCCAGCAAGTGTTCCACAACCTGATCTCCAACGCCATCAAGTACATGGACAAGCCGGACGGCGTGATCGAGATCGGCTGCGAGGACGACGGCAGCCACTGGCGCTTCAGCGTGCGCGACAACGGCCCCGGCATCGAGACCCGCCATTTCGAGCGCATCTTCCAGCTGTTCCAGACGCTGGCCTCGCGCGACCGGGTCGAGAGCACCGGCGTCGGCCTGGCGCTGGCCAAGAAAATCGTTGAAATGTATCAGGGACGCATCTGGCTTGAATCGCAGATGGGGCAGGGCTGCACCTTCTGGTTCACGCTGCCCAAGTCCGGCACCCACTTACCCAGAACAGGAAACCCTGCATGAAAGTCATTAACAAACCGATCCTGCTGGTCGAGGACGACCACGTCGACATCATGACCATCAAGCGCGCGCTGAAGGAAATCCATGTCGGCAATGCGGTGGTCAGCATGGAGCATGGCGAGGCGGGGCTGGAGTACCTGCGCGATCCGACGCAGGAGCGGCCCTGCATCATCCTGCTGGACCTGAACATGCCGATCATGAACGGCATCGAGTTCTTGCAGCAGATCAAGCACGACGCGTCGCTGCGCCGCATTCCGGTGGTGGTGCTGACCACCTCCGAGGAACAGCAGGACAAGGTGCGCAGTTTCGACCTGGGCGTGGCCGGCTATATGGCCAAGCCGGTCGATTACCGCCGCTTCGTCGAGATGATGCGCTCGATCGACCTGTACTGGACCATCAGCGAGATGCCGTGAACACTCCCCTGCGCGTGCTGATCGTGGAGGACGACGCGGTCGACCGCATGGCCTGCCGGCGCGCGTTCGCCGCCGCCGACGCCGGCTTCGACCTGCTGGAAGCCGATAGCGGCGAGCTGGGCCTGGAACTGGCGCGCAGCCAGCGTCCCGACTGCATCCTGCTCGACTACCATCTGCCCGACCTGACCGGGCTGGAGTTCCTGGCCCACCTGAACCAGGACGCCGCGCCGGGCACGCCGGTGATGATGCTGACCGGCGCCGACAGCGCCGCCGTGGCGGCCGAGGCGATGCGGCTGGGCGCGCGCGACTACCTGGTCAAGGACGTCGACGGCTACTACCTGGAATTGCTGCCGGGCGCGATCCACCGCATGCTGCGCGAGCAGCAGCTGCTCGACGACAAGCGCCAGGTCGAGGCGCAGTTCCGCACCCTGGTCGAGCAGATGCAGGCGATCAGCTACATCGCCGAGCTGGGCGGCAGCGGCGCGCTGCGCTATATCAGTCCGCAGATCGGCCTGCTGGGCTACAGTCCGGCCGAATGGCTGGCCGACCCGGCGCTGCACGGCCGCCTGATGGACCCGGCGCTGCGCGAGCCGACGCTGGCGGCGCTGCAACAGAGCCGCCGCGACGGCAGCCCGCTGCACCTGGACTACCGGCTGCACGCGCGCGACGGCCGGGCGGTGTGGCTGCGCGACCAGGCCGAGCTGGTGCGCGACGAACAGGGCCAGCCGCTGTTCATGCAGGGCATCATGATCGACATCACCCAGATCAAGCTGGGCGAGCAGGCCTTGCTGGCCTCGCAGCGGGCGCTGCGCAGCCTGTCGGCGCACCAGGAGCAGATCAAGGAAAACGAGCGCAAGCGCATCGCCCAGGAAATCCATGACGAACTGGGCGGCCTGCTGACCGGCATCAAGGCGTATATCGCGGTCAGCATCGAGCGCGCCGCGGCCGCCGCCGCGCCGGCCGAACCCTTGCTGGCCGAGGCGGCCGGGCTGGCCCAGGACGCGATCGACACGGTGCGGCGCGTGATCACCGACCTGCGGCCCAGCGTGCTCGACCAGCTGGGCGTGTGGGCCGCGCTGGAGTGGTACGCCGAACAGGTCGAGCGCCGCTCGGGCCTGCATTGCCAGTGCACGGTGGCCGCCGCCGCCGCCGAGCTGGAGCTCGACGCCGGACGCAGCACGATGCTGTTCCGCATCGCCCAGGAAGCGCTGACCAATGTGGTGCGGCATGCCGGCGCCAGCAACGCCGCGCTGCAGGTCGACTACGCCGACGGCGTGCTGGAACTGCGCATCAGCGACGACGGCCAGGGCATCGAAGCCGAGCGCCTGCTCAACCGCGAGAGCTGGGGCATCCTCGGCATGCATGAACGCTGCCGTCACTTCGACGGCGAACTGAAGATAACCGGCCGGCCCGGCCAGGGCACGACCCTGCTGCTGCGCCTGCCATTGGACGAACAACATGAGTACTAATCCCATCCGCGTCTTGCTGGTCGACGACCATGCGATCGCGCGCAACGGCGTGCGTTTGATGCTGAGCTCGGCCGACGACATCCGCGTCGACGGCGAGGCCTGCAACGCGCAGGAAGCGCTGCAACTGGCGCTGGCCCAGGAGTTCGACGTGGCGCTGCTCGACATCACCATGCCCGGCAAGAACGGCCTGGAGCTGCTCAAGCAGCTGCGCAGCGAGCGGCCCAAGCTGGCCGTGTTGATGCTGAGCACCTATTCGGAAGACATCTACGCGGTGCGCGCGCTCAAGCTGGGCGCGGCCGGCTACCTGATCAAGGACGCCCCGACCAGCACCCTGGTGGCGGCGGTGCGCAAGGCCGCCTCGGGCGGCAAGCATGTCAGCCCGGCACTGCTGGAGAAGCTGGCCAGCCTGATCGGCGGCGGCGGCAACGCCGGCCACGACGCCCTGTCCAACCGCGAACTGGAGGTGCTGAAGCTGATCGCGGCCGGCGAATCGCTGGTGCGCATCGGCGAAACCCTGCACCTGAGCCCCAACACGGTGACCACCTACCGTTCCCGCATCCTGGAGAAAATGGGACTCGATAGCAATGCGGAACTGACCCGCTACGCCCTGGAACACGGGCTGATCTAGGTTTTGTAGGGCTTCCCCTACAGGTTTTTGTCGGCCGCGCCCTACACGACAGGGCCGGGTAGCCCGATGCCCAAGCCACCCGCCGTCGTCGATACTGATCCCATACCAAAGCCGTCGCCACCCTGCGACGGACAGCACAACCGGGAGCATCGACATGAGCACGAATATACGACTAGCCGCATCCAACGATACAGCCGGTGCGGGCCAAGGCAAATGCGGGACGTGCGGCTTCAAGAACCTGTGCCTGCCGCAGGGTCTGAACGACAGCGAGATCGGCCGGCTCGACAAGATCATCGGCCGCCGCCGCCGCGTCGAGCGCGACGAAAACCTGTGCCGCATGGAGCAGCCTTTCCACAGCCTGTACGCGGTGCGCTTCGGCCACTTCAAGACCTCGCGCGTCAACCACGGCGGCCAGCAGCAGATCACCGGCTTCCAGATGGCGGGCGAACTGCTGGGCATGGACGCCATCGGCACCGGCCAGCACGCTTGCGGCGTGGTGGCGCTGGAAGACAGCGAAGTGTGCGAGATTCCCTTCGCCCGTCTGCAGGAGTTGTTTGCCGAAGTGCCGCAGCTGCTGCGCCACTTCCACCGCATCATGAGCCAGGAAATCATGCGCGAGCAAAACGCCATGCTGTTCCTCGGCAATATGCGCGCCGAACAGCGTTTCGCCACCTTCCTGTTGAACCTGTCGACCCGCTATGCCGCGCGTGGCTACTCGCCTTCCAGCTTCCAGCTGCGCATGTCGCGCGAGGACATCGGCGACTACCTGGGCCTGACCATCGAAAGCATCAGCCGCCTGCTGTCGCGCTTCCGCGCCAGCGGCTGGATCGCGGTCGACAAGCGCGAACTGCGCATCCTCGACCACGCCAAGATGGAGGAACTGGCCACCGGCATCGCGCCGGCAGCCGCCGCGCCGGCCCGCGCTCCGATCTTCATGCAGGCCGCCCACGCCTAGTCCGATCAGCCGGCCGCGACCTGCGGCCGGGCGCCGCCGTGCTGTTCGGCCTCGGCCTGGCAGTCGCGGCACATCACGGCGTCGGGCTGCGCTTGCAGCCGTGCTTCTCCTATCGCTTCCCCGCACTGCGCGCACAGGCCGTAGCTGCCTTCGCGCAAGCGGGCCAGCGCGCCGTCGACGGTGCGCAACTCGGCCAGTTCGTGGTTGAGCAGCGCGATGTCGGTGTCGCTCAGCTGGCACGCTTCGGCCTCGTCGGCGCCGATGGCGTAGTTGTTGAACAGCGCCAGTTCCTGTTGCTCGTAGTTCTGGTGCAGGCGGTGCCGCAGCTGGAGCGCCAGTTCTTCGCGCCGCTGTTGCAGGCGATCGCCCAGTAACAGCAGGATGGTGGGGGTAAGGTGACTCATGGTGTGCTCCAGTTTAAGTGGGGGATCGGATTTAGTGCGCCATCAGGACCGGCAGCGTCATGTCGTGCAGGACGCTGCGGGTGGCGCCGCCCAGCATCCATTCGCGCAGCCGCCAGTGGCCGTAGCCGCCCATGACCAGCAGGTCGGCGTCGATCGCGGCCGCCATGGACAGCAAGGCCATGCCTGCCCGCCGTCCGCCGTCCAGCTGGGCCACGGTGACGCCGACGCCATGGCGCGCCAGATAGCGGGCCAGCTCGGCGCCAGGCAAGTCGACCTGCCGTCGGTGCGGGTCCTCGGGTGCGCTGGCCGCCAGCGTGACGCGGGTGGCGCGCCGCAGCATCGGCATGGCGCCCATCAAGGCGTGGATCGCCGCCACGCTGGCGTCCCAGCCCACCAGCACATGTGCTCCGATCCGATCGAACTGGCCGGCGTGCGGCACGATGAGCAGCGGGCGCGCGCATTGGAACATCACGTCTTGCGGCAGGCGGTACAGCAATTCGTCCGGCTGGCCCTGCGGGTCGCCCTGGCTCAGCACCAGCAGGTCGGCGTACGGGCTTTGCAGGATCAGGCCGTCGTCCACCGCGTCGTCGACCAGGCGGGCCTCGAAGGAAGGCAGGCCCAGGCGGCTGGCGCAGTCGGAAAACTGGGTCAGCGCGCTGTCGGCGCGGGTCCGCAGCAGACGCAGGTCGAAGGGGAAGGGCGTGCCGATGGGCACGATCGAGCCATCCGGCAAGGCATGGCGCGACAAGCCGGTCATGGCGGCGCCGATCAGATGGGCTTCATGCGCCAGGGCCAGCTGGGTCGCCAGCCGGATGCGCTGGGCCGCCTGCGGCGAACCGTCGGCGTGCACCAATATGGTCTTGTAGGACATGCGGTCTCCTTGGCGGGCTACAGGATCGGGCCGCCCCGGTCTTGAGGCGCTTCAATGACGTTCATCGTAGAGAGATGCTTCAGTAATTTGATTGATCCACATCAAGCGCGCGACAAACTGGCGTACGCCGTGTTGAATCTGGTAAATTTTTGAGTTGGATCAAGCCGGCGGGATGACGCCGCCCCGGCCCGCGCTTACAGTCAGGTCATGGGCGCCCGGCCGCGTGGGCTTGCGGCGCCGTCAATCACCGACAGGAGCAACTCCAGATGAAGCCGTTCACGCGTTTGCCGTTTGCGATGTCCGCCATCCAGCGTGCGCAGCGGGTTCTCCCGGCGTTGCTGGGACTGGCCATGCTGGCGGCTTGCGCTCAGTTACGTCCGGTCAGTCTGCCGCCGGCCGGCGTGCCTTTCGAGGCGCCGCCGGCCTGGTCGACGGCCAAGGCCGGCGAGCCGCCGCCGCCCGCCGACGGCGCCGCCGCGCTGGCCAGCTGGTGGCGACGCTTCAACGATCCGCTGCTGGAACAGCTGGTGGCGCGCGCGCTGCAGGCCAACACCGGCATCGCCCAGGCGCGCGGCGCGCTGCGCCAGGCGCGCGCGGCGCGCGACGCCTCGGCGGCGGGGCTGGCGGCCACCGTCAGCGGCAGCGGCCAGGCCCGGCGCAGCAAGCTCGATGGAACGGCCGCCACCAACTCCTACAACCTCGGCTTCGATGCGCGCTGGGAGCCGGACGTGTTCGGCGCCAACGGCCACGCGCTGGCGGCCAGCGCCGCCACGCTGCAGGCCAGCGCCGCCAGCCTGGCCGCCGCCCAGGTGTCGGTGGCGGCCGAGGTGGCGCGCAGCTACATCGAGCTGCGCGGCGTGCAGCGGCGGCTGGCGATCGCGCGCGACAACCTGGCCAGCCAGCAAAGCACGCTGGAGATCACCAACTGGCGCGTTCAGGCCGGCATGCTGACGTCGCTGGAACAGCAGCAAGCCATCACCGCGGCCGCGCAGGCGGCCGCCCAATTGCCACCGCTGGAGAGCGCCGCGGCCCAGCTGAGGCACGCGCTGGCCGTGTTGTGCGGACAAGCTCCGGCCGCACTCGACGCCCTGCTGGCGCCGGCGCTGGCCATTCCCGAGGCGGGCCCGCAGCTGGCCCTGAGCCTGCCGGCCGCCACGCTGCGCCAGCGCGCCGACGTGCGGGCGGCCGAGTTCGAGCTGGAGGCGGCGCGCGCGCGCGTGGGCCAGGCCGACGCCGCGCGCTATCCGGTGTTCCGGCTGGACGGTTCGCTGGGATTGAGCGGCCTGGGTTTCGGCGCCAGCGGCGGCACCTTGCTGCGCACCTTGCTTGGCGCGGTGACCGGCAATGTGCTCGACGGCGGCGCCGGCAAGGCCCAGCTGGAAGTGCAGCGCGGCGCCCTGGCGCAGGCGCAGGCCGTGTATCTGGCCACCTTGCTGGGCGCCTTGCAGGAAGTGGAGGACGCGCTGTCCGCGCTGGCCGGCGACCGCGCGCGCCTGGACCATCTGCGGCTGGCCGCCGGCGCCGCCGACAGCGCGGCCCTGCTGGCCCGCCAGCGCTATGCCAGCGGGCTGGTCGATTTTCAGACGGTGCTGGAAACCCAGCGCGCGCTGTACAGCTCGCAGGACGGCGTGGCCGCCACCAGCGCCGCGCTGGGAGGCGACCTGGTGCGGCTGTACAAGGCGCTGGGCGGTGGCTGGCAGCCCGATGGCGACCCCGCCGGCTATGCTGGACGGACGCCGTGAACCGGCCTTCGGTGGCGGCGCCGGCGCCCGGACCATTGGACGAGATCGCCGAGCCGCCGCCGCGCCGCTGGTGGCGCCGCGCTGCGATCTGGGCGGTGGTGCTGGCCTTGCCTGCGGTCGCCGGCGCACTGTACTTGTGGCAGCAGCAGCGCCAGGCGGCGCGCGCGCCCAGCTTTGTGACGACGCCGATCCGGCGCGGCAGCGTCACACTCAGCGTCACCGCCAACGGCAGCTTGCAGCCGACCCGCGCGGTCAACATCGGCAGCGAGCTGTCGGGCACCGTGGCGCGCGTGCTGGTCGACGTCAACGACCAGGTTCGCGCCGGCCAGGTGCTGGTGCAACTGGACACGGCCAAGCTGCGGGACCAGATCGTCCGTTCGCGCGCCGCGCTGGCCGCCGCGCGGGCCGACCTGGCGCAAAGCCAGGCCAGCGGCGCCGAGGCGCGCAGCGCGCTGGGCCGGCTGGACGAAGTGGCGCGCCTGTCCGGCGGCAAGGTGCCGTCGCGTGCGGAACTGGACGCCGGCCGGGCAGCCCTGGCCAGGGCCGAGGCGGCCGTGCTGGGCGCCGCCGCCAGCGTGCAGAGCGCACAGGCCGCGCTGTCGACCGACAGCACCAACCTGGCGCACGCCTCGATCCGCTCGCCGATCGACGGCGTGGTGCTGACCCGCAGCGTCGAACCCGGCAACGCGGTGGCCGCCTCGCTGCAGGCGGTGACGCTGTTCGCGCTGGCCCAGGACTTGCGCCGTTTGCGCCTGCTGGTCAATGTCGACGAGGCCGACGTCGGCGCGGTGCGGGTGGGCCAGCCGGCCACCTTTACCGTCAGCGCCTATGCCGAGCGCAGCTATCCCGCCGTGGTCACCCGCGTCTCGTACGGCTCGACCATCACCGAGAACGTGGTCACCTATGTGGCCTACCTGGAGGTCGACAACGCCGACCTGAGCCTGCGTCCCGGCATGACGGCCACCGCCGTGATCCGCGCGGCCCAGCGCGACGACGTGCTGCTGGTGCCGAACAGCGCCTTGCGCTTCACGCCCAGCGAGGGCGGCGCGGCGGCCTCGGCCGGGCTGGTGTCGCGCCTGATGCCGCGCCTGCCGGGACGGGCGCCGCGCCAGGCCGGCATGGCGCTCGCCGCACGGCGCACGCTGTGGGTGCTGCGCGATGGCCGGGCGCAGGAACAGGGCGTCACGCTGGGCATCAGCGACGGCCGCTACACGGAGGTCAGCGGCGCCGGCCTGGAGGCCGGCACGCCGGTCATCACCGACCAGCGCGCAGCCGCATCAGCGCCATGAGCGGGGACGCGCCCCTGATACGGCTGCGCGATGTGTGCAAGCGCTACGGCGACGGCGCGGCAGCCCTGATGGCGCTGGACCGGGTCAGCCTGGATATCGCGCAGGGCGAGTTCGTCGCCATCATGGGGCCCAGCGGCTCCGGCAAGTCGACCGCGATGAACATCCTCGGCTGCCTCGACACGCCCAGCGCCGGCCACTACCTGTTCCACCAGGTCGACGTCGGCGCCGCCAGCCGCGACCAGCGCGCGCGCCTGCGCCGGCGCTACCTTGGCTTTGTGTTCCAGGGCTTCAATCTGCTGGCGCGCACCTCGGCCCAGGAGAACGTCGAATTGCCGCTGCTGTATCGCGGCGAGGGCGCGGCGCGCCGCCACGCGCTGGCCGCACAGGCGCTGGCCGCCGTCGGCCTGGGCGGCTGGGACGGGCACACGCCGTCCGAGCTGTCGGGCGGGCAGCAACAGCGGGTGGCGATCGCGCGCGCCATCGTCAGCGCGCCGTCGCTGCTGCTGGCCGACGAGCCGACCGGCAACCTGGACAGCCAGCGCAGCCGCGAGATCATGGAGCTGCTGGCGCGCCTGAACCGCGAGCAGGGCATCACCGTGGTGATGGTGACGCACGAGCCGGACATGGCGCTGTACGCGCAGCGCATCGTGCGCTTTCGCGACGGCCGCATCGAGAGCGATGAGCACAATCCGCAGCCGCTGGCTGAGACGGCGGTGCGCTGATGCTGCTCAACACCATCCTGCTGGCGCTGCGCTCGATCCGGCGCAACCTGCTGCGCTCCTTCCTGACCATGCTGGGCATCGTGATCGGGGTCGGCGCGGTGATCGCCATGGTCACGCTGGGCAACGGCGCCACCCAGGCGGTGCACGACCAGATCGCCAGCCTGGGCAGCAATCTGCTGATGGTGCGCACCGGCCAGCGCATGGGGCAGGGCGGCTCCGGCGCGCCGGCCTTCAAGGAAGCCGACGCCGACGCCATCGCCGGCCAGCTGGGCGGCATCCGCGCCGTGGCGGCCGAGGCGCGCAGCGGCGCCACCGTGGTGGCCAACGGCCGCAACTGGACCACCACCGTCACCGGCGGCAGCGGCGACTGGATCAGCGCCGCCAACTGGACGCTCAGCGCCGGCCGTCCCTTCGACGACGGCGAGCAGCGCGCCGGCGGCGCCGTGTGCATGCTGGGCGCCACGGTGGCGCGCGCGCTGTTCGGCAGCCGCGAGGCGCTGGGCGAACGGCTGCGCATCAAGCAGTTTTCCTGCGTGATCGTGGCGCTGCTGGCGGCCAAGGGCCAGGGCGCGATGGGCAACGACCAGGACGACATCGTGCTGCTGCCGCTGCATACCCTGCAGCGCCGCGTGACCGGCAACCTGCGCGTCAACACGTTGCTGATCTCGATGCAGGAGGGCAGCGACGCCAAGGCGCTGCAGGCGCGCCTGACGCAGCTGCTGCGCGAGCGGCGCAAGCTGGGCGCGGCCGAAGAGGACAACTTCAATGTGCTCGACACGCGCCAGCTGGCCGACACCATGTCCGGCGCCACGCGGGTGATGACGACCTTGCTGGCGGCGGTGGCGGCGGTGAGCCTGCTGGTGGGCGGCATCGGCATCATGAACATCATGCTGGTCAGCGTCACCGAGCGCACCCGCGAGATCGGCCTGCGGCTGGCGATCGGCGCGCAGGAGCGCGACGTGCTGCTGCAATTCCTGATCGAGGCGATGGTGCTGGCCGCGCTGGGCGGGCTGGCCGGCGTGCTGCTGGCGGCGCTGGCCACGGCCTTGCTGGCCCACGCCCTGCAGCTGCCGTATCTGTTCAATCCGGGCGTGAACCTGTTGTCCTTCGTATTCTCGGCCGGGATCGGCGTGGTGTTCGGCTACGTGCCGGCGCGGCGCGCCGCGCGCATGGACCCGATCGAGGCGCTGCGCCACGAATAGGGCCGACGGCTACAGGGGCAGCGCCGTCTCGTACTTCACTTCGCGCAGCGCCACGCTGGTGTTGACCTGCGATACGCCATTCAGCTTGACCAGCACATTGTGCAGAAAGTCGTGGTAGGCGTCCATGTCGGCCACGATCACCTTGACCATGTAGTCCGAACTGCCGGTGGTCTCGTAGCATTCCACCACCTCCGGCCGCAGGCGCATCGCCGCCTCGAACTGTTCGACCACGCCTTCCGCATGGCGCAGCAGCGAAATGTGCAGCAGGCACACCACCGACAACCCCAGCTTGCGCCGGTCCACCAGCGCGGTGTAGCGGACGATGTAGCCGTTGTCCTCCAGCTCCTTTTGCCGGCGCCAGCACGGGCTGGCCGACATGCCGATCTTCTCCGCCAGCTCGTTGGACGAGATCCTGCCGTTTTTCTGCAACTCGGCGAGGATTTTCAGCGAGGCCGGGTCTATAGACACGTTTTTCATTATTTTGCTCGTTTTGGGAAAGATTTTTGCCATTTTAGCGCTCTGGAGCGACGAGATAGAAATAATTTTTCGCCGATGGGGACATATCCTTTCTCATCAAAAAAATATAAACGAGACTATGAACACCATGACCCTGCCCGTGCCATTCCTGGCCGATCCGCACTATGCGCTGGACGACAACCTGACCCGCGCCGAAGGCCGCGTGTTCCTGACCGGCACCCAGGCGCTGGTGCGCCTGCTGTGCATGCAAAAACTCAGCGACGAGGCGCGCCAGCTCAAGACCGCCGGTTTCGTCAGCGGCTATCGCGGCTCGCCGCTGGGCGCCGTGGACCAGGAACTGTGGCGCGCCAAGGACCTGCTGCAAAGCCACCAGATCGAATTCCTGCCGGCGATTAACGAAGAACTGGGCGCGACCGCCGTCATGGGCTCGCAGCAGGTCGAGGCCGACCCGACGCGCAAGGTCGACGGCGTGTTCGCCATGTGGTACGGCAAGGGGCCGGGCGTGGACCGCGCCGGCGACGCGCTCAAGCACGGCCACGTCTACGGCTCGTCGCCGACCGGCGGCGTGCTGGTGATCCTGGGCGACGACCACGGCTGCGTGTCGTCGTCGATGCCGCACCAGAGCGAGCAGGCGCTGATCGCCTGGAGCATGCCGGTGATTAATCCGGCCAATATCCAGGAATACATGGAATTCGGCCTGTACGGCTGGGCCATGTCGCGCTATTCCGGCGCGTGGAGCGGCTTCAAGGCCATCTCCGAAACGGTGGAGGGCGGCGCGGTGGTCGAGCTGCCGCCGCTGCCGCGGTACGTCATGCCGACCGACTACGTGGCGCCGCCGGACGGCCTGCACAACCGCTGGCCGGACCTGCCGGGCCTGGCGCTGGAGCAGCGCGCCGCCGCCAAGCTGGAGGCGGTGCAAGCCTTCGCCCGCGCCAATTCCATCGACCGTCTGGTGGTGCCGGCGCCGCGCGCCACCATCGGCATCATCAGCGCCGGCAAGGCCTACCTCGATCTGCTGGAGGCGCTGGAGCGCATGGAACTGCCTTTGGCCCGGCTGGAACAACTGGGCGTGCGCCTGTACAAGCCGGGCCTGACCTATCCGCTCGAGCGCAGCCGCTTGTCGGCCTTCGCCGCCGGTTTGAGCGAGATCCTGGTGGTCGAAGAGAAGGGCGCCGTGATCGAACAGCAGGTCAAGAACCTGTTCTACAACCTGCCGCAGGAACAGCGCCCCATCGTCATCGGCAAGACCGACCGCCATGGCGATCCGCTGCTGTCGGCGCTGGGCGAGCTGCGGCCGTCGCGCATCGCGCCGGCGCTGGTGCAGTGGCTGGCGCCGAAGTTCGCACAGCTGGACCTGGCGCGTTTGCTGCCGGAATTCTGCGCCGCCGAGCTGTTGTCGAACGGCGCCGACGGCGTCAAGCGCACGCCGTACTTCTGCTCCGGCTGCCCGCACAACACCTCCACCCGCGTGCCGGAAGGCAGCCGCGCGCTGGCCGGCATCGGCTGCCACTTCATGGCGACGTGGATGAAGCGCGACACCAACTACCTGGCGCAGATGGGCGGCGAGGGCGTGGCCTGGGTCGGCTCCTCGCGCTTCGTCGGCGAGCCGCACGTGTTCCAGAACCTGGGCGACGGCACCTACTACCATTCGGGCTCGCTGGCGATACGCCAGGCGATCGCGGCCCGCACCAACATCACCTACAAAATCCTGTACAACGACGCGGTGGCGATGACCGGCGGCCAGCCGGTGGACGGCAGCCTGTCGGTGCCGCAGATCGTCCAGCAGGTCTGCAGCGAAGGCGCGAAGAAGGTGGTGGTGGTGACCGACGCGCCGGAAAACTACCAGGGCGTGGCCCTGCCGGAAGGCGTGACCGTGCACCACCGCAGCGAGCTCGATGCGATGCAGCGCATGCTGCGCGAGATCGCCGGCGTGACGGTGCTGGTGTACGACCAGACCTGCGCCGCCGAGAAGCGCCGCCGCCGCAAGAAGAACAAGCCTGGCAAGGTGGTCTTCCCCGACCCGGCGCGCCGCATGGTGGTGAACCCGGCCGTGTGCGAAGGCTGCGGCGATTGCGGCGTGCAGTCGAACTGCCTGTCCATCCTGCCGCTGGAGACGGAACTGGGCCGCAAGCGCCAGATCGAGCAATCGTCCTGCAACAAGGACTACTCCTGCGTCGAAGGCTTCTGCCCGAGCTTCGTCTCGGTGCTGGGCGGGGCGTTGCGCAAGCCGGAAAGCGTGAAGCTGTCGCTGGCCGACCTGGAGCTGGCGCTGGCCGCCTATCCAACGCCGCCGCGCCACGCGCTGGACAAGCCGTTCGAGATCCTGGTGGCCGGCGTCGGCGGCACCGGCATCGTCACGGTCGGCGCCTTGATCTCGATGGCGGCGCACCTGGAAGGCAAGGGCGCATCGACGCTGGACTTCATGGGCTTTGCGCAGAAGGGCGGCGCGGTGCTGTCGCATGTACGGGTGGCGTCGTCGCCGGCGCGCCTGAACCAGGTGCGCATCGATCTGCGCCAGGCCGACGCGGTGTTCGCCTGCGACCTGGTGGTGGCCGCCATGCCGGACAGCCTGTCCGTGATGCGCGACGGGCACACCAAGGTGGTGGCCAACGAGCGCGAGATCCCGACCGCCGATTTCACCCGCGAGCGCGACGCCTCGATCAACAAGGCCGGCCTGCTGGAAAAGCTGGCGGCGTCGGCCGGCGCGGCCAACCTGCTGCAACTGGACGCGCAGGAAACCGCGCAGCGCTTCCTCGGCGATCCGATCGGCGGCAACATCCTGTTGATGGGCTTTGCCTGGCAACTGGGCTTGGTGCCGGTGGGCCTGGAGGCGCTGATGCGGGCGATAGAGCTGAACGCCGTCGCCATCGACATGAACAAGCGCGCCTTCACGCTGGGGCGCCTGGCCGCCGCCGACCGCGCCGCGATGGACCGGCTGGCGCAGCCGTCGCAGCAAGTGATCCAGTTCGCCGCGCCGAAGTCGCTGGCCGATATGGTGGCCTTCCGCGTCGACTGGCTGACCAGCTACCAGAACGCCGCCTACGCGCGCCAGTACGCGGACGCGGTGGCCGCCGTCGAACAGCGCGAGATCGCGCTGGAAGGCAGCGGCTCGCGCAAGCAGCTGAGCCGCGCGGTGGCGCGCAATCTGTTCAAGGTGATGGCCTACAAGGACGAATATGAAGTAGCGCGGCTGCACGCCGATCCGGCCTTCCGCGCGCAGATCGCCGCGCAGTTCGACGGCGACTACAAGCTGGCCTTCCATCTGGCGCCGCCGCTGCTGGCGCGCCGCAAGCCGGGTTCCGAGGTGCCGGTCAAGATGCGCTTCGGCGGCTGGATGATGCCGGCCTTCGGCGTGCTGGCCAGGTTCAAGTCGCTGCGCGGCACGCCGCTCGACGTCTTCGGCTACACGCAGGAACGCAGGCGTGAACGCGCGCTGCGCGGGCGCTACCTGGCGTTCGCCGCCGAACTGGCGTCCAGCCTGAGGGCCGACAACAAGGAGGCCGCGCTGAAGCTGGCGCAGTTGCCGGACCAGGTGCGCGGCTACGGCCACGTGAAGCTGGCGGCGCTGGACCGGGCGGACGCGCAGTGGACCGAACTGGCGGCCCGCTTCCGCGCCGCCCGCGTGGTGGAACTGAAGCGGCAGGCCTGATCAGTTTTTGGCGGGGTCGTAGGACAGCACGACCTTGTAGCCTTCCGGCGCGATCGAGGTGTCGAAGGGATAGCTGGCGAAGTTCTGCTGGTCGACCAGTCCGAGGTTGATCAGGATGGTGTGCGGCAGGTCCTTGCCGCGCCCCTCCAGCAGATTGACGGCGGCATTGATCGCCACCCGCGCCTGGCTTACGCCCTTGGTGTCGGCTGCGGCGTAGATGTCGCCGCTGCGTATCATGCCGGCGATTTCGTCGGTCAGGTCGTAGGCCACCACGCGCAGCTTGCCGTTCAAGCCGGCCGCCTTGATCGGCGCGACCGCGGCCGGCGCGCAGCCGGTGCAGCCGAGCAGGTAGTCGAGCTTGGCGCCGTGCTTGGCCAGCATCTGCGTGGCCAACTGCGTCTGCACTTTGCGGTCGCTGTCGCCGTAGCGGATGTCGAGGATGTTGACCGCGATCCTGGCGTCCGCCGCGGCGATCCGCGTGCCGTCCACCTCTCCTTTGACCCAGCCCGCGCCCATCGGTCCCGGCAGCAGGCCGATGTTGACCGACTTCAGGCCGCGTTGCTGGGCGTCGCGCACCATCCAGCGGGTCGCTTCCATGCCCATGGCGCGCAGCGAGGTGGTGACCTTGATTACCAGGTCGTCGCTGCGGCTGTCGTTGGCCAGTTCGAACACCGGTATGCCGGCGGCGCGCGCCTTGGCGATCGAGTTGTTATTGGCCGTCATGCCGATCGGCGAGATGACGATGGCGTCGTATTTGGCCGCGATGGCGACGTCCATCTGCTGCAACTGGCCTTTCAGGTCGTCGTAGCCGGTGGCCGGCAGGATGTCGACCGCGACGCCCAGCCGGCGCGCCTCGCTGATGACGCCATAGCTGCAGCCGGCCCAATACGGGTCTTTCAGGTGCGGGAACAGGAAGGCGATGCGCCAGTGTTTGCCGGCCTTGGGCGCCATCGCATAGGTGCCCGGCACCACGCGGCCGCTGGCCAGCGCGTCGTCGGCCGAGCCATTGGCCTGTAGCGGACGGAAAATCGATACCACCGGCACCGGCGAAAATTTGACCGTCGGCGTCGGCGGCGCGGCGACGGCGGCCGGCGCCATGCACATGCCCAGCGCACCCAGACAGGCCAAGGTTCGTAAGCGATGATTGAAGAGACTGAGCATGCTGAGTTTTTCTTCCGTATCGGCGAATGGGACTTGTTTAGTACAATTCTAACCGCATCGGCAGTGCGGTGGGGGATCTGACATTTGTCATGTCAAAGTTGTGTCATTTGCTTCTGGCGCGGCGAGCGGCATCGCGGCACACTGTCGTCATACCAACCCGGAGACTCCAATGAATCCTGTACTTTCGAAGGTGCTGTTCGCCTGTGGCCTCGGCCTGTCCATCCCGGCGCTGGCCGATACCTGGCTGATACGCGACGCCCGCGTGTTCGACGGCGAAACGATGCACGCCAAGCGCTCGGTGCTGGTCAAGGACGACAAGATCGTCGACGCCGACTTCCGCGGCAGCGCGCCGGCCGGCGCGCACATCGTCGACGGCGCCGGCCGCACGCTGCTGCCAGGACTGATCGACGCCCACGTCCACGCCTACCGCCACCTGGAACTGCCGCTGATGTTCGGCGTGACCACGCAGATCGACATGTTCACCGGCGTGACGACGATGCAGCAGATCAGCGCCAAGATGCGCAGCAACGACAACCGCGGCCAGGCCGACATGTATTCGGCCGGCACCCTGGTCACCGTGCCGGGCGGCCACGGCACCGAGTACGGCATGGCGATCCCGACCCTGACCCGGCCCGATGAAGCCCAGGCCTTTGTCGACGCCCGCATCGCCGAGGGCTCGTATTTCATCAAGATCGTGATGGAGCCGGGCCGTCCTGGCCATGCGACGCCGACGCTGGACCTGCCGACCGTCAAGGCGGTGATCGACGCGGCCCACCTGCGCGGCAAGCTGGCGGTGGTCCACGTCAGCAACCTGGCCGACTCCCGCGCCGCGCTGGAAGCGGGCGCCGACGGCCTGGTCCACCTGTTCAACGGCGAGCGCCTGGGCGACGCCGAACTGGCCGCCTTCGTCAAGCTGGCGCAGCAGAAGCGCGCCTTCGTCATCCCGACCATGAGCGTGTTGGAGAGCATCGCCGGCATGCGCGAGGACGACGTGCTGGGCGATCCCGGCCTGGCCGCCTTGCTCACCAAGGAGCAGACCGCGCCGCTGAAGGTCACCTACGGCAAGCAAGTCAATACCGCGCTGATGGCGGCGCCCAGCCAGGTGGTGGCGGCGTTGAACCAGGCGGGCGTGCCGCTGCTGGCCGGCACCGACGCCGGCAACTCCGGCACCCAGTACGGCATCAGCGTGCTGCACGAAATGCGCTCGTTGGTGCTGGCCGGCCTGACGCCGAAGCAGGCGCTGGCCGCCGCCACGTCGGCGCCGGCGCGCGCCTTCAAGCTGGCCGACCGCGGCCGCATCGCCAAGGGCTACAAGGCCAACCTGCTGCTGGTGCAGGGCGACGCCGGCAGCGATATCGGCGCGCTGCACCACATCGTCGAAGTGTGGAAGGACGGCGAGGCCGTCAGCCCGCTGCGCAAGGCCCAGCTGGACAAGGTGGCGCAGGAGCTGGCGCCGCGCACGCAACCGCCGCTGGCGCTGCCGGCCGGTGGCCGCATCAGCCAGTTCTCGGCCGACAAGCTGGCCAGCCCGATCGGCGTCGGCTGGATGCCGTCCACCGACCAATTCGCCGGCGGCAAGTCCAGCGTCGAGCTGAAGGTGCAGGACGCCGGCGCGGACGGGGTGCGTCCGCTGGCGGTGAGCGCCAAAGTGCAGCCCGGCTTTGCCTATCCGTGGGCCGGACTGGCCTTCATGCCCGGCACGCAGATCATGCAGCCGGCCGACCTGCGCGGCGCCAAGGTGCTGCGCTTCCGCGTCAAGGGCGACGGCCAGCGCTACAGCGTCGGCATCCTGTCGAGCGGCGTGCAGATCCCGGTCAACCAGGCGTTCGAGACGTCGAATGAGTGGAAAGAGGTGGCGCTGCCGTTCGACGGCTTCAAGGGCATCGATTTCGGCGCGGTGACCATGATCGCGTTCAACGCCGGGCCCAAGCTGGGCGAGTACCAGTTCCAGATCGCCGACGTGCGGCTGGTGAACGAGTAACTTGAGCGAAGGACGGACGTGGGGATGCTACACAGCTTGAAGAGCGCGCTGGGCGGGCCGTGGGTGCCGCCGGCGATGGGCAAGGGCCCTTATTTGTGGGTGTGGTCGCTGCTGTTCCTGGTGTGGAAGTATGCCTACGTCGGTCCCAGCGCGGCGGAGCTGGTGTGGCTGGTACTGACGGTGCTGGTGTTCTTTCCGGTGTATTTCGCCAGCTTCTGGCGCAGCAATCTGCGGGTGGTGCCGCTGCTGCTGGTCATGGTGCTGCTGGGCGTGCTGTGGGCGCCGTACAACGCCGGCGCCAGCACTTTTTTCATTTTCGCCAGCGCCATGTGCGCGCGCTTCGAGCGCCGCCGCCACGCCTATCTGGGGATAGCACTGGTGCTGCTGTGCGCTTGCCTGATGACCCCCTCCGTCACGCTGAAGATCAATTTCCTGGTGCCGGTGCTGGTGGTCGGCGGCCCGATCGGCTTTGCCAGCATCATGGAAGAGAACGTGCGCCGTTCGCGCGACCAGCTGCTGCGCAAGCAGGAGGAGGTGGCCCACATGGCGCGCATCGCCGAGCGCGAACGCATCTCACGCGACCTGCACGACCTGCTGGGCCATACGCTGTCGATGATCACCTTGAAGGCCGAGCTGGCGGGCAAGCTGCTGGAACGCGATCCGCAAGCCTGCCGCAGCGAGATCCGCGACATCGAGCAGACCGCGCGCAAGGCCTTGAGCGAGGTGCGCTCGGCGGTGACCGGCATCCGCCAGACCGGCTTCGCGCATGAACTGGCGACGGCGCGCGCCAGCCTGGCGGCGGCCAATGTCGGCTTCACCGAGCAGGTGCAGCCGTTCGTGTTGCCGCCGGCGCTGGAGAATGTGCTGTCGCTGGCGCTGCGCGAGGCGGTGACCAACATCCTGCGCCACGCCGGCGCCTCCCATTGCGAGGTGCGGATGGCGCTGGAGTCGGGCATGGTGCTGCTGCGGGTGCGCGACAACGGCCGCGCGCAGGAGGGTGGCGCCATCGTGCACGGCTCGGGCCTGCGCGGCATGAAGGAAAGGGTGGCCGCGCTGGGCGGGCGGCTGGCGCTGCGGGCCGATCGCGGCCTGGCGCTGGAATTGAGTTTGCCGATGGGAGCAGCCGCATGACGATGATACGAGTGGTGATCGCCGAAGACCAGGCGCTGGTGCTGGGCGCGCTGGCGGCGCTGCTGGGGCTGGAGGGCGACCTGGATGTGGTGGGCCGGGCCGCCAACGGCCAGGAGGCGCTGGCGCAGTGCCTGGCGCTGCGGCCGGACATCCTGTTGACCGATATCGAGATGCCGCTGATGACCGGGCTGGAGCTGGCCGCCGCGCTGTCCGGGCACAGCCTGCCGACGCGGGTGATGATCGTCACCACCTTCGCCCGCAGCGGCTATCTGCGGCGCGCGCTGGGCGCCGGCGTGCGCGGTTACCTGCTCAAGGATGCGCCGGCCGAGACGCTGGCGGCGGCGATCCGCACCGTGCATGGAGGCGGGCGCGCCATCGCGCCGGAGCTGGCGCTGGAGAGCTGGAGCGGCCAGCAGGATCCGCTCAACGAGCGCGAGCGGCAGGTGCTGCGGCTGGCGGGCGAGGGCCGCAGCAGCGGCGACATCGCGCGCCAGATCCATCTGTCCGAAGGCACGGTGCGCAACTACCTGTCGGACGCGATCAACAAGCTCGACGCCGGCAACCGGGTCGAAGCGTTCCGCCTGGCGCGCGATGCCGGCTGGCTGTAATAGAATAGCGCGACTATCCCCACCTTCGGAGTTCCCATGCATCGTCATCTCGCAGCCCTGTTGCTGCTGGCCGTAGCCGCGCTCGACGCCGGCGCCAGCGAATCGGCCAGCGGTAAATTCACCGCGACCCAGTCCTGCGAGGCGTTCGCGTCCTTCGCCAAGCGCAGCAATCCGGGCGAGGCCAAGCTCGTGGCCGGCACCGCCTACACGGTGCGCGAGATTAACAAGGTCGATTACGACTGGCTGCGGGTGGACGTGCCCGGTGCCCAGCCGCAGCTGCGCTGGGTGCAGCGCAGCTGCGGCACGCCGGCGCTGGCCGAACAGGCGTCCAAGCCGCCGGCCGGCAGCCAGGCCGGCGGCGAGTCGTGCAGCATCGCCAACAAGCAGGACAGCTATGTGCTGGCGATCACCTGGCAGCCCGGCTTCTGCGAACACGTGGCCTACAACGGCAAGAAGCCGGAGTGCGACGCCATGAACAGCGGCGCGCTGGAAGCGAAAACCCTGAGCCTGCACGGCCTGTGGCCGAACAAGAAGGAATGCGGCACCCACTACGGCAGCTGCGACGGCGCGCCGTTCGCGTTGACTAAGGAAACCATCGCCAAGGTGGCGCCGTGGATGCCCAATTTCTACTACGAGCGCACCTTCGGCGCCTATGAATGGAACAAGCACGGCAAATGCCAGGCGCTGCCGCCGGACGAGTATTTCATCAAGGCGGTGTCGGCGGTGCGGGTGGTGAACGATTCGGAAGTGGGCCAGATCGTGCTCGGCAACGCCGGCAAGAGCTTCCGCGTCGGCGAGTTCTTCGACCGGGTCAGGGCGCGCTACGGCGACCGGGTGGCGGCCAGCATCACGCTGGTGTGCACCCAGCGCAAATACCTGCAGGAGATACGGGTGGCGCTGCCGCTCGACTTCAGCACCGGCGGCGAGCTGCCGCAATTGATCGGCAACGCCGCCGCCGCGGCGCCGCGCGAGATCGGCTGCGGCGACGAGGTCTACGTCGAGGCGGCCGGCAGGAACTAGCGGCCTGCAACGCACAAATCGCCAGCCCCCGCCACACTTGCGTCAAATATTTTCGTTGGCGCAGGGTAATACCCCTATAATCATTTGAAAATAACCGCGCTGAAATAACCGCGCTGGCGCGCGGGGCGGGCAGGCATCCCTGTTCGCATCGGGGAGGGGACATGGGTGGTTTGCTGAATCGGCTCTTGCTGAGGCAAAAATTCTTCCTGCTTGGGCTGTTGGCGGCCGCCATGGTGGCGTTGCCCACGGTATTGTTTGTCCTCGAATCGAACAAGTCGGTCCTGATCGCCCAGACCGAGGCGCAGGGCATCGCGCCGGTGCGCACGGTGTTGCGGCTGGTGCAGCTGGTCCAGCAGCACCGGGGCCTGCAGGCGATGCGCCTGAATGGTTTTCACGATGTCCGGGCGGAGCAGGAGGCCAAGCACGCCGAGGCCGACCGCGCGATCGCCACGGTGGAAGGCCAGGTGCGGCGCCTGGACGATCGCGGCGTCAACGTCGCCTGGCTGCGGATCCGCGAAGACTGGTTCACGCTCAGCAATGACATCACCCGGCAATCCCAGTCGGCCGAGGCCAGTTTCAAGTCGCATACGGAACTGGTGGTGCGGCTGCTCAAGCTGGAACTGCTGATCGCCGACCTGTTCAAGCTGCGGCTCGACCCCGAGGCCGAAACCTATTTCCTGATCGACGCGGCGATGGTGCGCGCGCCCGCCCTGCGCGAGATGCTGGGGCAGTTGCGCGGCGTCGGCAGCGGCATCCTGGTCGAGCGCACGGTCAACCTGGCCCAGCGCATGTTGATCCGTTCGCGCTCCGACCGCGCGCTGGATTACTACGACAGCATCGATGACTCCTTGTCGCTGGCGATGGGCGGCAACGAGGCGCTGCGCGACACGCTGGCCGAGGTGGTGCAGGCCAACCGCAACGCCGGCGCGCAGGTGCTGCAGCTGGCGCACGAGCAGATCATCGCGCCGGAGCAGCTCAGCTTTCCCTCGCTGGAGTACTATCGCCTGTTTAGCGAGACCATCGACGGCCAGTACCGCGTGAGCGAGCTGGTGCTCGACCAGTTGAGCGCCTCGCTGTGGCAGCGCGCCAGCCGCCTGACCCGCGTCGCCAACACCTTGATGGGCGCGATTGTGCTGCTGGCGCTGCTGGCCGTGCTGCTCGGGCGGCGTATCGTGCACTCGGTGACGGCGCCGCTGGGCGTGGCGCTGGAGCTGGCGCGCGCCATGACCGCCGGCGCCGCCGACAAGATCGCCGTCACCGAGGCCATCGCCAGCGGCGACCTGACGCGGGAGCTGGTGCCGGCCGAGCCGCCCTCGCTCGCACCCGACAAGATTCCCGGCGATGAAGTGGGCGAGTTGCTGCGTTCGGTGCTACGCATGAGCGAAGTGCAGCGCTCGCTCGACCTGGCGTTCGGGCAGATGACGGTGGCGCTGCGCGCCAACAGCGCGGCCGAGGGCGCCCGCGACTGGCTCAAGTCGGGCCTGAATGAGTTGAGCGACCTGATGCGTGGCGAGCACGAGACCGGACCGATGGCCGAGCAGGTGCTGCAGTGCCTGGCGCACCGGCTGCGGGCCCAGGTCGGCGCCTTCTATCTGTACGACGACGCCGCGCAGCAACTGTATTTGTGCGCCAGCTACGCCTACACCCGCCGCAGGGCGCTGGGCGAGCGCTTCGGACTGGGCCAGGGCCTGGCGGGCCAGGCCGCGCGGGAACGCTGCTGCATCTGCATCGACGAGGTGCCGCCGGACTACGTCAGCATCGCCTCGGGCCTGGGCGCGGCGGCGCCGCGCAACGTCAGCGCGGTGCCGCTGCTGCACGGCGATACGCTGGTGGGCGTGCTGGAGATCGGCGCCTTTCACGTGTTCACCGATGCCGAGCTGGAATTCCTCGAGCGGGCGCGCGACAGCATCGCGGTCGGCTTCGACGCCAATCTGTCGCGCCAGCGGATGCGGCTGGTGCTTAACGGGAGGGTAGCAACGTGAGATCCTTGCTGTCGCGTTCCATGTTCTGGAAACTGTTCGTCCCGATCGGCGCCTTGTTGCTGCTCAGTGCGCTGGCCGCGGCGATCCTGCTGCCGCTGGTGATACAGCGCAACGCGGAACAGGAAGCCATCGAGGCCGGCCAGGAAACCGTGCGGCAGTTCCAATTGCTGCGCAAGTACTACACCGACAACGTGGTGTCCAAGGTGATGGCGAACGGCAAGCTGCGGGTGTCGTTCGACCACCTGGCGCGGCCCGACACCGTGCCGCTGCCGGCCACCATGATCCTGGACCTGAGCGCGCTGCTCAAGGAATCGGGCACCAGCCTGCGCCTGTACAGCCCCTATCCCTTCCCCAACCGGCGCGACCGTGTCCTCGACCAGTTCGGCGAGGACGCCTGGACTTTTCTGCAGGGCAGTCCCGAAAAGGTGTTTACCCGGGTCGAGACCGTCGGCGGCAAGACGGTGGTGCGGGTGGCGATGGCGGACCGGATGGTGGCCCAGACTTGCGTCAGTTGCCACAACAGTCTGGCCGGCAGCCCGCGCACCAACTGGAAGCTGGGCGATGTGCGCGGTGTGCTGGAGGTCGATTCGAGCCGGCAACTGGCGAGCGGCCAGGCGATCGTCTACCAGGTGCTGACCGGGCTGGCGCTGATGCTGCTGCTGCTGGCGCTGTTCATCCGGCTCTTTTATCAGCGCAGCATCGCGCGGCCGCTGGCGACCGCGCTGGAGACGGCGCGCGCGCTGAACGCCGGCAGCGCCGAGAAGGTCCAGGCGGTCGAGGCCATCGCCGGCGGCAATCTGGAGCGGGAGATCGTCCTGGCCCGGCTGCCCGCCGTCGATCCGCGCGCCATCTCCGGCGACGAGGTGGGGCAGTTGCTCAAGTCCGTGTTCAGCATCGGCGAGGCCCAGCTGGCGCTCGATCATGCGATGCGCAAGATGGGCCTGTCGCTGCGCGCCAGCCGCGCGGCGGAGCAGGCGCGCGACTGGCTCAAGAGCGGGCAGAACGAGCTCAATGCGCTGATGCGCGGCGAGCAGGAGACCGCTTTGCTGGCTGAAAAAGTCCTGGGCTACCTGGCCACGCGCAGCGGCGCCGGGGTCGGCGCCTTTTTCCTGCATGACGAGCAGAGCCAGCAGTTCTATCTGGCGGCGGCCTACGCGCTGCCGGGCGGCGTCGACCTGGGCGCGCGCATCGCCAGCGGCGACGGCTTGCTGGGTCAGGCGGTGCGGGAGCGCCGCATCCTGTTGGTGGACAATGTTCCGGCCGGATATCTGCCGGTGGGATCGGCGCTGGGCCACGCCGACCCCGGCAACCTGATGCTGGTGCCGCTGCTGCACGGCGACAACCTGGTGGGGGCGATCGAGCTGGCGGCGTTCCGCGCCTTCCGCGCGGCCGAGCTGGACTTGCTGGAGTCGGTGCGCGAGGCGCTGGCGATCGGCTTCGAGGTCAATCAATCGCGCCAGCGCACCAGGGGCTTGCTGGTCGAGACCGAGCAGCAGGCCGAGGAGTTGCGGGTGCAGCAGGAAGAGCTGCAGCAGACCAATGAGGAGCTGGCCGAACGCGCCGACTTGCTGGAAGCCCAGCGCGAGCAGCTGCGCCTCAAGCATGCCGAGGTGGAGCAGGCCAGCCGCGACATATGGCGCAAGGCCGAGGAGCTGCAAAAGGTCAGCGCCTACAAGAGCGAGTTCATGGCCAATATGTCGCATGAGCTGCGCACGCCGCTGAACAGCATGCTGATCCTGTCGGGCCTGCTCAAGGAGAACAAGAGCCAGACGCTCACGCCCAAGCAGGTCGACTACGCCAGCACCATCCATGGCGCCGGCCAGGACTTGCTCAACCTGATCAACGATATCCTCGACCTGTCCAAGGTCGAGGCGGGCCAGGTCGAGTTCAGCTATGAGTTGCTGGCGCCGCTGCAACTGTGCGAGGACATGCACGACCTGTTCCATTTGCAGGCTGAACAGAAGGGCTTGCGCTTCCACACCGAGGTCGCGCCGGAGGTGCCGCCGCGGGTGGCGCTCGATCTGCAGCGCACCGGGCAGATCCTGAAGAATCTGATCGCCAACGCCGTCAAGTTCACCCCCGCCGGCGAGGTGGTGTTGCGGGTGTCGCTGGCCGACGCGGCCGCCAATCCGCTGGGACAGCCGGCGCTGTGCTGGACGGTGGTCGACACCGGCATCGGGGTGCCGGCCAGCAAGCAGGAGTTGATCTTCGAAGCATTCAAGCAGGCCGACGGCGGCATCAGCCGCCAGTACGGCGGCACCGGGCTGGGCCTGTCGATCTCGCTGCAGCTGGCGCGCAAGATGGGCGGCAGCCTGAGCCTGCACAGCGTCGAGGGGCAGGGCAGCAGCTTCACCCTGTGCCTGCCGCTGGCGGCGCCCGCCGCCGCTGAAGCCGCCGGGGATCCGCCGGGCGCGCTGCCGCCGCCGTCCGCGCCGCCGCCGTTCGCGTCGGCTCCGCTGGCCGGCGCGCCGCTGCCGCCGCAGGCGCTGGCCGACGACCGCGCCACGCTGGAGCCGGAGGCGCGCTGCATCCTGATCGTCGAGGACGACCGCAACTTCGCCGGCATCCTGATGGACATGGTGCGCCAGCGCGGCTACGCCGCCCTGGTCGCGCTGGACGGCGCCGGCGGCATCGCGCTGGCCCGGCACTACCTGCCCAGCGCCATCCTGCTCGACGTGATGCTGCCGGGCCTGGACGGCTGGGGCGTGATGCGCAGCCTGAAGGACAGCGCCGAGACGCGCCACATCCCGGTCCACTTCATCACCTGCCTGGAGGAGCGCCAGCGCGCCATGGCGATGGGGGCGATCGGCCTGGTCACCAAGCCGGTCAGCGCGGCCCAGCTGGACCAGGTGCTGGGCACGGTCGAAAGCGCGCTCGACCATTCGCTCAAGCAGTTGCTGATCGTCGAGGACAACCCGGCCGAGGCGGCCAGCTTGAAGGCCCTGCTGGGCGAGCGCGAGGTGGTGCTGACCGTCGCCGCCAGCGGCCGCGAGGCGATGGCGCTGCTGGCGGCCGGCCGCTACGATTGCATGGTGCTCGACCTGGGGCTGGCCGACATGTCGGGCTTCGAGCTGCTGGAGCACATCCAGGGCATGGAGCAGGCGCGCCGGATACCGGTCATCATCCATTCCGGGCGCGACCTGACGCGCGAGCAGGAGCGCCAGTTGCAGCGCTATGCCGAGCGCATCATCATCAAGGGCGCCAAGAGTCCGGAACGCCTGCTGAACGAGGTGACGCTGTTCCTGCACATGGTCGAAAGCAAGATGGAGCCGTCGCGCCAGCGCATGATACGGGCCGCGATCGACAAGGAGGCGGTGTTGGAAGGCAAGACCGTGCTGATCGTCGACGACGATATGCGCAACATCTTCTCGCTCACCAGCCTGCTGTCCGAGAAGGGCATGGTGGTGCTGGAGGCCGACAACGGCCGCGAGGCGCTGCTGCGGCTGGAAGAGCATCGCGGCGTCAGCGTGGTGCTGATGGATATCATGATGCCGGAGATGGACGGCTACGAGGCGATGCGGCGGATCCGCGCCGACCGCCGCTTCAGCGGCTTGCCGATCATCGCGATGACGGCCAAGGTGATGCAGGGCGACCATCAGAAATGCCTGGAGGCCGGCGCCAGCGACTACCTGGCCAAGCCGATCGACACCGACAAGCTGATGTCGCTGCTGCGGGTCTGGACCAGCCGCTAGGAGCCGACCCATGGACCAGGACGCTATCGAGGATGTGGAAATCGGCTTGCTGTTGCAGGGCGTGCGCCAGGTGTACGGCCACGACTTCAGCGGCTACACCGAGGCCTCGTTCAAGCGCCGCCTGCGGCTGTGGCTGGCCGGCTCCGGCCACGCGACGTTTTCCCAGGCCCAGGCCCGGCTGCTGCGCGATCCGGCCTGCTTCGAGACGCTGCTGCAAGGGATCACCGTGAATGTGACGGAGATGTTCCGCGACCCGCCGTTCTTCCTGGCGCTGCGGCAAAAGGTGATCCCCTTCTTGCAGACCTATCCCTTCGTCAAGATCTGGCATGCCGGCTGCGCCAGCGGCGAGGAAGCCTATTCGATGGCGATCCTGTTGCAGGAATCCGGGCTGGCCGGGCGCTACCGCATCTACGCGACCGACCTCAACGAGGCCGTGCTGACGCGCGCGCGCGATGGCATCTACCCGCTGCGGGCCATGCAGGCGGCCACCCGCAACTACCAGCTGAGCGGCGGCACGGCGTCGTTCGCCGACTACTACACGGCCCGCTACGACAATGCCATCCTGGCCTCCGGCCTGCGCGAGCATCTGGTGTTTGTCCAGCACAACCTGGTCACCGACAGCGACGTCGGCGAAATGAACCTGGTGTTGTGCCGCAACGTCATGATTTATTTCAAGGGCGAGCTCAAGGACCGCTGCCTGCGCCTGTTCGAGCATTGCCTGCAGCCGGGCGGCTTCCTGTGCCTGGGCATGAAGGAGCGGCTCGACAGCCGCCCGCAGCACCAGCGTTACGAGCGCTTCGCCCCCAACCTGAGCATTTATCGCAAGCCCTATGCCTAAGCGCGCGCCATACCGGGCCATCGTGCTGGGCGTGTCGGCCGGCGGCGTCAGCGCGCTGAAGCTGCTGCTGGCATCGTTGCCGGCCGACTTGCCCTGGCCGATGCTGGTGGTGCAGCATATTTCGGCCGACTCGGACGGCGCCCTGGCCGGGATGCTGGGCCGCGGTTGCGCGCTGCGCGTCAAGGAGGCCGAGGAGCGCGAACGCATCGAGCCGGCCACGGTTTACCTGGCGCCGGCCAATTACCACCTGATGGTGGAGCGCGACGGCACGCTGGCGCTCAGCACGGACGCGGCCGTCAGTTATGCGCGGCCCTCGATCGACGTGTTGTTCGAGTCGGCGGCGCGCGCTTTCGGCCCGGCCCTGATCGGGGTAATATTGACTGGAGCAAACGCCGACGGCAGCCAGGGCCTACGGGCGATCAAGCAGAAGGGCGGGCTGGCCGTGGTGCAGGACCCGGCCGACGCCGCCAGCCCGGGCATGCCGCTGGCGGCGCTGGCCGCCGTGCAGGCGGATTATGTGGTGCCCCTGGCCGGTCTGGGGGCGCTGTTCCAGGCCTTGGCCGGCGCGCATGGACGTAAAGGAAAACACAGTGGACGCTAACAAGATTCCGGTGCTGATGGTCGATGACCGTCCCGAGAACCTGACGGCGCTCGCCGCCCTGCTGTCGGACATGGGGCTGGACCTGGAACTGGTGGCCGCCAACTCCGGCAACGAAGCCCTGCGCCAGAGCCTGAAATGCGATTTCGCCCTGATCCTGCTGGATGTCCAGATGCCCGAGATGAATGGCCTGGAAACGGCCACGCTGCTGCGCACCAATCCCAAGACCTGCCACTTGCCGATCATTTTCGTGACGGCCGGCATGAACGAGAAGAACCATATATTCAAGGGCTACGAATCGGGCGCGGTCGACTACCTGATCAAACCGATCGAACCGCTGGTGTTGCGCAGCAAGGTCAGGGTGTTCTGCGAGCTGTACGCCCAGCGCATGGAGATCGAATACCGCAAGGTCAACCTGGAAGGCATGGTGCACGAACGCACGGCCGAACTGTCCGCGCTGGCGCAGAACCTGGGGCAGGAGTGCAAGGTGCGCCAGGCCACCGAGGCGGCGCTGAAGGAGAGCGAGCTGCGCTTGCGCCAGCTCAACGAGGACCTGGAGCGGCGCGTCGAACAACGGACCCAGGAGCTGAGGCGGGCGATGGACCAGATCGTCGAATCGGAAAAGCTGGCCTCGCTGGGGGGCATCGTCGCGGGCGTGGCGCACGAGCTCAACACGCCGATCGGCAATATCGTCATGATGGCGTCGGCGCTGGGCGACCGCCTGAGCGAGTTGTCGAAGTCGGTGGTCGAGGGCACCTTGACCAAGAGCGTGCTGTTCGCCTCGGTGGACGAGTGCATCAACGCCAGCGTCATCCTGGTGCGCAGCGCGCAGCGGGCCGGCGAGATGATCGACAGTTTCAAGAAGGTGGCGGTGGACCAGACCAGCCAGCGGCGCCGCGTGTTCGACCTGCGCGAGACGGTGGGCGATATCCTGCACACGCTGGGCACGGCGATGCGGCATGCCCATGTCGGGGTGGAGTTACGGATACCGGCCGGCATCGAGATGGATGCCTATCCCGGCGATCTGGAGCAGATACTCAGCAATCTGATCATGAACTCGATCCGGCACGGCTTCGGCGACGCCGGCGGCCGCATCGTGATCGACGCCCGCCAGCTGCGGGAACAGGTCGAGATCATTTACCAGGATGACGGCGCCGGCATCGCGCCCGAGTTGCACCGCAAGGTGTTCGAGCCTTTCTATACCACCAAGCTGGGGCAGGGCGGCTCGGGCCTGGGCATGTTCATCGTGCACAACCTGGCCCATGGCGTGCTCAAGGGCGATATCAAGCTCGACAGCGCTTGCGGCAAGGGCGTCACCTTCACCCTGACCGTGCCCGCCGTCACCCCGTGACTGGCGCTCAGGCGGCCGGCACTTCCTTGAGGCCGCTCCACGACAGCGACGCCGCCTCGGTCACCAGCACCGAGGCGCCAGGCTTGATGCTTTCCGCCAGGCGGTGGACGGCGTCGCGCACTTCGTTGATGGTCTCATTGCCGAAGTACATGAAGGTGCCGGGTGGCAGGTGGTAGCCACGGCCATCGTCGGCCTTGACGCCGGCGGCGATATTGTATTTCGACAACTCGAAGCTCAGGCGCACGATGGTTTCGGGCTGGGCTTCGGTAAAGGACACGTTGATTATGTAGTTGATCATGGTCAGGCCTTGATTGAGGAAGCTGAATCATGCAGTAAGGCACCGGCAAAAGCAATCCTCCCCAGACATGGAAAAGCCCCGGGCAGGCTGTGGACCTGTCGGGGCTTGGTGTCAATTGGCGGAGAAAGCTGGTTGACTGGGATGCATAATAATGCAGATTTCTTAAGATTGCCTTAGTCGCCATCCCGGCTTGGGGCTTTGGCGGCGTGCGCGGATGGTGTAGCATGCTGGACGGCGATTTGGCCGGGCGCATTGGCGCCGGCCCGCCGGTAATTCGAGGATAACTATGCAAATCAAAATCAACGACGTGTTGCGCGCCTACATCGAGCCGCTGACCGAGGCCGAATACGCGGCGCTGGAGCGCAGCATCCTGGTGGAAGGCTGCCGCGACGCGCTGGTGCTGTGGGAAGACGTGCTGGTCGATGGCCACAACCGCTACCAGATCTGCCAGCAGCACGGCATTCCGTTCAAGGTGACGGAAAACACCAGTTTCCGCAGCCTGGACGATGTCAAGCTGTGGATGATCGATAACAACCTGGGCCGCCGCAGCATTTCCGACTACCAGCGCGGCGTGCTGGCGCTGCGCAAGAAGGAGATCGTCACCGCCCGCGTGGTCGAGCTGGCCGCGCAGGCCGCCGCCGAGGACGCCGCGATCGCGCCGCCGGAAGGCGAGGCGTCCAAGGCCAAGCCGGCCGCCATGCCGCTGACCTCGCGCGAGGACATCGCCCGCGCCGCCCGCCTGAGCAGCGCCACCATCAGCCAGATCGAAAAGATCCAGAAGACGGCGACGCCGGAGCTGGTGGAGGCGGTCCGTTCCGGCACCATCTCGATCAACGCCGCCGCCACCGTGGCCTCGCTGCCGGAAGCCGACCAGGTGGCCGCGGTCGCCGGCGGCAAGAAGGAATTGCAGAAGGCCGCCAAGGAAGTGCGCGACCTGCGCGCCGCCTCGCGTCCCGCCAAGGAGGCGAAGGAGGGCGGCGGCGAGTACGGCCGGCCGCTGACCGAGGCCGACGAGCTGCGCGCCGAAAACGCCTCGCTCAAGGAAAAGAACGCGGCGCTGCGGGCGGAAATCACCGCGCTGCAACTGCGTATCTCGGAGCTGGTCGACGCCAGCTAAGTTGTACTTCCCCCCACCGCCCGGAGTCTGTCGATGCGTTCAAGCTTAGCCCTGATGTGTTGTGTTGCCAGTGTCGCCAGTGTCACGATAGGTCCGGCGGTGGCGGCGCCCCCGGCGGCGGAGGCCGCGCGCCTGAAGGCCGCGGCCCAGCGCGTGACCATCCTGCGCGACAAGTGGGGCATTCCCCACGTCTACGGCAAGACCGACGCCGACGCCGTGTTCGGCCTGATGTACGCGCAGGCCGAGGACGACTTCAAGCGGGTCGAGCTCAATTACATCAACGCCATGGGCCGGCTGGCCGAGGTCGAGGGCGAGGCCGAGCTGTATCGCGACCTGCGCATGAAGCTGTTCATCAATCCGGCCGACCTGCAGGCGCAGTACGCGCTAAGCCCGGCGTGGCTGAAGCAGCTGATGGTGGCCTACGCCGACGGCTTGAACTACTACCTGGCCACGCACCCGCAGGTGAAGCCGGCGCTGATCGCCCGCTTCGAGCCGTGGATGGCGCTCAGCTTCAGCGAGGGCAGCATCGGCGGCGACATCGAATCGGTGGACCTGAAGCAGCTGCAGGAGCTGTACGCCAACGGCGCCAGGCTGCCGCTGGCGCCGCCGGTGCTGCTGTCGGCGCGCCAGGGCGACATCGAGCTGGACAAGGAACCGGGCGGCTCCAACGGTTTCGCCATCGCGCCGGCGCTGAGCAAGCACGGCCACGCGCTGCTGCTGATCAATCCGCACACCTCGTTCTACTTCCGTCCCGAAGTGCAGGTGCACAGCGAGCAGGGCCTGAACGCCTACGGCGCCGTGACCTGGGGCCAGTTCTTCGTCTACCAGGGCTTCAACGAGCGCCTGGGCTGGATGCACACCTCCGGCGGCGGCGACGTCATCGACGAATACCTGGAGACCATCAGCGACAAGGACGGTCAGTTCCACTACCAGTACGGCCGGGAGCTGCGGCCGTTGAAGGCGGTCGACATCACGCTGCCGTACAAGACGGCGGCCGGCATGGCCAGCAAGGTGGTCAAGGTCTACTACAGCCACCACGGCCCCATCGTGCGCGCCAAGGACGGCAAGTGGATCGCCGTGCGGCTGATGAACCAGCCGTTGAAGGCGCTGACGCAATCCTATCTGCGCACCAAGGCGCGCAGTTACAAGGAGTTCTACAAGGCGATGGAGCTGCGCACCAATTCGTCCAACAACACCGTGTACGCCGACGCCGACGGCAATATCGCCTACTTCCACGGCAACTTCATCCCCAAGCGCGATCCCAAGTTCGACTGGAAGCATCCGGTCGACGGCAGCGATCCGGCCACCGAGTGGCAGGGCCTGCACCCGGTGAAGGACACCATCACGCTGTTCAATCCGAAGAACGGCTGGATCCAGAACACCAACAACTGGCCGTACACGGCGGCCGGCGCATACAGCCCCAAGGCGCGCGACTATCCGGCCTATATGTCGATGAATCCCGAGAACCCGCGCGGCATCCACGCGGTGCGGGTGCTGGAGAACAAGAAGAATTTCACGCTCGACAGCCTGATCGCCAGCGCCTACGACACCCAGCTGCCGGCCTTCGAGCCGCTGCTGCCGCAATTGTTCGCCGCGTGGGATGAATTGCCGGAGGGCGATGCGCTCAAGGCCGGCCTGGCGCCGCAGATCGCCGCGCTGCGCGGCTGGAATATGCGCTATGCGCTGGAGTCGGTGCCGACCTCGCTGGCGATCTTCTGGGCGCAGGACCTGTCTGCCACCTACGGGCCGGCGGCCAAGGCGCGCGAGGTGCTGGTGCTCGATTACATCCAGGCCGCGATCACGCCGCAGCAGCGCCTGCAGGCACTGGAGCGCGCGACGGCCAAGCTGGCGGCGGACTTCGGCACGTGGCAGACGCCGTGGGGCGAGATCAATCGCTTCCAGCGGCTGACCGGCGACATCGTCCAGCCTTTCGACGACAGCAAGCCGAGTTTGCCGGTGGCGTTCGCGTCGGCCAACTGGGGTTCGCTGGCCGCATATGGAATGACCAGCAAGGCCAAGACCAAAAAGATCTACGGCGAGCGCGGTAACAGCTTTGTGGCGGCGGTGGAGTTCGGGCCGCGCATCAAGGCGCGCAGCATCCTGGCGGGCGGACAGAGCGGCAATCCGGCCTCGCCGCATTTCAGCGACCAGGCCGCGATGTACGCGCGCGGGGAGTTCAAGGACGTGTTGTTCTACAAGGCGGACGTGGAGCAGCACCTGGAACGCAAGTATCACCCAGGCGACTGAGGCGCGCCGCCGGGCAGGGCATCGCCGATGGTCTTCGCCGGAGCTGAGCGGGCTTCCGCTTCCGCCGCTGCCGCGGCCAGCGCTGCCGCCGCGGCCCGCGCCGCAGGTGAGGCATGGCGCGTCTGCGGCGCCACTGGTGCCGGAGGCGGCACCGGCGCCGCGACGGGCGGGACTTCCGGTTCCTTGCTCCAGGCCAGATTCTCGACCTTGTTGTTGCGCGGGTTGCCGTCCTTGTGGCGCACGTACTTCAGGCCCGATGGATTGGGCAGGTGTGCCTCGGCCACCAGGTTGTGCACCAGGAACTCGCCGGTGCGGTTGCCGTTGCGCAGCTTGACCATCAAGCCGTCCGGCGTCACCTTGGGCCGCAGCGCCGTCACCTTGGGGCCGCCGGAGGCCAGCACGCGGCCATCCTTCGACACCTTGTAAAAGTCGCTGCCGGGCACCGGCTTGGCGCTGGCCACACCGAGCGAGTAGAGCGCTCCGATGGCCAGTACGCCGATGATGATTAAGAGGAATTCCATGAGGTCTCGGGCTGATTACGCGATTCCCGGATACTAGCACCTAAATCGCATCGAGCGAACGGCGAATATCGGCCCTTAAATCCTCTATATCCTCGATTCCCACCGACAGCCGTATCAGGCCGTCGCCGATGCCCAGCCTGGCGCGCGTGGCCGGCGGTATGGTGGCGTGCGTCATCAGCGCCGGATGCTCGATCAGGCTTTCGACCCCGCCCAGGCTTTCGGCCAGCGCGAACACCGAGCAGCTTTCCAGGAAGCGGCGCGCGCCCGGCAGGTCGGTCTTCAGGTCGATCGAGATGATGCCGCCGAAGCCATCCATCTGGCGCTTGGCCAGTTCGTGCTGCGGGTGCGATGCCAGGCCGGGGTAGTAGACCTTGCGCACTTCCGGCTGTTGTTCCAGCCAGCGCGCCAGTTCCAGCGCGCTGCGGCAGTGGCGCTCCATGCGGATCGCCAGCGTCTTCACGCCGCGCAGCGCCAGGAAGCTGTCGAACGGGCCGGCGATGGCGCCCACCGAGTTCTGCAGGAAACCGACCTGTTCGCACCATTCCTTCTGGTGCGGCTCGCCGCCCACCACGGCGATGCCGCCGATGATGTCCGAGTGGCCGTTCAGGTACTTGGTGGTCGAATGGACCACGATGTCGAAGCCGTGTTCCAGCGGCCGCTGCACCATCGGGCTGGCGAAGGTGTTGTCGGCCACGGCGATGATGCCGCGTTCGCGGCAGATCCTGGCGATCGCCTTCAGGTCGGCCAGCTTGAGCATCGGGTTGGTCGGCGTTTCGACCCACACCATTTTGGTTTCCGGCCGGATCGCGGCCAGCAGGTTTTCCGGGTTGGTCAGGTCGACGTAGCTGAAGTCGTGGCCCGCGCTGCGCCGGCGTACCCGCTCGAACAGGCGGTAGGTGCCGCCGTACATGTCGTCGCCGGCGATGATGTGCGAGCCGGCGTCGGCCAGCTCCAGCACCGTCGAGATCGCCGCCAGGCCGGAGGCGAAGGCGTAGCCCTGGGCGCCGCCTTCCAGGTCGGCCACGCAGCGCTCCAGCGCCCAGCGGGTGGGGTTGTGCGAGCGGCCGTAGTCCAGGCCCTTGTGCACGCCGGGGCTGTCCTGCACGAAGGTGGAGGTGGCGTAGATCGGCGGCATGATGGCGCCGGTCGACGGATCGGGCGCCTGGCCGGCGTGGATCACGCGGGTGGCCAGCGCGGCTTTTTTGTGGCTGTTCAGAGGTTGGTCGCTCAAGATAAAGTCCTTCTCAGGTGGTTCAGCAAATCGAAGCGGGTGATCAGGCCGTAGAAGGCGTCGCCGTCGGCCACCACGGCGGTCAGGCCGCGGTCCAGCGTGCTGCGCAGCGCCTGCACGCTGGCGCTCGGGTGCAGCGTCTCCAGGCGGGACGTCATGGTGCTGCCAACCAGGCTGGAGAACTGTTCGGCGTGCTGGTCGACCTTGAGCAGCAGGTCGGATTCGTCGATGATGCCGACCAGCTTGCCGTGTTCAAGCACCGGCAGCTGCGCCAGGTCGGTGCTGCGCATGCGGTTGAAGGCGGTCAGCAGGGTGTCGGCGGGGGAGACGCTGACGACATCGCCCTCGTCGTAGCGGCGGCCGATCAGGTCGCGCAGGTCGTGCAGCGGTTCGCGCCGCAACAGGCCCTGGTCGTGCATCCAGCCGTCGTTGTAGACCTTGGACAGGTAGCGGGTGCCGGTGTCGCAGACGAAGGTGACGACGCGCTTGGGCGTGGTCTGTTCGCGGCAGTACTTGAGCGCGGCCGCCAGCAAGGTGCCGGTCGAGGAGCCGCCCAGGATGCCTTCGGCGCGCAGCAGCTCGCGGGCGCTGTCGAAGCTTTCCTGGTCGGTGACGGTGTAGGCCTTGCGCACGCCGCTCAGGTCGGCGATCGACGGAATGAAGTCTTCGCCTATGCCTTCCACCGCCCACGAGCCGCTGGTGTCGGACACGTGGCCGGTGTTGACGTACTCGGTCAGGATCGAGCCCTTGGGATCGGCCAGCACGAATTCCACGTGCGGCGCGGCCTTGCGGAAATAGTTGGTCAGCCCGGTCAGGGTGCCGGACGAGCCGACCCCGACCACGATGGCGTCCACCTCATGCCCCATCTGCTCCCAGATCTCCGGGCCGGTGGTGGTTTCGTGCGCCAGCGGATTGGCCGGGTTGTTGAACTGGTCGGCGAGGAAGGAGCCCGGCAGCCCGCGCGCCAGCCGCGCGGCGTAGTCCTGGTAGTACTCGGGGTGGCCCTTGCCGACGTCGGAGCGGGTGCTGCGCACTTCGGCGCCCAGCGCCTTCAGGTGCAGCACTTTTTCGGTCGACATCTTGTCCGGCACCACCAGCAGCACGCGGTAACCCTTGAGGCGGCCGACCAGCGCCAGGCCCAGGCCGGTGTTGCCGGCGGTGGCCTCGATGATGGTGCCGCCCGGTTTCAGGCGGCCGTCGGCCTCGGCCGCTTCGATGATGGACAGGCCGATGCGGTCCTTGATCGAACCGCCGGGATTCTGCGATTCCAGCTTGAGGAACAGTTGGCAGGGGCCGGTGTCCAGGCGCGTGACCTGGACCAGTGGCGTGTTGCCGATGAGCTTAAACAATGCGGGGGTGGGCATGCGATTCTCCTTGCGAACTGTGGGCGCGGGCGAATTGTGTTCGCTCGTGCTTTTTTGTAAAGGGCGGATGGTAGGCCGCTCTGTAGGCGCTGGAAAGGAATGTTTCCGAGTTTGCATATGCAAAAAAAATACCGGTTTCACCATGCTGCTGGAAAAGCAAGTATGCTCCTTTTTCTGAAGGGGCGGTTTATAATCCCGCACTTCAAAAAGGGGTAGTAGTGGCTAAACTTTATTTCCGTTATTCTGCTATGAACGCAGGCAAGTCCACCGCGATGTTGCAAGTGGCGCACAATTACGAAGAGCAGGGCCAGCAAGTGCGTCTGTTCACCGCCGCCATCGACAACCGCTACGGCGTGGGCCAGGTGACGTCGCGGCTGGGACCGCAGCGGCAGACGGAAGTGTTCGACGGCGGCACCAATTTCCTCGAACTGATAGACCAGAAAATCGCCTGCCTGCTGATCGACGAGGCGCAGTTCCTCAGCACGTTGCAGGTACAGCAGTTGCATCAGTTGGCGCAGGTGCGCGGCATACCCGTGATCACCTACGGCCTGCGCACCGACTTCCGCGGCGAGCCGTTCCCCGGCTCGGCCTATCTGCTGGCGCTGGCCGACGATATTGAAGAGTTGAAGAACATCTGCAGTTGCGGCAAGAAGGCGACCATGAACATCCGGGTCGACCAGGACGGCAAGCGCATGAAGGACGGCGAGCAGATCAGCATCGGCGGCAATGAGAGTTATCGCCAGGCTTGCGGACGCTGCTTTTACACCGACAGTCATTAAACATTAGAACCGGGAGCGCGGGCGATGTCGTTAAGCGTCACCGATGTGCCTGCGCTGGACAACCGGCGCGTCAAGACCAGCACCGAGGATGTGCTGATCGACCGCGTCGTGCCCGGCGAGATCCTGGTGATCGCCTTCGGCTTCGTGTCGTGGGAGACGCGGCCGGAATTCGATTTCTATGGCCGCCTGAAGAAACTGGAGCAGGCCAGCGGGCGGCATCTGAACAAGATCCTGGTGCGCGATTCCGGCAACAGCTGGTATCACCGCACGATTGCCGGCCTGGGCGATCATCCCGACGATACGGTGGAGACGCTGCGCGCGCTGATCGTCGCGATCAAGCCGAGCAAGGTGGTCACCATCGGCCAGTCGATGGGCGCCTACGCGGCGGTCATGTTCGGCCTGCTGCTCGACGTGCAGCAGGTGATCGCCTTCGGGCCGCTGTCCTTCCTCGATGTACGGCAGGCGCTGCTTTATCACGACCGCCGCTGGATCGCCGTGATGCGCGCGCTGGAGCAGACTCCGCCGGCCTCGGGCTACTACGACCTGGCGACGCTGGGCCGGGAGCGGGCAGGTGGGCAGACCCGCTTGCATATCGCGTTCGGCACCAAGCCGGATCAGCCCAATTCCACCGAGTCGGTCAACCTCGACGCCATGCACGCGCACCGCCTGGCGGCGATCGGCAATTGCACGCTGTATCCGTACCCGTATTCGGGCCACGCGGTGGTGCAGCACCTGATCGACACCAAGCGCATCAACGCGCTGCTGGCCGGGATCATCACCGGCATCGAGCTGCCGGCGGAGACGCTCGCCATCACACCCGCGTGGCGCGCCTGGGTGATCGAGAACCTCAAGCTGGGCAGCACGCAGGAGGAACTGGTGGACATCCTTCAACAGCACGGCTTTTCATATGACAGCAGCGTCGCGGCGGTGACCGGCGCCGCCTGAGGGCGCCGCGCGCAACAACACATCGGGATTGACCTTCGCGATCATCGTGGTATAGTTTTCATACAAATATGGGAACGTTTCCATTCTACTGTGGAAGCGCTTCCATGTTTTGTACTGCGGTCCTTCATCACAAAAACCAATGGAGACTACATGAAGACGACACTACATCACCGCATCAAATGGTGGTTGGCCCTGGCCGGCTTGGCCGTCGCCGGCGCCGGCTACGCGCAAACCGCCTTGCCGGGCAAGCTGGAGGCGGAGAGCTACACCAGCATGACCGGCGTCGCGCTGGAAGCCACCACCGACACCGGCGGCGGCAGCGACGTCGGCTGGATCGACGCCAACGACAGCATGACTTACTCGGTCAACCCCGGCAGCGCCGGCTGGTACAACGTGCAGTACCGCGTGGCCTCGGCCAGCGGCGGCGGGCAGGTGGTGCTGGCGCAGAACGGCAAGGCCATCGGCGAGACCACCACCTTGCCGAACACCGGCGGCTGGCAGAGCTGGGTCACGGTCAGCTCGCACGTGTTCCTGGCGGCCGGCCCGCAGAGCCTGACGGTGCAGGCGCGCGCCGGCGGCTTCAACCTCAACTGGATCACCTTCACCCCCGAGACCACCGGCGTGACGCTGCCGGCGATACGGCAGAACGGCAAGTACTGGGTCGACAATGCCGGCAACCGCGTCAACCTGCGCGGCGTTAACCTGGGCAACTGGCTGGCGTTGGAAATGTGGATGATGAATACCAACCTGACCAACAACGGCGCCGGCATCGGCGACCAGTGCCACCTGGAGTCGGCGCTGTCCGGCCGCTTCGGCGCGGCGGAAAAGGAGCGGCTGATGTCGGTCTTCCGCGACAGCTGGATCAGCGGCCGCGACTTCGACCTGATGAAGGGCATGGGCATGAACGTGGTGCGCGTGCCTTTCCTGTACAGCCTGGTTGAGGACGAGGCCCGTCCGTACACGCTGCGCGCCGACGCCTGGAAATACCTGGACTACGCCATCAACGAGGCCGAGAAGCGCGGCATGTACGTGATCCTCGACCTGCACGGCGCGGTCGGCGGCCAGGCGGCGGCCAGCGAGCAGCACGACGGCTGCGCCGGCGCGGCGGAAATGTGGACCAATACCAGCTACCGCGACCGCACCAAATGGCTGTGGGACATGATCGCCAGCCGCTACAAGAACCGCAGCTCGGTGGCGGCCTACGACCTGCTCAACGAACCGTGGGGCACCGACGCCACCACGCTGGCCAACTTCTCCTACGAACTGTTCAACGTGGTGCGGGCCAAGGACGCCAATCACGTGATCCTGCTGCCCGGCCACAATTCCGGCATCGACGCCTACGGCAATCCGAACACGCGCGGCCTGAGCAACGTGGCCTTCTGGATGCACTTCTATCCCGGCCTGTGGGGATGGAACGAAGTGCAGGGCGCCACCGCGCAAGCGAATATGCATGCGACCTGGCTGCACTGTAATGCCAGCGGCACCGGCGAAAGCTGCGACTGGAACAACAAGCTGAGCGCGCTGAACACGCCGTTCCTGATCGGCGAGTTCCAGCCGTGGACGCTGACCGGCAGCTACGGCGGCCAGATCACCCGCAAGACCTACGACATCTACAATATGTACGGCTGGGCCGCGACCAACTGGGCGTACAAGACGGTCAGCTACGGCGGCTCGAACGGCGACACCGGTTCATGGGGCTGGGGCATGGTCAGCAACAGCAGCAACGGCGGCGGCTTCGGCGCGCTGGACGTGGGCAGCGCCACCAATGCCGCCATCGAAAGCTACTTCCGCGGCTTCGGCACGCAGGCGCTGGTGCGCAACGAGAGCATCGCCTACTGGATGAACTGGAAGGCCGAAGCGGGCCAGCGCATCGAGGCCGAGATGTTCAGCAACCATAGCGGCATGCGCATGGAAACCACCACCGACACCGGTGGCGGTTTCAACGTCGGCAACATCGACAGCAACGACTGGATGAGCTATCCGATCAATGTGCCGAAGACGGGGTGGTACAACCTGCAATTCCGCGTGGCCAGTCCGAACAACGGCGGCCAGCTGGTGCTGAGCAAGAACGCCACCGACCTGGCCGCGCTGGCGGTGCCCAACACCGGCGGCTGGCAGAACTGGACCACCGTCACCGGCACCGTCTACCTGACGGCGGGCCAACAGGACCTGGCGATCTTCGCCCGCGCCGGCGGCTGGAACATCAACTGGTGGTCGTTGACGGCGCAGTAGCGCTTGCGGCCGGTGCTGCGTCGGCGACGCGGCGCAGCACCGGCGCTCCGTGTTGCCGTTTGCACAAGACATCGCACAACTGTAATGCGCGCAATTGACGTTGTTCCGCCGCCGTGCGACGATGCGGCCATGAGCAGCCTGTTTGAATGTAGTACGCTCGCGCCGGCGTGGTTATGCCATCACCGCGACATTCTGTTGTACCTGGCGCCGTCGCTAGTGCTGGCGCTGCTGATCCGTGCCTTGTCGGCCCGGCATCCCTTCTTTTTCCTGTTCACCGTCGCCGGCACCATCTGCCACGAGCTGGCCCATTTCGTTGCCGGCCTGGTGACGTATGCGCGGCCGGCCGCCTTCACCGTCATTCCGCGGCGGGTCGCGCAGGGCTGGGAGTTGGGATCGGTGCGCTTGACGCGGGTGCGCTGGTACAACGCGGCGCCGTCCGCGCTGGCGCCGTTTGTGGTGGTGTTGCTGCCGTTCGTGGTGGCCTGGTGGCGCACCCGGGCCGGACTGGATTTCCAGTGGATAGACCTGGCGCTGGCGTTTGCCGTGGCGCCGCAGTTCCTGGCCTGCTGGCCGTCGACGGTCGACTGGAAAATCTCCTTGCGCTCCTGGCCCTACCTGCTGATCGCCGGCTTGCTGTGGTGGTCGGTGCCTTACTGGTGGCCGCTGCTGAAATCGATCTGACTGTTGGCGCCGATGTCGAATTGATCCGCTACGCCGACTCTGGCTGACCCAAGTCTTGCCCACGTAAGCCAGGCGGGGGCCACGTTTGCGCAAAGTTTGATGGGTCACCGATTCTCGGCGGCCTGGGTCGATTTGGCATCGGCGCCAACAATGGTGGCAGTATAGAGAATGAAGACGCACAGGAAAAGAGACCTTCAACACATCGGACGTCGCCCCCCCCCCGCAGCGCGCGCCTACGATTACAATGGAGAAAATATATCGGAAAAGATTCAATGTCCAACCTAGGCCGCCTCCCCACTGCCAGCGATGGCAAGACCATCGGTTTCAAGGCCGAGAAATGTTTCGTCGCGCGCTGCCCAGAAGCTTGGCTGGCAAAAAATGTAGATGGCACGGACGACTTCGGGATCGACTATCAGGTGCAGACCCTTCATGACAGCCAAGTGACTGATATGTTTCGCGTGCAGTTGAAGGGCACGACTATCCCCGATCTTAGTGCGGACGGAGCCCATTTTTCGATCCAGCTCAAAGCGGCCACCATTCGATACTACGCGCGCTTCACTGAACCCATTCTTCTAGTTCTCTGTGACCTAAGCGCGGATTCCGTGGCGGTCAACTGCCCGCTGTATCACGTCTGGATTCATGAAGAGCTGCGCCGACTGAACGCACACGGCCTCAGCGACGAGCAGCTTTTCGTCACCCTGCGCGTGCCGAAGGCAAATGCGCTCGACAGCCACACCGACCTGTCCAAAGAGTTGTCGCAATTTAGGGCGTTGGCGAACATCGGTGCTTCTCTAGACATGACGTTGGAGAAGCGCAGTCCAACCATGGCTGCTGGAGAACGGGCGGCGCTGATAGAAAAGCTCCCAGCGGGCTTCTCCACTCGCAGTGCCGCCCTCATGGAATCCCTATCTGAAGAGCCCGCCACTGTATGGCCGGACAGGCCGCCTGGATCAATGGCCTGGTTCTTGTTTGAGGCCGAAAAAGACCTGAATACAGGCGCGTTCATGAGAGCCGCAGAGCGGCTTGGTTCTGCGAGCGCATTGGTGCACAAAGCCGTTCCGTTGGAAGTCGCAGACTATTGGCATCTGAGCGGACGCGAGAGCCTATCTCGGCTTTGTCAAAGCGAGGCCTGCGAGGCTTTTGAGAAGGCCATGGAAGTGGCGCCAGGGCACCCCAAGTATCTGGCCGCTTGGGCAGAGACCAAGTTCAGCGTGGAGGTGTCCGAAGATGGTCACGGTGACGTAGGCGCCATACTAGCCAAATTGACGTCCTCAGAGCCGGCAGTCTTGTCGATCAAGGCCCGTATTCTTGCAACGGAAAAAAGGTTCGACGAGGCGGAAGACGCGTTGTCCACATTCTCAGGCGCAGAGCGGCTCTCAGCCTTGGCCATCATCCACACGATGCGCTCGCAGTTGGCACAGGCCTTGGCGGTCTCCGAAGCCGGCCTCTTGCTGCCTGATCTGAAAGATGGAACGCGCATTCTTTTTCTAATCATCAAGGCGCGCGCGCAGTTCAGCATGGCGATGAACCTTGAGCCGGAGCCGGAAAGCGGAAGACTCCACCTCCCTTTGACAGGCAGGCCCGGCGCGAATTTGAATCTCGTGCACGATGCTTGGAACGGCATGAAGTTAGCTGCCGAAGGACTGAGAGCGAGCGGCTGGCCCGTCAACATTGAATTCTTAGCTGACATTCTTTGCGCCGCCAGCTCAATCCTGGACAAGGAGGAGGAGGCGCTGGCGATCCTGACGGAAGCGGCGGACAAGCGCCCAACCCTTCCGACGCTGCAATCTGCAGTGGAATCTTTGGCTGCCCAGACAGGCGACTTTGATCTGGCCCTGAGTTCCAACGCCATGCAACCGCAAAACGCCACGACGAAGCTTCGCAAGACCGCGATGCTGCACGCAACAAAAAGAGATGCCGAATGCGTGGCGTTTTTCGAGGAAGAGCTTCCAACGCTTAGTCGCGCCGATCCCATGTTTGGGGAAGCGCTCAGTTCCGCCCTCACCTCAGCCGACCGCTTGGTCAGGGCAGATCTGATCGAGGCATGGTTGCCGCTTTTTGAAGAAAGTCCCGAGCTTTTAAACCAGCGCGCGGTATGGAATTACGCGACGGCCATCTCAAAAAACAAAGCCAAGCGTGGCCAAGCCCTCGAGGAACTGTTCGCCAACTTTGAGAGCAAAGGCAGGCCCGTCGCGCTCGCGATCCATTTGTTTCACGCGCTTAATCCTCATCAATTGGCCGAAGCTGAAAGAATCGTCGCCGTCGCTGAGGTTTTGGTGAAAGACAGATTGTTGCCGATGGAGCCACTTCTGCAATTGGGACAAGCCTACACGACGTTGGGGCGATGGAGGGAGCTATTGGCGCTTGCCGAGGATGGCCGTGAGCGTTTCACAGAGAACTCAACATTGACTGCGGTCGCCGCGCTGGCGCTGGACCGCTTGGGCCGCACTGCGGAAGCTCGCGCGCTGCTGTTTCCGCTCATTGAGCAAGGCGTGGCGGAGCCATTCGTCCTCACCGTCCACATCGACATCGCCACCCGATGCGGATTTATGGACGAGGCAATGGCGGTGACGGAGAAGATGCTCGCGCTGTCCAGTGGGAACGACAAGAAGATCGAACATTTGCGGTTGCTTCATCATCTGGTTCGGGCAAAGAATCCCGCGGATCCACGCGCGCACGCCATCGCTTGGCGCATCGGCGAATTGATTGACCCCGACGACGAGATCAATGAGGGCTCATTCCTAATGATGTTCATGACCTCTCCCCATCCAGCGAAACCCGACCCGAAGCAGATCGCTGAGTATCAAGCTCGCCTGAAGCACTACTCTGAAAAATTCCCGGATTCGAAGATACTGCGGGCGGGCTCCTTCGCCGACGACTCTACTCCAGAGGAGATGCTGCAGACGTTGATGAAGTTGGTTGGAGATACGCCCGAAATCATTGAGGAGCGCCGCAAGCAAGAGGAGTCGCTGAGTGAACAAGCGAAGGGGGCGCCATTTTCCTGGCGTCCGCATTTCAACGCAAATTTGGGCAGAGATCTTCCCGCAATATGGGAAGCGTCAAAGATGGCAAAAGGCGGAGAGAAAAGCCTTTTGTTGCAAATGATACCGGGGCAATGGGAACCCTTTCCATTGGAAAAAATGCGGGGTCGAGTTCCATTGATGGACCATCTCTCTTTGTTGGTCGCATACGACCTCGGCCTCATCGACCTGATCTTCAAACTTTTTCCCCAAGTGGCCGTGTCGCAGCGGACCATGCATGAAATCGGCCGACTGGCCGATCCTGTCATGGGCTCGTTCGTTCGAGAAAAATGCCGATCAATACAGGCCGGCCTCCAAAAACACTTCGGACAACTGCTACAGCCAAGGAGCGACACTTCGGATGCGGAAGATGCCGGCATCGCATCCCTCCAAATCGCAACGGAGATCCAGGCGCTGGCTAAGCAACCGCCCCATCTTTTGTATTCCGACGATGCTATTTTTAGAATTTATTGCCAAGGGCATGATGGCGACTTTGAAAGCATCTGTGCCTTGGATATTTTGGCCGCGCTGGAAAGCAACGGAACGCTCACTTCGAGAGAGGTGGCGGAGAAGGTCGGCCAGCTGTGCAACTGGGGAGTCGGAACCGCAGTTCAACAAGGATGGCAGATTGCCAGCTTGCCCGCCGACTTGTCCACCGCAAAGAGCGTGAAGGAAGGCGAAGACATTCTCCACTCGGCGGAGCTTTGCATCTCCATTTTCAATGGCATGTGGGATCGACCTGGCCAGACGTATGGAGAAAGTTTGGCGCACGCCGCGAGTCTGACAGCGACAATGTTAATGGACGACGACCACGACCCGATATCCATCGCCGCTCTGATGGCCATTTGGCACGAGAAAGCCATGCTATCCTCCGATCCACCACCCAACGCGGAGACCTCGATGGCTCTCTTAGCGAGAAATGCTGCGATGTCTCTGCCGCTATCCGGCGATTACGGCTCTATTAGCCGCAAGCTTTGGAAGGTTTATCGGCTGCTGCTGGAACGTTTTCAGCCAGAGAAGGAACATGCGGTTAGGCTGGTCGATGGCCTGATCATGATCGCTTGCGTGGCCATCAACAATGACGTGACGCCTGGGAGCTCTACCCGCCGGTCTATCAAGACATTCTTCTGTGCCGGGCTTGCGGATGGTTCAAACACAAAGCGCGCATTCCAAAAGAGCTGCAAACTATGGCGAGAGAAAGTATTGGGTGCACTCGGAAGAACTCCGATATTCGTCAATGCTTGGGCGCCATCCAACGCATCGAAGCCAGATTATTGGCACCTTTGGGTTAGCCAGAATAGCGAGGCGAGCTTGACTCACGAGGGAATGACTGCCCCCGTATCGCTAAACCTGCCAAGCATGTCGTCGACCAGTGAACATGAAAATGCCAGAGACTATGGCTATCAGAAAAAATTGGCCTTCTCACAGACTTTTATAGAGGCACTGCGTTGGGTGCGGCGAATTCCGTGAAGCGCGCGGACTGCCCAACGTCGAAGCGACTCGCTAGATAGGGACTAGTCGAACCTGCTTTGATGGGAGCGCTGACCCAGGAACCTAGAAACAGCGCCATAATTGCTTGCATCAAACCAAGCGATCTGTTGGCGCCGATGCTGAATTGATCCACTACGCCGACTTTGGTTGACCCAAGTCTTGCCCCCGTAAGCCAGGCGGGGCCTACGTTTGCGCAAAGTTAGATGGGTCACCGATTCTCGGCGGCCTGGGTCACTTCGGCATCGGCGCCAACAGCCGCTGCTGAAGCCGATCTGACGGCCACCGTGCGCGCCTAGTGCTGGTGCGCGCTGTTCAACGGCTTGACGACGGCGTCCACCACCATCTTGCTGCGGACTTTGTTCGCGTCCTCAAACTCCAGCGTCAGCGGAACCTTCGCGCCGTCGGCCAGCGGCTGTTTCAGCTGCATCAGCATCAGGTGATAACCGCCGGGGGCCAGCTTGACGGCCTTGCCGGAAGGCAGCGCCAGGGCGTCGATCTGACGCATGCTCATCATGTCGTTCACCATTTTCATTTCGTGCACTTCGACCGCGCCGGCCGCCGGCGAGCTGGCGCCGACCAGGCGGCTGTCTTTCGCCGAGGTCAGCGTCATGAAGGCGCCGGTGGCTTTTTGCGAGGCCACGGTGCCGCGCACCCAGGCCTCGCTGACGGTGACTTGGGCGAAGGCGGGCAGGGCGGCGAGGAGCAGCAGGTAGATCATGCGTTTCATTGGAATAATCCTTTCAGGAAGCTGGTTTCTTTTTTAGGTTGCATCAGTTTGCGCAGATCGGCTGCGCATTGCTGGGCGGTTTGTTCGTGCTTGAAGGCGAGGCGGATCTTGCCGGCGGCGTCGAGCACGTAGGTGATGGCCGTGTGGTCCATCGTGTACGAGCTGCCGCTGGGGACTTTGCGATAGAAGATCTTGAAGTCCTTGGCCGCCTTGGCGGTTTGCGCCGCGTCGCCGCGCAGGCCGACAAAGGCGGGATCGAAGGCGCGCATGTATTCGGCCAGCAGCGCGGCGGTGTCGCGTTCGGGATCGACGGTGACGAAGACGACTTGCAGCTTGTCGCCATCGGCGCCCAGCAGCTTCTTGATCTCGACCGCGCGCGACAAGGCGGTCGGGCAGACGTCCGGGCATTGCGTGAAGCCGAAGAACAGCAGCACGTATTTGCCTTTGTAGTCTTGCAGCGAGGCGGGCTTGCCGTTGCCGTAGAACAGGCGGAAGTCCGGGCCGATGCTGCTGCCGGTGATGTCGATGCCGGTGTAGGCCGGCGGCGCGGCGTGCGCGGCCAGCGGCAATGCGGCGGCCGCGGCCAGCGCGGTAAGTAGGGTACGGCGTTGCATGGTTAATCCTGTGAGTCGTTGAACAGGCGCACGCCAGCCATCGCCGGTGCGGCGTGGCTGCATGCGGTCTAGCGGGACGTCAGGACAGGGCGGGCGGTGCGCGCGGCTGCGCGCTCGACCAGTTGAACAGCGGGGTGGGGGATTGGTAGTGCAGCGCCGGATAGGCGTCGTGGCCGCTCAGCACGGTGAGCAGGCCGGCCGGCGCTGGCGGCGGCGCGTAGGTGTCGGCATGGGTGGCGCAGAACACGCAGTGCTTGAGCGCGTGCGTGGAAGTGTCGCCCGGCGCCGGCTTGGCCGGCGTGGTGCTGCAAATTTCCAGTACCAGCGGATCGCGCGCCAGCGTCGCCATCGCATGGCCGATCGCCGGGGCGAGCAGGTTCAGCAAAATCGCAATGCAGACGATCAGGCTGTGGCCGCGCCGGTGCTTCAGAAATGTACCCATGCCGGAATTATAGATGAAAGTGCGGCGGGCGCCATTTCAGTCCTGCTTAAGCTTGGGCGGGGACACTGCAAACTCCCAGCGCCGCGGTGCAGCCTATCCTGTAGAATGGAACGGCAGGCAGGAGCACTGCGCGCGACGATTAATTGATAACACTACGTTTCGGAGTAAGCCGATGAAGAAGCAAATACTGTTAGTGGCCGTGTTGGCGGCGCTGTCAGTGCAGGCCGGCGCGGCCGTGCCAGAAAAAGCGGCGGCGGAGACCGTACTCAAACCCCAGCCGGGCCAAGCCCAGGCGGCCGTGTGGGCCTCGCGGGTACTGACCAAACTGCATTACAAATCCACTCCGTTAGACGATGCGATGTCGGAAAAGATCTTCGACCGCTATTTCAAATCGCTGGATTCGGAAAAACTGTTCTTCACCCAGTCCGACATCGACCAGTACGCCATTGTGCGCACCCGGCTGGACGACGCCATCACCGGCGAGAACCTCAGCGTTCCATTTTCCGTCTACAACCAGTACCAGCAACGTTTCAACGAGCGCATCGCCTACGCCCGCGAACTGCTCAAGACCAAGCCCGATTTCTCGCTCGACGAGAGCTATCAGTACGACCGCGAGAAGGCCGACTGGGTCAAGAGCGACGCTGAAATGAAGGAACTGTGGCGCAAGCGCGTCAAGAACGACTGGCTGCGCCTCAAGCTGGCGGGCAAGGACGACAAGGGCATCCGCGACACGCTCGACAAGCGCTACGATAACTACGTCAGCCGTTCGCGCAAGTTGACCAATGAAGACGTGTTCCAGATCTTCATGAACGCCTACGCCATGTCGATCGAGCCGCACACCAACTACCTGGGCCCGCGCGCGTCGGAAAACTTCGACATCGCCATGCGCCTGTCGCTGGAAGGCATCGGTTGCGTGCTGCAAACCCGTGATGAATACACGGTGGTGCGCGAAGTCGTGCCGGGCAGCCCGGCCGGACTGTCGGGCAAGATCAAGGTCGGCGACAAGATCCTCGGCGTGGCCAAGGACGACAACTCGCCGATGACCGAAGTGCTGGGCTGGCGCATCGACGACGTGGTCGCGCTGATCCGCGGCCCGAAAGACTCCACCGTGCGCCTCGACATCCTGCCGGTCGACGCCGGCGTCGACGGCAAGCACGCCACCGTCTCGCTGGTGCGCAAGAAGATCAACATGGAAGAGCAGTCGGCCAAGAAATCCATCCTGGAAGTCAAGGACGGCACGGCCAAGCGCCGCATCGGCGTGATCTCGCTGCCGACCTTCTACCAGGACTTCGAAGCCAGCCGCAAGGGCGACAAGGAATACAAGAGCGCCACCCGCGACGTGGCCCGCCTGCTGGGCGAGCTGAAGAAGGAAAAAGTCGACAACGTGCTGATCGACCTGCGCAACAACGGCGGCGGCTCGCTGTCCGAGGCGGTGCAGTTGACCGGCCTGTTCATCGACAAGGGTCCGGTGGTGCAGCAACGCACCGGCGACAACAAGATCGAAGTCGAAAGCGACAGCAACGCCGGCATGGCCTGGGACGGTCCGCTGGGCGTGCTGATCAACCGTGGTTCGGCCTCGGCCTCCGAGATCTTCGCGGCCGCGATCCAGGATTACGGCCGTGGCGTCATCATCGGCGAGCCGAGCTTCGGCAAGGGGACGGTGCAAACCATCTTCGGCCTGGACCGCTTCGCCCAGAGCGACAAGGTCCACTATGGCGAGCTGAAAATGACCATCGCCCAGTTCTTCCGCATCAACGGCGGCACCACGCAGCTGCGCGGCGTCACGCCCGACATCAAGCTGCCGACCATGGGCGATTCGGACACCTTCGGCGAATCGAGTTACGACAACGCCTTGCCGTGGACCGCGATCAAGCCGGCGCCGTACATCCCGACCGGCGACCTGAAGGACATCCTGCCGCTGCTGGACAAGAAGCATGAGGCGCGCGTGGCCAAGGACAAGGACTTCCAGTACCTGTCCGAGGACATCGCCCTGGTGAAGAAGCAGCGCAAGGACAACCTGATCTCGCTGAACGAAACCGTGCGCCGCAAGGAGCGCGACACCCAGGAGGCGCGTGCCAAGCTGCGCGAGGCGCGTCTGCTGTCGACCACCTTGGGCGCGGACGACCCGGTGCTGCTGCCGGATCCGAAGGATGCGCTGAACAAGGCGATCTCTGCCAAGCCGGCCAACGGCAAGGCGGCGCCATCGCCGAAAGTGGCGGCGGTCAAGGGCGCCTTGCGCACCGATGACGGCCTGCAAGGCGACGAGCGTTCGCTGACGGCGGAGCTGGATGCGGAAAAAGCCGCCAAGGCCGCCAAGGACGTGCTGCTGAATGAAGCGGTGCACATCCTGGCCGACGAAGTGGGTTTCCTGAAGACCGACACCCGCATGGCTTCGCGCGTGCTGCCGTACGCGGTGGACTCCAGCAAATAAGCCGTCGTAGGGAAGGTGGCCCCGTGTAGTTTGCGGGGCCATTTTTTTTGAGTTATTCACGTTGGAAATTACTGCTATTGCCAATATAAATTGGATCTATATGCCGCGATGCAGCATCATTCACCTGTCTCCTCTATTCTCCTCCAAGGAAATAGACTTAGCCCGCTCCCGTAGCGGGCTTTTTTTTGAACGTTGCAATTGAAATGGCTATCGATTTGATAGTATTAATTAAGTATACCAATGACTTCGCCGGGAATATAGTGATTAAACCTCAACTGTTCCAGGAGACACCAGAATGTATTCCTATCAAACCCCGGCCCGCATCTTGTTGCTGGCCTTGCCTTTGGTCGCCGGCGCCGCCGTCGCCGGCACCGGCACCACGCTGACACGCGACAACGGCGCCCCGGTCGGCGACAACCAGAACTCCCAAACAGCCGGTCCCAATGGCCCGGTACTGCTGCAGGATGTGCAACTGATCCAGAAGCTGCAACGCTTCGACCGCGAACGGGCGCCGGAGCGGGTGGTGCATGCGCGCGGCACCGGCGCCTATGGCGTGTTCGTGGCCGAGCAGGATCTGTCCGCGCTGACCCGCGCCGCCGTGTTCCGGCCGGGCACGCAGACGCCGGTGTTCGTGCGCTTCTCCAGCGTCATCCACGGCAACCACTCGCCGGAAACGCTGCGCGATCCGCGCGGCTTCGGCACCAAGTTCTACACCAGCGAGGGCAACTGGGATTTGGTCGGCAACAACCTGCCGGTGTTCTTCATCCGCGACGCCATCAAGTTCCCGGACATGGTGCATTCGCTCAAGCCTTCGCCCGACAGCAATCTGCAGGACCCGAACCGTTTCTTCGATTTCTTCTCGCACCAGCCGGAAGCGACCCATATGCTGACGCGCGTGTATTCGGACTTCGGCACCCCGGCCAGCTACCGCGAAATGGACGGCAACAGCGTGCACGCGTATAAATTCGTCAACAACCAGGGCCAGGTCCATTACGTCAAATTCCACTGGAAGAGCCTGCAAGGCCAGAAGACGCTGAGCGCCAAGGAAGCGACGGCCATCCAGGCCACCGATTTCAACCACATGACTCGCGACCTGATCGGCGCCATCCAGCAAGGCAAGTTCCCGCGCTGGGAGCTGTACATCCAGACGCTGACGCCGGTGCAACTGGCGGCGCTGGAGTTCGACGGGCTGGACGCGACCAAGACCTGGCCGGGCGTACCTGAAGTCAAGGTGGGCAGCATGACGCTGAACAAGAGCCCGGACAATGTGTTCCTGGAAACCGAGCAGTCGGCGCTGGCGCCGTCCAACCTGGTGCCCGGCATCGAGGCCTCCGAAGACCGCTTGCTGCAAGGCCGCATGTTCTCGTATGCCGATACCCAGTTGCATCGGATCGGCGCCAACGGCCTGCAATTGCCGGTCAACCGTCCGCGCAATGTGGCCGCCAACTACAACCAGGATGGCGCGCAGAACGGCGGCAACCGCAAAGGCGGCGTCAACTACCAGCCGAGCGAACACGCGGACCTGGCCGACGATGTGCAATACAAGTCCAGCCAACTGCCGTTGAGCGGCGCCACCCAGCAAGCCCGCATCGCCAGGACGCAAAACTTCAGGCAGGCCGGGGAGTTCTATCGGTCGCTGAACCCGCAGCAGCAGGCCAACCTGGTCGCCAACCTGGCCGGCGACCTGGGGCAGGTGAAGGATGAGAGCGTGAAGTACGCCATGCTGTCCTACTTCCAGAAGGCCGATGCCGGCTACGGCCGCGCGCTGGCCGCCGCCTTGCGGGCCGACGGCGCCCGTGTGGTCCAACTGGCGGGCCAGTTGCGCGACTGAAGCAGCGCTCGCAGCCGCGCAGCTTCCCGGTAGCCGCCGCCCCGAAGATCGGTTAAGATATTTTCTTTCGATCAACGTTTAGGCTTGCGCAGCGTGACTCCTACCCAATTCAAGTTAATCGCCGCCGCCCTGGCCCTGGGGGGCGCATTGGGTGGGGGCGGGGCGGCCTACATCCTGACCCATCGGCCGGGCACTGACGCCGACGCCGAAGTGGCGCGGCCGTCGGCCTTGAAGGGCACGCAGCCGCACTGGAGCGCGCGCGTCACCTCGATCGCCGGCGACGGCATGCCGGGCGCGAACAACGGGCGCGGCCGCAGCAGCCGTTTCGCCGATCCGTTCGGGGTGGCGATCGACGGCGCCGGCAACCTGTACGTGGCCGACGGCGGCGACAACAACAGCATCCGCAAGATCGCCCTGGACGGCAGCACCACCACCCTGGCCGGCGCGGTCGAGGGCTATGCGGAAGGGGCGGGCAAGGCGGCCGCCTTCCACACCCCGTCCGGCCTGGCGATCGACGCCGCCGGCAATCTGTACGTGGCCGACACCGGCAACAACGCCATCCGCAAGGTCACGCCCGAGGGCGTGGTCAGCACGCTGGCCGGCGACGGCCTGCCGGGCGACAAGGACGGCCGTGGCGCGGCGGCCCAGTTCAACGGCCCGACCGGCGTCGCGGTGGACGCGGCCGGCGTGGTCTACGTGGCCGACACCTACAACGACCGCATCCGCCGCATCGCCGCCAACGGCGAAGTCACCACCGTCGCCGGCGGTGGCCGCCCGGGCGATGTCGACGGCGCCGGCGCGCAAGCATTGTTCAACACCCCCACCGGCCTGGCGCTCAGCGCCGCCGGCGAGCTGTACATCGCCGACACCGGCAACCACGCGATCCGCAAGCTGGCCAAGGATGGCAACGTCAGCACCGTGGTCCAGGCCAAGGACGGCGAGCGCGCGCCGCTGCTGCAATCCCCGGTCGGACTGGCGATGACGGCGGACGGTTTCCTCTACGTCAGCAGCAACGCCCACGGCCGCCTGGCGCAGGTCACCCCGGCCGGCGACGTGCTGACGCTGGAAGACGCCGACCGCCCGCCGCAGCCGGGCTACGGCGCCGACGGCAGCGTGCGCTTCTACGCGCCGCGCGGCCTCGCGCTGGCCAGGGACGGTTCGCTGTTCGTCACCGACGCCGCCACCTTCCGCCTGCACCACGTGGCGCTGGCGTTGGCCGGACAGGCGGCCGCGCCGGTGGAACCGCTGGCCGGCGCGCCGTCCCACGGCGCCACGATGCTGTGGCCGGTCAAGCCGCAGCACAAGCCGCACGAAGTGGTCGGCCTGATGGGCGAGGTGCGCGGCAACTTCGACGGCGAAAGCCGCGACCATTTCCATTCCGGGCTGGACGTGCAGGCCGCCATCGGCACGCCGGTGCTGGCCGTCACCGCCGGCAAGATCAGCGATCCGGGCGCCAGCTGGGGCTATGGCGAACTGTCGGAAGGCGTGGTGCTCGATGGCCTGCAATACATCCACATGCGGGTGGGACGCGGCGCCAACGACAAGCCGCTCGACCCGCGCTTCCAGTTGTTGAAGGATGAAAAAGGCGTGCCGTCTGCCGTGCGCGTCAAGCGCGGCACGCGTTTCCTGGTGGGCGAAACGCTGGGCACGGTCAACCGCATGGCGCATGTGCACCTGGACTACAAACCGAACGGCGACGCCCTCAATCCGCTGACGCTGCCCTTCATCGACCTGGAAGACACCATCGCGCCGCAGATCCAGGCTATCGCGCTGGCCGACAGCAGCGGCAAGCTGCTCAAGGAAAAGGCCGGCGGCCGCCTGCTGGTCCCGCGCGCCTTGGGCGAGGTGCAGATCGTGGTCGACGCCTTCGACCAGATGAACGGCAACCAGGCACGCCGCCGCCTGGGCGTGTACAAGCTGGGCTATCAGTTGCTGAACACCGACGGCGAAATTATCCCCGGCATGGAAGAGCCATTGATCACCCAGCTCTACGACCGTCTGCCGCGCAACCGCGACGCGGTCAAGCTGGCCTATGCCGCCACCAGCGGCATCACGGTTCACGGCGCGGCGGAGACGCGTTTTTCCTACGCCATCAACAACACGCTCATCCACGGCAAGCTGACGCCGGGTGGCTGGAAAGTCGGCGCCCTCGGCCCTGGTAACTACACGCTGCGCATCACGGCCGAGGACTATGCCGGCAACGCCGCCAGCAAAGGGCGCGATCTGTTGATCACCGTCGACTGAAATGACCGACGCCGCGCGCGACCCGCGCTATCAACGATGCATGGTGCTGGCCGGAGGCGGCTTCTGCTTCGGCTACTACCTCGGCATGCACGCGGCGGCGATCGACGCCGGCCAGGAGCCGGACCTGCTGCTGGCCACCTGCGGCGGTTCGGTGGCCGGCGCCATCATCCGCAACCTGCCGGATAGCGCGGCGCGCAAGGCCTGGCTGGCGTCGCCGCTGATGTATGCGTTTTTCCGCAGCCTGCGATCCGGCCCGCGCGCCACGCCGCTGCGGGCGGTGACCAGCATCGCGCTGCGGCGCTTGAACGGCGCCAGGGCGGCGCATATCCCAGACCTGTTCAACGACTATCTGTTCGAGATTCCGGCCGTGCTGCCGTTGCCGCCGGAGCCCACGGACGCCACCGCGCCGGCGCTGGCCATCCTCGGCGGCAAGCTGCTGTTCGGTCCCGACGAAGTAGGGCAGTTGCGGCAAGGGCGCGCCATCTATCGGGTCACCTTGTTCGGCGATGCGCGCATCGCCGCGCTGGCGGCCGGCCAGCCGGCGGCCATCGGTCGTGATGGCTGGACCGACGCCGTCGCGCACGAACTGGAGATCGACACCGCCATGCCGCTGGCCGACGCGGCCCGGATCTCGATTGCCGACATGGTGTATTTCCGCTGCCAGTCGGCCGGCGGCGCCGACTACACCGGCGGCGTGATCGACCTGTTCCCGATCGAACTGGCGCAGTGCCTGGCGCAGCACATCAGCATGGAGATGAAGCAGTCCTACGACCAGTTCACCGCGATTCCCGCCTTGCGCTCGGTATTCGGCTTCGACGCCAACCAGCGCCTGCGGCATGTGCATGGCCAAGCGGTCGATGTGTGGATCGATACGTCCGACGTCAGCGCGGCTTTGCGCGGCACCGGCGTCCAGAAGCGCATCGCGTGGCGCAACAATCGCGTGCAACTGGTGGCGCCGGCCAGCTACGAACAATACGTGGCCGACGTGGAAACCCAATGGCTATATGGTTATCGGCGCGCGCAGGAAGCCTACGGACTGGCCGCGCAGGGTCGCCGCGCCGCCATGCGCAACGAGGATAAGCACAACAAGGCCGCCAACTGATAACGCTAGCGTCCACAAAAAATAGTCGACGCACGTTTGCGCGTCTTCGTTGACAAAAAATATTATTCAGAATATATTTTAAACATGGAATTGGAATCGTTTCCAATTTTAATCAGCGACACAGCCCGGGCCACGACCCGGTCGGCACGGAGACTGCAACAGCAAGCGAAACGCCTCGTAGCGAAGGCGCCCCCGCGCCCATTTTTTTGCCGGGCCGCGCCACGCTCCATGCTCCCTGACCGCAAGCGGAATAGCCGGCGTTGCCGGCGAAGGTGCGGACCGGACGGCCGTCCGGTTCGAAATGTGGAAGTATGGATACGAGGAGTCATACATTGTGAATAAACAGAAATTCGTTCTGTCCGCCGTTGCCGCCGGCATTTTGCTGGCCTACGGCACGCAGGTGTCGGCCAGCGTCACCAGTCCCGTCATCGGTCCCTTGCTGTGGTCCGAGGAATTCAACGCCGCCGCGCTCAACACCACCTTGTGGACGGCGGTGGACGGCAACGGCTGCCAGATCAACCTGTGCGGCTACGGCAACCAGGAGCTGGAGTACTACAGCCCCAACAACGTCTCCATCGCCAATGTGCCGTTCGAGCCGAACACGCGGGCGCTGGCGATCAAGGCGCAGAACCAGACGGTGGGCAGCAACGTCTTCACTTCCGGCAAAATCGGCTCCTTCGGCAAGGTGCAGGTGCAGTACGGCATGGTCGAGATCCGCATGGCGACGCCGCAGCTGGGCATCGGCCTGTGGCCGGCGGCGTGGATGCTGGGTGTGAGTCCGCAGAGCTGGCCGCGCAACGGCGAGATCGACATCGTCGAGATGGGCCACAAGGCCAGCAGCCGCGCGGCGGCCGGTGCGCCGACGCCGGGGATCGACAACTTCGTCGGGGCCAACGTCATCACCTGGCAGCAGGCGGCCTGCGTGCCGGGCAATGAAAGCTGCGCCGCCTCGACCGCGTGGCAGACCAAGAACTGGTACACGCCGAGCCAGTCGCTGGCGAACCGCTTCGTCACCTACCGCCTGTACTGGACCGATACGCAGATGCGCTTCACGGTGGTCGACAACGGCGTCGAGCACGATATGTACAACAATCCGCTGCCGGTCAATTCGACCGCGCTGCAAGCGCCGTTTTACCTGCTGTTCAACCTGGCCGTCGGCGGCAACTTCACCGACGCGGCCGCGCCGGGGCAGGTGACGGCGCCGTTGCCGGGCACCATGTACGTCGATTATGTGCGCGTGTACCAGCTGGACGGCAAGGGCACGGTCAAGCTGGGCAGCCAGAGCACGCCGGAGGTGGGCAAGTTCGGCGTCTTCACCGACAACACCGTGGTCAACAACAAGCTGGTGGCGGGCACCAGCTCCGACGTTTTTGTGTGGAACAACGCCTCTGTCACGCCGGGCAATCTGGCGCCGTATGAAGGCGGCAATGTGATGGCGTGGAGCTTCAACACGCCGGGCCAGTGGTTCGGCGGCAGCGTGGAATCGCGCCAGGCGCGGGACATGAGCAACTTCCGCAACGGCGCCATGAAGCTGAAGATCAAGATCCCGGCCAACGTCGCCTTCACGGTCGGGGTGCAGGACACCTACACCAACCAGAACGCGGTCAAGTTCCCGGCCAACGCCACCACGTACGGCCTGGTGCGCAATGGCGACTGGGGCACAGCAACCATCCCGGTGGCGGACCTGGCCGGCAGCAAGATCGCCCTGCAGTCGATGCTGGACCTGTTCCAGATCGCCAGCGACGGCGCCGCACTGCCGAGCTCGGCGTTCCAGATGGCGATCGACGACATCGTGTGGGATACCGGCGTGCCGACGCCGACGCCAACCCCAACGCCGACCCCAACCCCAACCCCAACGCCAACGCCGACTCCGACTCCGACACCAACGCCAACGCCAACGCCAACACCGGCGGTGCAGCAAACCAGCGCGACGATGTTGAAGTTCTCGGTCGCTTCCAGCAGCTGGGCGGACGTGCACTACAGCGTCAACGGCGGCGGGCAGTTAAACGTGCGCATGACGCAGAGCGCCGGCATCAACAGCTACACCGCGGGCGGCCTGAAGATCGGCGACGTGGTGAACTACAGCTTCACCTACTGGGACGCGTCGCATAACTACGCGGTCGACACCGCACAGCAAAGCTACACCATGAAGTAAGCTCCCGTGGGGTCAAGTCTGACATTCGGACACGAGTTCAACCGTAGCAGCCTGCTACTGCCGAGCTTGTGTCCGAATGTCAGACTTGACCCCCGGGTTTTTGACCTTGGGTTTTGGAAATGGCGCCATTCTGTCGCCCTTTAAAAATGCCACAATGCTTGGCAGGATATCGGGTACAATTATTTGAACGATCGTGCTTTTTTAGCGGGGTCATAAGAATATGGAGACAGCATGGATTTGAACTACTCGGCGGCGGATCTGGCGTTTCGGGATACGGCGCGCGCTTTTCTTGACGCTAACCTGCCCAGCGATCTGCAGAAGAAGGTCCGCAATCACCTGCGCCTGAGCCGCCAGGATTATGTGCGCTGGCATCAGATCGTCGCCAGGCAAGGCTGGGCCGCGCCGGCCTGGCCGGTCGAGCACGGCGGTCCGGGCTGGAGCGCCACCCAGCGCCATATCTGGGAAGAGGAGTGCGCCCGCGCCGGCACGCCGCCCATCCTGCCGTTCGGCGTCAATATGGTGGCGCCGGTGATCATGGCCTTCGGTAACGAGGCGCAGAAGGCCCACTATCTGCCGCGCATCCTCAGCTGCGAGGATTGGTGGTGCCAGGGCTATTCCGAGCCCGGCTCCGGTTCCGACCTGGCTTCGCTCAAGACCACCGCCGAACGCTCGGGCGACCACTACATCGTCAACGGCCAGAAGACCTGGACCACGCTGGCCCAGCACGCCGACATGATCTTCTGCCTGGTGCGCACCGATTCCACCGTGCGCAAGCAGGAGGGCATCTCCTTCCTGTTGATCGACATGAAGACGCCGGGCATCACCGTGCGCCCCATCGTCATGCTCGACGAAGACCACGAGGTGAACGAAGTCTTCTTCGACAACGTCCAGGTGCCGCTGCAGAACCTGATCGGCCAGGAGAACAAGGGCTGGACCTACGCCAAGTACCTGCTGGGCCACGAGCGCACCGGCATCGCGGCGGTCGGCCGTTCCAAGCGCGAGCTGCTGTTCCTGAAAAAGATCGCCTCCGAGCACTACAAGCACGGCAAGCCGCTGCTGCAGGACCCGGTCTACGCCGCCAAGGTGGCCAGTCTCGAAATTGAATTGATGGCGCTGGAAACCACGGTGCTGCGCGTGATTACGCGCGAATCGCACGCGCCGGGACCGGAGGCCTCGCTGCTGAAGGTGCGCGGCTCGGAGATCCAGCAACTGCTGACCGAGCTGATGGTCGAGGCCCTGGGCCCGGACGCGCTGCCGTTCGATACCGACTACCTCGAAGGCAAGGCCGACCACGCCGTCACCGGCGACGACGCCGCCGCGCCACTGGCCGGCTACTACTTCAATTTCCGCAAGACGTCGATCTACGGCGGCTCGAACGAGATTCAGAAAAACATCATCACCCAGATGATCCTGGGACTGTAAGGGGCAGCGATGGATTTTAATTTGAAAGAAGAACAGCAGCAGTTCGCCGACGCGCTGCGCCGCTGGGTCGCCAAGGATTACGGTTTCGACGTGCGCCAGCGCATCGTGCACTCGGCCACGGGGGTGTCGGATCTGGCCTGGAGCACGCTGGTGGAACTGGGCATGACGGCCTTGCCGGTGCCGGAAGAGCAGGGCGGCTTCAACGGCAGCGCGGTCGACCTGTGGGTGGTGATGCAGGAGATCGGCCGCGGCCTGGTGGTCGAGCCTTACTTCGCCACCGTGTGGGGCGCGCAATTCCTCAAGCTGGCCGGCAACCAGCACCACCTGCTGGAGGAAGTCGCCAGCGGCGAACTGAAGCTGGCCTGCGCGCTGGGCGAGAAGCACGCGCGCCATGAGCTGTCGGACATCAAGACCATCGCCAGCATCAACGGCGAAGGCTACCGCATCGACGGCAGCAAGACCGTGGTGATCCACGGCGCCCAGGCCGGCGCGCTGATCGTCTCGGCGCGCAGCGCCGGCGCCCAGCGCGACACCAACGGCATCAGCCTGTTCGTGGTGCCGGCCGTCACGCCCGGCGTCAGCGTGCGCGACTACCGCACCATCGACGGCCAGCGCGCCGCCACGGTGCAGTTCAGCCATGTGGCGGTGCCGGCCTCTGCGCTGCTGGGCAGGATGGGCGGCGGCTGGGACATGCTGGACGAGGCGGCCGACTACGGCGCCAGCCTGCTGTGCGCGGAAGCGGTCGGCGCGATGGATGCGCTGTTCGCCGCCACCCTGGACTACCTGAAGACGCGCAAGCAGTTCGGCACGCCGATCGGCGGCTTCCAGGCCTTGCAGCACCGCATGGCCGACATGTACATCCACCTGGAGCAGGCCCGTTCGATGGCGATGCTGGCGGCCGCCCGCATGTCCTGCGGCGACGCCGAGGAGCGCCGGCGGGTGGTGTCGGCGGCCAAGGTGCGGGTCGGGCAGGCGTCCAAGTTCCTCGGCCAGCAGGCGGTGCAGCTGCACGGCGGCATGGGCGTGACCGACGAACTGCCGGCCGCGCACCACTTCAAGCGGCTGGCGATGATCGAGCTGACCCTGGGCGATGTCGACCATCACCTGGAGCGCTTCATCGCCCAGCGCGGCTTCCAGCAGCACTCCTGATGCGCAGCTTCGCCAACCTGGCGGCCATGAAGGCCGAGATCGGCAAGGAGGTGGCGGTGTCGGACTGGGTGGCGATCACCCAGGCGCGCATCGACCTGTTCGCCGACGCCACCGGCGACCACCAGTGGATCCACACCGACGCCGAACGGGCGGCGCGCGAGTCGCCTTACGGCGCCACGGTGGCGCACGGCTTTCTGACCTTGGCGCTGCTGCCGGCGCTGCTGGTCAATGCGCTGCACATGGTGGACATGACGATGGGCCTGAACTACGGCCTGAACAAGGTGCGCTTTCCGGCCCCGGTGCCGGTCGGCAGCCGGCTGCGGGCGCGGCTGACCATCGTCGCCATCGACGATATCGCCGACGGCGCCCAGGTCCTGTGGGGGGTGGTGATCGAGCGCGAAGGCGGCGACAAGCCGGTCTGCGTGGCCGAGTTCGTGATGCGCCGCTACTAGCCCGGCCTTAGTCCCTGGCCTGGTCGGCCTCCAGCGCGCTGCCGCTGTGGCGGTTGCGGCCGGATTGCTTGGCCAGGTAGAGCTGGCTGTCGGCGACCCGGATCGCGGCGTCGCTGGCGCTGGCGTCCAGCGGCGGCATGGCGGTGCAGATGCCCAGGCTGGCCGTGACGTGCGGCGCGGTCGGCGAGGCGGCGTGCGGGATCGCCAGCAACCTGACTTCGTCGAGGATGCGGCGCGCCACCACGTCGGCGCCTTCCGGCCCTTCCTGCGGCAGCAGCAGGATGAATTCCTCGCCGCCGTAGCGGGCCAGCAGGTCCGGCGGCCGGGCGGCGCAGCGCGCCATGGCCGCGCTCACCTGTTGCAGGCACAGGTCGCCCGCCTGGTGGCCGTAGTGATCGTTGTACAGCTTGAAGTGGTCGACGTCGATCATGATCACCGACAGCGGCAGGCCGGCGCGCGCGCAGCGCCGCCATTCGGCCTCCAGCGCGTCGTTGAAGCTGCGGCGGTTGGCCACCCCGGTCAGGCCGTCGGTCATGCTCAGTTCGCGCATGGCGTCGGCCTGGCGCTTGATGGTCAGCTGGCTGCGCACCCGCGCGCGCACCACCGCCACGTTGAACGGCTTGCTGATGAAATCGACCGCGCCCGCTTCCAGCGCGCGGGTTTCGTCCTCCGGCTGGCTCAGCGCGGTGACGAAGATCACCGGAATGTCCTGCAGCCGCGGCGAGTTGCGCAGCGCCGCGCACACCGCGTAGCCGTCCATGCCGGGCATCACCGCGTCCAGCAGGATCAGGTCGGGTTGCTGCTCGAGCGCCACTTCCAGCGCCTTTGCGCCGTCCAGCGCGAACAGCACGTCGTGCTCGTCGCGCAGGGCGTGATGCAGGATCTGGATGTTTTCCATGGCGTCGTCGACCACGAGTATGCGTCCGTTCCTGGCCAGGTTGGTCCAGCTCATGCACTGTCCTTTCGTTGCAACATATCCGCCACCATTTTTTGCGCAACGGTGAAATTCAGCGTCTCGACCGCTTCCGCCAGCGCGCCGGCTTGCGCCATCGCCGCCAGTGCCGGGCGCAGCTGCCGGTAGTGTTCCAAAGCTTTCAAGTTGTTATTCTGAAGCAAACACTGTAACTCCGCCAGCTTTTGCGGCAAGTCGTGCGTCACGGTGTTGCTTGGGGGAATATCCGGCGCCGCCAGCTGGCGCGCCGCCGCCGTCAACCGCTGCAGCGCGGACTCCAGCTGCGCCAGCGCGGCGTGCAGCGCGGCCGGTTCGGGAGCGGCCTGGTGCAGCACGGCTTCGACCTTGGAAGTCAGGCCGGCGACCTGGGTCGCGCCCAGGTTGGCGGCCACGCCGCGCAGCCGGTGCAGGCTTTGCGCCGCCTGCTGCCGCTGGCCGGCCGCCAGCAGCGCCCGCACCTCGCCCACGGTGTCGCCCTGCGACTGTTCGAAGCGCTTGAACAGCGCCACCAGCGCGTCGGCGTTGCCGCCCAGCCGGGCCAGCGCGGCATCCAGGTCGACGCCCGGCAGCGCCGCCAGTGCGGCGGCGTCGCCGCCCAGCCGCGCCAGCGCGGTGTCCGCGGCCACGCCGGGCGCTGGATCAGGCGCGGCCGCCGCCCCGCTGTGACCGTGCACCAGCCCGGTCAGCACGGAGATCATTTCCTCCACATCGATGGGTTTGGCCACGTGGGCGTTCATGCCGGCCTGGTCGGCGCGGCGGCGGTCGTCCTCCATCACGTTGGCGGTCATGGCGACCACCGGCAGCCGGGCCAGCGTGCCGCCGGCCGCGCGGATCGCCACCGTGGCGTCGTAGCCGTTGAGCACCGGCATCTGCACGTCCATCAGCACCACGTCGCAGCGCTGCGGATCGGCCAGCAGCAAATCGACCGCCAATTGGCCGTTGGCCACCGTCTCGACGACGGCGCCGGCGTGGGTCAACATGTATTGCGCCACCTCCTGGTTGATTTCATTGTCTTCCACCAGCAACACGCGCATGCCGGCCAGCCGTTCGTGCAGCGGCGAATGCTCGCTCAGCGGCGCCATGCCGGCGTCGCGGTTGTCGCCCGCCAGCAGCGAGGCGACCCGCTCCAGCAGGCGCGCCGGGCTGATCGGCTTGGACAGCATGCCGGCCGCGCCCAGGCCGCTGCACTGCTGGGCCCGCGCGGCGACGACGTGCTCGGAGGCCATCAGCAGCAGCGGCGGCAGCGGCTGGCCGGCGCGCAGCCAGTCCTGCGGCGCGGCGCCGTCCGCCGTCGGCAGCTCGCAGTCCAGCAGCATCAGGTCGTAGGGCTGGCCCAGCTGCTGGCGTTCGCGCAGCAGGGCCAGCGCGGCCTCGGCGTCGGCGGCGGCGCTGGCGACCCAGCCCAGGTGGTCGCAGGCGCGCTGCAGGGCTTGCCGCACGCTGGCGTTGTCGTCGACGATCAGCAGCGCCAGGCCGGCGGCGGCGGGCGGCGCGGCGGCGGCCGCCGCGCCGCATTCGAGCGGGCAGGTGAACAGGAATTCCGAGCCGACCCCGGCCTCGCTGCTGACCTCGATCGCGCCGCCCATCATGTCGGCCAGCTGGCGGCAGATCGCCAGGCCCAGGCCGGCGCCGCCGAACTGGCGGCTGGTGCTGCTGTCGGCCTGCGAGAAGGCGCCGAAGATATGGGCTTGCTGATCCGGCGCAATGCCGATGCCGGTGTCGCGCACGCGGAACTCGAACAGCACGGCGCGCGCGCCCGGTTGCTGCGGCGGGACGGCGCCCGGCGCCTGCCGCACCTGCAGCACCACCTCGCCGCGCTCGGTGAACTTGATGGCGTTGCCGATCAGGTTGAGCAGCACCTGTTGCAGCCGCATCGGGTCGCCCGCCAGTTCGGCCGGCAGGCGCGGGTCGATGTCGTAGACCAGCTCGATGCCCTTGTCGCTGGCGCTGCCGCTGACCAGCACGCTGATGCTGCTGAGCACGCGCTCCAGGCTGAAGCTGGCGTGTTCGAGCACCAGCTGGCCGGCCTCCACCCGCGAGAAGTCCAGCACGTCGTTGACCAGGGCCAGCAGCGATTGCGTGGCCAGCTGGATCTTGTCCAGATAGCCGCGCTCGCGCGGCGCCAGCCCGGCTTCCTCCAGCAGCCGCGCCAGGCCGATGATGGCGTTCATCGGGGTGCGGATCTCGTGGCTCATATTGGCCAGGAATTCGCTCTTCGCGCGGCTGGCGGCCTCGGCGCGGTCGCGCGCCAGCACCAGCTCCTCGTTCAATTCCTGCAGGTGCAGCTCGGTTTCCTTGAGCTCGGTGACGTCGGACACCAGCACGAAGAAGCCGCTGACCCGGCCGGCCTCGTCGACATCCGGGATGTAGTTGACCCAGGTGTGGCTCAGCTCGCCCGACGGCCAGCGCAGCTGGTCGGCGAAGCCCTGCGGCTGGCCGGCCAGCGCGGCCCGCACATAGGGCGCGCTGACCGCGTACTGGGCCGCGCCCAGCACCTCGGGCATGTGGGCGCCCAGCATCTGCCCGGTGCGGCGGCCGTGCCAGTCGAGGAAATAGCGGTTGGCGAAGCGGCAGCGCAGGCCGGCGTCCCAGTAGGCCACCATGCCGGGCAGGTTGTCGGTCACGGTGCGCACGAAGTGCTCGCTCTGCGCCAGCTGCGCCACGGTGGCGCGCAGCGCCTCCTTGGCCGCCTTGCGGTCGGTGATGTCGAGCGAGATGCCCAGCACGTGGGTGGCGGCGCCGTGCTCGTCGCGCAGCGCCACCTTGCGGGTGGTCAGGTAGCGGGTCTGGCCGCTGGCGTCGGTGATCGGCTCCTCGGCGATCTCGGTCACCTCGCCGGCGGCGGCGGCCAGCACCCGGCGGTCGGCGGCGGTGAAGAAGTCGGCCTGGGCGGTGGGCACCAGGTCGTAGTCGCTCTTGCCGATGAAGGCTTCGCCGTTGGTGCGGCCGAACATCTGCGCGCCGTGGCGGTTGAACAGTTCATAGCGCAGGTCGGCGGCGCGTTTCAGGAAGATCATCGCCGGCATGTTTTCCAACATCGAACTGAGCAACTGGCGCGAGCGCCGCAATTCCGCTTCCGTCCGTTTCAGCTCGCTCACGTCCATCAACAGGGCGGTGATGCCGATGATGCGGCCGTCGGTGCCGAACTGCGGATAGTAGCTCAGCACCCAGTGGCACAGCTGCTTGGGGGAGGCGGCCGGATAGCCCGAGCGTTGCAGGCCGGTCAGCGGCCTGCCGCTGTCGAGCACGGCGCGGTAGTCGGCCAGCACGCCGCGCCGCACTTCGGGGTCGGGGATCATCTCGCCCACGTGGCGGCCCAGGTGGGCGATCACCGGCTGCTCGTTGAGCGCGGCCAGGTAATCGTTGAGGCGGACGAAGCGCAGCTCGTTGTCGACATAGCTGAGCCCGACCGGCGCGGTGGCGTACAGGGTTTCCAGCTGGGCGCGGTTTTTTTCCAGCTGGGCGGTGCGCTCGGCCACCAGTTCTTCGAGCCGGGCCTTATTGCGGCGCAGGTCGCCCTCCAGCGCCAGGAAGGCCAGCCCGACCTCGTTCGCTTCGCGGAAGGTCAGCGCACCCAGCGTGAAGGGGCTGCCGCTGGCCAGCGCCTGGGCCGGCCCGACCAGCTCGCGCACCGAGCGGGCGATGCGGCCGCCGACCCACCAGGCCAGCGAAAAGCCGGCCAGCAGCAGCGCCGTCATGGTCAGCGAGATGGTGGTGACGGCATCCAGCAGTTCCTGCAGGGCCTGGTGCTGCGGGGTGGCGATGGCGACCGTGACGCCGCTGACCGGCGCCCGGCTGAAGCCGAAATAAACCGGCGTGCCGTCGGCCGCCGTGGTCGACAGCAGGGCTTCGCCGGTCGCGCGCAGCTGGGCCCGCATTGCCTCCTCGGCCGGGCGCGCCAGCAGCTGGCGCGGGCCGCCGGCCTGGGCCACGAACTGGCCTTCGGTGTCGTACAGGGTCATGGCCTGGTGCGGGCCGATCTTTTCGTCGCGCAGGATGCTGGCCAGCCGCTCGGGCTTGAGCAGCGCGGTCAGCGCGTAGCTCAGGCGGTTGTCGAGCATGACCGGCAGGTCGATCGCCAGCAGGCCCTGGCCGTCGATGCTGAGCATCGACAATTGCGGCCGCGCCTGCGCGTACAGCAGCGCCAGGCGGCGGCGGTTGTCGGCGCTGCTGAAGCTGGCGGGCAAGTCCGGGCCGAGGTGCAGCGCGAGCTTGCCGGCGGCGTCGCTGAGCAGGAAATGGGCGACCGGGAATTGCGGGCCGAGCAGGGTGGCGGCCTGGGTCCGCAGCGCCGCCAGGTCGCCGCTGTGCAGGCTGGGCGAAGCGGCCAGCGCGCGCACCGCGCTGTCCGCCTGCAGCAGGTCGCGGTCGATGGCGGCGGCCACCAGCCGGGCCGACTGCCGGGTGTCTTCCATCAGGGTGTCGCGTTCGCGCTGGTAGAACTGGCCGACCACGGCGCCAAAGCCGACCACCGTCGGCAGCGCGCAAGCCAGCACCAGCAGCGCGATCTGCGAGCGGATGGAGGGCAGGCGTGGACGTTGTGATTCTGGCACGTAGAGGACCCCGGCGGCGGCGGCCAGCATAGCGCTGGCAGCACGATAGTAGCCGACGCCGGCCGTTTCAGAAAGCGATTTTGTCCTCCACAGGCAACGGTCAGATCGGCTTGCCGCAGGCGTAGCGCCAGGCCAGCTCGGCCATCGGGCGCGCCATGCGGCCCGATTCCAGCGCCTGGGCGCTGGCGGCCGTGCCGTCGACATGGCGTTTCATGATGCCTTGCATGATGCTGGCCAGGCGGAACATATTGAAGGCCAGGTAGAAGTTGAAGTCCTCCAGCCGGATGGTCTTGCCGGTGCGCGCGGCGTAGCGGGCGATGTAGTCCTGCTGGGTGGGGATGCCCAGCGCCGCCAGGTCCAGCCCGGCGATGCCGCGGAACTGGCCCGGCTCGATGTGCCAGCTCATGCAGTGGTAGGAGAAGTCGGCGAACGGGTGGCCCAAGGTCGACAGCTCCCAGTCCAGCACCGCCAGGATGCGCGGCTCGGTCGGGTGGAACAGCATGTTGTCGAGGCGGAAGTCGCCGTGCACGATGGCGGCGCAGTTGTCACCTTCGTCCCCGGGCGGGATGTTGCCGGGCAGCCAGGCGATCAACTGCTCCATCGCGTCGATCGATTCGGTCTGCGAGGCCAGGTATTGCTTGCTCCAGCGCTCGATCTGGCGTCCGAAGTAGTTGCCCGGCTTGCCGAAGTCGGCCAGGCCGATGGCCGCGTAGTCGACCGTGTGCAGCTGGGCGATCACGCGGTTCAATTCATCGTAGATGGCGCCGCGTTCGGCCGGCGTCATGCCGGGCAGGGCCTGGTCCCACAGCACCCGGCCCTCGACGAATTCCATCACGTAGAAGGCGCGCCCGATCACCGTCTCGTCGGTGCACAGCGCGTATTGGCGGGCGGCCGGGAAGCCGTGCTTGTTCAGCGCGTCCATCACCCGGTACTCGCGCTCGATCGCGTGCGCCGACGGCAGCAGCTTGGCGGCCGGCGCCGGCTTGGTGCGCAACACATAGTGCTGGCCGCCGATGCTGAGCTTGTAGGTGGGGTTGGACTGGCCGCCCTTGAACTGTGCCACGCTCAGCGTGCCGTCCGGGTAGCCGGCCACGTGCCGGCGCAGCCAGGCGTCCAGCGCCGCCAGGTCGAACTGGTGGCGCGCCGACACCGCCTTGGTACCGATGAATTCTTCGAACATGCTGTCTCCCGCAGTTGTGAGTATCAGCTATTTTAGTCCAGTAAAAGTACGTGCGTGCTTTTTATTTTCAGTCGGCCGCCGCGCTGCGTTGCAGCCATTCCAGCAGCGCCTGCTGCGGCGCCGCCAGCGGCGCCGCAGCCAGCAGGTAGTAGCTGGAACCGTCGGCGACGAAATCCAGCGGCGCCGCCAGCAGGCCGGTTTTCAAGTCGTCGCACACCAGGTGGCGCGGGCCGATGGCGACCCCCAGGCCGGCCACGGCCGCCTGCAGGCTGAAGTAGAAGTGTTCGAACGACAGGCCGGCGCCGTCCTGCCGCTCGGGCGTGCCGGCGGCGCCGGCCCAGTCGCGCCAGGCGTCGGCGCGGCTGCGGGCGTGCAGGCGCGGCGCGTCCGGCCGCAGCGCGGGCGCAAACCACTGTCCCACCTTGTCCGGGCGACAGACCGGGCCGACCTGTTCGGCGAACAGATGGTGGCTGTGGAAGTGCTCGGGCCAGCTGAAATCGCCGCGCCGGATGGCCAGGTCGATGCCGCTGTCGAACGAGAACGGGCCGCCGCCGGCCACCAGCAGGAAGTCGGCCTCGGGGTGGGCGGCCTGGAACGCCGGCCAGCGCGGGATCAGCCAGCGCATCAGCAAGGTCGGCTCGCAGGACAGCACCAGCTGCCGCTGGCGGCCGGCGCCGGCGCGCAGTTCGGCCACCGCCTGCTGGATCAGGTCGAAGCCGGATTGCACCGCGCGCGCCAGCGTTCGTCCGGCGTCGGTGAGGAACACCCGGCGGCTGCGCCGCTCGAACAGCTGCACGCCGAGGTCGTCCTCCAGCGCCCGCACCGCGCGGCTGATGGCGCCGTGGGTCAGGTGCAGGGTGTCGGCGGCCTGGCCGAAATGCTCCAGCCGGGCGGCCGCCTCGAAGCAGCGCAGCGCCATCAGCGAGGGCATTCTGGCGCCGGGTTTGCTGTGAGTTGAGGTCACCATCATGGTCAGCAATCATCGTTATGTTCCGACGATTGTATCCTTTAGCATGGAGGCTGGTTTGATTCGATAGACGGAGATGCTATGACAGAACTGATAGTTGTAATCACCATTACCCTGCTCGCCGTGATCAGCCCCGGGCCGGACTTCGCGATGGTCTCGCGCAACAGCCTGCTGCTGTCCCGGCGCGCCGGCGTGCTGACCGCCGTCGGCATCGGGCTGGGCGTGCTGGTCCACGTCGGCTACACCTTGCTGGGCGTGGGGCTGCTGATACGAAACTCGCTGTGGCTGTTCAACGCCATCAAGCTGGCGGGCGCCGCCTACCTGGTCTGGCTGGGCGTGCGGATGCTGCGCGCGCGGCCCGCTGCAGGGGGCGGCGGCGAGGGCGAGCGGGCGGCGGCGCTGTCCGACCTGGCGGCCTTGCGCACCGGCTTCTTCACCAATGTGCTCAATCCCAAGACCACGGTGTTCATCGTCAGCCTGTTCATGCAGGCGGTGCGGCCGCAGACGCCGTTCGCGGTGCAGCTGGCCTACGGCGGGTTGATCGCGGCGGCCCACGTGGTCTGGTTCGGCCTGGTGGCGCTGTGCTTTTCGGCCGGGACGGTGCGCGCGCGCCTGTTGCGGGCGCGGCACTGGATAGACCGCGTGTTCGGCGGCCTGCTGGTGGGGCTGGGGGCGTTGCTGGCCGTGCGCTGAGGCGATCGCCCCGGCGGCGCGGCCGGCGGCTGCGTCAGAAGAACAGGGCGGTGCGCTGGATGACCGTGCCGTTGTTGCTGTAGGCGGCGGTGGCGCGCACCGAACCGGTGTTGTATTTGCCGTCGTCGAGCTTGCTGTCGACCTGCTCGGCGAAGGAGTCGGGCAGGTTGTCGAGCCGTACGCCGTTGCCGCCGCGGCCGCCGACCACGTCGTTGTAGAGGTAGACCGCGCCGCCCTGCGCGCTGGTCATGAAGTCGGTGGTGCCGTTGAACGAGCCGGTGATGAACCCGGCCAGCGCCAGGTGCTGCGGCGCCAGCTGGTACTCGGCGATCTGGCCGTCGCCGTTGCCGTTGCCGGTGGCGCCGGGGGCGTGGGTGGTGGCCTGCGGATCGTCGCCCGGCAGCGCGCGGAACTTGTCCTGGTAGGCGTTGACGGCCGCCGTCAGCGAGGTCGATTGCTGGATGATGTTCTTGACGCGGGCGCTGTCGATCAAGCCCTGGCCTTTGAGCACGCCGCCCAGCAGCAGGCCGATGATGACCAGCACGATGGCGATCTCGACCAGGGTAAAGCCGCGTTGGCGCAGTTGGATGGCAGGCATGGTGTTCCTTTCTTTTGATGACGCTATCTTACAACAATGCTCAGCGCTTGGGGGCGGGCGCAGGGCCCAGCCGGTCCAGCCGCCGGGCCAGGAACTGCAGCTCGCGCGGATCGGTGATCAGGCCGTCGTGCAGCAGGCCGCCGATCAGCGCGCGGGCGCTGTCGAGTTCGTTCATGTCCTCGGCCATGAACACTTCCAGTTCGCGCGCCCACGGCGGCACCCCGGGCCCGGTGGCGCGCAGCCGGATCGCCTGCGCGTAGCGGCGCGCCAGCGGCAGGTCGTGCAGCCGGTGGCGCGCCACCAGCGCCGCGTGCGCCAGCCACGGCCAGCGGCGCTCGGGGTCTTCGGCAAAGCGCGCGTAGACGAACTCCAGCATCAGCCGGCAGCGCGCCGGGTCGCCGACCGCGCCATACACCTGGCTGGCCGCCAGCAGCGGATACTGGCTGCGCGGATCGAGCTCCAGCGCCCGCTGCAGCCACGTCGCCAGGCGGCCGTAGTCCAGCGCGCGCCAGGCGATGCCGACGCCGGCCTGCTCGTCATAGCCCTGCACATACAGCATGGTGGCGCGCGCCAGCGCGGCCGGTTCGCCCAGGCTGGCCAGCTGCAGCGCCGCCAGCGGCGGCGGCGGCGGCAGGTCTTGCGGCCGCGCCTGCGGCGCCGGCCGGCCGCCCTGCCACAGCAGCTGGGCCAGCAGCGCCGCCGCCAGCAGCAGCGGCACGGCGCGCGGCACCGACGCCAGCGGCCTGAGGGCGGAAACGGCGGCCATGCTCAGAAATTCTTGCGGTACAGGTCGAACAGCGCGGCCAGCGCCAGCAGCGCCACATAGATGGCGGTCTGCGCCGCCACCGCCAGCAGCGCGGCGGCGTTGCCGTCGTGGTACACCAGCCAGCTGCTGCGGGTGAACTGGTCGAGGTGGGGCAGCAGCAGCGCCAGCAGGTCGACGCCGGCGCCCAGCGCCTGTTGCAGCGCGCCGTCGTCCTGGTGGGGGCCGTGGCCGAGCAGCTGCAGCGTGCCGATCACCCGCGCCAGCAGGTAGAAGGCGCAGGCGGCGGCCAGCGCCGGCAGCGCCTGCTTCAAGGTCAGCATGCACAGCACGCTGAAGGCGGCCACGATCCAGCATTCGCCCAGCAGCGACACGGCCCACAGCGCGGCCTGCGGCAGCGGCGCGTAGCGCAGGCCCAGCGCGCCGAACAGCAGCGCCGGCGCCAGCGCCAGCGCGCCGAAGCCGGCCAGCTTGCCGGCCAGGTAGACGGCGCGCGGCTGCGGCAGCGCCAGCAGCAGTTCCTGGCCCTTGTCGGCCGCCTCGCGCGCCATGCTGGTGACGACGAAGCCGGCCACCAGGCCCACCGCCGCCAGCCGCAGCAGCGCGCTCAGCAGCGCCGCCTGCAGCGCTGCGCTCTCGGTCAGCGCCAGCCGGTCGAGCAAGCCGCCCAGCGCGAGCGCGGCCAGCGCCGTCGCCAGCAGCAGCCACGGCAGGCGGTTGCGCAGCCCCTCGAGCAGCGTGTAGCGGGCGATCGCCAGCGCCGCCGGCAGCATGGACGGGGCGCGCATCATGGCAGGCGTTGCGCCGCCACCATGCGGTTGTACAGGATGTTGGGCGAAATCCAGGCGACCATGTCGTCGTAGGCGCCGCCCGGCGCGCGCGGGTTGTCGCCGACCTCGCGGCTGACCAGCAGGGTACCGCTGTTCAGATTGGTTTTCTCGTCGTCGTTGCCGGCGCCGCCGTCGGCCAGGCGGGTGTTCTGCTCGCTGGTGGCGCCGTAGCCGTTGCGGCCGAACGAGATCAGCGCGGCCGGCACGTCGCGGCTCTCGGTCAGCGGCGTGATCCGGCCCTGGCTGTCGCGGGTGACGACGCTGATGTCGCGCGGCGTCTTGAGCGTAAACAACACCACGCTGTCGGCGAAGGCCGGCGTGACGGTGTAGCCGAGGATGCGGTTCCAGCCGTCCAGCCGCGCCACGCCCAGCGTGGTCCACGGCAGGTAGCCGTAGCGCTTGTTGCAGGCGCTGCCGGTGCGGTCTTCCAGGCCGTTGGCGGCGGAGATCGCGGGGCAGGGCAGGTAGCCGTTGCGCAGCGCGTAGCCGAACAAGGCTTCGCGCGCCAGCTCCATGGCCTGGCGGGTGTCGTTGCCTTTCTTTTGCTCCAGCTGCGAACTGAGCGGTGCGATCATGCCGCCGATCAGCAGGCCGACGATCACCAGCACGATCGAAATTTCCACCAGCGTAAAGCCGCGCTGGCCGCGCCGGCGCCGACTAGGGTTCATGGACATCCTTGATGCGGCCTTCGCCGAGGTCGTAGCGCTGGCCGGGCTTGAGCACGATGCGCTTGCCCGACGGCAGCGTCACCGTCAGCGCGCTGCCGCTCCGGTTGGCGAAGTGGTTGTGCGCGCCGCTCTGCGGCACCTCGTTGAGCCAGACGGTGCTGCGCCCGCTGCTGCTGCGCAGCACGCCGTTCATGACCAGCGCCGGCGGCGGCGCGGCGGCGGCGGCGGCCGCCGCCTGCTCATCGGTCGGCGCCGCGTTGGGATCGAACACGATGTTGGCCTGGCCGGCCGGACTGCCGGTTTGCGGCATCAGCGCGGCGCTGCTGCCGCGCTGGTTTTCCATCTCGGCCCGCTCGGCCGGCGTGGCGAACAGCCGGCCCAGCGCCGGCGCCGCCGACACCGGCGGCAGCGCCAGCCCGGCCGCCAGCAGCACGGCCGCGCGCAGGCGCGCGCTCATGGCGCCCCCCTGCGGGCGGCCGGCGCCGGCGCGCTCTTGGGCGCGTTGTCGAGCGTGATCCAGTTCAGCGTGCAGTCGGCGCCCAGCGTCGGCCCGCCGACCGCGCCGACGGTGCGGCCCAGCCGCTTGAGGGCGCAATCCTGCACGGCGAAGAAGCCGCGCTGGCGCAGATCGTCGAGGAAATTGAACAAGTCCATTTCATGCAGCAAGTCCATATGCAGCCGCATGCGGCTGCCGTGCAGCTGGTAGTCGCCCAGGTCGAGCGCCGATTCCAGCCGCACCACCTGCTGCGGCTCGATCTCGTAGCTCAGCGGCAGCAGCTTGCGCTGCTCCTGCGAGCGGCGGATGATGTCGACCCATTCCAGGCGCCGCTCGGCGCCGACCAGGCCGCGCTCGCGCAGCTCGATATAGCGCGGCTGGAAATTGCGGATGTCGCGTTTTTCATTGTCGACGTGGGCGAAGCGCGCATAGGCGACGTCGCGCGTGCGCTGGGCCTGATCGAGGCGCTCGTCGGCCTCGTTCAGTTTCCAGCCGCTCACCAGCAACGCCGTCAGGCTGATGGTGACGCAGGCGATCGCCACCAGCACGGCGGTGCGGATCAGCGCGAACTCGGCCACCCAATAGGGCAGCGCGATGACGGCCTTGGTCTTGCTTTTGCTCTTGCCGGGGACGGGATGGGCGCTCATGGATTCCATGCCAGGTTGAGGGAGAATTTGGCGCGCGCCTGGGCCGTGGCCGGGCCGGCCTTGCCGCTCAGCTTGACCGACGAGCGGGTGTCGAGCGGCGGCTTGTCGATCGCCACCGTCAGGTGCGGCTGGCGCGCCAGCTGCTGGGCGAACTGGTTCATGCTGTCGACCGCGCCGCGGTAGTCGTCCTGGTCGGCCACGATCTCGGCCTCCACCAGCAGCGCCTGCGGCGGCCGGCCGGGGATGCCGGCCAGCAGCGACGAGATCGGCGCGGCCTGGGTCTCGTCCTGGCCGGCGGCCGGCGCCGCGCCGGGCAGGCTGACCTTCCAGTCCAGCTGCAGCAGGCGGATCTGCGGCGACTGTTCCAGCGCGGCGCTGACCATCGCCACCATGTCCAGCGGCGACGGCGCCTGCGTCGCCAGCATGCGTTCGACGTTGACCGCGGCCCGCATATTGGCGGTGCTGGTCACGCGCGGCGGCATGGCCGCCATCACGGCGCGGTAGCGCTGGTCGTACTGGCCGGCCTCGGCCAGCAGGCGCGCGCTGGCGCCGTCGGCCTCGCGGGTCTGCCACAGATTGGCGCCCAGCCACAGCAGGCTGCACAGGCCCAGCACGGCGCTGGCGCCATACAGCGCCAGGCGGGTGCGCCACAGCAGGTAATAGCGGCGCAGCGCGCCCAGCGCGTAGTGGCCGGACGGGGCCTGGCGGCCGAGCCGGGCCAGCAGCATGGGCTCGGCCACGCGCGCGCCCAGCTCGGCGACCGCGCGGTCGTCGCTGCGCAAGCCCATGGCGCCGGCGGCGGCGCGCAGCGCGATGAAGCGGAACGCCGTCTCCGGCCCGTTTTCGCATTGCGCGCCGAGCGCCGGCGTGGCGGCGGCCGGCGCCACCACCACCGCGTGCAGCACCGCGCCGCGCCCGAGCAGGCGCACGCTGGTCAGGAACTGCTGGGTCTTGGCGGTTTCGGCGCCGATGTCGATCGGCCGGTGGTCGCGGTCGATGGCCGGCGTCAGCCGCGAGAATTTCAGCTGGCCCTGCTGGAAATAGCTCTGGCGCCAGCCGGCCGACTGCTGGGTGATCAGCAGCAGGTGCTCGTCGCGCAGGGCCAGCTTGCGCACCAGTTCCGCGCTCAGCAAGGTGGTGGTGGTGAGCCTGGCCAGCGGCATCTTCAGCTGTTCCAGCGCCTTGACCCACGGCTGCACCGCGGCCACGTTGGTCAGCGCCGCCAGCAGCACCAGGTCGTCGCGCCGGCCGCCGCTCTCGCGGCCCTGCACCGCGGCGTGGCGGTACGGGGTCTCGCGGTATTGCTGCAGCAGCCGGCGCTGCAGCAGCTTGCGGCCGGCGGCGCCGCCCACGTGGGGCAGCTGCACGCGCTGGAAATCCTCCTCGATCAGGTCGGCCAGCAGGTAGGCCGGCATCATCCGGTGGCTGTCGACGTAGTCGAGGAAGCGCTCGACGCCGGCGGCGTCGTTGCTGAACGGTTCGCCGCCCGACAGGCGCCCGCCCTGCCACAGGTAGGCGCACAGCTGGTCGCCGCTCAGATAGAATAAATGTTTGCTAATTAGCACGGCCGCCTCAGGTTCGGATCTTGCTGATCGTGTCGTAAATCGGCCCCATCACCGAGAGCATGATCCAGCCCACCATCAGGCCCAGGATCACGGTCATCGCGGGTTCTATCATGGTCTGCACCTTCTCGATCATCTCCTTGACCTCGCGGTTGTAGAAGTAGCTGACGTTGCGCAGCGCGCCGTCCAGGCCGCCGGTGGCCTCGCCCACCTTGAGCATGCGGATCACCAGCGGCGGGAAGATGCCGGTGATCTGGAACGCCGCCGTGATGCCCTGGCCCTCGGAGATCAGCTGGGCCGCGCGGCGCAGCCCGGCCGCGATCACGCGGTTGCCGACGATGCCCTCGGACAGGTGGATGCATTCGAGCACGGTGATGCCGGAGCCGTACATCATGGCGAAGAAGGTGGCGAAGCGGGCTAGGATGATCTTGTGCAGCACCGGGCCGATCATCCACAGGCGCAAGGTCAGGCCGTCGGCGCGGTAGCGCGCCTGCTCGCTGCGCGCCAGCCAGGCGCGCCCGCCGAACCAGGCGATCGGCGGCAGCGCCACCAGCACATACCAGTAGTTGATGAAGATATCGGAGACGAAGATCAGCGCGCGCGTGTGCAGCGGCAGCGTGTTGCCCATGTTCTTGACGAAGGAGGTCAGCTGCGGCACCAGGTAGATCATCAGGAAGAAGGTGACGGCGAGCACGAAGCCGCCGACGGCGGCCGGGTACATGACGATCTTCTTGGTCTGCGAGGCCAGCTCGTCCTGCCACTTCAGGCTGTCCGACAGGTTCTTGAACACCTCGGCCAGCTTGCCGCTCTGCTCGCCCGCGGTGATCAGGCTGACGAAGGTCAGGTCGAACACTTCCGGATAGGCCGCCAGCGCCGCCGACAGTTGCTGGCCGCCCTCGATGTTCTCGATCAGGCCGGTGATCATTTCGCGGAAGCGCGGATGGTCGATGCTCTCGCGCAGGTCGTTCAAGCCGTCCAGGATCGGCACGCCGGCGCCGGTCAGCTGCTCCATGTGGAAGCAGAAGTTGATCAGGTCGCGCCGCGTGATCAGGCGCTTGAGCGCCAGCACCCGGCTGCGCGTGGCGCGGCACTCGATCAGGTCCAGGCCCATGCGGTGCAGCCGCAGCTCCAGGTCCGGTTCGTTGGCGGCGTCCATATTGCCCGGCTGGATGTGGCCGCTGGCGTCCATGGCGCGGTAGTAGTATTGGGCCATCAGGCGGGCCGCTCGCCAGGGGGGGCGGTCAAGCGTTCGGTCAGGTCCACCACCCGGCCCACTTCCTCCAGCGTGGTGACGCCCTCGAGCACGCGGCGCACGCCGTCGTCGATCAGCGTGTGGAAGGCGCCGGCGGCGGCGGCCGTCTTCAGCTCGCGGGTCGAGGCGCGGCGCGCCACCAGCTCGTCGAGCGCCGGCGTCATCTTCAGCAGCTCGATGATCGCGATGCGGCCCTTGTAGCCCTGGTGGCTGCAGGCTTCGCAGCCGACCGCGTGGTACAGCGTCTGGGCCGGCGCCGACGGCTCCAGGCCCAGCAGGCGGCGTTCGACGGCGTCGGCCTGGTGCGGCGCGCGGCAGGCCAGGCACAGCTTGCGCACCAGGCGCTGGGCGATGATGCCGATCACATTGCCGGCCATGATGTCGGGCACCACGCCGATGTCGAGCAAGCGCGGGATGGCGCCGATGGCCGAGTTGGTGTGCAGCGTCGAATACACCTGGTGGCCGGTCATGGCCGCCGAGAACGCCATCTCGGCGGTCTCGCGGTCGCGGATCTCGCCCACCAGGATGATGTCCGGATCCTGCCGCATCATCGAGCGGATGCCGTCGGCGAAGCCCATCTTGGCGGCCTCGTTGACGGCGGTCTGGCGTATCATGTTCATCGGGTATTCGACCGGGTCTTCCAGCGTCATGATGTTGACGCTCTCGGTGTTGATGTGGTTGAGGATGGAATACAGGGTGGTGGTCTTGCCGGAGCCGGTCGGGCCGGTCACCAGGATCACGCCGTCGGGCCGGGCGATCATCAGCTTGAGCAGGCCGAGCTCGTTCTCGCCCAGGCCCAGGCCGTCCAGCGGCACGATGCCCTTCTGCCGGTCCAGCACCCGCAGCACGAAGTTCTCGCCGTGGGTGGTGGCCTGCGCCGAGGCGCGGAAATCGATCTGGCGGCCGGAGAACTTGATCGAGATGCGGCCGTCCTGCGGGGCCCGGGTCTCGGCGATGTTCATGCCGCTCATCACCTTCAGGCGCACCGCCATCGCCGGCCAGTAGGACTTGTGCAGGCTGCGGATCTGGCGCAGGATGCCGTCGATGCGGTAGCGGATGCGCAGGAACGATTGCTCCGGCTCGAAGTGCAGGTCGGAGGCGCCGTGTTGCACGGCGTCGGCCAGGATGGCGTCGATCAGCCGCACCACCGGCTGGCTGTACTCGTCCGAGGTGCTGCCCAGGCTGGCGTAGTTGACTTCGCCGGTCTCGATCTCGTGCAGGATGCCGTCGATCGACAGCTCGAAGCCGTAGTACTGGTCGATCGCGCGCTGGATGTCGGACTCGTTCACCAGCAGCGGGCTGATGGTGATGCCCTTGACCAGCATGGCGCTGATCTGGTCCAGCGCGACGATGTTGCTGGTGTCCGACATGGCCAGGATCAGGTTGTCGGTGGCGCGCTCGTAGACGATCGGGAACACGTGGTAGCGCTTGGCCACGTCCTTGGGGATCAGCTTGAGGGCGATCGCGTCCACCACCAGGCTGGTCAGGTCGGCGCTCTGCTGGTTGAGGTTTTCCGACAGCGCCATGCGCACCGTGGCCTCGGTCACGAAGCCCAGCGTGATCAGCAGCTTCCCCAGCGGCTCGCTGCTGCGCTTTTGCTCGATCAGGGCGATGCGCAGCTGGTCCTCGCTGATCACGCCTTTCTGGATCAGCAGCTTGCCGAGTGGAAGTTTTGCTTGTTCTGCCATGGATCTGTTCTCTCGTTGCCGGCTCAGCGCGGGCCGGCGTTCAATTCATTCATGCGGGTGCGCAGCGCGCCGCGGTCGAAGGCGGCCGCGTGGCTCTGCGCCAGCGCCAGCGCGCGCTGGTAATAGCCCAGCGCCAGCTTGCCCTGGTTCAGCCGGTCCAGGCCGATGGCCAGGTTGTAGGCGTAATCCGGGTTGTCCGGCGCCGCGCTGAAGGCGCGGAAATACGCCTGCTGGGCCTCGGACCAGCGGCCCTGCTGGGCGTACAGATTGCCCAGTGCGAACTGGGCCGGCGCGGCGTCCGGATTGGCGGCCAGGATGGCCTTGAGGCGTACCTCGTTCTGGCCGGGGTCGCCCTGGCGCAGGCCCACCAGGCCGGCCACGGCGGCGGTGTCGTTGGGATCGAGCTCGAGCAGGCGCAGGTAGTGGCCGGCCGCCACCTGGCTCTTGCCGGCGCGCGCGGCCAGGGTGGCCAGGCCGAGCAGGGCGTCGCGGCTGTTCGGGTCCTGGCGCAGCGCGGCCTCGTATTGCTGCTGGGCGGCGGACAGGTCGCCGTTGTTGAGCGACTGGTAGGCGCCGTTCAGCGCCGGCGCCAGCGGCGAAGCCTGCACCGCGCGCGCCACCCGGATCTCGCGGTTGTCGGGCGCGGCCAGCGGCGGCAGCTTTTCGGCCTGCGGCATGTTCTGCTGGGCCTGGATCGCCTGCTGGGTGGCGGCCAGCTGCTGTTCGGTCTGGGCCAGGCGGCGTTCCAGGTCGTCGCGCGCGGGGTCGTGCCGGGCGGCCGGCGCCAGCAGCGCATCGGTGGCGGCGTCGGCCGGCGCGGCCAGGCCGTCGGGCGCGGCCCGCACCAGCTGCGCCGGCGTGGCGCCGGTGGCGCCGGGCGGCGGCATCGGCACCGGCGGCAGGCGCGCACCGGCGCCGGGCGCCAGCATCGCCTGCCAGTAGTAATAGCCGAAGCCGGCGACGATCAGCAGCAGCGCCGCGACCAGGCCGATCAGGCGCAGGCGCGCCGGGTCGATGCCGGCCGGCTCGCCGCCGAGGCGGTCGAGCCGGCCGGCAT
>NZ_JBXALQ010000012.1:0-213767 GCF_058799615.1 Duganella sp. GW822-FHT06D06
GGTTCGCCATCCAGTTTGAAGACCGGGTGCCGCAGACTTAAACGAAAACCCGTTTACACAGAATCCAGTACACCCCCGCATCGCTGATCTCGTTGTAGCCTCCGCTTCCGACTTGTCTATTGCTTGACCAGCTCGACCCGGCGATTCTTTTCGCGTCCGGCATCGGCATCGTTCGAGGCCGCCGGCGCGTACGAGGCCACGCCCTTGGCGCTCAGCCGCTTGGCATCGACCTTGTAGTCCGCCGCCAGCACCTTGATCACCGACTCCGCCCGCTTCTGCGACAGCTCCAGGTTGTGCGCCAGCGCGCCCTGGTTGTCGGTATGGCCGACCACGTACAACTTCAGCTTGCCATCTTGCTGCAACAGCTTGGCCATCTCGGCCAGCGCGGCCTTCGATTCCGGCTTGACGTCGGTCTTGTCGGTGTCGAACAAGACGCCGTACACGGCCACCTTGCCGTCGGCCGCGATGCCCTTGGCCATGTCGGCCGCGTTCAGGTTGACCGACACCTTGCCTCCTTCCATCGCCTTGGCTTCGACGACCTCGACGTAGATGCCGCCCAGCTTGTCCTGCACCGGCGCCACCGTATACACGCCCACGTGGATCAGCGAGCCGTCCGGGCGCGTGCCTTTGGCCAGCAGGTAGCGCTCGTCGTTGCGGCCGTAGTTGAACGGCTCCCAGCTGGCTTCGCCGCCCTGGATGAAATGATCGCCGACGCGTTTGTCGAGGAAGAATTCGCCGAAGCCCTTGCCGCAGGTTTCCTTGGCGCAGGCGAACATGGTTTTCAGGCCGGCCTTTTCCAGCGCCGCCTGGTAGTTGCGCATCACCTCCAGCGCCGAGCGTTCAGGCGGGAAGTTATAGGCCATGCGCGTGTATTTGCCTTCCAACAGCAGCGTGCTGTCGAACGCCATCTGGCCGCCCTTGTTCTCGCCGCGCTTGCCGGCTGGCAGCATCACCTCGTCGAATTCCTTGAGGCCGTAGCCGACCATCTTCGACCCTTCAAAGCGCGACAGCAGCGGATGATCCTTGCCGCCTTTGACGGTATCCTGCGCCGGCATCTTTTGGGCATGGACGAGGCCGGCACACAGCAGCAATGGAAGAAGGCGATAAGCACGCATGGCGGTCCTGTCAGAGGAAAGTTGAGGAACGTCGATTGTAGGCAGGGATTGCCTTTAGATCAATCTTAACCTTTCAATCGTGCCGGCCCCGATGGTCAATCCGATCGCTCGGTCTGCGCGGATGGGGTTGTGCAATCGTCCAGGTATCAGCGATATTCTTTGGTATGCCAAATCCTCAAAATGTAGATCGAGGAATCGTTGATCTCATAGCGGATTTCGTAGTGCTTGACCAGGATGCGGCGCACCTCGCGCTGGCCGAATTCGTGGAGGCGCTCGCCAATTCGCGGATTGGTGAGTAAGTTGTCAGGAGCGGAGGCTAACGCACCGATAGTCCGATTGGCGGCTTGAGCATCAGTTTGGCTCAAGAATTCATGAAGCCGCTCCAAGTCGGACAGCGCCTTGCTTGTCCAACGCAGTTTCATTATTTTGGCAGCGGCAGCTGATTTGCTGTGGCCAGACTTTTCGCCCACGACTTGACGTCGTCGTGATCTACATAGCGATCAGAGGCGACATCGTCGAGTGCTTCCAGCGTCAAGAGTGTGCGCGCATTGGCGTGGGCTCCTGGTACTTGATGACCTTCTATTTCTTCGAGCAGGGCGCGCAGCAGAAGCTTCTTATCCGCCAAGCTCAACGACTTGATGCTTTCTTCAATTTCACTGACTGTTACGGACATCATCGTCTCCCGAGGATTCAATCGGCTACTTTATTGTAGACCTTGTCAGTCGCCATAAGTTCAATCAACCATCCAAATAAAAAGCCAGCTTCCGAAGAAGCTGGCTTTTCTGTGCAGCGAGGCTTATGCCGGCAATTACATCATGCCGTCCATACCGCCCATGCCGCCCATACCACCCATGCCGCCCATGCCGCCACCAGCTTTGTCTTCGCTGATTTCAGCGATCATGCAGTCGGTGGTCAGCATCAGGCCAGCGATCGATGCTGCGTTTTGCAGTGCCGAACGGGTGACTTTAGCTGGATCCAGAACGCCCATTTCGACCATGTCGCCGTAGGTGCCGTTGGCTGCGTTGTAACCGTAGTTACCTTTGCCAGCCAGAACCGCTGCAACCACCACCGAAGCTTCTTCGCCGGCGTTTTGCACGATCATGCGCAGTGGCTCTTCCATGGCGCGCAGAACGATCTTGATACCTGCGTCCTGGTCCGGGTTGTCGCCTTTGACGGTGATCGAGGCACGAGCGCGCAGCAGGGCTACGCCGCCGCCAGGAACGATGCCTTCTTCCACGGCAGCGCGGGTAGCGTGCAGTGCATCTTCAACGCGGGCTTTCTTTTCTTTCATTTCAACTTCGGTGGCTGCACCGACTTTGATCACGGCAACGCCGCCGGCCAGCTTGGCCACGCGCTCTTGCAGTTTTTCACGGTCGTAGTCCGAGGTCGCTTCTTCGATTTGCACGCGGATTTGCTTGACGCGGCCTTCGATCGCTTCAGCCTGGCCAGCACCGTCGATGACGATGGTGTTTTCCTTGCCGATTTCGATACGCTTGGCTTGGCCCAGCTCTTCCAGCGTGATTTTTTCCAGGGTCATGCCGACTTCTTCAGCAACCACTTGACCGCCGGTCAGGATCGCGATGTCTTCCAGCATGGCCTTGCGACGGTCGCCGAAGCCTGGGGCTTTGACTGCGCAGGTTTTCAGGATGCCGCGGATGTTGTTCACAACCAGGGTCGCCAGTGCTTCGCCTTCGATGTCTTCGGCGATGATCAGCAGTGGACGGCCGGCTTTAGCGACTTGTTCCAGTACCGGCAGCAGATCGCGGATGTTCGAGATCTTCTTGTCGCACAGCAGGACGAATGGATTGTCCAGGATCGCGACTTGCTTCTCTTGGTTGTTGATGAAGTATGGCGACAGGTAGCCGCGGTCGAACTGCATACCTTCAACGATGTCCAGCTCGTCGTTCAGCGACTTGCCGTCTTCCACGGTGATGACGCCTTCTTTGCCGACTTTTTCCATCGCTTCAGCGATGCGCTCGCCGATCGAGTAGTCCGAGTTGGCCGAGATCGCGCCGACCTGGGCGATTTCCTTGGTAGTGGTGCAAGGACGGGCCAGGATGGCGATCTGCTCGACGGTGGCAGCAACTGCCTTGTCGATGCCGCGCTTCAGGTCCATCGGGTTCATGCCGGCGGCTACGAACTTCATGCCTTCGCGCACGATGGCCTGGGCCAGCACGGTCGCGGTGGTGGTGCCGTCGCCGGCGTTGTCGCTGGTGCGGGAAGCAACTTCCTTGACCATCTGCGCGCCCATGTTCTGCAGCTTGTCTTTCAGTTCGACTTCTTTGGCGACCGATACGCCGTCCTTGGTGACGGTAGGTGCGCCGAACGAACGTTCCAGCACCACGTTGCGGCCTTTAGGGCCCAGGGTGACTTTGACTGCGTTGGCCAGGATGTTGACGCCTTCAACCATTTTGGCGCGCGCTGCGTCGCCGAAAATTACTTCTTTAGCTGCCATGTTGTTTCTCCAGAATTAGGTGAGTACGATTGCGAACGTGCGTGTCAATTACTTGACGACGATCGCCATGATGTCTTCTTCGCGCATGACCATCAGTTCCTGACCGTCAACTTTGACGGTTTGGCCGGCGTATTTGCCGAACAGGACGCGGTCGCCTACCTTGACATCCAGCGGACGGACTTTGCCATCTTCCAGAATCTTGCCATTGCCGACGGCGAGTACTTCGCCTTGATCCGGTTTTTCAGCAGCCGCATCAGGGATGATCAGGCCGGACGCAGTTTTGGTTTCCTGGTCGAGGCGTTTGACGATTACGCGATCGTTCAAAGGGCGAAGGTTCATACAAAACTCCTTAAATTAACAATGGAACAGTTTGTTGCCACACCAACAAGGTTGCTGAGGCGGAAAGTTTGGCCGAGAGCGCTGTTAGCACTCCCTTGGAACGAGTGCCAATTATAGGGACGGTATTGGGCTATTTCAAGACATACTTGCTGAATTGATGTGAATGAGCCGGCTCAGGCGGCCGGCAGGGACAGCTGGAAGCACACCTGGCCCGGCTCCGCATCGGCCAGCGCCAGGCTGCCGCCGTGCGCCACGGCGATGTCGCGCGCCAGCGACAAACCCAGTCCTACGCCCGGCACCCGGCGCTGGTGGGCCTGGTCGGCCCGGTAGAAACGGTCGAACAGGCGGTGCCGGTGTTCGGCGGCGATGCCGTCCGATGCATTGCTGACGTCGATGCACCACTGCTCGCCCTGGCGCCGGGCCGACAGCGCGATCCAGCCGCCCGGCTGGCCGTATTTGATGGCATTGCTGACAAGATTTTGCAACACCTGGCACAGCAGCTCGGCGTCGCCGCGCACGGCGATGCGGTCGGGCAGGGCCAGCCGCAGCGGGCGCCCGGCATCGAGCAGGCCGATGTCCTCGGCCAGTTCGTCCAGGGCGGGCCGCAGGTCGAGCGGGCACATGGGAATGGCCAGTTGGCCGGCGTCGGCCCGCGCCAGCAGCAGCAGCTTGCGGACGATGCTGTCCAGCCGCCGCACCTCGTCCAGCATATTCGCCAGGCCCTGTTCCAGCACCGGATCGGCCCCGGCCTGGGCGAAGCTGCGTTCCAGCTCGCCCTGCAGGATGGTCAGCGGCGTCTTCAGCTCGTGGGCGGCGTCGCCGGAAAAGCGCGCCGCCTGCAGGAAGCTGCGCTGCAAGCGGTCCAGCATGGCGTTGAACACGCTGACCATCTGGGCGAATTCCAGGTCTTCCTCGGCGGCCGAGACGCGCTGGTCCAGCTCGCTCGCGGTGAGCCGCACCATGACGCCGGTCAGGTGCTCCACCGGCCGCATCGCGCGTCCGGCCAGATACCAGGCCAGCGCGCCCATGGCCACGGCCAGCACGCCGATGGCGGCGGCGAAACGGACCAGGCTGGCGCGCACCTGGGCATCCGACAGGCTGCGGTTGACCGCCACCCAGATCGTGACGGAGCCGTGCACCGAACTGCCGATGCGCCAGCTCTGGCCGCCGCCGTCGACGGTGTGCAGGCCGGGGCCGCGCGGCAGGCTGGCGCTGCCGAACACGCGCTGCCAGGCCGGGCTGCGGTACTGCGGGCCGCGGCCGGCGTCCTCCACCAGCAGCAGGGCGTGCGCCAGCGGGGCGCTGTCGGGCGGGGCGAAGCCGCCGAAGCTGGCGTTGAGCTGGGCGTCCGTGGCCGGCCACAGCGCTTGCGGCGTGGCCTGGAAGCCGGGCCCGGCCAGGTGGGCCGACAGCATGTGGTCGATGATGGCGGCGCGGCGCTGGATGATGGTGTAGCTGGCCATCGCGTACAGCAAGATGATGGCGGCCAGCGCGGTGAGGGTGGAGCCGAGGGCGATGCGCAGCCGGAACGAGCGCAGGCGCGGCCAGCGCGCCCTCACGCCACAGCGTCCGGCTTGCGCAGCCGGTAGCCGACGCCGCGCACGGCCTCGATGGCCACGCTGTCGGGCAGTTCCAGCTTCTTGCGCAGGCGCTGGATGCAGACGTCCACCATATTGGTTTGCGGCTCGAAATCGTAGCCCCACACATGTTCCAGGATCTGGGTGCGGGTGTAGACCCGGCCCGGCGAACGCATCAGGTATTCCAGCAGGTTGATTTCGCGCGCGGTCAGCTCGGCGGCGCGGCCGTCCACCTCGGCCACCCGGCTCAGGCGGTCCAGCCGCAGCGGCCCCAGGGTCAGCACGTTCTGCCGTTCGCCGCTCACGCGCCGCAGCAGGGCGTGGATGCGCGCCACCAGCTCCTCCACGTAGAAGGGCTTGGCCAGGTAATCGTCGGCGCCAAGGTTGAGGCCGGTCAGGCGGTCGTCCAGTTCGTTGCGGGCGGTCAGCAGGATGACGGGCACGTTGCGCCCCTCGCGCCGCATGGCCTTGAGGATGGACAGGCCGTCGCGGCCCGGCACCATTACGTCCAGCAAGACCACGTCGTAGTCGCGGGCCAGCGCGTAATCATAGCCAAGGTTGCCATCTTCGCAATGGTCGACCAGGAAACCGTGTTCACGCAGGCCGGTGCACACAAAACTGGCAATTCGTTGTTCATCTTCTACTAAAAGCGCTTTCATGGCGGCATTGTCAGGGTTGGCCCGGCCGCCGTCAATCCCGGCCCTTGATTACAGCCTTGTAATCGTTCTGTTTGGCAAACTGTCATTTTCCCTTGATTTAATGCAAGTGTACCAAACCATTAAAAGGGGTAAAGATGAGTATCGGCAGCTGGTTGAAGAAAAATGTGGTGAAACCGATCGCCAAGGTGGTCGACAAGGTCGGCGACACCGTCAAGGACATCGGCGGCGATCTGAACGGCATCGGCGCGGCGTTCGAGTCGGTGGGCAACGACATCGCCGCGGCAGCCAAGAAGATCAGCGAACTGGGCTACACCAAGAAAAGCCTGGGCAACGGCGACAATCATTACACGGCCAGCTCGCTGGGCGCCAACATCATCCACGGCGACGGCGGCAACGACAGCATCACCGTCACGGCCGGCGCCTACAACAACCTGTACGGCGACGACGGCAACGACACCATCGTGGTGCGGGTGGGCGGCTACAACCGCATCGACGGCGGCAACGGCGACGACAACATCCGCGTCGAAGTCGGCGTCTACAACAAGATCACCGGCGGCGCCGGCAACGACACGGTCACCGTGACGGCCGGCGCGGCGGCCGACGTCGACCTGGGCGACGGCAACAACTCGCTGTCGATCAACAGCGCCTACAACGAGATCACCGCCGGCAACGGCAGCGACCGCGTGACGGCCAACGGTGGCTGGAACAGCATCGACCTCGACGGCGGCGACAACACCGTCAGCGCCAACGGCGGCGCCAACACCGTCAACACCGACGGCGGCAACGACAACATCACCGTCTACGGCGGCGCCAACAAGGTCAACGCGGGCGACGGCTGGAACGTCATCAACGCCGGCGGCGCCTCCAACATCATCAACACCGGCAAGGATGCCGACACCGTCACGGCCGACGGCGCCAGCAACGTCATCAACACCGGCGGCGGCGACGACCGCATCACCGTCAAGGCCGCCAGCAACGTGATCGACGCCGGCGAGGGCACCAACACGGTGACGGCCGATGGCGGCAACAACCACATCACGGCGGGCGGCGGCGACGACACCATCAAGGCCAACGGCGGCGCCAACGAAGTCAAGGCCGGCAACGGCAACAACAACGTCACGCTGAACGGCGCGGCCAATGTGCTGACTTCGGGCACCGGCTGGGATACGGTCAACGCCGCCGGCGGCGCCAACGTCATCGGCACCGGCGCCGGCAACGACAAGGTGCAGGCCGTGGGCGGCGCCAACGTCATCAACGCCGGCAGCGGCAACGACCTGGTGGTCGCGCTGGGCGGCGCCAACGGCATCACCGCCAGCGACGGCAAGGACAACATCGTGGCCGGCGGCGGCGCCAACGTGGTGATCGACGACGGCGGCGGCAGCAACATCGTGCTGGGCGGCCTGCTCAACATCGCCTACACCGGCGGCGCCGGCAACCGGGTGGCCGCGCTGGGCGACAGCAACGCGCTGGTCAGCAACCAGGGCGGCAACACCGAAGTGGCCGTCGGCGTCAACAACGTGCTGCTGGCCAACGGCAGCGGCAACACGCTGGTCGGCGTGGGCGGCGCCAACCTGGTCGCCACCACCGTGGGCGGCGACACCGTGGTCGCGCTGGGCGGCGCCAACGTCGTGCTGACCGAACTGGGCGGCATGGTCAAGGCCGCCACCGGCGGACTGGCTAAGGTCTTGGCCGACGCCATGCCGAGCAAGGCGGTCGCCACCGCCATCAACAACGCCAGCGCCAAGCTGGCCTCCGCCCTCAACAGCGGCGCCGGCAACGATGTCGTGGTGGCAGTGGGCGGCAACAACGTCATCTACACCGGCGCCGGCAAGGACGTGGTCACGGCGGTCGGCGGCAACAACATCGTGCTGGCCAACGGCGGCGACAACGTCACCACCGCGCTGGGCGGCAACAACATCGTCGTCAACATGGCCGGCAACAATGTGGTGACGGCGGCCGGTTCGGTCAACGTCATCGTGACCGGCCTGGGCGACGGCCTGGCCGACGTCACCGCCAAGCTGGGCAGCGTGGCCGGCGGCGCCACCAAGGCCGTGGCTTCCTTCATCGGCAGCAACGTGGCTCACGGCGACGGCAACGACGTGGTCAGCGCCATCGGCTCCACCAACGTGGTCTACACCGGCGGCGGCAACGACACGGTGACCGGCATCGGCGCCAACAACGTGGTGTGGAGCGGCAGCGGCAACGACGTCGTCACCGTGTTCGGCGCGCGCAACGTGGTGTGGGGCGACGCCGGCGCGGACACGATCACGGCCGTGGGCGCCAACAACCTGCTGGCCAGCGGCAACTACGCCGAAATCGGCGCGACCGCCGTCGGCCTGGTCGATTCGCTGACCTCCGGCGTGGCCGCCACCGACCTGGTGGCCAAGGCCGGCCTGTCGGGCCTGGCCTCCAGCCAGAGCGGCCGCGACGTGATGACGGCGTTCGGCAAGAACAACGTGCTGATCGGCGGCAGCGCCGACACCGTCGCCACCGCGCTGGGCGTGAACAACCTGGTGCTGACCGGCGCCGGCAACGACGTGGTCAGCGCCATCGGTAGCAAGTCCGGCATCGTCACCGGCGCCGGCAACGACGTCGTCACCGTGGTCGGCACCTACAACGTGGTGTCGGCCGGCGGCGGCAACAACGTCGTCACCGCGCTGGGCAAGGGCAACCTGATCGAAGGCGGCAGCGGCGACGACGTGCTGACCGCGCTGGCCTTCGGCACCGCGTCCAAGTCGGTCAACGTCAACGGCAACCTGATCGTGGCCGGCGACGGCAACAACGTCGAAACCGTGGTCGGCAAGGACAACGCCGTGATCGGCGGCAGCGGCAAGGACGTGCTGGTGATGATCGGCTACGGCGGCGGCAACACCAGCACCACCACCAACGAAGCCGAAGGCACGAACCAGACCACCACCAGCACCACCAAGGGCAGCACCCAGTTCAACCTGGGCTGGACCGGCGCCGGCAACGACACGGCTGTGGTGTACGGCGACCACAACGTGGTGCTGGCCGACGCCGGCGACGACTTCCTGGTCGTGCTCAACGGCGGCAGCAAGCTGAGCTACTCCAGCGTGACCACCGAGGCGGTCGAAGGCTCGGACAAGGCGCAGACCACCAGCTCGACCAAGGTCAGCATCGACACCGGCATGAACTTCGTGCACGCCGGCGACGGCAACGACACCATGATCCTGGCCGGCACCACCACCATCGGCATGGGCGGCACCGGCAACGACCTGATCGTTTCGTCCGGCCAGAACAACGTCGCCATCGGCGGCGCCGGCAACGACACCATCATCGGCCTGGCCGAGATTACCGTGTTCAACGCGGCAGAAGCCATCGTCGAAAACGACTACGAGTCGGCCGGCGACTGGGTGGGCGCGGCGATGAACGCCAATTTCATCCGCTCGCAGTACGGCGCGCTGGCCAAGGGCGACCTGGGCAAGCTCAACCTGGTGGGCAATGTGATCGTCGGCGGCGACGGCAACGACACCATCTTCGCCACCAATGCCGGCAGCTATGTCGGCGGCGGCAACGGCAACGACACCATGATGGGCCTGGGCTGGGGCGTGATCGACCACCTGCTGGTGGGCAAGGCCAACGCCCTGAACGCGGCCTGGACCGATGCGGGCAAGGGCTTCGACGCCATCACCAAGTATTTGAACACCACCTTCACGGATGAGATCAGCAAGGGCTGGGGCGGCGTGGCCGACAGCATCAAGGCCGAGCTGGCCAAGGCGACCGCCAGCGGCGGCAAGTTGGCCGACGGCCTCAATACGGTCGGCAACGATGCGCTGTCCGGCATCGCCAGCATGACCGGCCTGTCCACTTCCGGCATCGACGTCGCCACGCCGCTCAAGTCCGCGCTCGACGGCGGCAAGAGCGGCCTGACCACGGCGGTGAACGGCATCAGCAGCGGCGTCAACTACGTGGCCGATGCCGACGTCGGCACGGCCCTGGCCGACGCCAAGGACTGGACCGGGAGCGCATTGAAGACGGCTTCCAACGCCAGCGGCGACGGTGTGAACTGGTTGGGCAAATACCTGGGCGTCAACCTGCACCTGGGCGACTTCCAGGGCGCCGACTTCTTCATCGCCACCATGCTGGCCTACACCTTGGGCTACAAGTACGCCGGCAACAACCGCCTGTTCGGCGGCGCCGGCGACGACACCCTGTACAGCGGCATGGGCAACGACGCCCTGTACGGCGGCGGCAAGGACACCTATGTGATGTCCATGGGCGACGGCAAGGATACGGTGCATGAAGTGGCTGGCGGCAACGACATCCTCAAGTTCACCGGCAACAAGCTGTTCAGCAGCGTCACCATCGCCGCCGATCGCGTCAAGGCCAACATCGACGGCTCCGACCTGGTCATCAACTATGTCGATGGCGGCAAGTCCTACGCGCAGTTCACGGTGGCCGACTATGCCAAGACCACCTTCAGCGAGCTGGACCTGGTTGATGCCAGCGGCAAGCAGGTGGCGGCGATCAACTTCGCCGAACTGGTGGCGCAGGCCGACCACGGCAGCAGCCCGTACGATATGGCTGCCACGTGGACGGCGGACCGCATGCACACCTTTGCCGATTTGCTGACCGCGTCCATCACGGGTGGCAGCGCCGGCGTGCAGTTGGTGGGCGTGGCGAGCTAAGCGCCACGCTGTAACGGACGGCTGAAGACTAGTGGCGCTCGCCGCGGGTCTTCAGCTGGTCCAGCAGCACCGCGGCGAGCAGGATCACGCCGCGCATCAGATACTGGTAGAAGGCGTCGACGTCGAGCAGGTTCATGACGTTTTCTACCGTCCCCATGATCAGCACACCGATCAACACGCCGAACATGCGCGCCTTGCCGCCTTGGAGCGACACGCCGCCCAGCACACAGGCCGAAATCACATCCAATTCAAAACCCTGCGCCGCATTCGGCTGGCCGCTGGTGATGCGCGAGGCCAGGATCAAGCCGGCCATCGCGGTGACCAGGCCTTGCAGCAGGAAGATCCACACGCGCAGCCGCTCGACGCGCACGCCGGCCAGGCGCGCCGCTTCCGGATTGCCGCCGATGGCCAGCGTGTTGCGGCCGAAGACGGTCTGGTTCAGCAGCACGCCGAACACCAGGAAGCAGCAGGCGCACACCAGCACCGGCAGCGGCAGGCCGAAGATGCGGGTGTCGCCGAAGTTGATGAAGGCGTCGTTGCTGATGCCGACCGCCTGGCCCTTCGAGACGATGAAGGCCAGGCCGCGCACCATCAGCATGGTCGCCAGCGTGGCGATCAGCGCGTTGACGCGCAGGTAGGCGATCAACACGCCGTTGCAGGCGCCGATCAGCGCGCCGGAGGCCAGGCCGGCGCCCACCGCCAGCAGCACGCTGCCGCTCTGTTCCAGCACGATGGCGCCCAGCACGCCGGCGAAGGCGATGGTGGAGCCGACCGACAGATCGAAATCGCGCGAGGCCAGGCACAGCATCATGGTGCAGGCGACCATGCCGATCTGCGCCACCGACAGCATCAGGCCGACCACGTTCGTCAGCGAGAAGAAGTTCTCGACGGTGACGGCCAGCACCGCGAACAGCACCACGTAGGCCAGCGGCATGCTGTATTCAACCAGCCACTGACGCTGGGCCTGGGACACCGCGGGCTTGGCGGCGGGATTCAATTGCGAGACGTTCATGCGATGCTCCGGTTGGGAAGTGCGGGCGGTTCAATGTGGGCGGGAGTGGGGGTGATCGAATCGGGCAGCGCCAGGCGCAGCACCTCGGTTTCGCTGGCGTCGGCGCGCGACAGTTCGCCGCAGATTTCGCCCTCGCGCATGACGATCACGCGGTCCGAGATGCCCAGCACTTCCGGCAGCTCGCTCGACACCACGATCACGCAGCAGCCGCGCTCCGCGACTTCGTGGATGATGCGGTAGATATCGTTCTTGGCGCCGACGTCGATGCCGCGCGTCGGCTCGTCGAGGATCAGCACCTTGAGGCCGGGTTCGGCCAGCCAGCGCGCCAGGATCACCTTCTGCTGGTTGCCGCCGGAGAGCAGGCGGATTTCCTGCTGGCGGTTGGGCGTCTTGATGCGCAGGCGGGCGATGAATTCATCGGCCAGCGCCGCTTCGCGCTTGTGGCGCAGGAACAGGCCGCCCAGCAGGTCGTGGCGGCGCACGCTGATGTTGATGTTCTCCGCCACCGAGGCGGTGGCCAGGATGCCTTGTTCCTTGCGGTCCTCCGGGCACAGCACGATGCCGGCCGCGATGGCGGCGGACGGGCCGGAGGTCGACACGGTCGCGCCATCGAGCACCACGCTGCCGGCGCTGCGCGCGTCGGCGTTGTACAAAAGGCGCATCAATTCGCTGCGGCCGGCGCCGACCAGGCCGAAGAAGCCCAGCACCTCGCCGCCGCGCACGGAAAAGCTTTGCGGGCCTTTCACATGTTTGCCGTCCAGGCCTTGTATCTTCAGGCGTTCTTCGCCGAGCTGGCGGGGGCGGTAGTCGTAGATGTCGCTCAGTTCACGGCCCACCATGTCGCTGATCAGGCGCTCGCGCGGCACGTCGGCCATCACGTCGTGGGTGACGATCTTGCGGCCGTCGCGGAAGATGGTGCAGGCGTCGCACAGCGCGTACAGCTCTTCCAGGCGGTGCGAGATGTAGATCAGCGTGCGGCCGTCGGCGCGCAACTCCTTCACGAGGCGGAACAGGATCTCGGTTTCGCGGTGCGACAGGCTGGAGGTCGGCTCGTCGAAGGCGATGACTTGCGCGTCCTGCATGATGGCCTTGCAGATCTCGACCATCTGGCGCTGCGCGATCGACAGGTCGGCCAGCCTGGCGTCCGGCGCGAGGTCGACGCCGATGGCGGCCAGCTTCTCCGCCACGATCTTGTGGGCTTTGGGCTTGTCCAGCAGGCCGAAACGGGTGGGCATGCGGCCCAACAGAATATTCTCCGCCACGGTCAGTTCGGGCACGTATTGCAGCTCCTGGTGGATCACGGCGATGCCGGCACCGATGGCATCCTTGGCGCTGGTGAAGCGGCACTCCTTGCCATCGACCAGCAGGCGGCCGCCGTCCGGCTTGTATTGGCCGCCGAGGATCTTCAGCAGCGTGGACTTGCCGGCGCCGTTCTCGCCCAGCAGGCCATGGACCTGGCCGGCGTGCGCGGCGAAGCTGACGCCGTTGAGCGCCTTCACGCCGGGGAAGACCTTGCTGACCTGGTCAAACTGCAGGTACGCGGTCATGTCACTGACCCATTTGCTTGCGTACGTCGGCCTGGTTGGCGCGGGTCATCAGCATGCCCTTGGTCAGCACTTCCGCCGGCGGCACGCCTTTGCCGGTGATCCAGTTGTACATATTGACCGAGGTCTGGTAGCCATGCTCTTTGGCGCTGATCATCACCGAGCCATAGAAACCGGTTGGCGCCGGCTTGTTCAACTCGTTCTCAGCGGCCTTGGCGCCGCCGATGCCGACGCCGACCATGTTGTCGGCCTTGATGCCGCGGCCTTCGGCGGCGCGCACCGCGCCCAGCACCGCTTCGTCATTCAGTCCGACCGCCACCCAGTGCTTGAAGCGGGCGTTCTTGGTCAGCGCGATGTTGGCGGCGTTGAAGGCGCTTTCGGTATCGGTCTTGGATTGCGGTGCGTCGACGATGTTCGCCACCGGGAAGCCTGCGGCTTTCAGCGCATCGACCGCGCCCATCGTGCGCTCCTTGGCGGTCGGCAGCTGGTCGTAGGCGACGCGGATCGCGCCCACGTCGGCCATATTCCATTTGCGCGCCTTGATCTCGGCCGCGATGCCTTCGCCTACCTGCTTGCCGATGGCGTAGCCGGAGATGCCCATGTGCGGGATCGAGGCGATAGGCTTGCCGCCGCCGTCGACCAGGCGGTCGTCGACCGAAATCACTTTCATGTTGTTGCGCTTGGCGGCGCGTTCGACGGCGGTGCCCAGCTTGACGTCCGGCGCGCAGATGACGAAGCCCTGTGCTTTTTGCGCGGCCAGGTTGTCGATCGCGGCGATCATTTTTTCGCCGTTAGGGACGCCGATCTTCACCAGCGCAAAACCTTTTTCCTTCGCCGCCTGTTCGGCGTAGCGCCATTCGTCCTGGAACCAGGGCTCCTCGGCCTGTTTGACGAGGAAGCCGATCTTGACCGGTTCGGCGGCGTGGGCCGCGGCCATCAGGCACAGGGTTGCGGCGGCGAGTAGGGTACGTTTCATGATGAGTCTCCAGTGTTTGTATTTTTTTGTTTATGGCGTAACGCGCAGCTGATACACGGGTATCACGCTGACGTTGCGGACGGCGGCTATTTGGGCCTTGCCGGCAAAGTCGGGTCTTGCCTCTTTGGGCAGGTAGATCGGGGCGTCGACGCGCAACGGCAGGACGGAGACGGTCAGCGGCTGGTCGAGCAGGGCGCTGGCCTGGCGCAGGCCGAACTGCCATTGGTAGCCGCTGTAGTACCAGTCGTCCAGCATGCGGGTGCCCGAGTAAAGGCGGCCGATGTCGCCGACGAAGTCGATTTGCAGCAGGGCGTCGTCCAGCCCGCGCAGCTGTTCGCGCGGGACGTTGATCTGCCATGCGCCTGCGGCCTTGAAGTTTTCCGGCAGCGGTTGCATGGCCGCTTTCGCGCCGCCGCCGATGGCGACAGGCGCCGCTTCCTGCGCCGCGCGCGTCGGCGTGAAGCTGGCTTTCAGATCGCGTGCCGGCAGTTCGGCTTCGAAGGCTTGGAAGATGCCGTCGTTGCCGGCGGCGCGCAGGGCGATGTTCGTGCTGGTCGCGGCGGCGGCGGCGGACCAGGCCTGGGCTGCGGTACTTGCCTTTGGCTTGCCGCTCAGCGCAGGGTAGACGGCGAAGCGGAACTTGTTGCTGCCTGCCGAACGCATTTGCAGCGCGCCGTCGGCGACATAGGCCTGCTGGCCGCTCAGGATCAGGCGGCGCTGGCCGTCCAGCTCCGCCACGCTCAGTTGCTGCGATTGTTCGGCCGTCAGTACGACGATGGTCAGCGGCCGTTTGCCGGCGCGCTGCACGGTCAGCGCCGCGCCGGCGCCTGGCTGCACGCCGCTGAGCAGCGCGCGTCCACTAGTGACGGCAAGTTGTCCGCTGCCGGCCCGGATCTGCGGCGCGAGCGCGGCGTCGAACGCCAGCTCCACCGGCACGCCGGTGTTGGCGCCGAACACCGCCACCATGCCGGCCTTGCCCTGGTCGAGCAAGGCCAATGGCTGCGCCGTGGCGTAGGCGAGGTTGACGCCGTCCAGATCAAGGTTCAGTGGCCAGATGAAATAGGCACCGTCGGCGATATCGGCCGGCGTGCTTGGCAAGGTGATCGTCTGGCCCGGCAGCTTGACCGAGAACTGCGTGGCCTGCTGCGCCGCCATCGGATACTGGCGCACATGGTTGTTCACGAACAGGAAACCGCGATCGCCTTCGCTGCGCACGGCGAAACGCGCCGTCTTCAGGTCGTCCGGCGTGGCGGGCGATGCATCCGGCTTACGCACCGTCATCGGCGCCAGGCGCGAACCGAAATCGTGCAGGAACAAATGGAAGGGACGCAGCTTCTCCAGCACCTTGCGCTGCTGGCCGTCCGGCCCAAGCGGGGCCTGGAAGTCGTAGCTGATCATGGTGGTGTCGTTGTAGCCGCCGCTGAGGGTACTCTCTTCCATCGAGGTGCCGCCCAGGCCAGTCGGATTGCGGCCGCCGTGGAACATGTAGTAGCCCATCAGGTTCACGCCGGAGCCCAGCTGCACCGGCAGCATCGACGCGATATCGTCGGCCGACACCACCGTGCGGCGACGGTACATGAACGGCAAACCGGCGCCATATTCGGCGCCGAGGAAAGGCGTCACATCCTTGTCCGTCTCCGCTGTGCCGGGCGCATGGGCCGCTGTCTGCGCGCCCAGGTCGCCGCTGACGCGGGTGTCGAAGCGGAACGCGTAAGTCTCTTTGGGCGGCAGCTCTTTGGTGCTGGTGCCCCAGGGCTCGTCGGGATAGCCGCCGAACACCGGCGTCACTTCGCCCGTTGGATAGATGGTGCCGTCCCAGCCGGTGACGGTGTAGTAGGGCACATCCATGCCCGCCTTCAGCGCCAGCTTCTTCAGCGCGGCGATGTGCGCCGCGCCCTTGCCGGGACCATCGATGTTGTATTCGTTTTCCAGCTGGATGCCGATCACGCGGCCGCCATCCTTCCACAGCAGGCCCTTGAGCTGTCCGCCGATCTGCGCGTACAGCTTCTCCACCAGCGCCATGTATTGCGGATCGTTGGAGCGGGTCGGCATGGTGTTGACCACCCAATCCGGCACGCCACCGTAGCGCACTTCCGCATGCGCCCACGGACCCACGCGCACCACCACATCCAGCCCGGCCTTGGCGGCCAGCTGCACGTAGCGGCGCAGGTCGCGATTGCCCTGCCAGTCGAACTTGCCCGCCACCTCTTCGTGGTGGTTCCACATCACATAACTGGCGACGATGTCGATGCCGGCGGCCTTCATCTTGCGCAGCTCCGCTTCCCATTGTGTCGCGGGCGTGCGGCTGTAATGGAACTCGCCCATGACCGGCAGCCACGGCGCGCCGTTGCGGGTCAGGTAGCGCGCGTTGGCGCCCAGCTTGTCGCCGTTGGGCGCGACGGAACTGCCCATGCGCAGCGCTGCCGCCTTTGGCGCAGGCGTGGCCGCACTGGCGTCGATGGACAGCATCGTATCGGCGCTGGCGGTGCCTGCCAGGACGCCCGCGATCAGCGCGGCGCCCGAATGGCGGCGTAATAAAAATGGCATGTGGTCTCCCGTTTCTTTATTCTTATTGACGCAGTGCCGCGCTTACCACTCGGCGACGCTGCCGTCGGCGTGACGCCATACCGGGTTGCGCCAGTCCGGCGCGTTTTTGCTGGCGGCGATCACGCGTTCTTCATCGACTTCCACGCCCAGGCCCGGCTTGGTCAGCGGTTTCATGTAGCCGTCGGTGATGCGGAAGTCTTCCTTGTTGAGGACATAGTCGAGCAGCTCGCCGCCCTTATTGTAGTGAATGCCCATGCTCTGCTCCTGCAACACCGCGTTGTAGGACACGAAGTCCACGCTCAAACAGGCCGCCAGCGCGACAGGGCCGAGCGGGCAGTGCGGCGCCAGCGTGATGTCGTAGGCTTCCGCCATCGAGGCGATCTTCAGGCATTCGGTGATGCCGCCCGCATGCGACAGGTCCGGCTGCACGATGGACAGGCCGCCGGCGTGGAACACGTTCTTGAACTCGAAGCGCGAGTACATGCGCTCACCGGCCGCCAGCGGAATCGAGGTGGTTGCGGCCAGGCGCGGATAGTATTCGGCCTGCTCGGCCAGCACCGGCTCTTCGACGAACAGCGGGCGATACGGCTCCAGCTCGCGCAGCAGCACCTTGGCCATCGGCGCTGCCACGCGGCCGTGGAAGTCCAGGCCGAATTCGATGCTGTTGCCGAAGGCGGCGCGGATCTCGGCCACGCGCTCGACCGCCTTGTCGACGGCGGCGGCGGTGTCCAGCATGCCCAGTTCCTCGGTGGCGTTCATCTTGAAGGTGTCGAAACCGCCTTCGCGCAGCTTGCTGATGTGCTCAATGATGTCGGAAGGACGGTCGCCGCCCACCCAGCTGTACATCTTCATGCGGTCGCGTACCAGGCCGCCCAGCAGCTCGTAGACCGGCTTGCCCATGACCTTGCCCTTGATGTCCCACAGCGCCTGGTCGATGCCGGCGATGGCGCTCATCGTGATCGCGCCGCCGCGATAGAAGCCGGCGCGGTACATGGTTTGCCACAGGTCGTTGATGCGGGACGGGTCCTGGCCGATCAGATACGATTCCAATTCCTGCACCGCCGTCTCCACGGTGCGCGCGCGGCCTTCGATGACCGGTTCGCCCCAGCCGACGACCCCTTCATCGGTTTCGATCTTGAGCAGCATCCAGCGCGGTGGTACACGGTAGGTCGTCAGTTTGATGATTTTCATAGGTGTGGGGAGTGAGTTCAGGAACAGCGTCCAGTCTAAGCCTGCCAGCTAGACTGGAAATATGATTAATTCGTAAGTAGGCATATCAATATCGCATAGCTAGGGCGGGGGCTCGCCGCTATTCGATATCGGCATGGCAGCCGGCGATTTATTCATATCTGCGAATGGGAAGGTCCGCTTAGACTGGTGCGGTCAAATCATCTATCTGGAGCCCCCGCAGCATGAGCCAACTCAGTACGCCCCTCGCTTCCACGCCCGGCATCATGTTGGTACGCGTCGGCCAGGCCGGATGCGCGCTGCGCTGGGACGCCCAGGCGGCCTGCTGGCGCTGGCCGGACCCGCAAGGCGGCCAGCTGTATGCCTGGCCCGCGCAGGACAGCATGCCGACCAGCGTGCGCCTGCTGGAAAGCGCCGGCGTGATCGCCTGCTGTCGCTCCGGGCACATGCTGCTCGGCTTGGGCAAGCGCCTCGGTATGGTGGAATTGCCGGCCGCCGGCCAGTCCGGCCGCCCGCTCCAGGCGCAGGTGCTGGCGACCATCGACGCCGCCGAAGCGCGCACCGTCATCAGCGACGGCCGCACCGACCGGCAGGGGAATTTTGTCTTTGGTACCGCTAACACCGGCGCCGACCAGCGGCCCATCGGCAGCTTCTACCAGTATTCGACGCGCCACGGGCTGCGTCGCCTGGCCTTGCCGGTGGTGGTCACGGCGCGCAGCATCGCCTTCAGCGTGGATGGCGCGCGCATGTACTTCGCCGACGCCAGCAGGGGCGACATCATGCAATGCAACTATGACGCGGAGCGCGCCAAGGTAAGCGATGTGCGCACCTTTGCTTCGATGCCTGCACCGGCGCCGGAGCGGGGCGCAGCCACCGTCGACAGCGCCGGCATGCTATGGAGCGTGCAGGGCGGGGCGCTGGCGCAGTACGGCGCCGACGGCCATCCGCGCCAGCAGATCGAACTGGCGCGCGAGCCGGTGGCCAGCATGGCCTTCGGCGGCGCCGACTTGAAGCAGATGCTGTTGCTGGGCGCGCGCGGCGGCCTGTATGGACTGCCGGCCGGCGTGGCCGAGGGCCTGGCGCCCGGCGTGGCAGACACCCCGTTCGACGACGGCCCTGCCGCAGTCGCCGATTCCCAACGTCCGCGCCACGGTGATTGACGCTACATCGGCGCGCCCTTATGATGGGCGATCCAGAAAATCACCCCTATGACCGATTCAAGCTCCGACCGCTTCGTCCGCTCCCACCTGAAAACCCGCCATTTGGTGTTGTTGGTCGAATTGGGCCGGCACGGATCGATTGCGCACGCAGCGCAAGCCGCCAACCTGACCCAACCCGGTGCGTCCAAATTATTGGGCGAGCTTGAACACGCGCTCGGCGTTCAATTGTTCGAACGCCTGTCGCGCGGTGTCGCCCCGACCTGGTACGGGAAAGTACTGATACGGCGCGCCGGTGCGGCGTTGGCGGAGATGGACGCGGCACACCAGGAAGTGATGGAGCTGTTGTCCGGCTTGCGCGGGCGCGTGGGCATAGGCACCGTGCTGGCGCCGGCCACCGGCCTGGTGCCGAAGGCGATTAACCTGCTGAAATCGCGCCACTCGCGGGTGCACGTCTCGGTCAGCATGTCGACCAGTAAAGCGTTGGTTGAACGCCTGCGCAGCGGCGAACTGGATCTGGTGGTGGGCCGCATTCTCGACACGGCGGCCGCCGACGAACTCAATTTCGAACCATTGACCGACGAGCCGCACTTGTTGATCGCAGGCGCCGGCCATCCGCTGGCCGGACGCACCGATTTGAAATTGGAAGACCTGATGGAGCAGTGCTGGATACTGCCGCCCGCCGGCAGCATCCTGCGCGACCGCCTGACGGCGCTGTTCCTTTCGCATGGGTTGGAGCAGCCGGCGGAAACCGTCGAGACCCTCGACCTGCCCGTCGTTGCCAGCCTCCTGATGAGCAACGACATGATCGTCGCGCTGCCTGCCGACGCCGTGCAACCGTATCTGGAGGCGGGCCTGATGACGGTGCTGCCGTTCGATCTTGGCGTCAGCATGGATTCGTTCGGCATTGTGACGCGCAAACGACACCAGCTCTCGCCTGGCGCCGATGCGATGCTGCTCGCGCTGCGCGATGCCGCAGCCGCCATCTATCCTCACTATCGCCGGCCTGTGTAAGGCTCTGCGGGCTTGATATACGATCTTGGTATGGCCCGCACTCAATAAGCTATTGGAAGTGCTTCTTTCGTTTCGCTAGCATCCAGTTATTCGTCCTAGTCCTTAATCAGAGACGGAACTACACAACACTGGAGATGCACATGAAGCACAAAAAAATGAGCTGGCTCATCGCCACGCTCTTCACGTCCCCTCTGCTGGTCCAACAAGCGTTTGCCCAGGAAGCCGCAGCCGATACCCAACAAGTGAACGTCACCGGCATTCGCGCCTCGGTGCGTAACGCGCTGGCCGCGAAGGAAGCTTCGAACAGCATCGTGGAAGTGATTTCGTCGGAAGACATCGGCAAGCTGCCGGATACCACCATCGCCGAATCGCTGGCGCGCTTGCCGGGCATGTCGTCCGGCCTGGATCGCGGCAACGCCAGCCAGATCGTCGCGCGCGGCATGGGCCCTCGCTTCATCGGCGCCACGTTGAACGGCCGCGAGCTGGCTTCGTCGGAGCCTAACCGCGCCGTGCGTTTCGAGCAGTTCCCATCCGAGTCGCTGAGCGGCGCCACCATCTACAAGACGCAGAACGCCGAGTTGGCGGAAGGCGGCATCGCCACCACCATCGACCTGCAAACCGTTTCGCCGTTGAAGTACTCGGGCCGCCAGGTTTCGCTGAAGGCGGATGCGCTGTACTACGCGCTGGCCAAGGACATCGGCGGCGCCGACAAGACCGCGCCGCGCCTCGGTGGTGTCTACATCGACCAGTTCAACAACAAGACGCTGGGCGTGGCGCTGGCCGCCAGCTACCAGGACCAGCCTTCGCTGCAAAAGAACGTGCGCCACTGGGGCTTCAATGAAGACCATTCGGCGGACCTGAACGGCGACGGCAAGGTAGACAAGACGCCGTGGGGCTTCCAGGACGAAGTCAAGCGCGGCAAGGACAAGCGCACCAGCGTCCTTGGCAAGGTCGAATGGAAGCCGTCCAGCGACGTGCTGATCACCGCCGACAGCTACTACGCCAAGGCGGCGATCCGCGAGCCGGGCCTGCAGCACTGGACCGGCGACCTGGGTAACTGGGACGGCTACGAGTCGGGCAACTTCAGCAACCTCGACATCCGCAACGGCTACGTCGCCGGCGGCACGTTGAAGAACGTCGGCGTGGTCACCAACGACTACCTGTGGATACAGGACACCAGCGTTGCCGCCAGCGGCATCAACGGCAAGTTCAACGTCGGCGACTGGAAGGTGGAAAGCGACCTGTCCACCTCCCACGCGATGCGCAGCAGCCAGTGGCGCGACGTGCGCCAGTATTCGAACAACCCGACCACGATCAGCTGGGACTTCACCGGTGACGAGCACCAGAGCTACAACTTCGGCATGGACACCGGCAACCCGGCCAATTTCGGCGCGCCGACCTTGTACGTCGACACCGACGGCCATGTCAAGGATCTGCTGAACGCGGCGAGCCTGAGCGCATCGCGTCCGATCGAGGGCAGCATCATCAGCCGCCTGAAAGTGGGCGTGCGCGCCACCGACCGTGAGAAGAGCTACCGCCAGACCACCTGGCAGCTCAATCCCACGGCGGCGATTCCTGCATCGGCCTACGAGACGGTCAACGTCAGCGGCTTCCCGTCGTATGTCGCATTGAAGGACTTCGGTGCTTCCACCGCAGCGGCCTTCGGCGCGAACGCCTTCAATCCTGACGGCCGCCCGCAGACGCAGAACGACCTGCTGTCCGGCTGGAAGGTCAAGGAGCGCAGCACTTCGGCCTTTGTACAGGGTGACCTGGACGGTGAAGCCTTCGGCAAGACCTATCGCGGTAACGTCGGCGTGCGCCTGGTGCACACCACGCAGACCGGCTACGGCATGCAGTCGCTGAACGGCGCGGCGCCGACGGCGGTGGAAGGCGGCACCTCCTACAACGAGATCCTGCCTAGCCTGAATCTGATCTTCAACATGGACGAAGCGCAGGAACGCCAGGTGCGCTTCAGCGTGGCACGCGCCATGTCGCGCGCGCCGCTGGACGAGATGCGCTCTTCGCGCAACCTGAACGTGGTGACGGATACCACCCAGCCGGTAACCGGCAGCGCCGGTAATCCTGAACTGAAGCCGATGATGGCCAACCAGGTCGACCTGGCTTACCAGTGGTACTTCGGCAAAGGTTCGCTGCTGTCGGCCGGCGCGTTCTACAAGAAGGTCTCGCGCTACATCGCCATCACCAGCGACACCACCACCGTCAACGGCCGTCCAGCCACCATTACCCGTTCGGTCAATGGCGACGGCGGCGACATCCGCGGCGTGGAGCTGGTGTACCAGCAGGCCTTTACTTCGCTGCCTGCGCCGTTCGATGGCCTGGGCATCGCCAGCAACTACGCCTACACTACCAGTAACATCCGCGAGAAAACGCCGAGCGTGAATCCTTATCCGATCGAAGGTCTGATGAAGAGCAACGGCGGCGTGACGCTGTGGTACGAGAAGGCCGGCTACGAGGCGCGCATCTCCGCCAACTACCACAGTGCTTTCGTGCGCAACCCAACCTGGGGCGCCGGCCAGTTGATCGAGAACGAAGCCGAAACCTATGTGACGCTGAACCTGGCCAAGCAACTGACGCCGAACGTCCAGCTGCGCTTCGGTATCGACAACCTGACCAACCAGAAGGCCGTCTATACCAGTGCGAACATCCCTGTGCAGCAGGAAGTGACCGAGTTTGGCCGCCGCTTCAACCTGGGTCTGTCGTTCAAGCTGTAATCTGTTTATCTGTTTTTATCGTGGTTTTAGCGGAGCGGTGCGTGATGGCGCTGCTCCGTTTTTTTGTTAAGGGGGCGCGGATTGAAATCGTACACATTCAACTGGCGGCGGCTGTGGTCCGCCATCCTTTTGCTGACGGCCTGCGTGGCCGCGCAGGCCGCAACGCCGGGGCGTGAGCGGCTGTCGCTCGATCGCGGCTGGCTGTTCCACCAGGGCGATATCGTCCAGCCGCCGATCAAGGGGCATGGCGAATCCTACGGCAATGCCAAGGCCGGCAACGCCGCCGGCGCGGCCGGCACCGAATACGACGATTCCGATTGGCGCCACCTGGACCTGCCGCATGACTGGGCGGTTGAAGGCCCGTTCGATCCCAATGCCAACGTCTCGCAGGGTTATCGTCCGCGCGGCATCGGCTGGTACCGGCGCTATCTGCGCGTGGACGCGGCCGATCGCGGCCGCCACTTCGAGTTGCAGTTCGACGCCATCGCCACCCACGCCACCGTTTGGGTGAACGGCAATGTGGTGAACCGCAACTGGTCCGGCTACAATTCCAGCTATATCGACATCACACCCTATCTGCGCTACGGCGATGCGATGAACACCATCGCCATCCGTGCCGATGCCGAGGCCATGGAAGGCTGGTGGTACGAGGGGGCGGGTATGTATCGCCATGCGTGGCTGGTCAAGCGCGATCCGGTGCATGTCGTCACCGACGGCGTGCACGCGACGCCGCGCCCTGGTAAGGGCAAGGACTGGACCATTCCGGTCGAGGTCACGCTGAAAAACAGCGGCAAGCAGACCAGCGCAGTGACGGTGGAAGTGGCTGTGTTCGACCCGTCCGGCAAGCAGGTGGCGCGTCAGAGCGCCGCCGCCCGCATCGGTGCGCTGGGTATGAACACGGTGCAGGTGCCGCTGGCCGTCGTCAATCCGGCCCTATGGTCGCTGGAGAAAACCAATCTGTATCGCGTGACGACGCGGGTTCTCCAGGATGGCAAGGCGCTCGACGAGGTGTCGCTGCATACCGGCTTCCGCACCATTCGCTTCGACGCGGCGCAGGGCTTCTTCCTCAATGGCGTGCATGTGAAGTTGCAGGGCGTGTGCATCCACCAGGACCATGCGGGCGTCGGCGTGGCCGTGCCGGATTCGGTGTGGGAGTATCGCCTGCGCCGGCTGAAGGAGCTGGGCGTGAACGCGATCCGCTTCTCGCACAACGCGCCGGCGGCCGAAGTGCTGGACCTGGTGGACCGCATGGGCTTCGTCGTCATGGACGAGAACCGCAACTTCAATCCGTCGCCGGACTACATGCGGCAGCTGGAATGGATGGTCAAGCGCGACCGCCATCATCCGGGCGTGATCCTGTGGTCGGTGTTTAACGAGGAGCCGGAACAGGCCACCGAAGTGGGCTACGAAATGGTGCGCCGCATGTCGGCCGCCGTGAAGGCGCTGGACGATACCCGTCCGGTGACGGCTGCGATGAATGGCGGCTTCCTGACCGATCTGAATGTGTCGCACGCGGTGGACGTGGTGGGCGCCAACTATCAGGTGCCGGATTATGACCGCTATCACAAGGCCTATCCGAACAAGCCCTTCACCAGCTCCGAAGACACGTCGGCCTATATGACGCGCGGCGAGTTCAAGACCGTCCGCGAGAAGAACCTGATCGCCAGCTACGACGACGATGCGGCGGAGTGGGGCAACACCCACCGCGACGCCTGGCAGGCGATCGCCACGCGGCCGTATGTGGCGGGTGGTTTCGTCTGGACCGGTTTCGACTATCGCGGCGAGCCGACGCCGAACGAATGGCCGTCGGTCAGCTCGGTGTTCGGCATCATGGACCTGAACGGCTTCCCGAAGAACGCCTACTACATCCACCAGGTGCAGTGGATCAAGGATCGTCCGCTGATCCATATCGCGCCGCACTGGAACTGGAGCGGCAGCGAGGGCAAGGAAATCCGCGTGATGGTGATGGCCAACGTCGAGCGCGTGCGGCTGCTGCTGAACGGTCGCCTGCTGGGCGAGCAGAAGGTGGACCCGTACCGCATGAACAGCTTCAACGTCGCCTACGCACCCGGCAAGCTGGAAGCGATCGGCTACAACGGCGGCAAGGAAGTCGCGCGCACGGCGGTCGAGACCACCGGCGCCGCTGTCGCGCTGGAGCTGGTGCCGGACCGCGCGCAGCTGGCCGGCGACGGCCGCGATGCGATGCCGATCACCGTGCGCGCGCTGGATGCGCAAGGCCGCGCTGTTCCGCTGGCCGATGCGCAGGTGACCTTCGCCGTGACGGGCGGCGGCCGCTCCATCGGCCATGGCAACGGCGATCCGAACTCGCACGAGGACGAGAAGGGCCCGACGCGCCGCCTGTTCAACGGCCTGGCGCAGTTGATCGTGCAGACCAACTACGACGGCACGGAGGCGATCAGCGTGACCGCGACCGCGCCCGGCCTGGCGCCGGCGCGCATCAGTATTCCGGTCAAGACGGCGGCGGCGCAACCTTACGTGGCGGCGGCCGAAGCTCCGCTGACCTTTGTGCGCAGCTGGCGCATCGCGCCGGACAGCGGCGAGCGTCCGGACCCGAACCAGCAGCTGGCCAGCTTCGACATGAACACCTGGGGTTGGGGATCGCCGCCGATGATCGCGCCGGCCGCGGCGAAGTTTCACCTGTACCGCGCCAGCTTCACGCCGCGCAAGAACCTGGCCGACGGCAGCGGCATGATCCGCTTCGCCGGAGTGCGCGGCAAGGCGGAGGTCTGGCTGAACGGCCGGTTGATCGGCAAGAAGGACAGCTACGCGCTGGCGGCGTTCGAGCTGCCGTTGCCGGCCGAGGCAGGCGTGGGCAAGCGCGAGATCAACGTGATCGTCGAGGCGGAGCCGGGGCAGGCCAGCGGCATCGAGGGCTTTGTGAGCATTACGCCACGCCTGCTGGCAAAGTAGCAATTTTTGGCGGGACGTTGACATCGAAGAAATAAATCGCGCGCTTGCCCTCCAAATATGCGGGCCGGGGGCGCGATTCGGTTGACGGCGTTCCGCGCGCTGCCTATAGTGGCGGGATGATTCCAGATTTCCAAGAACTATCCGACAAAATCGACCAGCTGGCCGAGATGACCCAGGCGCTGCGCCGGGAAAATGCGCAATTGCGTCAGGCTAATGCCGCCTTGGTGGTGGAGAACATGGGCTATCAGCGCAAGTTGAGCGAGGCGGCCGGCCGCGTCGAGGCCTTGCTGGAAAAAATCCCCGCGCTCGACGGCGACGCCGAAGAGGAAGAACAGCCTGAAAACGAGGACGCACGATGATACAGCTCGATGTCACCATCATGGGTTCGCCGTATCGGCTGGTCGTCAAGGAGGGCGAGGAACGCGCGTTGCGCGAGGCCGCGTCGTTCCTGGACAAGAAGATGACGGCGATCCGCGACGGCGGTAAGGTCAAGGGCAACGATCGCATCGCCGTGATGGCGGCGCTGGGCATGGCGGCGGAGTTCCTGTCGGTGAAGTCGCCGGTGGGGCCGTTGTCGGAGATGTCTATACTGGATGTGCAGACGAAGATCAGCGCCATGCACAAAGTACTCGATAGCGCACTGACGCCGCAAGAAACCCTGTTTTAATTCGCTAAATTCCTTCCTTTGCGGCGGACAAGAGAGTAAACTTCGTCTCACCCTGCGGTGTTCGCGATTGCCATATATTCCTTGAACCATTTATGTGCACCGGTTGCGGAATTTTGTTCGATGGGCGTGAGCGTCGCTAGTCCGATGAACCCGAAATTGAACTAACTGTGACCACCTTGAACCGTTTGGTTCGGGATGCCGGCAAAGACGGCACAGGCGGGGCCTTATACCAAGAAGCGGTTGCAAGCATGTGAGTGCGCAACCGCTTTTTTTCGTCTGGAGAAAAATCCATGCAATATTGGTTGATGAAATCCGAGCCTGATGAAGTCAGCATCGACGATGTCATGGCGTCGCCCGCGCAGACCACGCCGTGGTTCGGTGTGCGCAACTACCAGGCGCGCAACTTCATGCGCGACGGCATGCGGGATGGCGACGGCGTGTTGTTCTACCATTCCAGTTGCCCGGAGCCCGGCATCGCCGGCCTGGCGAAAGTGGTGGGCGGCGCCTATCCCGACGCCACGCAATTCGACAAGGACAGCAAGTACTACGATCCCAAGGCCACGCCGGAGCAGCCGCGTTGGATCTCGGTCGATGTGCAGGGCACGCAGAAAACGCGGCTGCTGTCGCTGGCCGAGATGCGCACCATCCCGGCGCTGGAGGACATGGTGGTGCTGCAAAAAGGCAGCCGATTGTCGATCACGCCGGTGACGGCGGCGCAGTGGAACACCATCGTCAAGCTGCTGAAGAAAGGCGCCTGATGGATATCGGCCTGGTGCTGGTCCTGCTGCTGATGGGCGCCGTGGGCGGCTTCCTGGCGGGCCTGCTGGGCATAGGTGGCGGCATGATACTGGTGCCGTTCATCACGATGATCTTCAGCGCCAAGGGCTTTCCCGATAGTGTGAACATACATATGGCGGTGGCGACATCGCTGGGCGTGATTTTGTTCACGTCGATGTCGTCGGTGCGCGCGCATCACCTGCATGGCGCGGTGCTGTGGCGGGTGGCGTTGTTGCTGTCGCCGGGCATACTGCTCGGGGCCTGGTGCGGGCCATGGATCGCCAAGCAAATGAGTCCTGCGGGCCAGGCGATTCTGTTCTGCGTGTTCCTGGGTTTTTCCGCCACGCAGATACTGTTCGCCAGAAAGGCGGTAGTGGTGGAAGGCGTTGCGCAGCGCGGCCTGCCGGGCAGTGTCGGCATGTTCGGCGCCGGCGGCGTGATCGGCCTGGTGGCGGGTTTGCTGGGTGCGGGCGGCGGCTTCCTGTCGATTCCGTTCATGACCTGGTGTAACGTACTCTACGGCCTGGCAGCCTACATGCTGCGCAAGGCGCTAGCTTAAAACTTCTTCCAATGGGCAACTGGATATTTGGCGATCGCTGAAGAATACGAGTCGATGCATTCTTTCGTGCGATGGACTAAGATAATCCTGCCTTGGGTCTTGGTTGATGTCCAATAAGTGCCTTGAAGCTCACGTGGATCGGCCGATGATATTTCGACATAGCCTGCTCCGTGCTGAGCGCTTAGTCCGGGTGAAAACGAATTTGCCAAAGTGTACATGTATGCCATATGTAACGTGGCGGCTGAATCATTGCCGATCAAATCCGCCACGCTGGAAGTTGCTTTCCGGTCTTTGGTGAAGCTGGTCACGGTTAGCGCCAATGCTGTTTGGCGTATGCAAAATACGATAGGGAAAAGTTGAGGTGCGGCAGATGGTGCTTTACCCGGTGTCCAATCCGATTCCAGATGCCCGGTCCACGTGCCTTCCAGAACAGGAATTCCCAATACGAATGACCAACTGAACGGTCTATATTTCCACAGCCACTTAATGATGGCTATCCAAGCGAAGAAGGTAAGGGTTACTGCCGTCGGCAACTTCTCAAAAGCTTCGGAAGCGCTTACGCGATGCCACTCTCCTGGCGAGAGAGCGTAGCAAACAAACAAAATCAATGCGAGGGATAGTAGGAGTAGGACGGTGGTGATGTAGAGTGACTTTTTTAACTGCTCTAATTTTGTAGTTGTAGTCAGCATAGAGTTCTTTCTTTTTTTATGATCTTTCTTTGAATTGATCCCTTCTTAAATATCAACGCGCCCTCTCGCTTGCTGAGTGTGGCGATCAATTCAACTCCCGGTAAAAAGGATCCCAGATATGCCGCCATGAATCGAGCGCCTATAGGGTGATCAGGGATGCTTTCGGGTTCGCTGTGCAAGATCGGCGGAGCAAAGAATTGACTGATGTGCGTTATGTTCAGGCTGGTTGAGTCTACTAAATGGAAACCGTCATGATAGGGAGATCGTATCTTGCTTACTTCTTTGAGCAATGAAGTGCATTCCGAGTGCCCCTTGCACGGCAGACCGGGAGGGCGGTGATCAATTGCCAATGGGCGAACTGGCAAATGAAGTGGTTGCTTGTAGAAGATCAAGCCTAATCCGGCGAAGTCAGGATCGCTTTCATTGTCCAAATGAGCAAACACATAATTTAGCCAGCTGTCGATTTTTTGATTCATATGCCTGCCGCTATGTCGCTAAAAAGAATGGGCGAGAAAGAACTCGTAGAAAATTTTACCGGATTTGCTTTGAGTTTGATGATTTTCGATAGGCCCATGCCAGCATCGCCAGTGCGCCGATGATCATCGGCAGCGACAGCACCTGGCCGGAGGTGATCGGCATGCCGAGGAAGGTGGTTTCCCAGTCCGGCGTGCGGAAGTATTCGGTGAAGAATCGCGCGCAGCCATACAGCAGCGTGTACGTCGCGCCGACCGCCAGGCGTGGACGCTCTTTGCGCGAGTACAGCCACAAGATGACGAACACCACCAGGCCGTCGATCAGCAACTGGTAGAGCGGCGACGGATGGCGCAGGCCTTGCAGGAACACGGGATTCGGATGCAGCGGGTAGGCGTTGTCTGGCCACAGCATAGCCCACGGCAGCGATTGATCGCTGACCACTCTGCCCGGCAGCTCGGCGTTGATGAAGTTGCCCAGGCGGCCGGCGGCGTAACCCAGCGGCACCAGCGGCGCGATGAAGTCGTACACGTCCAGCAGATTGCGGCCGCTCCTGCGTGCCCACACGGCCATGGCGATCAGCACGCCCAGAAAGCCGCCATGGAAGGACATGCCTCCGTGCCAGACCTTCAGAATTTCTATCGGATTTGAAAAGTACTTGACCGGCTCATAGAACAGCACCTCGCCCAGGCGGCCGCCGATCACCACGCCCAGCATGCCGTAGAACAGCATGTCGTCCAGGTCTTCCTTGCGCCAGCCCTGCGCGGCGATGTGCGGCTGCTTGATGCGCACGCGCCCCAGCGTGATGAACAGGGCGAAGGCGAAGACGTACATCAATCCGTACCAGTGGATCGCCACCGGCCCCAGTTGCAGGGCGATCGGGTCGGGCATCGGGTGTATCAGCATAGGGTGTTCTTCCTTAATAATTCCAAAAAGCCGCGCAGCACCGGCGAGGCGTTGTCGCGCCGCCAGGCCAGGCCAGTTTCGACCAGCGGCGTGGCGTCGCGCAGCGCCCGGTATTCTACCCCGGTCCGCATCAGGTTGGACACGGACTGCGGCACCAGCGCCATCCCCATGCCGGCCGACACCAGGCTGACGATGGTCTGCATCTGGATCGCCTGCTGGCCTATCTCCGGCGTGATGCCGGCCTCGCGGAACACCGACAGGATGGCGTCGTACAAGGCCGGCGAGATCGCGCGCGGGAAGATGATCAACGGCAGCGGCGGCAGCGAGGCCAAGGCCAGCTTGCCTTGCTTCTTCAGCAGGCCGGCCGGCAGGGCCAGCACCAGCGGCTCGCTCAGCACCGGCAGGTAGTCCAGTTCCAGCCTGGCCTTGTCCGGCAGCGGCGGGATCAGCAGGCCGGCGTCGATGCGGTTGTTGAGCAGGTCGTCCAGTTGCAGGTCCGACGTGGCTTCCTGCAGCGTGATCTGCACTTGCGGATAGGCGGCGCGGTAGGCGCGCAGGAAGGGCGGCAGCACGCTGTAGTCGGCCGAGGAGATGAAGGCCAGCGTCAGCCTGCCCACCTCGCCGGCGGCGGCGCGCTGCACCAGCTGCGGCAGCTCCTGCGATTGCGCCAGCATGCGGCGCGCTTCCGGCAGCAGCGCCAGGCCGGCCGGCGTCAGCGCCACGCCGCGGCGGTTGCGCTCGAACAGCGCGGCGCCCAGCAGCTCTTCCAGCGCCTGTATCGTCTGCGACAGCGGCGGCTGCGTCATGTGCAGGCGCAGCGCCGCCTTGCCGAAGTGGAGTTCCTCGGCGACGGTGACGAAATAGCGTAGTTGCCGCAGTTCGATGTTCATATTGTTTACTGTTGAAATTCTATCCAGTGATATTTTATACGACTCACAGAGTCGAAAATACTATATTTGACACCGGCGCAGGGGAAAGGCAATCTGTCATGCTACGACAGCGGTCTTAAGCCCGCCTTTATCATTGGAGAAACATCATGCCGCAATACCGTTCCCGCACCACCACCCACGGCCGCAACATGGCCGGCGCCCGCGCCCTGTGGCGCGCGACCGGCATGAAGGACGGCGACTTCGACAAGCCTATCGTCGCTGTGGTGAACTCGTTCACGCAGTTCGTGCCCGGCCACGTGCACCTGAAGGACCTGGGCCAGCTGGTGGCGCGCGAGATCGAAAGGGCCGGCGGCGTGGCCAAGGAATTCAACACCATCGCCGTCGATGACGGTATCGCCATGGGCCACGGCGGCATGCTGTACTCGCTGCCGTCGCGCGACCTGATCGCCGACTCGGTCGAGTACATGGTCAACGCCCACTGCGCCGATGCGATGGTCTGCATCTCCAACTGCGACAAGATCACGCCGGGCATGCTGATGGCCGCGATGCGCCTCAACATTCCGGTGGTGTTCATCTCCGGCGGCCCGATGGAAGCGGGCAAGGTGCTGAAGGTGGTCGACGGCAAACAGAAGATCATCAAGCTCGATCTGGTGGACGCCATGATCAAGGCCGGCGACCAGTCGGTCAGCGATGCGGATGTCGCCGAGATCGAGCGTTCGGCCTGTCCTACCTGCGGTTCGTGCTCGGGCATGTTCACCGCCAACTCGATGAACTGCCTGACCGAGGCGCTGGGCCTGGCCTTGCCGGGCAACGGCACCATCGTCGCCACCCACTCCGACCGCGAGCAGCTGTTCCTGCGCGCCGGCCGTTTGATCGTCGAACTGGCCAAGCGCCACTACGAGCAGGACGACTACTCGGTGCTGCCGCGCTCCATCGCCAGCAAGGCCGCGTTTGAAAACGCCATGGCGCTGGATGTGTCGATGGGCGGTTCCACCAACACCGTGCTGCACTTGCTGGCCGCAGCGCACGAAGCGGAGGTGGACTTCGACATGAAGGACATCGACCGCATCTCGCGCAACGTGCCATGCCTGTGCAAGGTCGCGCCGATGACCGACAAGTACCACATCGAAGACGTGCACCGCGCCGGCGGCATCATGGCGATCCTGGGCGAACTGGCGCGCGCCGGTCTGCTGGACACCTCGCTGCCGACCATCCACGCGCCGACGCTGGGCGACGCGATCGAACGCAACGACATCAAGCGCAGCGACGATCCGGCCGTGCACCAGTTGTTCCGCGCCGCGCCTGGCGGCGTGCCGACGCAGGTGGCGTTCTCGCAATCGGAGCGCTACGACGCGCTCGACACCGACCGCAGCACCGGCTGCATCCGCGACAAGGCGCACGCCTATTCGCTGGACGGCGGCCTGGCGGTCTTGTATGGCAACCTGGCGCAGAACGGCTGCATCGTGAAGACGGCCGGCGTCGATGAAAGCATCCTGAAATTCAGCGGCAAGGCGCGCGTGTTCGAGAGCCAGGACGCGGCCGTCGAGGGCATCCTCGGCGATACCGTGCATGAAGGCGATGTGGTCATCATCCGCTACGAAGGTCCGAAGGGCGGTCCCGGCATGCAGGAGATGCTGTACCCGACGTCGTACATCAAGTCCAAAGGCCTGGGCAAGGCTTGCGCGTTGCTGACCGATGGCCGCTTCTCGGGCGGTTCGTCGGGACTGGTGATCGGCCACGCTTCGCCGGAAGCGGCGGAGGGCGGCGCGATCGGCCTGGTGGAAGAGGGCGATATGATCGATATCGATATCCCGAACCGCACCATCAACCTGCGCATCAGCGATGCCGACCTGGCGGCGCGTCGCGCGGCGATGGAGGCCAAGGGCGATGCGGCGTGGAAGCCGGTCGACCGTCAGCGCTATGTGTCGCAGGCGTTGCAAGCCTACGCGGCGTTGACCACGTCGGCCGACCGCGGCGCCGTGCGCGATCTGTCGCAGATCAAGCGCTAAGCAAGCGCCGGACTGCCACACTCCCGCTCCGCCCGGAGCGGGAGTTATTTTCACTTCTTGTCGAAATTCTGCTTCACGCGCGCCTTGCGGCGCTTTTCGTCCTCGTTGTGCGCCTTGCGTTTGTCCAGTCCAAGCATCGGCTCCAGGAACTCGAACCACACGAAGGCGAACACCATCAGCCCGATAATCCACCACCAGGACAGCAGGGCGAACTTCCACACTTCAAAATACCGCAGCCCGCACAGGGCTAAGATCACCAAAATGATAGGCATGTTGTGCTCCTCCAGTTACGTCATCTTACAAAGAAAACGGCTTTACGGGCAGCAATCTTCTATTATGGGTCAACGAAGATAAGCGCTATGGCGTTTAATGTTCAATAGCAAAACACGGTAGAATTGTTGGCGGAATTGAGTAGCACTTACCTGGAGAAGACAATGAAACGTAATTTGATGATGGTTGGCATGGTAGTCGCATCGGCATTCGCATCGCAAGCCGCTATGGCGGACGCGGGCATGGACCTGGCGAAAGCGAAGAACTGCCTGGCTTGCCACGCTGTGAGCACCAAGCTGGTCGGCCCTGCCTACAAGGATGTCGCCGCCAAGTACGCCGGCCAGAAAGACGCGGAAGCCAAGCTGGTCACCAAAGTGATCAAGGGCGGTTCCGGCGCCTGGGGCGCGATCCCGATGCCAGCCAATCCGCAGGTGACCGACGCCGACGCCAAGACCCTGGTGAAATGGATACTGGCGCAGAAGTAATCAGCGCCGTAGTAAAAAGAATAAAAAAAAGCCCCGTCTGCACTGAGCGCGATCTTGAGCGCGTTCAGGCCGACGGGGCTTTTTTTATTTACTTGATGACCGAAGTGATGGTCTTGGTGCCGTTGTTGTAGTTGTACATGGTCAGCGAGCCGTCCTTGATGTCGCCCTTGGCATCGAACTCGATCAGGCCGGTCACGCCCTGATACTTGATCTTTTGCAGGAACGGCAGGTACTTGGCTGGCTCGGCCGAATTCGCCGCCTGCATCGCGGAAACCATCGTCATGACCGAGTCGTACACATACGGCGCGTACAGTTGCACGTCCATGTTGTACTTCTTCTTGTAGCGCGCATGGAAGTCGTCCATGTTCTTTTGCAGCTCGGGCGGCACACCGCCGGCTTCGGCGCAGGTGACGACCTTGACCGCGTCGACGCCGGCCAGCTTAGGCAGCGATTCGGTGCACAGGCCGTCGCCGCCCATGTACTTGGCCTGGATGCCCAGCGCCTTCATCTGGCGCAGCAGCGGGCCGCCTACCGAGTCCATGCCGCCGAAGAAGATCAGGTCGGGATTCTTGCCCTTGATGGTGGTCAGGATGGCGTTGAAGTCGGTGGCCTTGTCGGTGGTGAATTCCTTGCCGACGATTTGCACGCCCGGCAGCGCTTTCTTGGCGCCCTTGATGAACTCTTCCGCCACGCCCTGGCCGTAGGCGGTGCGGTCGTCGATGACGGCGATTTTCTTCGCGCCCATCTTGCCGACTGCGTAGCCGCCCAGCGTGCCGCCCAGCTTGGCGTCGTTGGCGACCACGCGGAACACCGAGTTGAAGCCTTGCTGCGTGTATTTGGTCTGGGTGGTGGCTGGCGAAATTTCCGGAATGCCGGCGTCGAAGTAGATCTTCGAGGCAGGGATGGTGGTGCCGGAGTTCAGGTGGCCGATCACGCCGTTGACTTTGGCGTCGACCAGTTTCTGCGCGACCGCCGTGCCCTGTTTCGGATCTCCGCCGTCGTCTTCCAGCACGAGCACGAACTTGACCGCCTTGCCGCCGATCTTGATGCCTTTGGCGTTCAATTCTTCAACGGCCATCTTGGCGCCGTTTTCATTGTCCTTGCCCAGGTGCGCGGACGGACCGGAGACCGGCGCGACGTGGCCGATCTTGATCACTTCTTGCGCGCCGGCGCTGCCAGCAAAAGCCAGGGCGATGGCGAGTGGAATGAACTTGGTCTTGAACAGCATATGCATTCTCCAATGGTTGAATAAGCGACGGTGTCTCATGAACGCCGCAGAATTTTTCTGCAAGGCCAAAAGGTACAACAAATTATTCTTATCGCAAAGGGAGATTCGCAGGGATTCGCACTTTTCAGTGGCATTTCCCGGTTTTGATGCGTGTCGCGCTGGGGGAGTGCGGTCCGCGCACCAGAATCGGGAACGGACCGGGAGGGGAATTCTTACTTTTTGGCCTGCAGATGCGTCAACTCTTGCGAGACGGCGCGGGCGACGATTTTCTCGATGGTGTCGTGCAGGCCGATGCGGATTTCATTGGTCAGGCCGTGCAGGGCGTGGGTCAGGACTTCGGCCATGCAATCCTTGATGCGTTGCTCCAGCACGAAATCGACGCGCGATTGCAGCTGGTGCATGATGCGTTCGGACAGCCGGTGTTCCATCATCGCCCATTCGGCATCGCTCCAGTTGTCGATGGCGTCGGCTTCCAGCTCGGCCGCCATTTCAGCGCGCTTGGACAAGGTGGTGCGGGTACCGGAAGCGGCCTCGCCGGGCAGCAGTTCATCGCCCAGCGGCTCGGCCTTCAGGACTTCCGTCAATACAGGGATACTGGCGTCAAACGATTGGGCTTGGCTCATGATTTTCCTGTGACAAAGTGGGTAAGTGGATAGTCTTGCTGCTTGTATGCGACATAGCGCTTGCGGCCGGCGGCCGCGTCATCCTCATCGGAGGAAATTACTTCGATCATGCGCTCGAATTGCGCGACCGCGGAAGGCGCGCGGCGCGACAAATTTACCAATAAATCTTTGTGTGGTAAATCTGCCTCATCGTTGTCCGTGAGAATGATTGGCGTGTGTGCGGCGAGCGCGTCGCCGGCAAGCACATGGGGCAGGAAGTCGGTAGGGGAAAATGTCCACATCGCCGCGTTAAGTTCTGCCAGTTGCGCCTCATCGTCTGCCATTAGCACCACGCGTTTGTTCGCGCCCCAGGCCTTGCGCACGAGGCGGCAGGCATAGGCGATCTTGTCCGGCACGTTGGTGTGGAAATCGATGCGTGTCATAGCTGATTTGATCTGTTCTGTAGAGGGGAAGTGCATGCAGCGGGGTGCTGTTTGATTCCAGTTTATGCGAAAATTATTATTGGCGCTGGCACCGATGTTGCTACCGAACGCCAATTCTAGAACTGGAAGCCGGGCGGCGCATTGACCGGCGGCAGAGGCTTGGCAAGCTCCTCCACGGGGCGCACCGTTTCGGGCGGCGCGGCCGGCGGCGGCGCGGCGGAAACCGGCGCCGGGTACTGATAATTCGGTGGCAAGCGTTTTTCCAGCGGATAGCCGGCGTCGCTCAACAACACGTCCCAGCTGTTCTGCTCGAAGCCGGTCAGCTTGCTGCGGCCCACCAGCAACAGCGGCAGCTGGCCGTTGCCGCCTGCCTTCTTCAACGCCAGCTGGTCGGCCACGGTGGCGACGGTTTTTTCATTGAAAGGAATGCCGCGCGCCATCAGCATGGCGCGGGCGTTGCTACAGCCGTCGCACTGGGCCGTGGTGTACAGCGTGACCGGGCGGTTGCGCACGGCGTCGGCCAGTTCCTGCGGCAACTCCACCGAAGCTCCACCGGTGGAAAACGATTTCACTTCAACTTTTGTTTTGGCCGGCGCCGACGGCGGCGGCGGCTGGTCGCTGTAGTGGGTCACGCCTTTGTCGTCGACCCATTTGTACACCTGGGCGCTGGCCGTGCCGAGGCACAGCAGCGCGGCGGCGAGGACGGCCAGCCGCTTCATGATCAGGCCGCCATGCCGCTGTGACGCAGCAGCGCGTCGATGCTGGGCTCGCGGCCACGGAAGGCCGTGAACGATTCCAGCGCCGGCCGCGAGCCGCCCACCGACAGGATCTCCTGCAGGTAGCGCTTGCCGGTCGCGGTGGTGGCTTCCGGGCCCAGCGCCTTGGCTTCTTCGAACGCCGCGTAGGCGTCGGCGGACAGCACCTCGGCCCACTTGTAGCTGTAGTAGCCGGCCGCGTAGCCGCCGGAGAAGATGTGGCCGAAGGAGTTCTGGAAGCGGTTGAACGCCGGCGGCACGATCAGCGCGAACCTGGCGCGCACTTCGTCGATCAGTTGCTGCACGGTCTGGCCGGTGCTGGCGTCGTAGTCGTAGTGCAGGTGCATGTCCAGCAGCGAGAATTCCACCTGGCGCAAGGTCTGCAGGCCGGACTGGAAATTCTTCGCGGCCAGCATCTTGTCGTACAGCGCGCGCGGCAGTGGTTCGCCGGTGCTCACGTGCGAGGTCATGTGTTCCAGCACTTCCCACTCCCAGCAGAAGTTCTCCATGAATTGCGACGGCAGTTCCACCGCATCCCACTCGACGCCGGAGATGCCGGACACGCCCAGCTCGTCCACCTGGGTCAGCATGTGGTGCAGGCCGTGGCCGAACTCGTGGAACAGCGTGATCACTTCATCGTGCGTGAACAGCGATGGTTGCGCCACGCCGTCGACCACCGCAGGCTCGGTGAAGTTGCAGGTCAGGTAGGCGACCGGGGTTTGGATTTTCTCTTCCTCGGCGCGGCGGCCGCGGGCGTCGTCCATCCAGGCGCCGCCGCTCTTGCCGGCGCGCGCGTACAGGTCGAGGTAGAACTGGCCGATCAGCTTGCCGTTGCGCTCGATGCGGTAGAAACGCACGTCCTTGTGCCATACCGGCGCGTCGTCCGGCTTGATCTCGACGGTGAACAGGTTCTGGATCAGGCGGAACAGGCCGTCGACCACTTTGTGTTCGGGGAAGTACTGCTTCACTTCCTGCGCCGAGAAGGCGTAGCGGCGCTCTTGCAGTTTTTCGGAGGCGTAGGGGATGTCCCAGGCTTTCAGTTCGGCGATGCCCAGTTCTTCCTGCGCGAATTTTTTCAGTTCGGCCAGGTCCTGCTCGGCGAACGGACGGGCGCGCCTGGCCAGGTCTTCCAGGAAGGCGATCACCTGGTCCGGCGATTGCGCCATCTTCGGCACCAGCGAGACTTCGGCGAAGTTCTGGTAGCCCAGCAGCTTGGCTTCCTCGTCGCGCAGCTTCAGCAGCGTGACGATGTTTTGCGTGTTGTCCCAGTCTTCCTTCTTGCTGAACACCTCGCCCTGCTCGGAAGCCTTGGTGGCGTTGGCGCGGTAGATAGTCTCGCGCAGTTCGCGCCGGTCGGCGAATTGCAGGATGGGGAAGTAGGACGGGAAGTGCAGCGAGAATTCGTAGCCTTGCTTGTTTTCCTTTTCGGCGGCGGCGCGCGCGGCGGCCTTGACGTCGGCGGGCAGGCCGGCCAGCTCGGCCTCGTCGGCCACCAGCAGTTTGTAGTCGTTGGTGGCGTCGAGCACGTTTTCGGAGAAACGGGTCGAGACCGACGCGTGTTCTTCCTGGATGTCGGCAAAGCGTTCTTTTTTATCGGCCGGCAGTTCGGCGCCGCCCATGCGGAAATCGCGCACGGCGTTGTCGATGATGCGCTTGCGGGCCGGCGACAGGCTGTCGAAGCCGGCCGAGGCGCGCAGCGCCTTGTACTTGCCGAACAGCGCCTCGTTCTGGGCCAGCGCGGTCCAGAACTCGGTCACTTTCGGCTGGTTGTCGTTGTAGGTGGCGCGCAGCTCGGGCGTATCGACCACATTGTTCAGATGGCTGACGATGCCCCAGGCGCGGCCCAGCAGCTCGGTGGCGTTTTCCAGCGGCGTGACGAAGTTATCCCACGTCACTTGCTCGGACGGCGCTTCCAGTTGCTCGACCACGGCGCGGCTCTTGGCCAGCAGTGAGGCTATGGCCGGGGTGACGTGCTCGGGCTTGATCGCATCGAAACGCGGCAGGCCGCTAAAGTCCAGCAGGGGATTTTGATCGGTCATCTTGAGTCCAATAAGTTCGATACGGTTGTATGTTAGGTGCGCTCGGCCGCTTCGACGGTGTTCATCAGCAGCATGGTGATGGTCATCGGGCCCACGCCGCCTGGTACTGGCGTGATGTGCGATGCCACTTCCTTGATGCCGGCGAAATCGACGTCGCCGCACAGCTTGCCCGCGTCGTCACGGTTGATGCCGACGTCGATCACGATCGCGCCCGGCTTCACCATATCAGCGGTCAGCGTATTGCGGCGGCCGGTTGCGGCCACGACGACGTCGGCCTGGCGGGTGTACAGGCCCAGGTCCGGCGTCGCACTATGACAGATGGTGACGGTGGCGTTGGCTTGCAAGAGCAGCAGCGCCATCGGCTTGCCGACGGTGTTGCTGCGGCCGATGACGACCGCGTGCTTGCCGCGCAGGTTGACGCCGGTGCTTTCGATCAGCTTCATGCAGCCATACGGCGTGCACGGACGGAAGCCGTCCAGGCCGGCCATCAGTTCGCCGGCGCTCAGCACCGAGTAGCCGTCCACGTCTTTCTTGGTGGAGATCGCTTCGATGACCTTGTGCGGGTCGATGTGCTTAGGCAGCGGCATTTGCACCAGGATGCCGTGGATGGCCGGATCGGCGTTCAGCGCGGCGATGCGCTCGAGCAGCGCGGCTTCGCTCAGGTCGGCGGGATACTGCTCCTTGAGCGAGTAGAAACCGGCATCCTCGCAACCCTTGACCTTGTTGCGCACGTACACGTGGCTGGCCGGGTCGTCGCCGACGATGATCACGGCCAGGCCGGGCTGTTTGCCTAGTGCGGTGAGGGCGGCAGCACGTGCAGCAATTTCCGCGCGCAGTTTTTGGGAGAGGGCGATTCCGTCGATCAGTTGAGCAGGCATGATTTAACCAGGTGGGAGAGGAAAGCAGGATTATAAAGCCGCAGCGCGCACTGCGCCTCGTTTCCGGCGGTTTAGTCATGCTGCGCCGCACAAGAATTTCATGGGGTGATTTCACAATACGAAATCACGTATCGTAATTTGAAAAAGCGGAAAAGTGCTGTTAGAATCGCACACGGCATTGAAGTATTGGTAAATAATCAGCGTTACGTCAGCACTCAAACTCAGGAGACTTAATACATGTCAGCTCAACTTGACCAGGTAACGGCACACACCGACCCTGATTCGCAAGAAACCAAAGAATGGTTGGACGCACTGGCCGCAGTGCTGGAACAAGAGGGCCCTGAACGTGCTCACTACCTGATGGAACGCCTGATCGACCTGGCCCGCCAAAGCGGCTCGGATATCCCGTTCTCCGCCAATACCGCCTACGTCAACACCATCCCCGCCCACCTCGAAGTCCACTGCCCCGGCAACCTGGAATACGAAGAGAAGCTGCGTTCGTGGATGCGCTGGAACGCCATGGCGATGGTCGTCAAGGCCAACCGCGTCGACGGCGACCTCGGTGGCCACCTGTCCTCGTTCGCCTCGCTGGCCAATATGCTGGGCATCGGCTTCAACCACTTCTGGAAAGCGCCGAGCGAAAACCACGGCGGCGACCTGCTGTACATCCAGGGCCACTCCTCGCCGGGCGTGTACGCCCGCGCCTTCCTCGAAGGCCGCCTGAGCGAAGAGCAGCTGACCCATTACCGTCGCGAAGTCGACGGCAAGGGCCTGTCCTCGTATCCGCACCCTAAACTGATGCCGGACTTCTGGCAGTTCCCGACCGTGTCGATGGGCCTGGGCCCGTTGATGGCGATCTACCAGGCGCGCTTCCTGAAGTACCTGCACGCGCGCTCGATCGCCGACACCACCGACCGTAAAGTCTGGGCATTCTGCGGCGACGGCGAGATGGACGAACCGGAATCGCTGGGCGCAATCGGCATGGCCGCGCGCGAGAACCTGGACAACCTGGTCATCGTCGTCAACTGCAACCTGCAACGCCTGGACGGTCCGGTGCGCGGCAATGGCAAGATCATTCAAGAGCTGGAAGCGGACTTCCGCGGCGCCGGCTGGAACGTCGTCAAAGTCATCTGGGGCCCGGGTTGGGACGCGCTGCTGAAGCAGGACAAAGACGGCATCCTGCGCAAAGTCATGATGGAAACCATCGACGGCGAATACCAGAACTACAAGGCCAAGGATGGCGCCTACGTGCGCAAGAACTTCTTCGGCAAGCACCCCAAGCTGCTGGAGATGGTCGCCAACATGACCGACGACGACATCTGGCGCCTGACCCGCGGCGGCCACGATCCGCACAAGATCTACGCCGCCTTCAAGGTCGCGCAGGAACACAAAGGCCAACCGACCGTGCTGCTGGTGAAAACCATCAAGGGCTTCGGCATGGGCAAGCACGGCGAAGCGCGCAACACCGCGCACAACACCAAGAAGCTGACCGACGAAGCCGTGCGCGAAATGCGCGACCGCTACTCGATCCCTATCCCGGACGACCAGCTGGCCGACATTCCGTTCTACAAGCCTGCCGACGACGCGCCGGAAATCAAGTACCTGCACGAGCGCCGCGCCGCGCTGGGCGGCTACCTGCCGTCCCGCCGCATGAAAGCCGACGAGAAGCTGGTTGTGCCGCCGCTGAGCGCCTTCCAGAACGTGCTGGACGCGACCGCCGAAGGCCGCGAAGTATCGAGCACCCAGACCTACGTGCGCATCCTGACCACGCTGCTGAAAGATCCTAGCCTGGGCCAGCGTATCGTGCCGGTACTGGTCGATGAGTCGCGCACCTTCGGTATGGAAGGCCTGTTCCGCCAGGTTGGTATCTTCAACCAGCAAGGCCAGTTGTATGAGCCGGTCGATAAAGACCAGGTCATGTACTACCGCGAAGACAAGGCCGGCCAGATCCTGCAAGAAGGTATCAACGAAGCCGGTGGCATGAGCTCGTGGATCGCCGCGGCGACGTCGTACTCGACCAACAACCGCGTGATGATTCCGTTCTACACGTACTACTCGATGTTCGGCATGCAGCGTATCGGCGACCTGGTATGGGCCGCCGCCGACATGCGCTCCCGTGGCTTCCTGATGGGCGGCACCGCCGGCCGTACGACGCTGAACGGCGAAGGCCTGCAACACGAAGACGGCCATAGCCACCTGTTCGCAGCGGCTGTACCGAACTGCATGCCTTACGATCCGACCTTCGGTCACGAAATCGCCGTGATCATCCAGGATGGTCTGCGCCGCATGGTGGAAGAACAGGAAGACGTGTTCTACTACATCACCATCATGAACGAGAACTATCCGCACCCAGGCATCAAGCCTGGCCAGGAAGAGGGCATACTGAAAGGCATGTACCTGCTGCAGAAAGGCGACGAGAAAGCCAAGCAGCGCGTGCAGCTGATCGGCTCCGGCACCATCCTGCGCGAATCGATCTTCGCCCAGGAACTGCTGAAGAACGACTGGAACATCGCCGCCGACGTGTGGTCCGCGCCGTCGCTGACGCTGGTGGCCCGCGACGGCCAGGACGCAGAGCGCTGGAACCTGGTCAACCCGACCAAGGAACAACGCGTGCCGTACGTGACGCAGATTCTGAAGGATACCAGCGGCCCTATCGTCGCGACGACCGATTACATGCGTGCGTTTGCTGAACAGATCCGTGCCTTCATTCCGAAAGACCGCACCTACCGCGTGCTGGGCACCGACGGTTTCGGCCGTTCGGACACCCGCGCCGCGCTGCGTGAATTCTTCGAAGTGAACCGTTACTACATCACGGTCGCTGCGCTGAAATCGCTGGCGGAAGAAGGCAAGATCGACGCGAAGGTGGTGGAGCAGGCAGTCGTCAAGTACGGCCTGAACGCCAACAAGCCAAATCCGGTGACCCAATAATTAGAACGGAGCAGACGCTATGAGCATTGTGGAAGTTAATGTCCCGGATATCGGTGATTTCAAGGAAGTTGAAATCATCGAGTTGATGATCAAAGTAGGCGATACGATTAAAGTGGACCAGTCGCTGATCACCGTTGAATCGGATAAGGCCAGCATGGAGATTCCTTCGTCCGCCGCTGGCGTGGTCAAGGAAATCAAGGTCAAGGTCGGCGACAAGGTGGCTATGGGTTCGCTGCTGCTGTTGCTGGAAGCTGAAGGCGCCGGCGCCGGCGCTGCCGCTCCTGCGGCGGCCGCACCTGCACCAGCCGCCGCGGCTCCAGCACCGGCGCCTGCCGCCGCGCCGGCACCTGCACCAGCACCCGCAGCTTCGGCCGGTCCGGTCGAAGTCAAGGTGCCGGACATCGGCGACTTCAAGGAAGTTGAAGTCATCGAAGTAATGGTCAAGGTTGGCGACACGATCAAGGTCGATCAGTCGCTGCTGACCGTTGAATCGGACAAGGCCAGCATGGAAATCCCTTCGTCGCACGCTGGTGTGGTGAAGGAATTGAAGATCAAGGTTGGCGACAAGGTTGCCATGGGTTCGGTGGTGCTGGTGGTTGAAGCTTCGGGCGGCGCTGCCGCTCCGGCTCCTGCCGCCGCTGCTGCACCTGTTGCAGCCGCCGCACCAGCCACCGCTGCGCCTTCGCCGGCGCCTGCCGCTCCTGCCGCCGTTGCGGCCGCGTCGCAAGGCTCGGTCCAAACCGGCAAGCTGGCGCACGCATCGCCGTCGATCCGCAAGTTCGCCCGCGAACTGGGCGTGGATCTGGGCAAAGTGCCTGGCTCCGGTCCTAAAGGCCGCATCACCCAGCTGGACGTGCAGAACTACGTCAAGGGCGTGATGGCTGGCACCACCGCTGCACCCGCCGGCGCATCTGCGCCAGCCGGCGGCAACGGCGGCATGAGCGTGCTGCCATGGCCGGTGATCGATTTCAGCAAATTCGGCCCGACCGAACTGCTGCCGCTGTCGCGCATCAAGAAAATCAGCGGTCCTAACCTGCACCGCAACTGGGTCATGATCCCGCACGTCACGCAGTTCGACGATGCCGACATCACCGACCTGGAAGCGTTCCGCGTCGAGACCAACAACGCCAATGCCAAGAACAAGGACGCGGCCAAGCTGACCATGCTGGCCTTCGTCATCAAGGCAGCGGTTGCCGCGCTGAAGAAATTCCCGGCGTTTAACGCGTCGCTGGATGAGAAGGGTGAAAACCTGATCCTCAAGCAGTACTACAACATCGGCTTCGCGGCCGACACGCCTAACGGCCTGGTGGTACCTGTGATCAAAGGCGCGGACCAGAAATCGGTCTCGCAGATCGCTCGCGAAATGACCGAGCTGTCGCTGCAAGCACGCGAAGGCAAGCTGAAACCGACCGACATGCAAGGCGCCAGCTTCACCATCTCGTCGCTGGGCGGCATCGGCGGCACGCACTTCACGCCTATCGTCAACGCGCCGGAAGTGGCGATCCTTGGCCTGTCCAAGGCATCGATCAAGCCGGTGTGGGACGGCAAGGCATTCCAGCCCCGCCTGATGATGGGTACCTCGCTGTCCTACGACCACCGCGTGGTCGACGGCGCGATGGGTGCTCGCTTCTCCGTGTACCTGAGCGAAGTGCTCGGCGACATGCGCAAAATTCTGCTGTAAGGAGCGACTATGAGCACAGAAGTGAAAGTGCCGAACATCGGCGACTTCGCAGAAGTTGAAGTGATCGAGGTGATGGTCAAGGTTGGCGATACGATCAAGGCCGACCAGTCGCTGATCACCGTTGAATCGGACAAGGCCAGCATGGAGGTTCCATCCTCGCACGCTGGCGTGGTCAAGGAGATCAAGGTCAAGGTTGGCGACAAGGTCAAGGAAGGCTCGCTGATGCTGGTGGTGGAGGAAGCTGCTGGTTCCGCCGCTGCCGCCGCCGCGCCGGCGCCTGCTGCTGCGGCTCCGGCTCCGGCCGCAGCACCTGCACCAGCCGCAGCGATCGCTGTAGCCGGCGCCGCTCCTGTCGGAGCGGCCTACGCCGGCCAGGTCGACATCGACTGCGACATGATGGTACTGGGCGGCGGACCTGGCGGTTACTCCGCCGCGTTCCGCGCCGCGGACCTGGGCATGAACACCGTGATCGTCGAGCGTTACGAAACGCTGGGCGGCGTGTGCCTGAACGTCGGTTGCATTCCGTCGAAAGCGCTGCTGCACGTGGCATCCGTGATCGACGAAACCTCGCACATGTCCAACACCGGCGTCACCTTCGCCAAGCCGACCATCGACATCGACCAGGTACGCAAGTACAAGGAAGGCGTCATCAAGAACATGACCGGCGGTCTGGCCGGCATGGCCAAGGCCCGCAAGACGCAAGTCGTCACCGGTGTCGGCCAGTTCCTGAGCGCTAACCACATCGAAGTCACGGCCGCCGACGGCAGCAAGAAAGTGGTGCAGTTCAAGCAGGCCATCATCGCTGCCGGTTCGGCTGTGGTGAAGCTGCCGTTCGTGCCGGAAGATCCACGCATCGTCGATTCGACCGGCGCACTGGAACTGCGCCAGATCCCGAAACGCATGCTGGTCATCGGCGGTGGCATCATCGGCCTGGAAATGGCTACCGTCTACTCGACCTTCGGTGCGCGCATCGACGTGGTCGAAATGATGGACGGCTTGATGCAAGGCGCCGACCGCGATGCGGTCAAGGTCTGGCAGAAGTTCAACGAGAAGCGCTTCGACAACATCATGACCAAGACCAAGACGGTCGGCGTTGAAGCGCTGCCGGAAGGGATTAAAGTCACCTTCGAGGCGGCGGAAGCCGGCGCCGCGGCGCCAGCCCCGCAGGTCTACGATCTGGTGCTGGTCGCAGTGGGCCGCAGCCCGAACGGCAAGAAGGTCGCCGCCGACAAGGCTGGTGTGATCGTGTCCGATCGCGGCTTCATCCCTGTCGACAGCCAGATGCGCACCAACGTGCCGAACATCTTCGCCATCGGCGACCTGGTGGGCCAGCCTATGCTGGCACACAAGGCGGTGCACGAAGGCCACGTGGCGGCGGAAGCCGCAGCGGGCCAGAAGTCGCACTTCGACGTGAAGGTGATTCCATCGGTGGCCTACACCGATCCGGAAGTGGCATGGGCCGGCATCACCGAAGACGAAGCGAAAGCCAAGGGCATCAAGGTCGAGAAGGGCCACTTCCCTTGGGCAGCGAGCGGCCGCGCCGTGGCCAATGGCCGCGCCGAGGGCTTCACCAAGCTGCTGTTCGACGCTGAAACGCACCGCATCATCGGCGGCACCATCGTCGGCACGCACGCCGGCGACATGATCGGCGAGATCGCGCTGGCGATCGAGATGGGTTGCGACGGCACCGACATCGGCAAGACGATCCACCCGCACCCGACCTTGGGCGAGTCGATCGGCATGGCCGCCGAAGTGTACGAAGGCGTCTGCACCGACCTGCCTCCGCCACGCAAGCGCTAAGCAAACGTAGCAACACGAAACCGGGACTTGTTCCCGGTTTTTTTATAGGTTCTTAAAATGTCTTCAATACTGTCGTTTATTCCGCTGCTGCTGTCGATCGCGCTGTACACCAGCCTCGTCAAGCTCGCGGCCTACCTCTATAAGCGCGCGCTGCTGAGCTGGCGCGATGCCTGCATCTTCAGCCTGATTCTGTTGATGGTGCTGGGCGCCGGTACGCTGCTCAACCGCTTGTCGGGCAATGCGATTCCGCTGGTGGTGTCGATCGCCGCCGGCATGGTGATACAGGTCGGTATCGGCGCCTGGTACCTGGCCCCGCGTGCGCGCACGGCCGGCGGCGAGCCGTTGGCAGCGAAAGGCGCGGCCATGCTGGCGCTGATTGCCTATGGATTGATCGCCGCACTCGGCCTGCTGGCAGCCTTGGCTATGGGGGCCCTGGTCGGCTAAAGATGGCAGCCCAGGGGCTTGGAATGATCGCAGGTGGATGCAGGCCCAACGCGGCGACCTGGCGCGCGAATTTACGGTCATTACTGAACTAGTAGGCGACGTCTTCCAGCCGGTAGCGGAATTTTCTGCGCTCCGGTAAATCCCAGCCGGGCTCGCGGTCGGTGTTGCGCGGTGGCGCGCTGGCTTGAGGTGGGGCCTGTGGCGCGATTAATGCCGGTGCTGATACTGCGGGCAACGGCGAGACGGCAGTTGGGACAGGCATGGCCGTAGCGGCAGGCGTTGCCGAAGGGACCTTCGAGGCGGCGATCAGTTCGTCGCGCAGTCGGTTCGCAGTTTTGAAGGTCTTGTCGCCCGGACGGCGGATGAATAAATCGAGCCATGCATTGCGCGTCGAGCGCGCGAACGATTGCGCAAACTGGTTTGGTGAGACCGCGTGGCCGTTGTGGATAATCTGGTCGCCTTCAACGCACGCGTAATTATTCTCGCCGTAGCTCCATGATTTCAACACGGTGCCTTCGGGTAAAAACAGTGTTTTCCATTGATAGCCGTGTAAGCCTGCAGGATCGGCGCCGGGGGCGAATGCGGCCGGGTCTGCGAGCCAGCGTTCGACGGCCAAAGTCATCGCTTCCGAGATATCCTGCGAGCCGCCACGGCGGTGCAGTTTTTCGATCAGTTTGAGCAGGGTATCGGTGGGCACCTGCACGGTCATTGTGGTATTCATTCGATTTTCTCCCCTATTTTTTCGGCTTTCCCATATTTAGACCGGCAAATCCGGGAATAGTTCAATGCTTGAAAAAATCGAGGAAAATCGAAGAGAAAATCGGGGCTTTGCCACAAGGAGCGCGGCGGCGCCCCCCATGCGCGTAGCCCTACGAGCTGGACAATGGGGGCAGTTCCGAAGCTCTTTTGCGAAGCTCCCGAAGCTCGCGACGAGTTTCTACTTAGGGGGCTACACTTATGACGTCGCCCTGGCAGGTCCAAGGCTCGCCGCATGACGGAGAACGATATGGCATCGATACGCAAGGAAATCGACATTGACGTCCCACCGGAGCAGCTGTGGGATGCGCTACGCGACGTGGGCGCGCTGCATACTCGGCTGGCGAAGGGCTTCGTCACCGATTGCAAATTGGAGCCGGACGGCGCGGCGCGCATGGTGACCTTTGCCAACGGCATGGTGGTGCGAGAAGTGATCGTCACCGTCAGTGATGAAGACCACCGCGTGGTCTGGTCGGCGGCGGGCGGACGGCTGAGCCATTACAACGCCTCCGCGCAGGTCTTCGGCGAAGGCGCGCACGGCAGCCGGTTGGTGTGGATCGCCGACCTGCTGCCCGACAGCATGGCGCCCGCCGTCGCCGCCATGATAGAGCAGGGGCTGGATGCGATGAAGCGCACCGTCGAGTCCCAGGTCTAATCCGAGCTAGCACACCTAATGTTGTCGCCGATATTCAAGTCTGCCGGCACCGACGGCCGGTTGCTCTTTATCATGCCGTAGCCGCTGGCCGGCTTGGATTTTGGCATGGGCAGCTTTGTGCCCAGAACCCGCATTTCCAAGCGTATCCCGTTCATGATGCATTCAACTTTGGCACCTTCCTGAATGCCAAAGGTTTCCCTTATTTCCGCGGGGATGGTGATCGTGCCGTCGCTGTTGACTACTGTCGAGATTTCCATGGTGTCCTCCCGAAGAATTTGACCATGGTAGCACTCAGTTTGCCGGCACAGTTTGATCTTTAGCGTGTGAGGCGGTACAGCAGGATCGCGGTGCGGATGGTGGCGCGTTCGATGGAGGCGATCTCCAGATCCTCGTCGGGCGAATGCGAGCCGTTGCCGGTGGCGCCCAGGCCGTCCAGGCTGTCGAGCAGCGGGGCGACGAACTGCACGTCGCCGGCGCCGCGCTGGCCTGGCGGCAAGGCGGGGATCTCGCCCAGGCCGGCGTCGCTGCTGGCTTGCGAATAGGTCTTCAATACGGCCAGGTTGCCGGCGGTCGGCGACATCGGCGGATACGATTCGTGGAAGCTGATGCTGGCGCTGGTGCCCGGCAGGTTCTGCGCGACGATGGCCTTCATCTTGGCGTGCGCGCGGTCGCGCTGTTCGTTGGTCAGGTAGCGCAGGTCGCCGTGCACGGCGGCGGTGCGCGCGATCACGTTGCCCTTGCCGGCGGCCTGGCCTTTGGTGCCGCTGGCTTCGAGGCTGACGTCGGTGCCGCCCAAGATCAAACCCGGGCTGAAGGTCAGGTCAGGCTCGATCACCTGCTGGCGGAAGCCGTCGACGATGCGCGCCGCTTCGTACACCGCGCCATAGCCGGCGTTCTCGGTGAAGATACCGCTGGAGTGGCCCTGCTTGCCTTTCACTTCCAGATCCCACGACGACGAGGCGCGGCGGCCGATGGTGCCGGTGTCCTTGCCGTTCTTGTCGCGCACCGTGGCTTCGAACGCCAGCGCGATGTCGCTGCGCTTGGCGGCGGCGACCATGTCGGCGCGCGAGATCTCGACCGGATCGCCGGCGCTCTCCTCGTCGCCGCTGAATATCACGGTGATCGTCGTGTTGTCGAGCGCACCCACGCGCTGCAAGGCGCGCAGCGCTTCGACGATGATCACGTCGCCGCCCTTCATGTCGTTGACGCCCTGGCCGCGCACCCGCGCGCCGTCGCGCTTCCACAGTTGCACCGGGCTGTCCTTTTCAAACACGGTATCCAGATGGCCGATCAGCAGCAGGCGCTTGCCTTGCTTGCCCTCGCGCGTGGCGAGCAGGTGGCCGGCGCGCTTGACGGCGGGCGGCATGTCGATCCAGCGGGTGGTGAAACCCAGCTGGTCGAACTGCTCGCGAAACACTTTGCCGACTTCACGCACGCCCTCATGGTTCATGGTGCCGCTGTTGATGTTCACCGAACGCTCCAGCAACTGCAAGCCTTGTTCCGAATGCGCCTTGACCTCGGCGACGATTTTCTGCTCGACCGGCGACAACGCTGCGGCGCCTGCGCTACTCATTGCCAACACCAGTGCTGCGAACGCGAACGGTTTCAATGCCATGTGGACTCCGGGGTGATCAATCAAGCTTGCGCCGACGCTGGCAGTCCGAAGATGCGGTCGAAGGCCAGGCTGAAGAGAAAGGTATAAAACATAAAGAATAACACCAGCCCCAAGTCCAACACAAAGGCTTCCCACAGCGAGATGCCCAGCCACCAGGCGAACAGCGGCACCAGGATCACCACCAGGCCACCCTCGAAGCCCAGCGCGTGCGCGGCGCGGCGCATCCAGCTGCGGCCTCGCACCGCCTGGCGCGCTTCCCAGGCTTCGAATATGCCGTTGTAGACGAAGTTCCACACCACCGCGACCAGCGACGAGGCGACGGCGGCGACGCTGGCGTGGCCGGCGTCATGCCCCATCAGCAGCACCAGCACGCTGCTGGTCAGGCCGACGGCGATCAGTTCAAACAGCGATACGTAGACGACTTTGCGTTTCAATCCTTGCATGATGTTTCCTTCTAAATATGATGCGACCATGTTAATAGCGGATTTCTGATTGAAAAAGTCGACAGCTATCAGTTTTTCTGACAGCATGATGGGATGGCCTTTTCCAGCGATAACATTGCCATCTTTCTCGCCGTGCTGGATCACGGTTCTTTTTCCGCAGCGGCGCGCGCCCTGGGGCGGGTGCCGTCGGCCGTCAGCATGGCGATCGCCAACCTGGAGGCGGAACTCGATCTGCAGCTGTTCGACCGCACCTCGCGCGAGGTGAGGCCCACCGAGTCGGCGCGCGCATTGGAGGCGGAAGCGCGGCAGATGGCCGGCCAGCTGCGCCGTTTGCAGGCGCACGCGCTGTCGCTGCACCAGGGACTGGAGCGGCGCCTGACGCTGGCCATCGCGCCCGAGCTGCTGTCGGCGCCGTGGAGCGATCCGCTGGCGCGGTTGGCCGAGGAGTTCCCATCGCTGGAGGTGGACGTGCTGTCGGCGCCGCAGAACGACGCGCTGCGCATGCTGCACGACGGTTCCGCGCAGCTGGCGCTGATCTACGAGCGGCCGCAGATCGACCAGCGCGAGAGCTTCCAGGAGCTGGGCAGCGAGGTGCTGGTGGCGGTGATCTCGCCGCGGCATCCGCAGGCGCGCGAGCGCAACGGTCAGTTCCGGCTGGAGGACCTGATCGACATGCGCCAGATCGCCATCGTCAGCCGCGACGCGCGGATCGAGGACGAGCGCGTGCTCATCTCGCGCAAGCTGTGGCGCACCGACAGCCATCTGGCGACACTAAGCCTGGTGCGCGCCGGCGTCGGCTGGGCCTATCTGCCGCACCGGCTGGCGGCGCCGCTGCTCGATGCGGGCGAGCTGCTGGGCATAGGCTTCGCGCACATGAGCAACCAGGTGCGCCTGTGGGTGGACGTGGTGTGGCTCAACGACCGTCCGCTCGGCTTGGGCGCGCAGCGCCTGATCGCGCTGATGAAGGACATCGCCGGCCTGGAGGCGCGGCCGACTTAATGCGGCCTTAATCCGCTCGCCGCACAGTAATGGAAGCTGTTATATTCGCTGTGCAGATTTTTTCTTAAAGGATAACCATGCTTCGCCTGAAACTCGTTGTTGTCGCCGCCGCCCTGCTGGCCGGTTCCGCCTTCGCATCGCCCACCGCGCCGAAGAACGGCGCCGAGTACACCACCCTGAAAACGCCGCAGCCGGTGCTGGCCGACGGCAAGAAGGTTGAAGTGATCGAGTTCTTCATGTACCACTGCCCGGCGTGCTACGCGCTGGAGCCGGCCATGCTGGCGTGGGTGAAGAAGCAGGGCGACGGCATCGTGTTCCGCCGCATCCACCTGCCGCTGACCGGCGAGAACGATCCGGAAGCGCATATGTTCCTGACGCTGGAGGCGATGAAGCTGGAAGAGTCGCTGCACGCCAAGCTGCTGAGCACCTGGCACGTCGAGCGCCGCCGCCTGAAGAGCGATGCGGACAATGTCGATTGGGCGGTCAAGAACGGCGTCGACAAGGATAAATACCTGGCCATGTACAACTCGTTCTCGGTCATCACCAAGCTGAAAAGCGCCGGCCGCGTGGCCAGCACGTATGAAGTCAACAGCACGCCGACGCTGATCGTCAACGGCCGCTACCTGACCAATCCTTCGATGGTGGACACCAGCAACCCGGGCATCCCGCGTCCGCAGCTGGACCAGGCGACCTTGCAGGTGCTGGACGCGCTGGTGGCGATGTCGCGCAAATAAGTTGGCCGCCAGCGCCGAATTTGTCAGCTGGATGCGCGAGCAATTCGCGCCTCTGGGCGCGGCTGAGTGGACAGCCGCACGGCGCCGGCGTGTCAGTTGACGGTGAAGCGGGTCGGGATTTCGATGCCGCCGTTGCGCGCGGCTTCAGCGTAGGCTTGCATTTCCTGGATGACTGCGTCGAGCTGTTCCTGGCCCGGGTTGGCCTGGAACATTTTGATACGCTCGTTCATGAGCGTTACCTGCCTGCTCCAGTCCAGTCGATTCGATTTGCTCATGTGTGCTCCGTGGGTAAAAAAACAGTATAGAGCAAATGACAAAAATACACAGCTTCTAACGCAGCACGGCGCGGAAGAACAGGTCCAGCCCCTGCGTGGCGCGGGCGCGCAGTTCTTCGGTGGTGGGCGGCTGGTCGGCCGGGAACAGCATGCGCACCATGGTGTCGCCCATGATGCAGGCCAGCATATGCACCGCCAGCGTCTCGACCGGTATTTCCGGGCGCAGCTGGGCGCGGATGTCGGGACGGCTGAAGAAGCGCATCAGTTCCTGGCGGGTGCGCAAGGGGCCGGCCTGGTAAAAGGTGTCGGCCAGCTCCGGCGTGGTCCTGGCCTCGGCCACCACCATGCGGTGCAGGCTGACGAAGGCGGGCGCCGTCACCAGCTCCAGGAAGCGCAGCGCGAAATCATCCATCACTTCGCGGATCGGCCTCAGGTCCGCCTCCAGATCCGTCATGCCGGCGAAGAAACGCGCGCGGCCATTGGTGATGACGGCGTTCAGCAGCCCGGCCTTGCCGCCAAACTTGACATAGATGGTGCGCACCGCGACGTGGGCCTCGCGGGCGATCATTTCCAGGCTGACCTTGCTGTAGCCCTTCTCCAGGAACAGCCTGGCCGCCGTGTGCAACAGCGACTGCAGGCGGGCTTCCTTGTCGGCCGCGCGCGGGCGGCCGGCGACCTTGCCGAAGCAGGGTGAGTCGGGGGAGTCATTGGCGGCGTCTTCCGGGCAATCCGGTTCGTCCAGGGCGGCGGCGTTGGCGGTGATCTTCATGGGCAGACATGGTAATGGATGCGGACATCGTAGTCCAAAATAAAATGAAATGCAATCGTTTCATTTCTTGACTTTGCCGAAATTCGGGCTAATAATGCACTTCTCCCATTTCATTTATTTGGAGCTGCACATGTCCATCCAGCACACCCAAGAACAAAAAGTGCTCAGCGCCGTCCCCGCTGCCCAGCCTTCGGCGCATGCCGCCGCTGCGCCTGCCGGCCCGGCCAAGTCCAATACCCGCGTGCTGGTGATCGCCGCCGTCGTCGCGCTGGCCGCCTTGGCCGCCGGCGGCCGCATGTGGTACCGCAGCCACTATTTCGTCGAGACGGAAAACGCCTATGTGGCCGGCCACGTGCATCCGGTCTCGGCCCGCATCGCCGGCGTGGTCACCAAGGTGCTGATCGACGACAACCAGATCGTCAAGGAAGGCGATGTCATCGCCGAGCTGGATCCGTTCGACCAGCACGTGAAGGTCGAGCAGATCCAGGCGCAGATCGCCACCGCCGAACAGCAAGTGGCGCAGTCGGACGCGCAGATCGCCCAGACCCAGGCCCAGGCCAGCGCCGCCGCCGCCCAGGTGGCGCAGTCGGAAGCGCAGCTGGTGCGCGCCAAACAGGACGCCGAGCGCTACGGCCAGCTGTATAACAGCCAGATGAAGGCCGTCTCGAAAGCGGAGCTCGACAGCGCCGTCGCCGGCCGCGCCAGCGCCGTGGCCGACCTGGCCGCCCGCAAGGACAACGCCGTCGCCGCCAAGGCCCAGATCAGCGCCGCCCATTCGGCGCGCGACGTGCTCAAGGCGCAGGTCAACGTGCTGCGCGTGCAATTGAAGGACGCCCAGCAGCAGTTGGCGTACAACCGCATCCTGGCGCCGGTCGGCGGCCGTATCGGCAAGCGCAGCATCGAAGTGGGCCAGCGCGTGACGGCCGGCCAGCAGCTGACCGCCATCGTGCAGGAAAACGTCTGGCTGACCGCCAACTTCAAGGAAACCCAGTTGGCCGACCTGAAGCCGGGCCAGGAAGTCAAAGTCTCGATCGACGCGATTCCGGGCCGTGAACTGATCGGCAAGGTCGACAGCTTCGCGCCAGCCTCCGGCGCCCAGTTCGCGCTGCTGCCGGCCGATAACGCCACCGGCAACTTCACCAAGATCGTCCAGCGCGTGCCGGTCAAGATCACCTTCAAGCCGGAAGACGTCAAGGCACTGAGCGGCCGTCTGGTGCCGGGCATGTCGGCGATCGCCGAAGTCGCAGTGAACCAATCCGAAGCCAAAGCCGCGCACTAAGGAGCACTGTCATGGCTAGCACCACAATCGATACGCCGGCCGGCGGCGTGGGGAAACCCGCGCTCGCGCCTATCATGCCGGGCGAGAAGGTCTCGGGCCGCACCTGGATGGCGGTGGCCGCCGGCATGCTGGGCGCCTTCATGGCGGTGCTCGACATCCAGATCACCAACTCGTCGCTGAAGGACATCCTCGGCACCTTGTCCGCCACGCAGGAAGAGGGCTCGTGGATCGCCACCGCCTACCTGGTGGCGGAGATCATCGTGATTCCGATGACGGCCCTGCTGACCCGGGTGTTCGGCATGCGCGCCTACATGATGGGCACCACCACGCTGTTCCTGGTCTTCTCGACGCTGTGCGGCTTCGCCTGGAACCTGCCGAGCATGATCGTGTTCCGCATGCTGCAAGGCTTCACCGGCGGCGCGCTGATCCCGATGGCGATGACGCTGGTGATGAGCAAACTGCCGCCGTCCAAGCGCGCCACCGGCATGGCCATCTTCGGCCTGACGGCGACGCTGGCGCCGGCGATGGGCCCGACCTTCGGCGGCTATCTGAGCGAGCTGTATGGCTGGCCGTCGATCTTCTACATCAACTGGGTGCCTGGCTTGCTGCTGATCGGCGGCATCGCGATCGGCCTGGACAAGGAAAAGATCCAGCTCAACCAGCTGTTCAACGCCGACTGGCTGGGCATCGGCTTCATGGCCCTGGGCCTGGGCAGCCTGACCATCTTCCTGGAAGAGGGCAACAGCAAGGACTGGTTCGATTCGCCCTTCATCATCACCTTCGCGGCGATGGCGATCATCGGCCTGCTGGGCTGGATGGTGACCGGGGCGACGCGCAAGCAGCCCTTCGTCAACCTGGGCCTGTACGGCCACCGCAACTTCTTCGCCGCCACCGCGCTGTCGATGGCGATGGGCATGGGGCTGTACGGCTCCTCGTTCCTGCTGCCGCTGTACCTGGGCCAGATCGCCGGCTACTCGCCGATGCAGATCGGTGAAGTCATCATGTGGGTCGGCCTGCCGCAGCTGTTCATCATGCCGTTCGTGGCCAAGCTGTCGTCCAAGATCGACAACCGCATCCTGTGTTCCTTCGGCCTGCTGCTGTTCGGCGGCTCCTGCCTGATGAACGCCTACATGGACGCCACCACCGGCTACGACCAGCTGCTGCTGTCGCAGGTGGTGCGGGCGCTGGGCCAGCCGTTCGTGATGCTGACCTTGTCGAACTTCGCGATGAACGGCATCTCGCCGAAAGACATGCCGTCGGCATCGAGCCTGATCAACATGACCCGCAACCTGGGCGGTTCGATCGGTATCGCGCTGCTGGCCACCGCGCTGACGTCGCGTGAGCATTTCCACTCGCAGCGCATCGGCGAATCGGTGACCGGCTTCGCGGCCGCCACGCAGGAACGCCTGGCCGCGCTGACGCAGTCGTTCATGAGCAAGGGCTTCGACGCCACCAGCGCCGGCGACATGGCGCTCAAGGCGATCGACGGCATCGTGCGGCGCGAGGCTTATGTGATGGCCTACAACGACGGTTTCTTCCTGGTCGCGATGGTGCTGTTCGGTTGCATCGGCGTGCTGTGGTTCTCGGACAAAGTCAAAGCCCCTTCGGCAGGTGGCGGCGGCGCGCACTAAGCGTCGTTCTTCAATAAAATTTTAAGTGAGGTAACACCATGTTGAATTCAGCTTTGAAGCGCCTGACGCTCGCTGTCTCCGTAACGCTGGCCATCACCGGCTGCGCCACCGTCGGCAGCGATTTCGCCGCGCCGAAGAACGTCGCCGACGCGTCGTTCCGCCACCTGCCGCAAGCCGGCGCCAGCGAGGCGCATCTGCCCGCGCAGTGGTGGACCGTGTTCAACGACGACACACTGAACCGCCTGGAGCAAACCGCGCTGCGCGACAACCCGAGCATCAAGGCCGCCGCACAGCGGCTGGTGATCGCGCTGGAGCAGGCCGGCGTGTCGCGCTCCAGCCAGCAGCCTTCGCTGAGCGTCAACACCTCGGTGTCGAACTCGCGCACCTCGGCCGAGACTTCGCAAGGGCTGGCGCTGGGCGGTCGTTCGATCAAGGGCAACAACTACGCGGTGGGCGCTGCGCTGTCGTATGAAGTCGACCTGCTGGGCCGCGTGCGCCGCCTGGTCGAAGCCTCCGATGCGCAGGCATTGGCGGCCGAGGCCGACCGCGACGGCGTGCTGTTGCTGCTGTCGTCGCAACTGGCCACCACCTACTGGCAGCTGCGCGGCCTGGACGCCGAGATGGCGATCCTGAAAGGCGCGCTGGACACCCGTCGTGAAACCGAGGAACTGGTGACGGCGCGCTTCAACGCCGGCCTGTCGAATGAACTGGACGTGTCGCGCGCCCGCATCGAGCGCGCCAATGCGCAGGCGGACCTGCATGAAGTGCAGCGCCAGCGCAACCTGCTGGAACACAGCCTGGCGACACTGGTCGGCGCTTCGCCGTCGGCGCTGCTGACGGCCCCCAAGGCCAACGCCGCCGTGCTGCCGCAGCCGCCGGCGATCCCGGTCGGCCTGCCTGCCAGCCTGCTGGCGCACCGTCCGGACCTGGCTGGCAGCGTGGCCAACCTGCGCGCTACCAACGCGCAGATCGGCGTGGCCGAAGGCGCGTTCTATCCTTCGCTGACGCTGACCAGCAATTTCGGCTACGCGTCGGAGAGCTTGAAGGAACTGGGGAAGGGCGGTTCGCGCCAGTTCAGCATCGGTCCTTTGGCGCTGTCGCTGCCGATTTTCGACGGTGGCCGCAACAAGGCCAACCTGGCTATTTCGAAAGCGCGCTATGAAGAGGCGATCGCCAACCATGAGACCAAGCTGTTGACGGCCCTGCGTGAAGTGGAAGACGCCTTGTCGGACGTGCAGGAGCGCCAGTTGCAGGGCGAGGCGCAGTCGGCCTCGCAAGTGGCGGCGGCGCGCGGCTACCTGGTGGCGCGTGCGCGCTACGAGCGTGGCGTATCGACCTACCTGGACGTGACCGACGCGCAGCGCAGCGCGCTGTCGGCCGACCGCGCGGCGGTGCAGATCAACACCCAGCGCCTGCTGGCGGCGGTGTCGGTGGCGCGCGCCCTGGGCGCGGGCTGGCAGCCGTCGGCGCAGCTGGCGACGGTGGCGCAGAACGGCGCGATCAAGCCGCTGGCGCAGTAAAGCTTTGCCGTCCGGTGCAATGCCGGGCGTTGGTCCCTACGCGGAAGAGGCCAGCGGCAGTGCTGCCGCTGGCCCGAAGCGTTCCACGATGAAGTCGATGAAGGTGGTCAGCTTGGGCGTGGCCCGGCGGTCGCGCTGGTAGACCAGATGCATCGGCCGCGCCGGCGGCAGGTAGTTGCACAGCACCGGCACCAGCCGTCCGGCGGCGATGTCCTGCGCCAGCAGCACCTCGGCCTGCATCACGATGCCGAAATCCTTGAGCGCGGCCATGCGCAGCGCCTGGCCGCTGTTGGTGCGGAAGCGGCTGGCCGGCAGCTCGCGCTTGCCGCGTCCTGGTTGTACCTGGCGTACCGATTGCAGGCGCCATTGCACCCCCACCGCCCCCACCATGAAGTCCAGGCATTCGTGCCGCGCCAGGTCGTCCGGCGTGAGCGGCGTGCCGTGTTTTCTCAGATAGGCCGGCGAGGCGCAGATCGTCATCCCGTAGTTGAACAGCGGGCGTGCGATCATGCCGGAATCGTCCAGGGGGCCGATGCGCACGGCGGCGTCGTAGCCTTCCTCCACCATGTCGACCATGCGGTCGTTGAGGTTCAGGTCCACGCCGACTTCGGGATGCAGGCGCAGGTAGTCGCTGATCGCGGGCGCCAGCCATTCGCTGCCGAAGGAAACCGGCGCGGTGATCCTGAGCCGTCCGCGCGGCACGCTGCGCATCGCTTCGGCGCCGGATTCGGCGGCGGCGATCTGCGCCAGGATGGCGCGGCACTGCTCGACGTACTGCGCGCCGATCTCCGTCAGGCTTTGGCGGCGCGTGGTGCGCGTCAGCAGGCGCGCGCCCAGCGTGGCCTCCAGGTGGGCGATGTGCTTGCCGACCATGACGGGCGACAGCTGGAAGGCGCTGGCGGCGGCCGTGAAATTGCCGGCGTCGACGACGGCGACGAAGATCTCCATGCTGCGCAGCTTGTCCATGTGATTGCTAATCGTGGGTTAGTAATGATCGTCATCTTAGCTCATTTATTCCCTGGACGTTGTGGCCGATACTGGTGTTTTCACTCACAGGGAGAGCAGCATGAAAGTAGTCGTCATAGGTGCGGCCGGCACGGTCGGCAAGGCAGTCGTCGAGCAACTGGGCCAGCGGCACGAGATTGTCACGGTCGGCGCCTCCAGCGGCCAGTATCAGGCGGACATCGCCGATATCGCGCAAGTGCGCGCCTTGTTCGCCAAGATCGGCCGCGTGGATGCGGTGGTGGTGGCGGCCGGGTCGCTGCACTTCGCGCCGCTCGCCGGCTTCACGCCGGAGCAGTTTTATGTGGGCCTGAACAGCAAGTTGATGGGACAGGTCAACGTCGCGCTGGTGGCGCAGGAATACCTGAACGACGGCGGTTCGATCACGCTCACCAGCGGCATCGTGGCCGATGAGCCGATCCGCAACGGCGTCAGCGCCACCATGGTCAACTCAGCAGTCGAAGGCTTTGCGCGGGCGGCCGCGATCGAGCTGCCGCGCGGCTTGCGCATCAACGCAGTCAGCCCGACGGTGCTGGAGGAATCGATGGGCAGCTACGGGCCGTTCTTCATCGGCTTCGAGCCGCTGCCTGCGCGCCGTGTGGCGCTGGCGTATGCGCGCAGCGTCGATGGCGCCCAGACCGGGCAGGTCTACCGCGCTTGGGGCGCAGCGGCATGAAGGTAGTCGTGATCGGCGGGACGGGCACCATCGGCAGCGCCGTGGTCGAGCAACTGGGGCGGCGCCATGAGGTGGTGGTGGTCGGCGCGCGCGGCGGGCAGCAACAGGTCAACATCGAAGACATCGCGCAGGTGCGGGCTTTGTTCGACAAGGTTGGCCGCGTCGATGCGGTGGTGGTGGCCGCGGGTGCGCTGCATGTGGGACCGTTGGCCGAGCTGACGCCGGAGCATTTCCATGTGGGCCTGAACGGCAAGTTGATGGGACAGGTCAACGTGGCGCTGGTGGCGCAGGAATACCTCAACGACGGCGGTTCGATCACGCTGACCAGCGGCGTCGATACCGAGCATCCGATACGCGGAGCGGTGGCGGCATCGACGGCCAATGCGGCGGTGCAGGGCTTTGTGCGGGCCGCCGCGATCGAGCTGCCGCGCGGCCTGCGCATCAATGCGGTCAGCCCGACGGTGTTGCAGGAGTCGGTGCATTTGTTCGGCAACCTGTTCACCGGCTTCGAGCCGATCAAGGGCAGCCGCGCAGCGTTGTCCTACGCCCGCAGCGTCGATGGCGCTCAAACGGGGCAGGTCTATCGGGCCTGGTAGAGGTGAGGGAGTGAGATCCGTTGTACTACAATGCGGATCTCACTCCACCCTGAGGTTCGAATGAAAAAAATACTGCTCCCTCTGGCCCTGGCTGTCGCCTGCGCCTCCGCTTATGCCGCACCGGCCAGCGTGACCGATCTGGACAAGATGACCAAGCGCTTCGCGCCGGTCGCCCTGACCGCCGACACCAGCCAACTCTCGGCCGGCGACAAGAAGGCCATCGCCAAGCTGATCGAAGCGGCCAAGATCATCGACGTGCTGCAACTGCGCCAGCGCTGGTCCGGCAACGAGGCGCTGTGGTCCGCGCTGCAAAAGGATCAAACGCCGCTGGGCAAGGCGCGCCTGAACTACTTCTGGCTCAACAAGGGGCCGTGGTCGATCCTGGACGACCATCAAAGCTTCCTGCCGGCCGAACTGTCCGGCATCGCCATCCCGGCCAAGAAGCCGGAAGCCGGCAACTTCTATCCCGAAGGCGCGACCAAGCAAGCCCTGGAAAGCTGGATGAACGCGCTGCCTGCCAAAGACAAAGAGCAGGCCCAGTGGTTCTTCACCACCATCCGCAAGAACGCGGCGGGCCAGTTCAGCATCGTCAAGTACTCGGATGAGTACAAGCCGGAGTTGGAGAAGGCCGCCGCGCTGTTGAAGCAAGCCGCCGCCGACACCGATAACGCCTCGCTGAAGAAGTTCCTGCAGCTGCGCGCCGACGCCTTCCTGAGCAACGATTACCTGGCCTCCGATTTCGCCTGGATGGACTTGGATGCGCCGGTCGACATCACCATCGGCCCATACGAAACCTATAACGACGAACTGTTCGGCTACAAGGCCGCGTTCGAGGCCTACGTCAACATCCGCGACCAGAAGGAAACGCAGAAGCTGGACTTCTTCGCCAAGCACATGCAGGAGCTGGAAGACAACCTGCCGCTGGACGCCAAGTACCGCAACCCGAAAGTCGGCGCGCTGGCGCCGATGGTGGTGGTCAACCAGGTGTACGGCGCCGGCGATGGCAACATGGGCGTGCAGACGGCCGCCTACAACCTGCCGAACGACGAGCGCATCATCAGCCAGCGCGGCTCCAAGCGCGTGATGCTGAAGAACGTGCAGCAAGCCAAATTCAAATCCACGCTGACGCCGATCTCCAAGCTGGTGCTGAAGCCGGCCGACCAGAAGGATGTCGATTTCGACTCCTTCTTCACCCACATCCTGGCGCATGAAATCACGCACGGCCTGGGGCCGCACATCACGAAGAACAACGGCGCCGAATCGACGCCGCGCCAGGACCTGAAGGAAGCCTATTCGACCATCGAAGAAGCCAAGGCCGACATCACCGGCCTGTACGCGCTGGCCTACATGATGGACAAGGGCCAGCTGGCCGGCACGCTGGGGCAGGGCGCGGCCGCCGAGCGCAAGCTGTACACCACCTTCCTGGCCTCGGCCTTCCGCACGCTGCACTTCGGCCTGACCGACTCGCACGCGCGCGGCATGGCGATCCAGATGAACTACATCCTCGACAAGGGCGGTTTCATCTCGCACGGCGACGGTACGTTCGCGGTGGACTACAAGAAGATCAAGCAGGCGGTGATCGACCTGGACCGCGAGTTCCTGACCATCGAAGCCACCGGCGACTACGCCCGCGCCAAGGAGATGATGGCCAAGTACGTGGTGATCCGTCCCGACGTGCAAAAGGCGCTGGACAAGATGAAGACGGTGCCGAACGACATCCGTCCTGAATTCAAGACCGCCAACACGCTGCTGGGCAAATAAACCACGGGGGTCAAGTCTGACATTCGGACACGGCCTCTACCGTAGCGACTGCTACGGTAGAGGCCGTGTCCGAATGTCAGACTTGACCCCCGGCCGTTTCAAAACCTCAATCATTCATCTTTTTCTACGTAGAAATAATCTGTTGTAGAACCTGCTTGGTGGCAATAAATATTGCCCGTCACATGCTACAGTTTGATCATCATGATCAAGCGCGCCTTATTCCTGCTGCTCCTGTCGTCCGCCGGCCTGGCTTCCGCCGCCCAGCTGACCGATATGGAAACCCGCTGGCTCACCGCCGGTTCCGCCGTGCTGGGCTACGCCAAGCAGGAACTCAAGCTGCCGATCGATATCACCGTGCAACCGCAGGCCCGCCCCACCGACGTGCCGCTGGCGCTGGGCTTCCAGGGCGGCCGCTGCAAGCTGGTGCTGTCGATGCGCGGCAACCCCAACGCGGAAGACGTCCTCGCCGGCGTGCCCGCCGAGCAACAGGCGCTGATGATCGAAGCTATGGTGGCCCACGAGATCGGCCACTGCTGGCGCTATGCGCAGGGCGTGTGGCATGTGCTGCCGGCCGGCTTTGAAGAGTCCTCCCGGCCGGCGCTGGAACAAGCCCAGGCGCTGCGCCTGACCCGGCGCGAGGAGGGCTTTGCCGACCTGGTCGCGCTGGCCTGGACCCAGCGCCGCCATCCGCAACAATACAACGCCGTCGCCGCCTGGATGCGGCAGGTGCGTCAACCGGCGTCCGCCACCGCCACCGCCGCCGCCAGTTCGCACGGTACGCTGGCCTGGCTGCAACTGGCGCCCACCGGCGCCGCCTTCAACCCCGCCCAGCCCCTGTTCGAGCAGGCCGCCAGCTTGTGGCGCCAGGGCCTGTTGCACGACGAATAGCCCCCGCAGGCCAATTCCGCGACTCTGTACGTTTCCGCACAGAGCGGGAGCGCCGGCGGGCGTTTAATGTGTCCATCAACCACCACAAAGGGACACATCATGAACAAAATTCTCCTCTTCGTCATGGCCACGGCCGCCAGCGCCAGCTTCGCCGCCAGCACGCCCAATAACGATACGGTGGCGTACAAGGCCACGGTCAAGCAGGCCGAGATCGACTACAAGAGCGCCAAGGCGGCTTGCGACGGGCAAGCGGGCACCGCCAAGGATATCTGCGTCGAGCAGGCCAAGGTGGCCCGCGCCAACAGCGAGGCCAACGCCACGCTGCAGTACAAGAACGACAAGCGCTCGGTGCAGAAAGCCCAGACCGAAGTGGCTGACGCCGATTACAACCTGGCCAAGGCCAAATGCGCGCCCATGACCGGCGCCGACAAGGACAGCTGCCTGGGCACCGCCAAGTCGGTCCACGTGGCCGCCATCAACGACGCCAAGGCCGGCAAGAAAATGGCCGACGTCGCCCAGACCGGCATCGATTGCAGCACCATGAGCGGCACCGACAAGGCTTCCTGCGAAACCAAGCAGAAGGGTGCGATGGCCAAGGACACTGTGGCCGATTCCGTGATCACCACCAAGGTCAAGACCGAACTGCTGGCAGAGCCCGCACTGAAATCGCTGGACGTGCACGTGGAAACCACCAACGGCACCGTCATGCTGAGCGGCTTCGTGCCTTCGCAGGCGGAAGTCGACAAGGCGGTCGATGTGGCCCGCAACGTCAAGGGCGTGAACAAGGTGCAGAGTTCGCTGCGCATCAAGTAAGTTGTCCCCCGCCGGCCTCCGGGCCGTCAGGGACCGCCGGCCCGCGGTCCCTTTTTTTTCTTGCATTCATGATGATCGTCATTTAAAATCGGTGCGAGCGTGCCTTCCGCGCGCACCGACTACGCGAGGACCGTCATGTTCGCCTTACCGTTTTCCCGCTGGCTGCAACGCCGCGGCCTGCACTTTTCGTGGGTGATCGTCGCCATCACCTTCCTCACCGGGCTCAGCTCTTCGGCCGCGCTGGGCCTGCCGGGCGCGCTGCTGCAACCGTTGTCGAAGGAATTCGGCTGGGACGTCGAGCAGATCTCGTCGGCGCTGGCGGTGCGCTTCGTGCTGTTCGGCCTGATGGGGCCGTTCGCCGCCATCCTGATGGAACGTTTCGGCCTGCGCAATGTCGTCGTCACCGCGCTGACCCTGGTCGCCAGCGGCATGGCGCTGGCCATGCAGATGACGCAGTTCTGGCAGCTGGTGCTGTTCTGGGGCATCATGCTCGGCGTCGGTTCCGGCATGACGGCGCTGGTGCTCAGCGCCGTGGTGTCCACCCGCTGGTTCGACACCCACCGCGGCCTGGTGGTCGGCATGCTGACGGCCGCCTCGGCCACCGGCCAGCTGGTGTTCCTGCCGATCGGCGCCTGGCTGATCGAGCACTACGGCTGGCGCACGGCGGTGATCCCGGTGCTGCTGGCCTGCGCGCTGGTGGCGGTGCTGGTGTTGCTGTTGATGCGCAACCGCCCCAATGAAGTGGGCCTGGCGCCGTATGGCGCGCCGGCCGGCACGCCGGTCGCGCCGCTGGCGCCGCCGATGCGGATCACCTTCGCCACGCCGTTCAAGGTGCTGGCCGAGGTCGCCAATAATCGCGTGTTCTGGATCCTGTTCGGCACCTTCTTCATCTGCGGCCTCAGCACCAACGGCCTGATCCAGACCCACTTCATCTCGCTGTGCGGCGACGCCGGCCTGTCGGCGGTGCCGGCCGCCTCGGTGCTGGCGATGATGGGCGCCTTCGACCTGGTCGGCACCATCGCCTCCGGCTGGCTGTCGGACCGCTACGACAACCGCAAGCTGCTGTTCATGTACTACGGCTTGCGCGGGCTGTCGCTGTTCTGGCTGCCGTATTCGGAATTCACCTTGTACGGCCTGTCGCTGTTCGCCATGTTCTACGGCCTGGACTGGATCGCCACCGTGCCGCCGACCGTGCGGCTGGCGGGCGCCACCTTCGGCAAGGAAAAGGCCGGCATGGTGTTCGGCTGGGTGTTTGCCGGCCACCAGCTTGGCGCCGCCGTGGCCGCGTACGGCGCCGGCCGCGTGCGCACCCTGATGCTGACCTACAATCCGGCGCTGTTCGCCGCCGGCGCCGCCTGCCTGGTGGCGGCCGGCATCATCCTGCTGATCCGCAAGCCGGCCGTGGCCGCGGCCACCAGTGCCGCCGCGCCGGCCAAGGCCGCGTGAGGCCAGGGCGTCAGCCCATCGCCAGCAGCGCGATGCTGACGCCCACGCCGGCAAACCACACCAGGGAGCGCAGCACATCGACATTGGCCAGGTATAGGCCGATGTAGGCCAGCCGCAGGCCGATAAAGCCCAGCGCCAGCAGATCGACGCCGGCCTGGTCGGCGTGCGCCTGCTGCGCCAGCACCACCGCCGCGATAAACAGCGGCAGGCTCTCGAAGCCGTTCATCTGCGCCGCATTGGCGCGCGCCTGCCAGCCGCTCAGCCCGGCCGCCCACGCGCGCGGCTGCTTGTTGTCATAGCGTCCGCCGCCGGACGGCAGCCTGGCCGACGCCAGCTTCGCCAGCCCGACCGTCGCGGTCGGCAGCAGGCAGGCCGCCAAAACACACCAGTTTGCAATCGTCATCCCTGCTCCTGTTGATTTGTTGATGGAAAGACATGCTACACGGCTTTGCGCCGCGAGCGAGGCTGGAATCGCTTCCAGAATGTAATCGGCTTGTCACTTGCCGATGCAACAATGCGCTCGCCCTTACACTGACCGATGGAGTTTTGCATGCGCCTTGCCCTACCGCTGATCGCGGCCGCCGTCCTGACCTCGCTGTTGACCGCCTGCGGCAGCGACGGCCTGCCCGTTACCGAAACCAATCCCGGCAACGGCTACAACGCCAGCCCGGTGGCCTTCATGAGCGACGTCCACTTCGAGAACATCTACGGCGACCTGAAGAGCACCCAGTTTGCCGGCATCCCCACCAAGGACGGCAAGAACGCCACCATCCGCACCATGTACGCACAGCTGACCTCGACCCGGCTGTTCAACGAGAACTACTTCGCCTTCCGCGCCGCGCTGGACGACGCCTACGGCAAGAACATCCGCCTGGTGGCGCTGCCGGGCGACATCTCCGACGACGCCCAGCCGATCAACATCGACGGCATCGCCGACATCCTGCACGAGTATCAGGCCAAGGGCATGCGCTTCTTCATCGCGCCCGGCAACCACGACCCCAACGAACCGTTCGACGACGACGAGGCCGGCAAGAACGACTTCCTGACCCGCGACGGCAAGGAACAGAAAATCTACGCCACCGGCGCCGCCGCCTGCAAGGCCAAGGACCCGACCGTGCTTTGCACCAACCAGCTGTTGGAGCAGGGCTATGCCAAGCTGCTGACCAAGCTGGGCGACTTCGGCTACATGCCCAATCAGGCCGACGTGTATTGGGAAACCCCGTTCACCAAATACGCCGACGGCAAGTACAGCTACGCCGCCGCCAGCGCCGCCGCCGACCTCGGCAAGCGCCAGTTCGAGATCTGCGCCGAAGGCGAGGGCGGCAGCTACAAGGCCGCCGGCGAAACCAAGCTCGGCAAATCCTACACGCGCTGCGGCAACATCATCGACGCCAGCTACCTGGTCGAGCCGGTCAAGGGCATCTGGCTGCTGGCGCTGGACGCCAACGTCCACGTCCCCAACGCCAAGTTCGACCCGGCCAACCCGAGCGCGTTCAAAGGCTATGACGGCGCCGGCGACGCCGGCTGGAACAAGGTGCTCACCCACAAGATCCACCAGATGGAGTGGATCAAGTCCGTGACCGAACGCGCCAAGGCCCAGGGCAAGCAGCTGATGGCCTTCTCGCACTACCCGACCATGGACTTCTACGCCAACCAGACCGACGCCATGAAGGCGGTGTTCAAGGCGGGCGCGTTCCAGGTCGCCCGCATGCCGGCCGCCGCCACCACCGCCGCGCTGGCCGCCACCGGCCTGCCGCTGCACATGGGCGGCCATATGCACTTCAACGGCACCAACGACTACAAGGACGCGGCCGGCAACTACCTGGTCAATGTGCAGGCGCCGTCGCTGGCGGTGTTCGGCGCGGCCTACAAGATCGTCAGCTACCAGAGCAAGGAGCTGATCGACGTGCAGACCGTGGGCCTGGACAATGTCGCCCGCTACAACGAGCTGTTCCCGCTGTACCAGACCGAGTACGACTACCTGCAAGGCAGCGTGCTGGCGGCCGACGTCGCCAAGCGCTGGAACCGTTCCATCCTCGACACCAAGTCCTACGGCGAATTCACCCGCACCTATTTCGGCGAACTGTCGCGCCTGCGTTTCATGAGCGACTATTGGCCGTGCGAGATGAAGGAGGCGGCGATGGCGCTGGACGCGCGCCAGATGCTGATCCTGTCGCAGCTACAAACCAGGGTCACGCTGGCGCAGCTGAAGGACAATCCGGGCGTGCTGCCGCTCACCGCCAGTTGCGCCGCCAAGGGCACGCCGGCCGACGGCGGCGTCGCCGCCAGCCAGCTGACGGCCGACTGGGCGAGCGCCACCGCCAAGGCCGAGCAACTGGCCGCCGCCGCCAACCTGAAGCTGGCCGATTTCGCCAAGATCAGCGCCTACGAGTTCTACGGCGACTTCCACCGCACCGTCTACGCCGGCGAGCTGGCGCTGCGCGACATGGGCGCGGACCGGGTGGCCCGGTACAAGCTGCTGATGGCGGCCTTCCCGGCGTCGCCGGCGGCCATCGTGCGCATCGGCGATCTGCCGTCGGACCAGAATCCGGTGCACGTGCTGTTCCAGAACCAGTTCAAACAGGTGTACGCGATCTTCAAGGGCCTGGGCTCGGGCAAGCCCAGCGATCACTTCACCATCGACCTGAAAGCTAAAACGTTGAGCAACGCCAACAACAGTGGTCTAAGTTTCAACTAGATTTAGGCGAACTCTGCAATATCTGTCACAAATCGTAACAAATATCAATAAAGTGGCACGAAAATAAATATTGTTACAACAAGATTACTTCATAAAAGAACAATGCTATATTGCTTTTCAGACCACAGCCATCTGGGATGCACTTCGGTGATGATGGCTGGCGGTTGATATTTCAGGGCTATAAATCTTTCCACAAGAAACCAAAATAGTAAGGATAGTTTTCATGATCTTCAATACTCCAAAATTCAAACTCGTTGCCCTGGCCGCAGCCCTGATGGCCACCGGTGCAGCCCAAGCTTCCGCCGGCCTGACCGCCGATCTGACCAAGCTGGATCCAATGACCGGTAACACCTCGGCAGTGACCAACTGGCGCTTCACCGCGGGCCAGAGCTTTAACGGCGTGGTTGGCGCTCTGGACGGCGTCGCTCGGCTGAGCTTCAGCAATGCTGATGGCAACTGGGCTTGTTCCGGTTCGCTGCTGGCAGGCGGCCAATACGTGCTGACCGCCGCCCATTGCGCCGATGACTTCACCAAGATGACTGTGCAGTTCGGCTGGGAGGCCGGCAAGGCAGCAGTGACCCGCAATGTCTCCGTTGGCAATGCCTATGTGAACAAGGCATGGACCGGCACGCTGGACACCGGCGCCGACATCGCGATCCTGAAACTGGACACCGTCGTCACCGGCATCAAAGGCTACAACCTGAGCACGACCAACGACGTCGGCAAGGACTACCTGATGGCCGGCTATGGCACCACCCAGAAGGCCACCACCAATAGCCCGACCAACTGGAACGATGGCAGCTACGGCCACTACGGCTACAACACCTTCGACGTCGACAGCAAGACCTTCAACCAAGCGTATGGCGATAAAGTCGCCGACTGGGGCTACAACCCTGCCGACTACGCTCCGGGCGCCACCTATATGAGTGACTTCGACAACGGCAGCGCCGATCAAAACACGCTGGGCCGTATTGCCGACATCACCGGTAATCATTGGGGTAGCAGCGCTGGACGTGGCGCGAGTGAAGCGCTGATCGCCGGTGGCGATTCCGGCGGTGGTGACTTCGTCTGGAACGGTACGGAATGGCTGCTGTCCGGCGTGCACTCGTGGGGCTGGCAAGGCACCAGCGCTTGCGGCATCATCGGCCTGGCCGGTTGCGATGTCGCGGACAAGAACGGCTCCAGCTACGGCGACCTGTCCGGTTCCACCGCGACCTACTCGCATATTTCCTGGATCAACTCGGTGACCGCCGTGCCTGAACCAGAAACCTACGCGATGATGCTGGCCGGCCTGGCGCTGGTTGGCGTGGCTCGCCGCCGCAAGCAGGCCTGATCCTTCAGGCGTTAAAAAGCCCCGCCTGCCTGGACGCGCTCAACAGCGCGCCCGGTGCAGGCGGGGCTTTTTCATGGCCCGCCGGTTTTACTTCAGGTACTTGGCCAGCCAGCCGTGCACTTCGCTGTAGAAGTAGCGGCTGTTATCGCCCTTCAAGATCCAGTGGTTTTCGTCCGGGAACACCAGCAGCTTGGCCGGTACGTTCAAGCGGTGCTGGGTCGCATAATTCATCAGCGCGTTATTGGCCGGCACCCGGTAGTCCAGCTCGCCCACCGAAATCAGGATGGGCGTGGTGAAGCCCGTGCCCTTGGCATGATTCCCCGCCTGCATCACCGGACTCTGTTCGCGCCACACCGCCTTGTCGCCCCACACCGGGCCGCCGCTGTTGACTTCGCGGCCGTGGATGCTGTCGCTGCTGCCCCACTGCATCACCAGGTCCATCTCGCCCGCGTGCGACACGAAGGCCTTGTAGCGCGTGGTGGTCGCCTGCAGCCAGTTGGCCAGGTGGCCGCCGTAGCTGGCGCCGCCGGCCGCCAGCTTGCTGCCGTCGACATAGCCGTACTTCCTGACCGCCTCGTCGACCGCCTCGTTGACCTCGTCGCCCGGACCCTTGAGCGGATCGCCCTGGATGGCGCGGGCGAATTCCTCGCCGTAGCCGGTCGAACCCTTGTAATCGGTCAGCAACACCACATAGCCCGGCTGCGCCAGCAGGTGGTAGTTCCAGCGGATCACGAACTGGTCGCGCCACATATTGGCGGCGCCGCCGTGGATCACCGCGAACAGCGGATATTTCTTGGCCGGATCGAAATTGGCCGGCTTGACGATCATGTTGTGGATCATGCGGCCGTCGCTGGCCTTGAACCAGAAATGCTCGGGCGCCTGCCAGTCGATGCCGGCCGCGCGCTCGGTGTTGAACGAGGTCAGGCGCTTGGGCGCGCCGTTGCCGAAGGCGTACACCTCGGGCGGGTTGATCGACGATTCCCACACGCCCACCACGGCCTTGCCGCCGGCCGCCAGCGAACCGATGCTGCCGGTCGGCGGCGAGGCCTCGTCGCGCAGGTCGCCGCCCGCGTAGTTGATCGAATGCAGTTGCTCCAGGCCGGCGTGCTCGTAGCTGAACACGATGCGGTTGGCGCCGGCCGGCAGCGCGAAGCGCGAGATCGAGCGGTCCAGCGTGGCCGTCAACACTTTCGGCGTTGGATTGCTCAGCGGCCAGGCGAAGCTGGCCAGGCGGCTGACGTCGTAGACCTTGCCTTCCTCCTCGGCCTCGGTCAGCGTGAACAGCGTCTTGCCGTCGGCGCTGAATTTCAGGCCGTGGTAGCTGTGCTTGTCCTGGGTCAGCCGCTGCGGCTCGCCGCCGGCCGCCGCCACGCTGAAGATCTGCGTGTAGCCGGAAGCGCGCGCCGCTTCGTCGCGGTTGGTCGAGGCCGAGAACACCACCGTCTTGCCGTCCTGCGACCAGATCGCGTCCAGCGACTGGCCCTCGTCGCCCTGGCCGCCGCCAAAGCCCGGCAGCGCCGCCAGCTTGCTGCCGGACAGCAGGTCGCGCGGCTTGGCGCCGACTTCCGCGTCCATCACGAACAGGCGCACTTTTTTATCGTCGAGCCACTTGTCGAAGAAGCGCGGCGGGAAGGTCTCGTAGGCGCGCGCGGTGTACTTGCGGTCCTTGCGTTCCTTGGCGCTCTGCTTGACGTCGGCCTCGCTGGCGTTGCCGGGGTAGATATCGCTGACGAACAGCAGCTGCTTGCCGTCCGGGCTGAACTTCGGCTGGCGCGCGCCCAGGGTCAGCGTGGTCAGGCGCTGCGCCTCGCCACCGGCCGCCACGTCGATGCGGTACAGCTGGGCGGCGTCGTCGCCGTCGCGCTTGGCCACGAACACCAGCTGCCTGCCGTCCGGCGACCAGACCGCGCCGCTCTCGCCGCTCTTGCTGAAGGTCAGGCGGCGCGCCGGCGTGTCGTCGGTCAGCGACTTGATCCACAGGTCCGACCATTGTTCCTTGCTGTCGTAGGCCGGATCGGTGACCGAGAACACGGCCCATTTGCCGTCCGGGCTGGGCAGCGGCGCGCCGACCCGCTTCATCAGCCACACGTCTTCGTGGGTGATCGCGTGCCTGGCGGCCGCGGCCGCGTCGGCGGCCGTCGCCGGGCCGCCGGCCAGGCCGGCCGAAATCAATATGGCAAAAATGGAAAGTCGCGGTATAGTCATGACGAGGTCGCTCGAAAGTCGGTGAAGCGTCGATAGTGACCAAATCTCCCATTGCTGTCAATCAAGTATCCATCCAACCCGTGGAGTAGCCATCTATGCAGACCATCACCAAGATCCACAAAGTCGCCGCCTTCACCGCAGGCGAACTGGGCGGTAATCCGGCCGGCGTCATGATCCGTTCGGCGCTGCCGGAGGAGGCCGCCATGCAGCGCATCGCCGCCGAGATGGGTTACTCGGAAACCGTGTTTGCCGCGCCGACAGGCGACGGCTGGCGGGTGCGCTATTTCTCGCCGGACGGCGAAGTGCCGTTCTGCGGCCACGCCACCATCGCGCTGGGCGCGGTGCTGGCGCATCAGAACGGCGACGGCATCTTCCCGCTGACCACCAACCACGCCCGCGTCACCGTCGAAGCGCATAGCAAGGGCGGGCAGGGCAGCGCCGCGCTGCAATCGCCGGCCACCTCCAGCGCGCCGGCTCCGGCCGCGTTGGTGACGGCGGCGCTGGCGCTGTTCGGCTACAGCCTTGCCGACCTGGACGACCGCATCCCGCCGGCCATCGCCAACGGCGGCGCCAACCACCTGGTGCTGGCGCTGGCCAGCCGCGAGCAGTTGCGGGCGATGCGTTACCAACTGGCGGACGGCCGCAGCCTGATGCGCGAGCACGGCCTGGCGACGATTTCGCTGGTGCACGCGGAAACCTTGCAGCGCTTCCATGCGCGCAATCCGTTTGCCTCCGGCGGCGTGTACGAGGACCCGGCCACCGGCGCCGCGGCGGCCGCGCTGGGCGGCTATCTGCGCGACCTCGACTGGCCGCACGGCGGCGCCATCGACATCATCCAGGGCGAGGACATGGGCGCGCCTTGTCATCTGCGGGTGGAGATTTCCAGGCAGGCCGGCAGTTCGATCCGCGTCTCCGGCAATGCCCGCATGCTGGGCGACTAGTTTCCCGCCACTAGTCCCACTTCTTCAGCAGGCGCGCCAGCTCGCCGGTTTTTTCCATCTGCTCCAGCGCGCGCCGCACCCGGGCCACCACACCGGGGTCGACATGCCGGCCCATCACCATGTGCAGCTGCGCGACGGACATCACCTGCGGCAGTACCTTGACCTTGCCGGTGGCGCCGGCGCTGGCGATCACGCCGGCCAGCCCCGGCGAGCGATGCAGGAAGAAGCGCGCCCGCCCGGCCACCAGCTTTTGCAGGTTCATCACCGGACTGGTGGCGCTGGCGTTGATCTGCAAGCCGCCCTGCGCGATCAGGAAATCGGTGGTGGCGTAGCCGCGGTTGGCCAGCACCACGCCGTCCTGGCCGAGCTTGCGCACATCGTCCCAGTTGTTGATCACCACCTCGTCGCCGGCGCGCACCAGCAGCATGTAGTTGATGGGGAACAGCGGCGGATCGAGATACACATACTGCCGGTCGCGTTCCTCGCTGTGCCGGACCGCGCACAGCGCGTCGTGCTGCTGCGCCGCCACCAGGTAGTAGGCGCGTATCAGCGGCATCCATTGCTGGTCGCCGACGAAGATCAGGCCGGGATCGATGCGCTCGATGGTGCGGAAGATATCCACGCACAGGCCGACGATGCGGTCCTGGCCGGCGGCGATGAACTTGGGCTCGGTGCCTTCCTGCGCCGCCACCCGCAGCGTCACCGGCTGCGCCGCAGTCGGGGGCGACGGCGCGGCCAGCAGCATCAGCAGCATGCCTGCGGCCATCGTCCTGCGCGGTTTCCTCCTCGGCGACATATCTGCCCTAGCGGTGAAATGTTGCTATATACTTACTTTTCTCTACTTTAGGAAAGTATACCAGTGCGTAACTTGCTCACCCTGATTATGTGCTTTGCCGCCGGCCTCGGGCAGGCGTCCAACTTCAGCTTCGACGTCGCGCCGGGGCCGCACAGCGTCGGCCTGCGCGTGGTCGGGCAGTACGACTACGGGCGCGGCTATCTCGGCAAATACGATGTCGTCACCGGCAAGCCGGTCAGCGGCGAAAGCGCGCGGCCGATGCAAACGGTGATCTGGTATCCGGCGCAAAAATCCGGCAAGGCGGTGGTGTACGGCGACTACTTCCGCCTGGCCGCCAGCGAGGAGCGCTTCGACCAGACGGAGGCGGCCATCGCGGCCAACGTCGAAGCCCGCCTGACTGGCGCACCGGTCGGCGCCGCGCGGGCGCGCGAGGAAATGAAGCGCCGCATGTGGGCGTTGCGCGACGCCAAGCCGGCCGCCGGCAAATTCCCGGTGGTGATCTATGCGCCGAGCTTCGGCGCCCAGACCTTTGAAAACGCCGACCTGTGCGAATACCTGGCCAGCCACGGCTATGTCGTCATCGCCAGTCCCAGCATGGGCGCCCGTGCGCGCGTCATGACCGACGACCTCGAAGGCATCGAAGCGCAGGCCGGCGACATCGCCTTCCTGATCGGCTATGCCCACACGCTGCCGCAGGCCGACACCGGCCGCATCGCCGTCGCCGGCTACAGCTGGGGCGGCATTTCGAATGTGTTCGTCGCCGCGCGCGACAGCCGCGTCAAGGCGCTGGTCAATCTGGATGGCTCGGTGCGCTACTGGCCGGAGCGCGTCCAGGAAGCCAAGTATGTGCAGCCGGCGCGCGTGGCCGTGCCGATGCTGTTCCTGGCCGCGCGTCCGCGCTCGCTGGAGGATCTCGCCAAGCGCGGCAAGCCCAACGCCAGCTTCCTCAACGACCTCAAGTATTCCGACCTGTACACCGTGACGTTGCCGGCGATGGAGCATTTCGCCTTCGCCTCCGAGGCGTTGCGCTTCATCGGCGACGATGCCTACAACGACTACACGGCGGCGGAAGTGAGCCAGGCCCACGGCTGGATGGCGCGCTATACGCTGCAATTCCTGGACGCCTACCTTAAAGAGCAGGCCGGCGCCAAGGCTTTCCTGACCAAGCCGCCCGCCCAGAACGGCGTGCCGAACCATCTGCTGACGGTGTCGACCCACTTGTCGGAAGGCCCGCCGCCGACGCTGGAAATGCTGGCCCACGAGGCGGCCGCCAGCGGCTTTGCCGAGGTGCAGAAGGTGTACGACGGCATGCGCAAGCTGGATCCCAAATTCGAAGTGAGCGAGTCGTCCCTCAACTACTGGGGCTACCAGTTGCTGCGCGCCGGCGACCAGCAGGGCGCCATCGCCGTGCTCAAGCTGGTGACGGCGCTGCATCCGGACAGCGGCAATGCCCACGACAGCCTGGCCGAAGCTTATGAGACCGCCAAGGACAAGCCGCTGGCGATCCAGCACTACCAGCGCTCGCTGCAGCTGGATCCGAAAAACGGCAATGCCGTCCAGCACCTGAAATTGCTGGGCGCGCCGTTGTGATCCTGTCGGCGAACTTGACAATGGAATGCGCGCCGGCCGCCCCGCGCGCGCCAATCGCTTGATTACAAAGGAAGAGCAGAGCACGGCACGATAGTTGCGTCGGACCGCCGCGTGTCCGCCATGGCGCGGACTGGTGTTTCCACGCATGGGAAAGGATATCGTATGCGCATTGCTCCCTCTCTGTTGCTGGCCTCGCTGTTGTTGGCGGCCAGCGTTCCCGGCAACGCCTTCTGTCCCAAGAACGGCTTTGTCTGTTTCATCACGTCCAAGTCGGCCGGCAGCCTGACCCACCAGGACATCACCCAACGCGGCATCGAAGCGCTCGACAAGCGCTACTTCGCCGTGCCCAAGCTGACGGCGTCGATGCAGAAGGCGCTGGACCAGATCATCGAGGCCGACGCCAAGGTCGATGACGACCAGACCAGCTCGGCCAAGCACTTCGACGGCGAGAACGCGGCCGGCGCCCAGCTGCGGCTGGCCACGCTCAAGCAGAACGTGCTGGACGCGCTGCGCAGCGATCCGATCAACACCACCGGCGCGCGCGATAACCTCGGCAGCGCATTGCACACCATCCAGGACTTCTATTCGCACAGCAACTGGGTCGAGCAGGGCAACAGCGGCGCCCATCCCGGCGTCGGCCGGCCCGGCCCGCTGGCCTTCGCCGGTCCCGCCACGCCGACCTGCGCCGGCTTCACCGACACCGGCCTGTTCTGCGCCAACTCGTCCAACCTGACCGGCAGCCTGCTCACCAGCGGTTACTACGGCGGCGAGGACCGGGTCAAGCCGGGCGCCTTCAAGTGCAGCCACGGCGGCCCGCTCGACAAGAGCTCGCCGTCCAGCGACCTGCTCGGCTACTTCCGCGAAGGCATCAACAAGGACACGCTGTACTGCGACATCTCGCCGCACAGCGGCTTCCACGGCACGGCGGCGGCGGCCGCCATCGCCGGCACCCAGCAGTTCGTCGAAGACATCAAGGCCGAGATCACGCCGGCCCAGCTGAAGGCGCTGCTCGGCGCCGGCCCCACGCTGGCCTTCGCCATCGACACCACCGGCAGCATGGGCGGCATCATCGCCGGCGTGCGCGCCTCGGCCACCAGCATCGTCGACGCCCGCCTCGGCACCGACGAGGAGCCGCTGCAATACGTGCTGGCGCCGTTCAGCGACCCGTTCACCGGCCCCACCATCGCCACCAACGACGCCGGCCTGTTCAAGGGCGCCATCAGCGGCCTGGGCGCCTCGGGCGGCGGCGACTGTCCCGAGCTGGCCATGACCGGCATGTACAACGGCCTGTCGCTGGCCGATCCGGGCGGCGACCTGTTCATGTACACCGACGCCACCGCCAAGGACGCCGGCCTGGCCGGCGCCGTCATCAGCCTGGCCAAGAGCAAGGACATCAAGATCTATCCGGTGCTGTTCGGCAGTTGCTCGCCGTTGACGCCGGGCTTCCTGCAGGCGGCGGCCGAGACCGGCGGCCAGGTGTTCTTCCTGTTCGGCAGCGAGGCCGCCAACGTCACCCAGCTGGCCGACCTGGTGGTGCGCAACAACGTGGTGCAAGTGCTGTCGCTGGTCGACACCTATCCCACCGCCAAGAGCTACACGGTGCCGGTCGACAGCAGCATGAGCCGGCTGACGGTGTCGGTCAGCGGCACCTCGCAGGGCGTGCAGCCGGTGGTCACGCTGACGCGGCCGGACGGCGTGGTGATCACCGCCGCCAACGCCACCAAGTTCCTGAGCCTGTCGAGCGGGGTCATCATCTCGATCGACAGCCCGCCGCGCGGCGCCTGGACGCTGGCCATCAATGGCTCGGCCAGCCAGACCTACGTCAACGTCAACGGCGTGGCCGACCTGGCCTTCAATTCCTTCCGCCTGAACCGCTTCGGCGCGCAGCCGCCGCACCAGGGCTTGCTGGCCATCGACGGCGAGCCGGGGCCGGGCCAGGCGCTGTATGCGGTGGCCACGCTGACCGGCATCGCCAGCGCGCCGCAGTTCCAGCTGCGCCGCAAGAACTTCGAGCCGCTGTCGGCGCTGGCGTTGGAGCAGGACCAGACCGACGGCGGCAAGTTCTTCGGCGCGCTGACCATCCCGAATGAAGCCTTCGTCGCCTACGCCACCGGCAGCGACAGCTCCGGCTTCCCGTATCAGCGCCTGGTCAGCGTGATGGTGCAGCCGCAGACGGTGTCGGTGACGCCGCCGTCGCGCCAGGACCTGCGGCCCGGCATGAGCACCACGCTGATGTACAAGGTGCGTAACGACGGCCCGGCCGGCACCTTCACCATCAGCGCCACCGACGACCAGCACTACATCGCCGCGGTCACGCCCACCACGCTGACCCTGGCCAGCGGCGAGAGCGCCAATGTCGGCGTCACGCTGACGCCGCCGGCCAGCGCGCGCATCGGCAGTTCCGACAGCATCACGGTCTCGGCGCAGAGCACCAGTGTCGCCACCGTCCACAACAGCGCTTCGTTGACGGTGTTCGTCACCGGCGCGGTGCAGGTGCCGGGGCGGCCCGACTTTACCGCCGCCATCGTCGGCCAGGAAACCGTGGCGCCCGGCGTCATCGGCGTCGATGTGCGGCTCACCAACATCGGCGTCGGCACCGCGCGCGACATGACCTTGTCCTCGCTGTCGCTGCGCACGCTGGCCGGCACCGGCACCGTCACGCTCAACACCGCCTTGTCGCCGGCGCTGCCGATGGTGACGCCGAACGTCGACGTCGGCAGCTTCTTCACCGTGCGCCTGACGTTCAACGTGCCCGCCACCGTGCAGCGCTTCAGCGTGATCGAAAACGGCAGCGTCACCGACCTGGGCGGCGTGATCTACGCCTACTCGCAGGCCCAATCCGTCATCTCTAAATAAACCGGAGGAACCGCTATGAAACCCCGATACTTGTGCGCGCTGGCCGCGCTGTTGTGGAATATGCTGCTGTGCTCTTTGTTGTGGGCGCCCGTCGCGCAGGCGGCGCCGGTGGTGTTCACCTTCGCCACCTTGCCTGCCGGCGGCGCGCTGACCGGCAATCCCGGCGATACGGTGGGGTGGGGCTACCAGCTGGTCAACACGGACACGCTGAACTGGTTCGTGCCGACCCAGCTGAACGCGTCGTCGTTCAGCATCGGCATACCGGACGCCAGCTACTTCGACTTCCCGACGCTGGCGCCGGGCGCCAGCGCCAGCGTGGCTTTCGATGCGCTGGCGCACACCGGCCTGTATGGCTTGCAGATTTTTTCGTTCGCCGTGCCGGGCATGAGCGACAGCGGCAGCTTCTCGCTGTCCGGCGAATGGTGGAGCGGCGATCCGCTGGCCGGTGGTATCTTCCTGCAAGCGTCGGACGTGCAGCTGGCGCCGCTCGCGGTCACGCTGGCGGTGACGGCCGTGCCCTCGCCCGGTAGCCTGTGGCTGGTGGTGGTCGGCCTGCCGCTATTGTGGCTGGGCCAGCGCCGCCGCCAGGAAGGCGCGCAGTTCGGCCGCGCTCTGGGCTGACGGTGTGGTGGGCCGCAGATCCTGGTAGGCGCCGGGACCGGTGCGGCCCAGCAGCTTGAAGGACTTGCCGGCGTAGACGGTGGGCCGCACTTGCAGCACGGCCAGTTGCGACTGGCCGCCGCCCGCCGCCCGCAGGTGCACGATGAACTGGCAGGCGTACCGGCGGCCCTCGGCGTTCCAGTAGTAGTCGATATCGGGCGTGATCAGCACATCGTGGCGGCGCTGTTCCGCCGGCAGCCGCAGCCATGCCGTCAGCGCCGGGCTGGCCGGCGGCAAGGCCAGGTCGGCGTCGGGCGGGAACAGCGGTGCGCCGTAGGGCAGGGCCATGCGGTAACGCCGGTGTTCTTCGCGTTGCGCGGGCAGGCGCTGCACCGCTTGCAGGATCGCTTGCTGCGCCTGCTGCGGCGCCATGCGCAGCGTCAGCTCGCCGTCCTGCGCGCGCGCCGTCGTCGACAGCAGCAACGCCAGCATCGCCAGGACGCCGGGCTTCATGCTAGTCCCATTTGCGCATCAGCCGTTCCAGCTCGCCGCTTTTTTCGAGTTGGAACAGCGCGCGCTCCAGCCGCTCGTTGATGAAGGCGGCGAGTTTTTTGCTGGTCACGAAATACAGCTTGGCGCTGTACATCACCTGCGGCAGGATGCGCACCTTGTCGGCGGTGCCGGTGCGCGCCAGCAGCCGTTGCAGGCCGGGGCCGCGGTGGAAGAACATGCGTCCGCGTCCGGCGATCAGCTTTTGCAGATTCAGTTGCGGATTGGTGGAGTTGGCGTCGACTTCGATGCCACCCATCGCGGCCAGGACCTCGCCGGCCGCGAAGCCGCGATTGATTAGTACGATATTGTCGGGCGCCAGCCGGCGCACGTCGTCCCACTGCGTGATATTGATCGGGTCCTGGGCGCGCACCAGGAAGTGGTAATTGATGCTGTACAGCGGCGGGCCGAGAAAATGAAAGCGCTGTTCGCGCTCGGCGGTGCGTTGCATGGCGCACTGCACGTCCAGCTGGCCGGTTTCCATTTCCGAGTAGGCGCGTATCAGCGGCTTCCATTGCTGGTCGCCGACGAATTGCAGCGTGGGGTCGATCTGTTCGACGGCCCGCAGGATGTCGATGCACAGGCCGATGATGTGGTCCTTGCCGTCGGCGATGAACTTGGGTTCCGTACCTTCCTGCGCGGCGGTGCGTAGCACGATGGAATGGACCGGCAGGCTGGCCGATAGCACGAGCGCGCAGCATGCCGCACCGAGCAGCCGGCTCCACCTGCTTTGCTGTCCTGCCATCTGTCTCTCTCCATAGCGCATTGAGCGCGCTTTGATGACAAGTTTACACCACTATCGCTCCGGCGTCTCATGGGCATAGGCGGACAAATCGATGGCCGTCGCGCAGCGCGCCGGCGATCACTTCCATCCCCGCCTGATGCTCGCCCTGCACGAAGCCGCATTTGCGCAGCACGCGGGCCGAGGCGGGATTGTCGTCGGCGACGTAGGCCAGCAAGCAGCGCAACTGCCAACGCTGGTTTGCCAGCGCGATCAGGTGGTGCAGCGCGCGCGTGGCCAAGCCCTGGCCGGCCTGGTCGCTGGCGATGCGATAGCCGACTTCCGCGCTGGCCGCCTGGCGGTCGATGTCCTTCAGGTTGGCGCGTCCGACGATGCGGCCTTGCCCGTCCAGCATGACGCAGGGATGCCAGGCGCCGGCGGCGTAGCCGTCCAGGTATAGCCCGATATGCTGCCGCACGCCTTGCTGCGTATAGAACTCCCGCGCGCGCGGCGCGATGTGCCGCTCGAACCAGGCCCGGTTCTCCCGCTCGAATTGCAGCAGCGGCGCGGCGTCTTTATGTTGCAGGGTTCTGATGAGGATGTCGTTCATGTGGTCTCCAAAAAATCTTCCGAACAGGCGACCGAGGCCGCGCAGGCCAGCGTGGCCACGCCCGCCGCCGTCAGCACCGGAGCGATGCCGTAGTGCGTGGCCAGCAGGCCCCATGCCGCGCTGCCGGCGGTCTGGCCGGCGGCGATCGCCAGGATGTGCACCGACAGCGTCCTGGCGCGCACCGCGTCGGGAAAGGCCTTTTGCGCCGCGCCGTTGAGCGTGGCGACGATGGCCGACCATGCCACGCCGCCTGTCACCACCAGCAGCAGGCGCAGCGGCTGTGAGGCGGTCATGCCGATGGTCGCCAGCATGGCGCCATGGACGGCCAGGCCGCCGGCCAGCACCGTGCGCCTGGCCGCATGGCGGCGCACGGCCGGCAGCACGACAGCGGCCAGCACCGCGCCGGCGCCCAGCGCGCCCATCAGCGCGCCGTAGGTGCCGGCGTCGCGGTGCAGCAGCGGCAGCAGCGCCGCGAACGCCGCCGATACAAAGAAGATGCCCATCCCATGCAGCAGCAGCGATCGATAGCGCGGCGAGGCGCAACTGATGCGCAGCGCGCTGCCCACGCTGTGGCGGCGGGCGATGGGCGTCGTCGCGCGCGGTGGTTCCGCCGACCGCCATTGCCGGTAGATCCACAGCAGCGCGCTGAACGACAGCGCGTTAAACAGGTACAGCGGACCGGCGCCGGCCAGCTGGAACAGCACTGCGCCCAGCGCGGGTCCGGCCAGCGCCGCCAGGTTGTAGCTCAGGTTATTCAGCATGGCGGCCGCCTCCACTTCTTGCAGCGGCACCAGCGAGGACATCGAGGCCTGCCAGGCCGGCATGGTGAACGCCAGGCCGGCGCCCATGGCAAAGGTCAGCAGCAGCAGGACCGGCACCGGCTGGCTGTCGCTGTAGGCCAGCAGCGCCATCGCGACGGCCGCCAGCGCCATGACTGCGTTGGTGCGGAACAGCAGCGTGGGCCGGTGCAGCGTATCGGCCAGCGCGCCGGCGGGCAGGGCGAACAGCAGCATCGGCGCCCACGTCGCGGTCTGCACCAGCGCTGTCAGCTGCGGCGAATGCGACAGCGAGGCGATCTGCCACGCCGCCGCGAAGGCCTGCATCCGGCTGCCCAGGTTGGACAGCAGATTGGCCAGCCACAGCTGGCGAAAGCGCGCATGGCGCAGCGGCTGGAAAATCGAGATGTTGTAGGGAGGCGATTGCATGGCTGAAGTCTAGAAGTGCATCGCCAGGCGGGTCAATCTTGATTCCTGCAATCGACATTACAATAGGCGCATGAACAAAGACCTGTCCGCATCCGAGGCGGCGCGCATCCTCGGCGTCAGCCTCGCCACCTTGTACTCCTACGTCAGCCGGGGCCTGCTGACGCCCAGCAGCGCGCAGGCCGAGCGCCGCAAACGCTATCCGCACGACGAGGTGCTGCGACTGGCGGCGCGCAAGGCCGACGGCAAACGGGGAGGGCACAAGGTCGCCGCCGCGATGAACTGGGGCACGCCGGTGCTGGAGACGCGCATCTCGCGCATCGCCGACGGCCAGCTGCACTATCGCGGCCATGACGTGTTGACGCTGGCCGCGAACGCCACGCTGGAGCAGGTGGCTTGCCTGTTGTGGGATGACGGCGGCACTGATTACTTCGCCGCAGCGGCCGATGCCGTACACGCGCCGTTTTCCGCAGGCGTAGTCGTGGCCATCGGCAGCGTGCAGTCCATGCCGCCGCTGGAGGCTGCAATGTGCATGCTGCCTGTATGCGCGCGCTCGCTCTCCGCGCGCAACGACTTCGTCGCCGGCGCCGCCTCGATGCGCATGCTGGCGGCATTGCTGCTGAACCGCGCACCGTCCGTGCAGCAGCTGCATCTGCAGGTGGCGCAGGCCTGGCAGGCCGACGCCGCGCAGACCGACTGGATACGCGCGGCGCTGGTGCTGCTGGCGGATCACGAGTTGAATGCGTCCACCTTCACCGTGCGCTGCGTCGCCTCGACCGGCGCCAGCCAGGCGGCCGCGCTCAGCGCCGGCCTGGCCGCCTTGTCCGGTCCCCTGCACGGCGGCGGCAGCAGCGCGATCCGCGCCATGCTGGAAGCGGCCCTGGCAGCAGACAAGCTCGAGCGCGGCATCGCCGTCTGGTTCGATGGGCGCGATCCAAGCGTGGTCGGCTTCTCGCATCCCCTGTATCCGCAAGGCGATCCACGCGGCGCCTGCCTGCTGGCCCGTATGTCGGCGTGGCCGCAAGCAGGCGCCGTGCTGGCGATCGGCGAGCGTGTCGGCGCCCGCCTGGGCATGCAGGCCAATGCCGACTTCGCGCTGGCCGCCATGAGCATCGTCTGCGGCTGGCCGCCGGCGGCCGGAGAAATCCTGTTCGCGCTGGCCCGCTCGGCCGGCTGGATCGCTCACGCCGCCGAGCAGATCGCCGATGGCGGTATGATACGGCCACGTGCGCGCTACGTCGGCACTTATCAGGTGGAATGAAAGGCGGCCAATGAGGAATATCCCGGTAATAATCGCACTCCTGTTGTCGATGGCCGGCGTGGCCGATGCGCAGCCAGCCCTGGGCGCCGACTACGAAGTGCGAGACAAGGTAGTGCTCACGACCCGCGACGGCGCCACCGTGTCGGGGATGCTGGTGCGCCGAACAGATGCGGCGCCCACGTTGCCGACGGTGCTGCAGTTCACCATCTACGTTCGCCCCGAGCGGGACCTGGCGAGCCTGAAGGAGATAGCCGACCGCGGCTATGTCGCCGTGATGGCCTACAGCCGCGGCAAATACCTGAGTCCGGACCCCATCGCACCGTACGAGCATGACGGCAAGGATGCCTACGACGTCATCGATTGGATCAGTCGCCAGCCCTGGAGCAATGGCGCGGTCGGCATGTTCGGCGGCAGCTACAACGGCTTTACGCAATGGGCGGCGGCCAAGACTTTGCACCCGGCCCTCAAGACCATCGTGCCCTATGTGGCGAACCGCCCGGGAATGGGTTTGCCGATGGAGAACAATGTCTTCATCAATCCGAACTACCAGTGGGCCTTCTACGTCGGCAACAACAAGACCCTCGACAGCGCCGTCAACGACGACCGCGAGCGCTTCCGCAAGATGCAGTTCGCCTGGTGGAACAGCGGCGCCGCCTATCGCACCATTGACAAGATCGACGGCGTGCCCAATCCCTTGCTGCAGCGCTGGATGCGGCATCCATCCTACGACGCCTACTGGCAGGCGATGGCGCCGTACAAGCAAGAGTTCGCCCAGATCCGGATACCGGTATTGTCGGTGGACGGCTACTACAACGATTCGCAGGTATCCGGCGTGAACTATCTGCGCGAGCACCTGCGCCATGTGCCGAACGCCGAGCACTACCTGATCATCGGTCCCTACGGCCACTTCGGGGCGCAGCGCGGCGGCGAAAAGCTCATCAATGGCATGGAAGTGCCGGATGCTGCGCTGATCGATACCAAGGCCATCACGTATCAATGGCTGGACTACATCCTGAAAGGCGGGCCCAAGCCCGGCGTGTTGAAGGACAAGATCAACTACCAGGTCATGGGGACCGAGCAGTGGCGCAGCGCGCCTTCGCTGGCGGCCATGAGCAATGAAACGCTCAAGCTCTACTTGAGCAATGCGCCGCTCGCCAGCGCAAACAAGCTTCGCGCGCACCTGCTGAGCGCCACCGAGCCGGGCAAGCCGGCCGTGCTCAAACAGGTGGTCGACTTTCGGGACCGCAAGCAGTTCAACAATGACTACTACCCGGGCGCGATCGTGACGGACGAGATCGATACGAGCAACGGCTACATTTTTATCGGCGAACCGTTCGCGGACGAGGTGTTGTACAACGGCGCCTTTGGCGGCGAGATCTTCGCGCGTATCAACAAGCGCGACTTTGACCTGGGCGTGACTGTGTACGAGCTGACGCCGGAGGGGAAGTACTTCCACCTCGCTTACATCATCAATCGCGCCAGCTATGCGAAGGATGCAAGCCGCCGCATGCTGCTCACGCCTGGCCGGCTTGAACGCATCCCGCTGGGCATGACCAAGTTGGTCAGCAAACGACTGGGCAAGGGGAGCCGGCTGGTGGTCTACCTGAACGTGAACAAGAATCCGTTCTCACAACTGAACTACGGCACCGGCAAGGATGTGAGCGATGAAACTATTGCCGATGCGAAGGAGAAGCTGAGGGTGGAATGGTCGAATCGCAGCTATATCACGGTGCCGATCTTGCGATCGGCGCAGCATTGAAGACTGCCAGGTTGCGTCCCGCTGCCGGAACTCGGTGCTGGCCGCATCGCTGGCGGCGGTCGCTGCTGTTCCTGCTGTGGGCGCAGGCGTCGCAGGCGGGCGCTGGCGCCCAGCATCTTTCCGAGCCGCAGTTCGTGCAGACGCTCACCAACAACAGCATTGTGGACGGCGTGGTCAGCGCGGTGGCGCAGGACGCCCAGGGCTATATCTGGGCCGGCGGCGCCACCGGCGTGGCGCGCTATGACGGCTATCAATTCGTCAGATTCCCGCTGAAGGAGCGCGCCGACGACGCCGAGCTGAACAGTTTCGTCTCGACCGTCGCGGCCGGGCGCGATGGCCGGTTGTGGCTGGGCCTGCCCTCGGTCGGCCTGGTGGCGCTGGACCCGCGCAGCGGGCGCTCGGTGTTTTACCGTCACGATCCGAAGAACCCGCAATCGTTGACCCAGGGCGCGGTCCGCGCCATCATTGCCGACGGCGCGGATGGCTACTGGATCGGCACCCTGGGAGGGGGACTGGATCACTTTCACCCGCCCACGGGCCGCTTCTCGCATGTGCGCGCCGCGGATGGCGGCCCGCTGGACAACAATATCGCCGCCTTGCTGCTCGACAGCCGCGGCGACCTGTGGGTGGGCAGTGAGAAGGGACTGGTGCGCAAGGCGCGCGCGGCCGACCGCTACCTGCCGGTGCTGCGCGATCCGCAGGACAGGGCCAGGCTGGCGCGCCAGGTGGTGTCCAGGCTGCGGGAAGACCGCGCCGGCCGCCTGTGGGTCGGCACCTTGAGCGGCGAGCTGCTGATTGTGGACCCGGCATCCGGACAGGCCACCTGGCTGCTCGATGGCGAGACCGCGCCGGGCAGCGCGATCAACGCCATCGTGGAAACCGATGGCAACCAGATGTGGATAGGGCGGACCAACGGCATAGAAATCCGCGCGGCCGACAGCGGCGCGGTGCAGCAGCGGATACGGCACATCGCCAGACGGATAGGCTCGTTGGCTGCGCCGGTGGTGCAGGGCATCGTGCGCGACCGTTCGGGGGTGCTGTTTGTCGGCACCTACGGCGGCGGCGTGCAGCGCTATGTGCCGCCACTGCCGGGCATTGCCGTCCACCGGCCTGCGCTCGACGATCCATCGGACGGCATCGCCACGCGCAGCATCGTTGAACTGCGCAACGGCGAAATCTGGCTGGGGCGCGGAGAGTTTGGCGTTTCCGTGCTCGACCAGACCTTGCAGCGCAGCGGCGACCTGGCGCTGCCCGCCCAGCCCGCAAGAGGCAGCGCGCCCGACGAGCAGGTGATCAGTCTCGCGCAGGGGCGCGACGGACACGTCTGGACCGGCACCGGCACCGGCGTGTATGAATTCGACCAGGGCCGTCGCTTGATCCGGCGCTTCGACGTCGCCGGCGGCGCCCGGCGGATGCTGGCCGACCGCGATGGCCTGTTATGGATCGCTACCCCGAATGGATTGCTGCGCAAGGCCCCGGACGCGGGGGCGCCGGCGCCGGTGCTGCTGGCGGGCGGCGGCCTCATGCGCGGCATCGTCGACGCCGTGGCGCAGGATCCCGCCGGGCGTCTGTGGGCCGGCACTGGCGCCGGCGTGTTCCGCATCGACGCCGCCAGCGCCACGGCGCACAAACTGCAAGCGCGGCCGACACCGGCCGATGGCCACTACGCCGTGAAAGGCATGCTGGCCGATGCCGATGGGCTCTGGATCGACTCCGATGGCGGGCGCTATCGCGTCGACCGGTTTGACGGAGACGCGGCGCGCTATACGCTGGCCATCGACAACAAGGGGGCGGGCGGGCATCCGATCGGCGTCAATTTACTGCGCGACCGGGCCGGGAGGATCTGGACCCAGCGCGGCATGTACGACCCCGCCTCCGGGCGTTATGACGAATTGAGCCTTGCCGACGGGGTCGATATCGGCACCGGCTGGTTCCGCTCGTACGCCCAATTGCGCGACGGGCGCATGCTGTTCGGCGGCTCGTCCGGCCTGCTGGTGGTGGAGCCGGACAAGTACGCGGTCTGGTCGTATCGTCCGCCGGTGTTGCTGACCGCGCTGTCGGTCGGCGCGCGGCAGGTGGAGCTCCCGGCGTCGGGCGGGATCACCGTCGCACCGCCGCAGCGCTCGTTCCGCGCCGAGTTCACCGCGCTCGACTACAGCGCCCCCGAGCGCAACCGCTATCGCTACCGGCTGCTTGGGTACGATACCGGCTGGCGCGAAACGGCCGCCAACCTGCGCGTGGCCAGCTACGACAACTTGCCGCCCGGCGAATACACGCTGCAGGTGCAGGGCAGCAACCGCAACGGCGTATGGAGCGATGCGCAGGCGTCGCTGGCGGTGAAGGTGTTGCCGGCCTGGTGGGAAACATGGTGGGCCAGGCTGGCCATGCTGGCGCTGGCGGGCGCCGCCGTGATGGGCCTGGTGCAGTGGCGCACGCTGCGCCTGCGCCGCGGCCAGGAGGAACTGGAATCGCGCATCGCCGAGCGCACCGCGGAGCTGCAGGAAATGGCGGCCGCGCTGGCGGTCAAGTCGCAGGCGCTGGAGATGGCCAGCCTGACCGATCCGCTGACCGGTTTGCACAACCGCCGCTTTCTTGCCGAGCGCATCGATGCGGACATCGCGCTGTCGATCCGCCACCATGAGGACCGCCAGCGCCGCCCCGAGACGCCAGGCGAGGAGGCCGATCTGATCTTCTTCCTGATCGATATCGATCATTTCAAGCAGGTCAACGACCAGTACGGGCACGGCGGCGGCGACGCGGTGCTCAGCCAGATGCGCCACCGCTTGCTCAGCATCTTCCGCGAGAGCGATTATGTGATTCGCTGGGGCGGCGAGGAATTCCTGGTGGTCGCGCGCGGCACCCGGCGCGAGCGCGCGGCGGAATTGGCGGAGCGCGCGCGCGCGGCGGTGGCCGGCGAGCCGTTCGCGCTGCCGGACGGACGCCTGCTGTCGAAAACCTGCTCGGTCGGTTATGCGTGTTTCCCGCCCGCCCGTCAATTTCCCCGTGCGCTGGACTGGCAGGCGGTCAGGGAGCTTGCGGATGCGTCCCTGTATCGGGTGAAGAACGGTGGCCGCGACGGCTGGTACGGGGTGACGGAAGTGAACCCTCTGGATTTGCAAGGCTTGCGCGATTTGATGCTGCAACCTTTGGCCACATGGGAAGATTCGGGTCGCGCCACCATACAGCGCTCCTGGCGCACGCCCAGCTAGGAATGGCGCCAGCGGCGGAGAGATAGTATGCATTTCCCTCAGCTTGGTATATTGTCTTGCCTATCATCCACAGCTTTGGGGGCGGCATGCTGTTTCACCATGCACCGTGGTTGCGCGCGCAACCGGGCAAATGGTCGCTCTTGGTCTTCCTGCTTGCTAGCGCTTGCGCGCTGGGCGGGACGGCGAGCGCACAAGAATTGATATTGCAGGAAGTGCATGTGGGCATGGGCTTGCCCAAGCCACCCTACATCATGGAATCGGGTACGGCAGGTCTGGACTACGATATCGCCAAACAGGCGCTGGCGGCCGGCGGCTACAAGCTGTTTGGCCATATGTTGCCGCAGACGCGAGCGCTGGCGATGCTGCGCGCCGGCCGGCTCGACGGCATGCTGTCGACGACGGAAGGAATCGGCGGCCAGGATTACTTTACCGATGCTTACATCGTCTATCAAAACGTCGCCACCACGCTCACCAGCCGCAACTTGAAACTTCGCAAAATCGAGGATTTGTCCAACTATTCCGTGGCGGCTTTCCAGAATGCCAGCATGGTTCTGGGCGAGCGTTTTGCTTTGGTCGTGAGCGGGCATTCTGACTATAGGGAATTGCCAACGCAGATCACCCAAAACAAGCTGCTCTTTATGGGAAGGGTCGATGTGGTGGTGGGGGATCGCTTGATCTTCAACTATTTCCGCGACAAGCTCGAACCGCAGATCGACGCCACGCAGGCGGTCACCTACCACAGGATTTTCGCGGAAAGCCCGCGCAAGGCGGTATTTCGCGATGTGCGCGTACGCGACGCCTTCAATGCCGGCCTGAAGATCATCCGCGGCAATGGCGCGTATGACTCGATCGTGAAGCAATACGTTGGCGCGGCGCGGCCCTGACGCAGAGGCCGGCCAAGGACTGGCCCCGGAAACAAAAAAAGCAATTACGATCACTCGTAACTGCTTCATTTTGCTACTGCGAATTCGGTGGTAGGCCGTGCGGGATTCGAACCTGCGACCAACGGATTAAAAGTCCGCTGCTCTACCAGCTGAGCTAACGACCCCCGAAAGAGGCCGTATTATATACAGCCTGCCGCGAACTGCAAAGGGTTTTGTGAAAACAATTTAGCTGCTTCTTATTTCATGCCCAAGGCCGCCGTCACCTTCAGCACTTCGTCGGCCGTGGTCACGCCTTCCTGCACCTTCATCGCGCCGGCGATGCGCAGCGGCTTCATGCCGTCGGCCACGCTCTGGCGGCGCAGCGCCTGGATGTCGGTCTGCTCGCGCACCATGTCGCTGAAGCCCTCGGTCACCGTCAGCAGCTCGTAGATGCCGGTGCGGCCGCGATAGCCGGTCTGCCGGCATTCGGGACAGCCCACCGCGCGATACACGGTGGTCGGCTTGGGCAAGTCCCAGGCGCCGCCTATGCTGTGCCAGATGTCGTCGGTCAGTTCGCCGTCGTCCTTCTTGCACTCGGCGCACAGCGTGCGCACCAGGCGCTGCGCCATGATGCCGATCAGCGTCGCCTCCAGCAGGTAGTAGGGCACGCCCAGTTCCAGCAGGCGCATCACGGCCGACGGCGCGTCGTTGGTGTGCAGGGTCGACAGCACCAGGTGGCCGGTCAGCGCGGCCTGGATCGCCATCTCGGCGGTGGCCAGGTCGCGGATCTCGCCGACCATGATGATGTCCGGGTCTTGCCGCATCAGCGCGCGCACGCCGTCGGCGAAGGACAGGTCGATGCCCGGCTGCACCTGCATCTGGTTGAAGGCCGGCTCCACCATCTCGATCGGATCCTCCACCGTGCAGACGTTGACCTCCGACGTCGCCAGCGCCTTCAGCGTGGTGTACAGGGTGGTGGTCTTGCCGGAGCCGGTCGGCCCCGTCACCAGGATGATGCCGTGCGGGCGCGCGGTCAGTTCGTCCCAGCGCTGCGCGTCGTCGGCCGGGAAGCCCAGTTCCGGCAAGGTCTTGACCACCACGTCGGGATCGAAGATGCGCATCACCAGTTTTTCGCCGAAGGCGGTCGGCAGCGTCGACAGGCGCAGCTCGATTTCCTGGCCGCCGGCGGTGCGGGTCTTGATGCGGCCGTCCTGCGGGCGGCGCTTCTCGATGACGTCCATGCGTCCCAGCAGCTTGATGCGCGCGGTCATGGCGATCATCACCACCGCCGGCACCTGGTACACCTGGTGCAGCACGCCGTCGATGCGGAAGCGGATCGCCGCCATGTCGCGCTTGGGCTCCAGGTGGATGTCCGAGGCGCGCTGCTCGAACGCGTACTGCCACAGCCAGTCGACGATGTTGATCACATGCTGGTCGTTGGCGTCGACCTGCTTGTTGGTCTTGCCCATCTCGACCAGCTGCTCGAAGTTGTTGCGCAGCGCCAGGTCGTTGCTGTTGTTCTTGTTGGCCTTCTTGATCGACTTGGCCAGGCTGAAGAACTGCGTGGTGTATTGCGCGATGTCGAGCGGGTTGGCGATCACGCGGCGTATCGTGCGGCGCGAGATCTTGGCGATCTCCGCCTCCCACTCGACCGCGTAGGGATCGGCGGTGGCCACCACCAGCGTGTCGCCGTTCAGCTCCAGCGGCAGGATGTTGAAGCGCGCCGCGTAGCTGGCCGACATCACGTCGGCCACGCGGGTGAAGTCGATCTTGAGCGGATCGATGCGGGTGAAGGCCAGGCCGGTGCGCGCCGCCAGCCATTCGCACAGCGCGTCCAGGGTCAGCAGCTTGTGCGGCGGCAGCGCCGACAGCAGCTTGCCATGCGCCACCGCGCACAGCGGATGCATGGGGCCGATGGCGTTCTTCAGGATGCCCTGGCTGTGCGCGTACAGTTCCTTGACTTCGGCCTTGCGTATCATGCCGTCGGCCAGCAGCCAGGTGTAGATCTGTTGCAGATCGAGCGGCGCCGGTTTGACGGCGGGACTGATGCTGGGTGCGGACGTTGCGGACATCGTGCCACTTTCAAAAGTCGGCGGCGGAACGGCCCGCTGCCGCATTGCCTCTGCTGCTTACTTCGCTGCGATGCCCATGACCCAGGTCTTGGCCGGCAGCTTGGTGTCGGCGGCGATCTGCGCGGCGCGCGCGGCCAGCGCCTCCAGGTCGATCGCGCGCTTGCGCCTGAAGGCGATCGCCACCACGTTACCATCATGTACCTGCGGCAGGCAAATGACTTGCTCGAACGCGAACTTGATGGCCTTGATGTTGCGCGCGTAGCTGGGATGGTCGCCGAACAGGTTGACCGTCATGATGCCGTCGTCGGTCAGGCAGGCGTTGCAGGACTGGTAGAACTCGGCGCTGTCGAGCACCGGGCCGCGCGCGGTGGCGTCGTACAGGTCCACCTGCAGCACGTCCAGCGTGCCGGCGTTGGCCTCGTCGTTGACGTAGTCGAGGGCGTCCATTTCCACCACGCGCAGGCGGGCGTCGTTGTCCGGCAGCTTGAACATCGAGGCGCAGATGGCGATCACCGACGGGTTCAGCTCGACGGCCGTGACGGCGGCCTCGGGGAAGGTGGTGTAGCAGTATTTGGTCAGCGTGGCCGTGCCCAGGCCCAGCTGGGCGATCTGCGCCGGTTTTTCCAGCCACAGCATCCAGGCCATCATCTGTTGCGCGTATTCCAGCTCGGGCCAGTTCGGCTTGCGCAGGCGCATCGCGCCCTGCACCCACTCGGTGCCGAAATGCAGGTAGCGCACGCCATCCTGCTCCGACAGCGTCACCGGCGCGTACTTGGGCTTGCGGGCGGGGGGCGATGCCGGGCGGGAGGATTCTACTTGTTCGACGGATTTTCGTTTGATCAGCATGGCATGGAGGGGCGACAGAGGTGAACCGTCATTATCCCGCGATGCCTTGCAGCAAAGCAAGCCTGAAAACGACACTGCCGGTCATCGGACCGGCAGTGCTGGGGGAGCGGCGGGAGATTAACGCTGCATCGGTTCCACCACCACGCGCAGGCGCACGCGCTCGCCCGGATCGTAGGACATCACGCTGGTGTAGTTGCGGCCGCGATAGTCGTAGGTGACTTCATAGCCGGAGGTGCGCGATTCCCAGTGGTCGACGGTGCGGCACTGCTTCACTTGCTGTTCCTGCACGCCGCCGCTGGACGGGGTGTTGGCGTTGTCGATGCGGTCGCCGGCCACGGCGCCGGCGATGGCGCCGGCCGCGGTGGCGACCGAGCGGCCGGTGCCGCCGCCGACCTGGTTACCGGCCAGGCCGCCGATCAGGCCGCCGATGATGGCGCCGCCCACGCCGCGCGATGGCGCCGGCTGCTGGACCTGGACAACTTCGGTGCGGCATTCCTGGCGCGGACGATTGATTTGCTCCACTTGCGGGGTCACACGAACCACACGGCCGAAATCTTCGAAATCGGCGGCTTGAGCGGCGAAAGGCAGGGAGCCTAAGCAAAGTACGGATGCGATCAATTTGGCTTGCAAGTTCATTTGGTACCTCGTTTCAGTTTGGATGTCTTATCAGGGGCTCTGATATTGCATGGTTGGTATAGTAATCCCGTATGCAGGTCGCAACTAGTGTTAGACAGGTATCTGTGGCAACAAATTGTAACAGTGGTCACAAAACGGCGTCGCCCGGCCAAAAGTGGGAAATGTGCCGATTTGACCCCTAAAACACTTACAAAATGTTCTGTTTTTAACAAATATTACGTGGGCCATCACATTCGTGTTGATCTAGGAGGAACAACACGTTACCCTAATATGCGTATGGGATTCGAGAAACATATTGAATCAGCCATGGCAAACGCAGACCAGTTTGCCGTGTAAAGTGGACAGGTGCTCAAATTATTTACTCTTTAATTCACAAAATAGGCACGCTCGACAGAAAAGTGGACACACCGTACATATCAGGTCAAATTGAGGGAAACATGAGTTTGCTAATGACCGTGCCGCCCAACCTCGTGCAATCGATCCGCGCCTTCCGCGTGGTCGAACTGCAAGAGGAAGCGGCCCGCCTCGGACACCACTTCCTGTACGCGCATTGCATCGCCGGCGCGACCAAGCAGCAAGTGCTGGGCATCATTGCGGAATCGTTTCAGTTCCCCAAGGGTATAGGCAAGAATTTCGATGGTTTGCGGACAACATTGACCGAAACCATGGCCGGCGCCGGCGCCCAGCAGGGTTTCCTGGTGGTGCTGGAGCAATTGCCCAATACCCAGAAATTTGACAAGGAAGCAAGGGAAACCCTGCTGGACGTTTTCCGCGACGCTGCCGATTACTGGGCCGACAAAAAAGTCCCGTTCCGGGTATTTTACTCCTTCGAGTAAGCCGGAACCGTCTCCCACGCCAGCGTGGGAGCGGGTGTTCTGCGCCCCGGCGTGCCCTGCTGCATTGCAACAAATCTTGTTCAGTTGTAGTCCCGACTGCCTGAACAAGGTACAATGTCGGCCTATGAAAAACATCGTCATCTTGATTTCCGGTCGCGGCAGCAACATGGAAGCGGTCGTCCGCGCGGCGCAAGCCGAGCGCTGGCCTGCCCGTATTGCCGCCGTCATCAGCAACCGCGCCGACGCCTCCGGGCTGGTATTCGCTGCTGAACATGGAATCCCGACGGCAATTGTTGCCAATAAAGACTATGCCAGCCGCGCCGAGTTCGACGCGGCCCTGCAGACCGTGATCGACGGCTTCCAGCCCGATCTGGTGGTGCTGGCAGGGTTCATGCGGATTTTGACGGAGCAGTTTGTCGCGCATTACGCCGGCCGCATGCTCAACATCCATCCATCGCTGCTGCCGCTGTTCCCCGGCCTGGCGACACACGCGCAGGCGCTGGCCGCCGGCGTGGCGGAGCATGGGGCGACGGTGCATTTCGTGACGGCCGAACTCGATCACGGGCCGATGGTGGCGCAAGCCGCCGTCTCCGTGTTGCCCGACGATACGGTTGAAACCCTGTCCGCCCGCGTGCTGCAGCAGGAGCATGTCATCTACCCGCGTGCGATACGCTGGTTTGTCGAAGACAGGTTGACGATAGCGCAGGGCGCGGTCCACGTGGACCACACAAAGTAAAACTAACCAAGGAATTCCATGAGATTGCCACCAGCGATACTCGCCAACGCCGAAGAAGTGTTGCGCGAGATTTTGCGCTTTGCCGCGCCGGCCGACACCACCCTGTCGCGCTATTTCAAAGACCACCATCGCCTGGGCGGCCGTGAGCGCGGCGCCATCGCCGAGTGCATCTACAACGTGCTGCGCAATAAATCGTTCTATACCGATTTCTCCGAAGCGGGCGGCGGCGCCACCATGCGTCGCCTGACCCTGCTGGGCATGGCGGACGCGGTCGGCGTTGAATCGCTGGGCGGCCTGACCGAGGACGAAGTGTCCTGGGTCGAGCGCATCCTGCTGATCGACCGCAAGCTGATGCACAAGTCGAGCCGTTCGAACATGCCGAAGTGGCTGTTCGACAAGCTGGTCGAGCAGATGGGCGAAGAGGAAACGCTGGCGCTGGCCGACGGCATGAACTCGCCTGCGCCGCTGGACCTGCGCGTCAACGCCATCAAGGCGACCCGCGACGAGGTCGCCGCCAAGCTGGCCGAAGCGCCGATCCGCAGCACGCCGACGCCGTTCGCGCCGCTGGGCCTGCGCGTGCTGCAAAAGCCGGCGCTGCAAAACCTGCCGCTGTTCAAGGACGGCCATATCGAAGTGCAGGACGAGGGCAGCCAGATCCTGTCGGCCATCGTCGGCGCCAAGCGCGGCGAGATGGTGGTGGACTTCTGCGCCGGCGCCGGCGGCAAGACGCTGGCGCTGGGCGCGACCATGCGCAACACCGGCCGCCTGTACGCCTTCGACGTGTCCGAGAAGCGTTTGGCCAAGCTGAAGCCGCGCCTGGCGCGCAGCGGCCTGTCGAACGTGCATCCGGTGCAGATCGCGCACGAACGCGACGCCAAGATCAAGCGCCTGGCCGGCAAGATCGACCGCGTGCTGGTCGACGCGCCGTGCTCGGGCCTGGGTACCCTGCGCCGCAACCCCGACGTCAAATGGCGCCAGCAGCCGAGCGCGATCGGCGAACTGCAGGTCAAGCAGGCCGCCATCCTGGCCGGCGCCGCGCGCCTGTTGAAGGGCGGCGGCCGCCTGGTCTACGCCACCTGCAGCTTCCTGGACGACGAGAACGAGTTCATCGCCAAGCAATTCCTGGATACCCATCCGGACTTCGAGCTGGTGCCGATGAGCAAGGTTCTGGCAGAGCAGCGTATCGAGCTGGAGATGGGCGACTATCTGAAGCTGCTGCCGCACAAGCACCAGACCGACGGCTTCTTCGCCGCCGTGTTCGAGCGCAAGCCGATGGCCAAGAAAGTCATCGTCAAGGATGACGAGCAAGCCGGCGACGAGTAATCGGCCGCACGTCTCATCGCAAAAGGCCGGGCTTCCGGCCTTTTTTACGTTAATCTACACACCCCAGACTACACACCCAGCGCTATGACTCAACAACAGCCCCTGCTCAACCTGATCGAGGACCTGACCGGCGACCTGCAGGATCCCAGCCGACTTTGGCAATTCGCCGTCATCATCGGTTCCGTGATCCTGGGCTGGGGCCTGGCGCGCTTGCTGAAGAAACGCTTTGGCCGCCAGGAAGTGCATAGCGGCGTGCTGGGCTTCGGGGTGGAGAGTTTCGGCCGCGTGATGGCGCCGCTGGCCGTGGTCTGCCTGCTGGCCTTGGCGCGCGTGGCGCTGACCAAGTACCACTTCCACGTCAACCTGATCAAGGTGGCCCTGCCCATCTTCGGTTCGCTGGTGGTGATCCGCTTCACGGTCTACCTGCTGCGCCGCGTGTTTGCGCGCCACGGCCAGATCAGCGCCACCATGCTGGCCTTCGAGAAAGTGTTCCAGTTGCTGGTGTGGCTGGCTTTCGTGCTGTATGTCACCGGCCTGTACCAGGAAGTGTTCGACTTCATGGACGGCACCATCCTGCCGCTGGGTAAATACAAGGTGTCGCTGGCCGACATCCTGCAGGCCACCGTTTCGGTGATCGTGCTGCTGATCCTGGCGATGTGGGCCGGCGCCACGCTGGAAGAGCAGTTGATGAAGGTGCAGGGCATGCACTCCAACCTGCGGGTGGTGGTGGCGCGCACCGCGCGCGCGCTGCTGATCCTGGTGGCCGTGCTGATGAGCTTGTCGCTGGTGGGCATCGACCTGACGGTGCTGTCGGTGTTCGGCGGCGCGCTGGGCGTCGGCCTGGGCCTGGGCTTGCAGAAGATCGCCAGCAACTACGTGTCCGGCTTCGTGATCCTGCTGGACCGCAGCCTGACCATCGGCGACATGATCACCGTCGACAAATATAGCGGTCGTGTGACGCAGATCAACACCCGTTACACCGTGCTGCAAGGGCTGGACGGCGTCGAGTCCATCGTGCCGAACGAGATGCTGGTGTCGGGCGCGGTGCAGAATTCCTCGCTGTCGAGCAGCATGCTGAATATCTCGACCAAGGTGTCGGTGGCGTATGACACCGACGTCGACATGGTGCTCAAACTGCTGGAAGACGCCGCCTTGACGGTGGAGCGGGTGCAGAAGGAGGACAAGCTGCCGTCGGCGCAGCTGATGAGCTTTGGCGCGGACGGCCTGGACTTGCAAGTGAGTTTCTGGATCAACGATCCGCAAAACGGCCGCAGCGGCGTGATCTCGGACGTCAACCGCGCGATCTGGCGCGCGTTGAAGGGCGCCAACATTTCCGTGCCGTTCCCGCAGCGCGAAATGCGCATCCTCGGCCCCATGCCGGAGCAAATGGGCCCGCAGGAAAGCACGACCGTGCCACGGAAATCGTCGGTGACCGAGGGAAATCCTTCCGCTAATCACGTTTAAATCAGCGTACAATAACGTCCAAAAGTACGACTGACGGACTTCCTGCGCCTGCTAAAAACGCAATCTTGGCGGAACGACCGCATAGCGAGACACGCCCACTTTGGAGTAGTAATGATTTTTAGTTTAAATGCTGTACTGGATTTTTTGTCTAACGGCGTCACCCGACTCACCGCCTGGCAAGTGTTCTTCTATACGCTGGCGGTGACGCACATCACCATCGCCAGCGTGACCATCTACCTGCACCGCCATCAGGCGCACCGCGCGCTGGAGCTGCACGCCATCCCCAGCCACTTCTTCCGTTTCTGGCTGTGGCTGACGACCGGCCAGGTGACCAAGGAATGGGCGGCTATCCACCGCAAGCACCACGCCAAGTGCGACACCGAGGAAGATCCGCACAGCCCGGTCACGCGCGGCATCAAGAAAGTCTTCTGGCAAGGCGCCGAGCTGTATCGCGCCGAATCGAAGAACCTGGAAACCATGGAGAAGTATGGCCATGGCACGCCGGACGACTGGATCGAGCGCAACCTGTACACCCGCTTCAGCTGGCAGGGTGTGGCAGCGCTGTTTGTGATCAACTTCGTGCTGTTCGGCGTGATCGGCATCAGCGTGTGGGCCGTGCAGATGATGTGGATCCCGGTCACGGCGGCCGGCATCATCAACGGCATCGGCCACTACTGGGGCTACCGCAACTACGATTGCTCGGACGCGGCGACCAACATCATCCCGTTCGGCATCCTGATCGGCGGCGAAGAACTGCACAACAACCACCACACCTTCGCCACCTCGGCCAAGCTGTCGTCGAAGTGGTATGAGATCGACATCGGCTGGGGCTACATCCGCGCGCTGGAAATGGTGGGCCTGGCCAAGGTCAAGAAACGCGCACCGGAGCCGAAGTTCGCCAAAGGCAAGATCGAAGCCGACTTCGACACGCTGCAATCGGTCATCGCCAACCGCTACGACGTGATGGCCAAGTACGCCAAATCGGTCAAGCACGCCTGGAAAGAAGAGCTGGAACACCTGAAAGACAAGGCCCAGCTGGAAGCCCGCTTCCTGAAATCGTCGCGCAAGCTGTTGCAGCGCGAGCCGGGCAAGCTGGAGGCGCCGCAGCAGCAACAGCTGGTGGAACTGTTTCAGCACAGCAAGGCGCTGGAAACCATGCACACCATGCGCGTGGAGCTGGGCGTGATCTGGGAGCGTTCGCACTTCACCCGCGACCAGTTGCTGCACAAGCTGCAAGACTGGTGCAACCGCGCGGAAGCGTCGGGCATCAAGTCGCTGCAAGACTTCTCGCTCCGCCTGCGCAGCTACGCATAAGAAAGTATTGATACAATTGAACGGCCCCGAGATTCGGGGCCGTTTTCCATTTCAAGGACCAACATGAGATTGCGAACCCACCTGGCGGCGCTGGCGTTGGCGCTGCCGCTGTGCGGCGCGCATGCCGCCGACTGGACCGTGCGCTTCGACGGCGCCGGCCCGTTGAAGATCGGCATGCGCTTCGACGCCGTCAACAAAGTGCTGGGCGATCACATGGAGCGCACGCCGAAAGCGTTGCGCGGCTCGCCGAACTGCTTCCAGCTGGAGCCGGCGCGCCAGCCCGGTTTGCTGCTGATGTTTGTCGGCGATGTGTTGAAGCGGGTGGACGTGATGGAAGAGGGCATACTCTCCGAGCGCGGCATCGGCCTGGGCGACCCGGTGGAAAAGATAAGGCAAGTCTACGGCGAGGCGGTGACCACCGCGCCGCAGGGCTACGATGACAGCGAACAAACCCTGACCATCAAGGCCGGCGGCGGCCAGTACGCGATCCGCTTCGACACCAGCAAAGGCAAAGTGGGCGCGATCTACGCCGGCGCCTGGAAGGAAGTGCAATATATCGAAGGTTGTTTATAAAATAAAAAAGCCGCTGAGCTGATGCTGAGCGGCTTTTTTGCGAGAAGCGAAGATCGAATTACTTGATCTTGGTTTCTTTGAACATAACGTGCTTGCGTGCTTTAGGATCGAACTTCATGATCTCCATTTTAGCAGGCGTGGTGCGCTTGTTCTTGGTAGTGGTGTAGAAGAAACCCGTACCTGCGGTCGATTCCAGTTTGATTTTGTCGCGGCCAGTTTTTGCCATGGTAGCTCCTAATTAGACTTTTTCGCCACGGGCGCGCATGTCGGCCAGTACGGCATCGATGCCGACTTTGTCGATTACGCGCAGACCAGCGTTGGACAGACGCAGGGAGACCCAGCGGTTTTCAGATTCAACAAAAATACGACGGTTCTGCAGGTTAGGCAGGAAACGACGTTTGGTTTTGTTGTTTGCGTGGGAAACATTGTTGCCGACCATCGGCTTCTTCCCAGTAACTTGGCAAACACGTGCCATAACGCACTCCTTAAAAGACATTCCACAATTGGAAAAACAAGAGTATATCCAAAAACCTCAGCTTTTTCAATGACTTGTGAAAAACAATTGTGTCTCGCATATCTAAAAATATTTAACAATTATGAATTCGCTCGTAAACCCTTGAGCCCATAGGGGTAAACTCACAGCTGGCCGTGCTCGGCAAACGAGTGAACTTGGTGGCCGGCCACGACAAAATGGTCGAGGATGCGGATATCGACCAGCGCCATGGCCTGCACCAGCGCCCGCGTCAGCAGCAAGTCCGATTCGCTGGGATCGGGCGTGCCGGACGGGTGGTTGTGGGCCAGCATGATGCTGGCCGCGTTGCAGGCCAGCGCCGCCTTGACCACCTCGCGCGGGTAGACGCTGGTGTGCGTCAAGGTGCCGCGAAACATTTCCTTGGCGTCGATCAGGCGGTTCTTCACATCCAGGAACAGCACGTAAAACGATTCGAAGTCCTTGCCGCTGAAGGTGATGCGCAGGTATTCCTTCACCGCACGGGGCGAGCTCAGCGTGTTGCCGGTCTTGATTTCCTCCAGGATGGCGCGCCGCGCCAGCTCCATCACCGCCTGCAATTGGGCGAACTTGGCCGCGCCCAGCCCGCGCAGCGCGGAAAACTCCGCCAGGCTGGCGCCGAACATGGATTGCAGCGAGCCGAAATGGTGCAACATCTCCTGTCCCAGCTGCACCGCGTCCTTGCCCGGTACGCCGGTGCGCAGGAAAACCGCCAGCAATTCGGCGTCCGTCAGCGCCGCCGCGCCCTCGCGTATCAGCCGTTCGCGCGGGCGGCGTTCCAGCGGCCATTCGTTAATTGTCATCGATATCCTCCGCAAATCAGCACAGACGACAGGCGCGGCAGGCAAGGTGGCTTACAATATAGCCTTTGCCAGCTTACCGAATCCCACGTCATGTCTAACGCGCAACCTGCTGTTGTCACCAAATCGGCTTACTTAACTCTGCATTATCGTCTCGCCTCGCTGGACGGTACTGATATCGTTACAACCTTCAGCGGAAATCCCGCCACCTTGATGCTGGGCCAGGGCCAGCTGGCACCGGTGCTGGAAGAGTTGTTGATCGGCATGCCTGAAGGTACGCACAAGACGTTCGACCTGGAGCCGGGCGTCGGCTTCGGCCCGCGCAACCCGGAACTGGTGCGCGAAGTCACCCGCGCCACGCTGGACGACAACTCGGTGCCGGGCGCCGACTACAAGGTGGGCGACCTGGTCGACTTCGCCGCGCCGGGCGGCGGCCGCTTCGCCGGCATCCTGCGCGAGCTGGGCGATGAAACCTGTTTGTTCGACTTCAACCACCCGCTGGCCGGCCAGCCGCTGAAATTCGAAGTCAAACTTATTTCCGTGCTGTGAGGAACTCATGAGCGATAAAGAAATCCTGTTGGCCCAGCCGCGCGGCTTTTGCGCTGGCGTCGACCGCGCCATTGAAATCGTCGAACGCGCGCTGACCCAGTTCGGCGCGCCCATCTATGTGCGCCACGAGATCGTCCACAACGCCTACGTGGTGGAAGACCTGCGCAACAAGGGCGCCATCTTCATCGAAGACCTGGACGACGTCCCGGCCGGCAACACGCTGGTGTTCTCGGCGCACGGCGTGTCCAAGGCGGTGCGGGCGGAAGCGGAATCGCGCGGCCTCAGCATCTTTGACGCGACTTGCCCGCTGGTCACCAAGGTGCATGTGGAAGTGGCCAAGATGCGCAAGCAGGGTTGCGAGATCGTCATGATCGGCCACGACGGCCACCCGGAAGTCGAAGGCACGATGGGCCAGACCGATGAGGGCATGTACCTGGTCGAAACGGTGGCCGACGTCGCCAAGCTGAACGTCACCAAGCCGGACCAACTGGCCTATGTTTCGCAGACAACGTTGTCGGTAGACGACACCGCCGACATCATCGAAGCGCTGAAGCGTAAATATCCGGCGATTATCGAGCCGAAAAAGGGCGACATCTGCTACGCCACCACCAACCGCCAGGAAGCCGTGAAATTCATGGCGCCGCAAGTGGAAGTGGTGATCGTGGTCGGCAGCCCGAACAGCTCCAATTCCAACCGCCTGCGCGAAGTGGCGGAGAAGAAGGGCACGCCGGCCTACATGGTCGACAACGCCACGCAGATCGATCCGCTCTGGCTGGAAGGCAAATTGCGCGTCGGCGTCACCGCTGGTGCGTCGGCGCCCGAAGTGCTGGTGCAAGCGGTCATCGACCGCCTGAAGGAACTGGGCGCGCGCAGCGTGCGCACGCTCGACGGGGTGCAGGAAGCGGTCACTTTCCCGCTGCCCAGAGGCCTGGATGGACAGAAAGCTGCACCGGCAGAGGGCGTGGTTTAACAACTTTCGGGATGAAACGGAATTAAATTTTGCATCTTTCCGTTATTCCGCAGTTAGTTTTTCCAGAATCTCGCTATCATTGCCTCGCTCTCAAAAAGTTGTCGTTTAGGCTTATAAAAAGAGGGCGCGGCTCGCAGGGAGACGCTACTGGTTCAGGCATGAAATTTGCATCATGAACGTGTAGTCAACGGCGGCACTACGGAGACCTACTCCGGGTGCCGTTTTTGTTAGATGAACCGCTGTGCAGGCATAACACAAAAAGTAAAGGCACTCTTCATGGATACATTTATCCAACAACTTATTAACGGGCTGGTGCTCGGCAGCATGTACGCACTGGTCGCGCTGGGCTACACCATGGTGTACGGCGTGTTGAACCTGATTAACTTCGCCCACGGCGATGTGCTGATGATCGGTGCGATGACCGGCCTGACCATCCTCAAATACCTGAACGAATACGCACCGGACCTGCCTGGCTACGTCAAGCTGGCGATCGCCATCGGCGGCGCCATTCCGGTCTGCATCGTCGTCAACATCCTGATCGAGCGCGTCGCCTACCGCCGGCTGCGCAATGCGCCGCGCCTGGCGCCGCTGATCACCGCCATCGGCGTCTCCATCCTGCTGCAAACCGTCGCCATGATGATCTGGACCCGCAACCCGCTGGCCTTCCCGCAGCTGCTGTCGTCGGAACCGATCACGGTCGGCGGCGCGCTGATCTCGCAGACCCAGATCCTGCTGCTGGTGCTGGCCGCGCTGTCGATGACCGGCCTGGTGCTGCTGGTGGAAAAAACCAAGATGGGCCGCGCCATGCGCGCCACGGCGGAAAATCCCCGGGTCGCCGGCCTGATGGGCGTCGATTCCAACAAGGTCATCGTCGCCACCTTCGCGCTGGGCGCGGGCCTGGCCGCCGTGGCCGGCGTGATGTGGGGCGCCAACTACGCGTCGATCCAGTTTGCGATGGGCTTCGTGCCCGGCCTGAAAGCCTTCTCGGCCGCGGTGCTGGGCGGCATCGGCAACATCTATGGCGCGATGATAGGCGGTATCGTGCTCGGCATCATCGAGAGCCTGGGCGCCGGCTACATCGGCGACCTGACCGGCGGCTTCCTCGGCAGCCACTACCAGGACATCTTTGCCTTCGTCGTGCTGATCATTGTGCTGACGGTGCGTCCGTCCGGCATCATGGGCGAGCGCGTTGCGGACCGTGCCTAAGCGGAGGAACTACACATGGCTATTCTGAATTTCGACACCACCCGCAACCCGCGCAAGGCCTACAGCAGCATGGCTGTGGTCCTGATCGGCTTGCTGATCTTCCCGTTCGTCGCCTCGCAGTTCGGCAACTCCTGGGTCCGCATCATCGACATGGCGCTGCTGTACATCATGCTGGCGCTGGGCCTGAACATCGTGGTCGGCTTCGCCGGCCTGCTGGACCTGGGCTACATCGCCTTCTACGCGGTGGGCGCCTACATGACCGGCCTGCTGGCTTCGCCGCAGTTCGCGACCTTGCTCGAATCGCTGATCAACGGGTACCCGATGGTCGGCAATACCCTGGTCGCCATCCTGGGACCGGACATCCAGCAAAACGGCATCCACCTGTCGGTATGGCTGATCGTGCCGCTGGCGGCCGCGCTGGCCGGCCTGTTCGGCGCGCTGCTGGGCGCGCCGACCCTGAAGCTGCGCGGCGACTACCTGGCCATCGTGACCTTGGGCTTCGGCGAGATCATCCGCATCTTCATGAACAACCTGAACGAGCCGATCAACTTCACCAACGGTCCGCAGGGCATCAACCTGATCGACCCGATCCGCGTGTTCGGCGTCAACCTGGCGGGCGAGGCGGGTTCGCGCGCCAACGTCATCGTCGGCGGCTACTCCATGCCGTCGGTGAACGCCTACTACTTCCTGTTCCTGTTCCTGTGCATAGCCGTGGTGTTCATCACCTCGCGCCTGCAGCACTCGCGCCTGGGCCGTGCCTGGGTCGCGATCCGCGAAGACGAGATCGCCGCCAAGGCGATGGGCATCAACACCCGCAACGTCAAGTTGCTGGCGTTCACGATGGGCGCCTCGTTCGGCGGCGTCGCCGGCGCCATGTTCGCCTCGTTCCAGGGCTTTGTGTCGCCGGAATCGTTCTCGCTGACCGAGTCGATCGCCGTGCTGGCGATGGTGGTGCTGGGCGGTATCGGCCACATCCCTGGCGTCATCATGGGCGGCGCGTTGCTGGCGGCGCTGCCGGAAGTGCTGCGCCACGTGGTCGAGCCGTTGCAGCAAAAACTGTTCGGCCACGTGCTGATCGAAGCGGAAGTGCTGCGCCAGCTGTTGTACGGCCTGGCGATGGTGCTGATCATGCTGAACCGCCCGGCGGGTTTGTGGCCGGCGCCCAAGCATGAAGACCGTCCCGACGGCGACACCGACACCAAAGATCAATCGTCCGGCACCGTGGCGGCCTGAGGAAAGCAGACATGAGCGAACAAGTTATTCTCCACATCGCCGGCGTCAACAAGCGCTTCGGCGGCTTGCAGGCGCTGACCGATGTCGGCATCAAGATCATGAAGGGCCAGATCTACGGCCTGATCGGCCCCAACGGCGCCGGCAAGACCACCTTCTTCAACGTCATCACCGGCCTGTACCAGCCGGACACCGGCACCTTCGAGCTGGCCGGCAAGCCGTATTCGCCGTCCGCCCCGCATGCGGTGGCCAAGGCCGGCATCGCCCGCACCTTCCAGAACATCCGTTTGTTCGGCGAGATGACCGCGCTGGAAAACGTCATGGTCGGCCGCCACGTGCGCTCGCACCAGGGCGTGTTCGGCGCCGTGTTCCGCCACAAGGCGGCGCGCGAGGAAGAGGCGTCCATCCGCAAGCGCGCGCAGGAATTGCTGGACTTCGTCGGCATCGGCCAGTTCGCCAGCCGCACCTCGAAGTTCCTGTCGTATGGCGACCAGCGCCGGCTGGAAATCGCCCGCGCGCTGGCCACCGATCCGCAACTGCTGGCGCTGGACGAGCCGGCGGCCGGCATGAACGCCACCGAGAAGCTGGCGCTGCGCGAACTGCTGGTGAAGATCAAGAACGAAGGCAAGACCGTGCTGCTGATCGAGCACGACGTCAAGATGATGATGGGCTTGTGCGACCGGCTGATGGTGCTGGAATACGGCAAGCCGATCGCCGAAGGTCTGCCGGCGGAAATACAAAGCAATCAGGCGGTTATCGACGCCTACCTGGGAGGATCGCACTAATGGGCGACAACGTTCTTAAAGTATCGGGACTGAAAGTCGCGTACGGCGGCATCAAGGCCGTCAAAGGCATCGATCTGGAAGTGAACAAGGGCGAGCTGGTGGCCTTGATCGGCGCCAACGGCGCCGGCAAGACCACCACCTTGAAAGCCATCACCGGCACGCTGCCGCCTTGCAAGGTCGAGGGCACGGTGTCGTACAAGGGCGAGTCGCTGAAGGGCAGCAAGTCCTTCCATCTGGTCGAGAAGCGGCTGGCGATGGTGCCGGAAGGGCGCGGCGTGTTCACCCGCATGTCGATCCAGGAAAACCTGATGATGGGCGCCTACACCCGCAACGACAAGGCCGGCATCGACGCCGACATCGGCAAGTGGTTCGACGTGTTCCCGCGCCTGAAGGAGCGCGCGGCGCAGATGGCGGGCACGCTGTCGGGCGGCGAGCAGCAGATGCTGGCGATGGCGCGCGCGCTGATGTCGCATCCCGAGCTGTTGCTGCTGGACGAACCGTCGATGGGCCTGTCGCCGATCATGGTCGAGAAGATTTTCGAAGTGATCCGCAACGTCTCGAAAGAGGGCATCACCATCCTGCTGGTGGAGCAGAACGCCAAGCTGGCGCTGCAAGCGGCGCATCGCGGCTATGTGATGGATTCCGGCCACATCACCATGACCGGCAACGCCAAGGACATGCTGGACGACCCGCGCGTCAAAGCGGCCTACCTCGGCGAATAGTGACTTTTGCCGCTAAAAAAACCGGAGCTTGCTCCGGTTTTTTGGTTTACTTCTGACTATTCCCAATGCGGTGATTTGTCCTCATGCGCTACTAGGCAAGGTAGTGTTTGAATCGCGTCGAATTTGGCATATGGGTTAATATGAAATGGAAAAGCACAGGCCTCATTACCGGCTGTCTGTTGTGAAAGCCTTGGTCATTTCAGGAAAAGTTAGAGCGACCCTGTCAGCATTGTCCGGCGCCGCAGCGCTTGGTATAGGATTTGGTGAGATGCTTAGCGTAGTCATGGCACTTTGCCCGCGTGACTTTTACAAGAGCATGACTACACAGGCGGACCATCGTGTTTGGCAAGATGTTTATCGGCCCATTACCAAGGTTGGTAGAGTTTATCTAAAACTTACTGTTATCGATGGCGTGCTCATTGTGTCGTTTAAGGAGCTATAGATATGATATGTCCCGTCTGTGGCGAAGCTGCGTTGGTGCATGATATTCGCGATATCGCTTACATGTACAAAGGCCGGTCGGTCTTGATCACAGCGGTTGAGGGGAATAGTTGTCCGGCGTGCGGTGAAAACGTGCTGGATGCGGAAGAATCGTCGCGTGTGAGCTCGGCAATGCTGACGTTCAATCGGCAAGTAGATGAGTCTTTGGATCGTGGTGTGATTCTGAAATAACAAAGCCTCGGCCATGGCCGAGGCTTTTGAAGGAACCGGCGCCCTACCGCGCCGGAATTCCTTGATTACTTCTTGGCTGGAGCAGCTTTTGCAGCAGCAGCGGTGAACTGGTTCACGGCCGAGGTCATGTTCGATTCGATCGACTCAACAGCTTGCTTGGCGGTCTTGGCGAACTGCTCGTAGCCGGCGTTGGCGTTGCCGATGGCCGATTTCAGGATGGCGACAGCGTTTTCCGAACCAGCTGGGGCGTTCTTGCTGACTTCTTCCACCAGCGAGATGACTTTACGGTTGGTTTCAGCGATCTGGGTTTCAGCAGCTTTGCTGAATTCGGCGCCGGTGCTCGAAGCGATGGTCGCCAGGTGACGGCCGTAAGCGATGGTTTTTTCTGCGTTAGGCTGGGCTTGTGCCGAAGCCAGCGAGAAGAATTCTTGTGGGTCTTTGGCCGACAGCAGTTGCTTGGTGGTGATCGACGACTCTTCCAGCGATGCCTTGGCAGCGGTCAGGTTCAGATCGACAAACTTCTCCACGCCTTCAAAAGCTTTGTTGGTCAGGGCCGAGAAGATCGCAAATTGAGCTTCGAAATTGGCTTTGGTCGCATTGGAAAATTGCTCAGGGATAGAAAACATTTGAATCTCCAGGAAAGTAGTCATTGATTAAGTACTGCTTAGGTAATGCTGTTTCTTACGGCCGGTGAGAAACAGGCTATCCACGTTTCAGACCGAACAACTAATTGTGCAACGCAACAAACCCGATTTTACGGCCTTCAGAAATTAAGTCAAGCGATTTTTTGTGCGTTGCACCAAAGAACCAAATCTAGCTTAAGGAAAGTATTTCCATGGGGGAAATGCGCCTCGACAAGGCATCGCCGGTGGCGTAACGGTCGCCGTGATAGACTTGCACGCTGTCGAGTCGGCGCCGCAAACCGGCGCCGATTCCCTTTCATGCTGCAAGCAAGTTTTACCGGTTTCCCCATGCCCAACACCCCGAGCGCCGCCGCGGTCGTCAAACACGCCACTTTCCTGTCGCCGCTGCCGCTGTTTTTCGTGCTGTTGTGGAGCAGCGGCTTCATCGTCGCCAAGTTCGGCCTGCCGTACGCGCCGCCGCTGACCTTCCTGGTGATGCGCTTTGTGGGCGTGTTGCTGTTCCTGGTGCCGGCCGTGCTGCTGCTGAAGGCGCCCTGGCCGCAGGGCAAGGTCTGGCAGATCGCCCTGGCCGGGCTGCTGGTGCAGGCCGGCTACCTGATCGGCGTCTGGTGCGCCATCAAACTGGGCATGCCGGCCGGGCTGTCGGCGCTGATCGTCGGCATGCAGCCCATCCTGACCGCCTTCGCCGCGCCGCTGATCGGCGAACGAGTGCGGCCGCTACAATGGCTGGGTCTGGTCTTCGGCCTGGCCGGGGTGGGGCTGGTGGTGGCCGCCAAGATCAAGCTGGTCGGATTGTCGGTCGACGCCATCCTGCTGTGCGTGCTGGCGCTGCTGTCGATGACCGCCGGCACCCTGTATCAAAAGCGCTATTGCCCGCATTTCGACTTGCGCACCGGCACCGTGATCCAGTTTGCCGCCTCGCTGGTGCTGGTGTTGCCGCTGGCGATCGTCTTCGAAGGCTTGACGCCGGACTTTGCTGCGGTGCAGTGGACGCCGCGCTTCGTCGGCGCCTTGCTGTGGTCGGTGATGGGCTTGTCGATCGGCGCCATCTTCCTGTTGTTCGCGCTGATACGCCGCAGCGACGCCACCCAGGTCACCAGTCTGATGTACCTGACGCCGCCAACCACCGCCGTCATGGCCTGGCTGATGTTTGGCGAGGCTTTCAACGCCCTCGGCATGGCAGGGATGGCGCTGGCGGTCACCGGTGTGATATTTGTAGTCAAGAAAACCAACTAAGCGAGTGCATATGATCTCAACTCCCGACCAGCAGGCGGTGGACGCCGCCATCACCAGCCGCCGTTCGATCCGCGCCTTCCTGCCGCAGGCCGTGGCGCGCGAGGATGTCGCGCAGATTTTGCAGGTGGCGGCGCGGGCGCCGTCCGGCACCAATACCCAGCCGTGGAAAGTGTATGTGCTCGATGGCGAGCGCAAGCAGCAGTTGTCTTCGGCGATTCTGGCCGCACATAGTGATCCAGAGCAGGCAAAACAGCATAGCGAGGAATACGCCTACTATCCGCGCGAGTGGGTTTCCCCCTTCATCGAGCGCCGTCGCAAGGTTGGCTGGGATTTGTATGCCTTGCTGGGTTTGACGCGCGACAATAAGGTCGGCATGGCCGCGCAACACGGCCGCAATTATGAATTTTTTGGCGCTCCGGTAGGTCTCATCTTTACCATCGACCGCATCATGGAGCAGGGCTCGTGGCTGGACTACGGCATGTTCCTGCAAAACATCATGGTGGCGGCGCGGGCGCGGGGCCTAGATACTTGCCCGCAGGCGGCCTTTACCCAGTATCATAAAATCATAGCCAGCCAGTTGGGATTGCCGGACAACGAAACCGTGGTGTGCGGCATGGCGCTCGGTTACGCCGATCGCTCGAAAGTTGAAAATACCTTGATCACGGAGCGTATGGCGCTTGAGGAATTTGTTAAATTTGTTGGTTAGAGCTAGCTTGTTTAAAACCTACGGCGCCATATTGTGTCGACGCAACCATCGATGCTCTCAATGTTAAATTTGCTTGCGATTGCTCAGTATTTTGCTACACTGCAACAGGTCTTTCGCTTTCTCCACACCGTTCTTTTCGGGGATATGAATGTATAAACTAGCTTTAAGTGCGCTCATTTCGCTGATGTTCGCCGCCACGGCGCTCACTGGAACAGCAGCCCAGGCTGCCGATGGCGCCGGATCGAAAAAACACCATGTGAAGAAGGTCAAGGCGCGTGGACCTGTGCGGGTGGCCGCCGCCGAGCCTGGCGAACGCGTGGTCAAGCGTGTGATCAAGGTCAATGGCCGCCGCAAAGTGGTGTACCAGCGCATGATCGTGGCCGCGCCGGCGGTGCCGACCATGGGCGACCTGGCCGGCCTGAACATGACGCGCGATCCGCTGGACCTGAAATCGAACGTGGCGCTGGTGCTGGACCAGGCCAATTCCGAAGTACTGTTTGAAAAGAATTCCAACGTCGCCCTGCCGATCGCCTCGATCACCAAGATGATGACCGGCCTGGTCGTGGTCGAAGCCAAGCAGAACATGGACGAGATCCTGAGCATCAGCGACGAGGATGTCGACCGCGAAAAATTCAGCAGCTCGCGCCTGAAGGTGGGCACCCAGCTGAGCCGCGCCGACATGCTGCACATCGCTCTGATGAGCTCGGAAAACCGCGCGTCGTCGGCCCTGGGCCGTAACTATCCGGGTGGCAAGGCTGCGTTTGTCGAGGCGATGAACGCCAAGGCGCGCGAACTGGGCATGGTCGACACCCATTACGTCGATTCCAGCGGCCTGTCGAAAATGAATGTGGCCAGCGCGCGCGATCTGGCCAAGCTGGCGATGGCCGCTTATCAGCAGCCCATCCTGCGCCAGTACTCGACCGACGCCAAGGCCATGGTCGAAACCAACGGCCGTACGATGCAGTTCGGCACCACCAACCACCTGGTGGCCAATCCGGACTGGGCGATCGGCTTGCAGAAAACCGGCTTCATCAACGAAGCGGGGCGCTGCCTGATGATGCAGGCGGTCATCGAAGGCCGCTCGGTCATCATGGTGTTCCTCGATTCCAAGGGCAAGCAGTCGCGTACCGCCGATGCCGGCCGCATGCGCAAATGGCTGGAGGCGCTGAAGCCCGCCGCCCTCAGCTCGCCGCTCAGTTCACCTTCGTCTTATTCGACCGGTATGTAACCCAGCGTGGCGGAGATCTGGTTGGCGGTCGCGACCAGGTCTTCCAGCCACTCGTCCTGCAGACGGTCGGCCGGCGCCGAGATCGACAGCCCGGCAATCAGCTTGCCGCTGTCGTCGTGGATGCCGGCGGCCATGCAGCGCACCCCCAGCTCCAGCTCTTCGTTGTCGCGCGCGTAGCCGCGTGACTTCACCAGGCTCAGCTCGCGCTCCAGCTTGGCCAGATCGGTGATCGAATTCTTGTTGTGGCCGGCCAGTCCGGTGCGCGTGGCGTAGGCGCGGATGGCTTTCGGCTCGTCCACCGACAGGAACAGCTTGCCGGTCGAGGTCAGGTGCAACGGGCCGCGGCCGCCGATGGCGCGCACCACCTGCATGCCCGAGCGTTCCGAGAAGGCGCGGTCGATGTAGACGATCTCGTCGCCCTGGCGCACCGACAGGTTGATGGTCTGCTGGGTTTTTTTGTGCAGTGCGCGCATGAAGTCCAGCGCGGCCTCGCGCACCGACAGTCGGCTCTTTACAACATTGCCCAGTTCCAGCAGCCGCATGCCCAGCCGGTAGGTGCCCGGTTCGATGCGGTCGACAAAGCGCGTCAGCACCATGTCGTTGAGAATCCGGTGGGCGGTCGAAGGGTGTAGCCCGGAAACCTTGGACAATTCCTTCAGGCTGACAGGGTCGGGATATTTGGCGAGCGCATCGAGTAGCGCCACCATGCGCTCGATCACCTGGATAGTGGTCTTTTGCTCTGGAACGGTTTCGATTTTCATGATGTGGTTGGTGCGGTGCAGTATGCGATAGCTACTTTATACCATAATGTGAAAAAAATAGGAATTGATGCATAATGATAGATTCACCATTTGCGGCTTATTCATGGAACCAGTGAGCGAATTCAAGAGCAAGAGCGGCCTGAAACGTATCTTTTCGGCCTTTTTATACTCGATCGACGGCTTCAAGTCGGCCTGGAAGCATGAGCATGCTTTCCGCCAGGAAGTCAGCCTGTTTGCTGTCGGCACCATCGTCGCGCTGGCGCTGCGCATCTCGGCGTTCGAGAAACTGGTGCTGATCGGCGTGCTGATGTTGATCTTGATCGTGGAACTGATCAATTCCTCCATCGAAGCCGTGGTCGACCGCGTATCGCTGGAACGCCATCCGCTGTCCAAGAACGCCAAGGACTTCGGCAGCGCCGCCGTGTTGCTGACGTGTTTGCTGGCGGCGGGCGCCTGGGGCGTGGTGCTGTTCAACCGTTTCTATTGAGCGTATATAAAGTTTCGGTATAAGGAACTGCTAAAAGCTTAGTTTTAATTTATAAAGGACCGCCGTAAGCTGGAGACCTTCACTACCAGGGGATCCACAACATGCTGTCCAAGAAAATTATTGCTGCCGCCATACTCGCCGTCGCCGCCGTCGCTCCAGCCTTGGCGGCTGAAATCTCGCTGTTGAACGTGTCCTACGACCCGACCCGCGAGCTGTACCAGGACGTCAACGCCGCCTTTGCCAAAAGCTGGCAAGCCAAGACCGGCGACGTGCTGAAAATCAAACAATCGCACGGCGGCTCCGGCAAGCAGGGGCGCGCCGTGATCGACGGCCTGGAAGCGGACGTGGTCTCGCTGGCGCTGGCCTACGACATCGACGCCATCGCCGGGCACAAGCTGCTGGCGCCGGACTGGCAGAAGAAGCTGCCGCACAACAGCACGCCGTACACCTCGACCATCGTGTTCCTGGTGCGCAAGGGCAATCCTAAAGGCATCAAGGACTGGAACGACCTGGTCAAGCCAGGCATCGCCGTCATCACGCCGAATCCGAAAACCTCCGGCGGCGCCCGCTGGAACCACCTGGCCGCCTACGGCTACGCGCTGCGCCTGCCGGGCGGCAGCGAAGCGTCGGCCAGGGACTTCCTGGGCAAGCTGTACAAGAACGTGCCGGTGCTCGATGCCGGCGCGCGCGGCGCCACCACCACCTTCGTCGAGCGCGGCATCGGCGACGTGCTGATCGCCTGGGAAAACGAGGCGCTGCTGGCGATCAAGGAACTGGGCCCGACCAGGTTCGACATCATCGCGCCGTCGGTGTCCATCCTGGCCGAGCCGCCGCTGGCCGTGGTCGACAAAGTGGTCGACAGGCGCGGCACCCGCAAGGTGGCCGAGGCTTACCTGAACTTCCTGTACACCGATGAAGCGCAGGAAATCATCGCCAGGAACTACTACCGTCCGGCCGTGGAAAAAGAGGCGAAGAAATACGCTGCCCAATTCCCGAACGTGAAACTGTTCAAGCTGTCCGACGTGGCCGGCGACTGGACCAGGGCGCAGAAGGTGCACTTCGCCGACGGCGGCCTGTTCGACCAGATCTACCAGCCCAAGTAATCACGGCCGGAAGGTCTCGAAACATTGTATTTTTTAGTAGAAAAGGCGCAGAATAGCAGGCTGACGGCTGACTGAGAGCCGGTGTTCTTTTTCCCATCTGGAGCTGACCATGACGATACGACTGGGCGATACCGCCCCTGATTTTGAACAAGATTCTTCCATCGGCAAGCTGCACTTTCATGAGTGGGCTGGTAATTCCTGGGTGGTGCTGTTCTCGCACCCGGCCGACTTCACGCCGGTCTGCACGACCGAACTGGGCCTGACCGCCAAGCTGAAACCCGAGTTCGACAAGCGCAACGTCAAGGCGATCGCGCTGTCGGTCGACCCGGCCGAATCGCACCAGGCCTGGATCGCCGATATCCAGGAAACCCAGGGCACCGTGGTCGGCTTCCCGATCATCGCCGACGCCGACCGTAAAGTGTCGACGCTGTACGACATGATCCACCCGAACGCGTCGACCACGGCCACCGTGCGCACGCTGTTCGTGATCGATCCGAACAAAAAAGTGCGCCTGAGCCTGACCTACCCGATGAGCACCGGCCGCAACTTCGACGAAGTGTTGCGTGTTATCGACGCCCTGCAACTGACCGACGGCTACACCGTGGCCACGCCAGGCAACTGGAAAGACGGCGACGACGTCATCATTCCGCTGACCGTGCAGGATCCGGACGTGTTGAAGCAAAAGTATCCGAAGGGTTATACCGCGGCACGACCTTACTTGCGCGTCACACCCCAGCCAAATAAATAAACGCATAAGCAAATAAGGATTGCGTTGTTTGGATATTCCCCTAGAGTAGTTACTCTGCAGTCTACTCTTGGGGATTTGCATGGATTTGTCATTTGTCGCATCTGGTTTCGCGGTCGGCCTGTTGGTCGGCATGACTGGCGTGGGCGGCGGCTCGCTGATGACGCCGCTGTTGACGCTGCTGTTCGGTGTGTCCCCCTCGGTAGCGGTCGGCACCGACCTGGCCTTCGCCTCGTTGACCAAGGGCGTGGGCACTTTCACCCACCGCATGCGCGGCACGGTGCACTGGGAAATCGTGCGCCGGCTCTGCCTCGGCGCCTTGCCGGCCGCTTTGCTGGCCAGTTTCTCCCTCAAATATTTCGGCACGCTCAACAAGGAAATCGGCCAGGTCATACGCTATATGATCGCCGGCTCGGTGATGTTGACCGTGGTCGCCTTGCTATTCAAACGCAAGATGCTGGACTGGGTCATGGCCCGCCCCGAGCGCCAATTGCAGGGCAGGGCGCTGACCATCGCCACCATCATCTCCGGCGCCGTGCTGGGCACGCTGGTGACCATCTCCTCGATCGGCGCCGGCGCCATCGGCGCCACCCTGCTGGTGATGCTGTACCCGCGCCTGACCGCCGCCGAAGTGGCCGGCACCGACATCGCCTATGCCGTGCCGCTGACGGCGATCGCCGCCGTCGGCCACTGGTGGCTGGGCTCGATCGACTGGAGCCTGCTGTTGACCTTGCTGGTCGGCTCGCTGCCCGGCATCACCATCGGCGCCTACGCCGCCCGCGCGGTGCCGGAGCGCCTGCTGCGCGGCTTGCTGGCCTTCACCCTGGTCGCGGTCGCGGCGAAGCTGGTTTCTTGAAAACCATATAGCGTAAACGTCTAACCAAATGAAAAATGCTTCGTTTGTAATATGAAGCGCAGATGAGAGTATGCAGCCCTTATAGAAGAATTTGTAATAAGGGAGCAACCATGTCAGCAGTTCTCGCTGCGTCCGCCACGGCGTCCAACGCCGTCCGGGGCGCGCCTTTCCGCGTCATGCCGGGGTTCCGGCTGTCGCTGGGATTCACCGTTTTCTACCTGACGCTGATCGTCCTGATCCCGCTGTCGGCGGTGTTCCTGAAGACCTTCACGCTCAGTTGGGAAGGCTTCTGGAGCGCGGTGACGTCGGCGCGCGTCATCGCCTCGTATAAGCTGACCTTCGGCGCCTCGCTGCTGGGCGCCTTCGTCAACGTCATCTTCGGCGGCATCGTCGCCTGGGTGCTGGTGCGCTACGAATTCCCCGGCAAGCGCATCGTCGACGCCCTGGTCGACCTGCCGTTTGCGCTGCCGACCGCCGTGGCCGGCATCACCTTGACGGCCTTGTATTCGGCCAACGGCTGGTTCGGCCGCTTCCTCGAAGGCACGCTGGGTTTCAAGGTGGCGTTCACGCCGGTCGGCGTGGTCGTTGCGCTGACCTTCATCGGCTTGCCGTTCGTGGTGCGCACCGTGCAACCGGTGCTGGAAGACGCCGAGCGCGAACTGGAGGAGGCCGCCGCCAGCCTGGGCGCCAACGCCTGGCAAACCTTTAGCCGCGTGGTGTTCCCGACCGTCCTGCCGTCGCTGATGACCGGCTTCGCGCTGGCCTTCGCGCGCGCCACCGGCGAGTACGGTTCGGTGATTTTCATCGCCGGCAATATGCCGATGGTGTCGGAAATCACGCCGCTGTTCATCATCACCAAACTGGAGCAGTACGACTACGCCGGCGCCACCGCGATCGCGGTGGTGATGCTGGTGGTGTCCTTCATCATGCTGTTGACCATCAACCTGTTGCAGGCCTGGGCCCGCGGAAAGTCGGGCAAATAATGAGCGGCTTTCCTACTACGCCAGTGCGGCGCGGCGAGCTGCCGTCGGCCCCGCAAACGCTGGAGCCGCGCTGGGTGCGCCTCGCGCTGATCGCCGTCGCGCTGACCTTCCTCACGCTGTTCCTGTTCGTGCCGCTGGTGGCGGTGTTTGTCGAAGCCTTCCGCAAGGGCTGGCAAGCCTACCTGGCCGCCATCATCGAGGACGATGCGATCTCGGCCATCAAGCTGACCCTGATCACGGCGCTCATCGCCGTGCCGCTGAACCTGGTGTTCGGCGTGGCCGCATCGTGGTGCATCGCCAAGTTCGAGTTCCGCGGCAAGAGCATCCTGCTGACCCTGATCGACCTGCCGTTCTCGGTGTCGCCGGTGATCTCCGGCCTGATCTACGTGCTGCTGTTCGGCGCGCAGGGCTGGTTCGGCCCGTGGCTGCAGGAGCACGACGTCAAGATCCTGTTCGCGGTGCCGGGCATCGTGCTGGCCACCATCTTCGTCACCTTCCCGTTTGTCGCGCGCGAGCTGATCCCGCTGATGCAGGCGCAGGGCAATGAAGAGGAAGAGGCCGCCATCGTGCTGGGCGCCTCCGGCTGGGACACCTTCCGCCGCGTCACGCTGCCCAACATCAAGTGGGGCCTGCTGTACGGCGTGATCCTGTGTAACGCACGGGCGATGGGCGAGTTCGGCGCGGTGTCGGTGGTGTCCGGCCACATCCGCGGCGAGACCAACACCGTGCCCTTGCAGGTCGAGATCCTCTACAACGAATACAACTTTGCCGCCGCCTTTGCCGTGGCCTCGCTGCTGGCCCTGCTGGCGCTGGTGACCTTGGCCCTGAAATCTTTCATCTCTTGGCGCCTGAAGGTATCGATCGCCGCCGACCTGCGCACAACGGAGTAATGCCATGACTATCGAAGTTAAGAACATCAACAAGCGTTTCGGCGATTTCGTCGCCCTCAACAATGTGTCGCTGGATTTTCCGCAGGGCGAACTGACCGCGCTGCTGGGGCCGTCCGGCTGCGGCAAGACCACGCTGCTGCGCATCATCGCCGGCCTCGAACATCCGGATTCGGGCCAGGTGCTGCTGGACGCCAACGACGCCTCGCAGCGCCATGTGCGCGAGCGCCAGGTCGGCTTCGTGTTCCAGCACTACGCGCTGTTCAAGCACATGACGGTGTTCGAGAATGTCGCCTTCGGCCTGCGCGTCAAGCCGCGCGCCCAGCGGCCGTCGGAAGACCAGATCCGCCGCAAGGTCAAGGAGTTGCTGGAGCTGGTGCAGCTGGACTGGCTGGCCGAGCGCTATCCGCCGCAGCTGTCGGGCGGCCAGCGTCAGCGTATCGCGTTGGCGCGCGCGTTGGCGGTCGAGCCGCGCGTGCTGTTGCTGGACGAGCCGTTCGGCGCGCTCGACGCCAAGGTGCGCAAGGAACTGCGCCGCTGGCTGCGCCGCCTGCACGACGACCTGCATGTGACGTCGATCTTCGTCACCCACGACCAGGAAGAGGCGCTGGAAGTGGCCGACCAGGTGGTGCTGATGAACAAGGGTAACGTCGAGCAGATCGGCGCGCCGGACGAGGTCTACAACCATCCGGCCTCGCCGTTCGTGTACGGCTTCCTCGGCAATGTGAACATGTTCCACGGCCGCGTGCAGGACGGCATCCTGGCCAGCGGCGACGCCTCCTTCAGCGTGCCGGGCCAGCCGTCGGCCGACGGCAAGGGCACCGCCTATGTGCGGCCGCACGACCTGGAGATCGACCGCTACGCGCCGGGCGCGGAAGGCATCGTCGTCAAGCTGCGTCGCGCGCACGCGATCGGCCCGCTGGCCCAGCTGGACCTGGAGCGCAGCGATACCGCCGAGCTGATCGAAGCGGTGATGTCGAACGAACGTTACAGCCAACTGCAATTGAAGGAAGGCGAAACCCTGGTGGTGCGTCCCAAGCGCCTGCGTGTATTTGTCGATGGCGGAGTCTCGATATGAATTTCCAACAACTGCGGTCGATCCGCGAGGCCGCGCGACGCGGCTACAACCTGACCGAAGTGGCGAACGCGCTGTTCACCTCGCAGCCCGGCGTCAGCCGCCAGATCCGCGAGCTGGAGGACGAACTGGGCGTGGTGATTTTCGAGCGCAACGGCAAGCGCCTGACCGGCATGACCGAGCCCGGCAAGGGTATCCTGAAGATCATCGAGCGCCTGCTGATCGAAGCGGAAAACCTGCAGCAGGCCAGCCTGGAGTACACCGGCCAGCAAAGCGGCACCCTGAGCGTGGCGGCCACCCACACGCAGGCGCGCTACGCGCTGCCCAAGGTGGTGCAGAGTTTCCGCACCGCCTATCCCGACGTGCGCATCGCCCTGCAGCAGAGCGCGCCTGAGCACATCGCCGAATGGATTTTGTCCGGCAAGACCGACATCGGCATCGCCACCGAGGGCTTGTCGCAATTTCCCGACCTGGTGTCTTTCCCTTGCTACCGTTGGAGCCATTTGATCGTGGTGCCGGACGGCCACCCGCTGCTGGCGCGCTCGCCGATCCGGCTGGAAGACCTGGCCGAGTTCTCGCTGATCACCTATGACGTCGGCTTCACCGGTCGCGGCCATATCGACGCGGCGTTCGAACGCGCCGGCGTCAAGCCCGACATCGTGTTGACGGCGATGGATTCGGACGTCATCAAGCAGTATGTGGCGCTGGGACTGGGCGTGGGCATCGTCGCCTCGATGGCCTTCGACCACGGCCGCGACAAGGGCATGCGCGCGGTGGAAGCGTCGCACCTGTTCGCGCAAAACACCACGCGGCTGGCGGTGCGGCGCGGCGCCTATCTGCGCTCCTACGCCTACCACTTCATCCAGGAGTTCGCCCCCGACCTGACCCGCGCCGATATCGACGCGGCCTTGAACGGCGGGGATCTAAGCTGATGCGGCTGGCGCTCCGCAATTGGCGGACGCCAGCCTTTGCAGGGCCGCCTTACCAGCTGTAGCCGGCCTTGGCGTAGTAGTAGCGGCCGTTGAAGCCGTTCGGCGCGAAGCCGCTGTACGGATTGATGCCGTTGTTGTTGAGGTTGCCCGCCGACGTGACCTGGTCGGGATAGCGATTGGTCACGTTGTCGATGCCCGCGCTCAGGCGCCAGTTCTTGTTCAGCTTGACGCTGCCGGACAAATCCAGCACCCACTGCGGATCGTAGACCTGGTCCAGCGCCGCGTTATTCTGCGGCACGGTGAAGCTGCCGTAGCGCGTCACCACGCCGCGCGCGCCCCAGGCGCCGATGGTCCAGTCGGTCGCCAGGCTGAGCTTGTCCTTCGGCGAGCCGACGGTCAGCCGGTTGATGGTCTGGCGGTCGATCAGGGTCAGGCCGTTGGTGGTCAGGATGGCCGGGTTGGCGTTCACGTGCTCCAGCGAGTTCTTGTTGTGGTTGTAGGCTGCGGTGAAGTCGTAGCGGCCCGCGCCGCTCGTTTCCCAACGGTAGGTGCCGACCACGTCGACGCCGGTGGTGCGGGTATCGATGGCGTTGGTGAAGTAGCGGCCGGCGCCCACCAGGATGCCTTGCTTGGCCAGCGCCGCCTGCAAGGCCGGCGACAAGGTCATGTTGGCCGACAGCGCCACGCGGTCGTCGATGTCGATGCGGTAGGCGTCGATCGAGGCGTTCCAGTTGCGGGTCGGCGACCACTGCACGCCGAGGCTGTAGTTGCGGGCTTTCTCGGCTTTCAGCGGGGTCGCGCCCAGCGCCGACGCGGCGGCGCTGCCGACCGCGAAGGTGCCGGTTTCGATCGGCGTGTTGACATTGTTCACCACCGAGAAGTTGGTGGTGGTGATGGTGTAGAACTGCTGCGCCAGCGACGGCGCGCGGAAGCCCGACGAGGCGGTGCCGCGCAGCGAGAAGTCCGGCGTGAACGCGTAGCGCGCCGAGCCCTTGGCCGAGGTGGTGCTGCCGAAGTCGCTGTAGCGCTCGTGGCGCAGCGCGCCCGAGGCCGAGAACTGCCTGGTGATCTCCGCTTCCAGGTTGGCGTAGATCGATTCGTTGTGGCGGCTGTTGCTGCCGGCGTTGATCGGACGGAAGCCGGAGAAGCCCTGCGCGCCGGAGCCGATGTAGGACGCTTCGTCGCCGGCGCCGATCTCGTATTTCTCGTGCCGCGCCTCGACGCCCAGCGCCACCGTCAGCGGGCCGCTGAAGGCCGCCACCGGATATTCCTTGGCGACGTCGAAGTTGAACAACTGCTGCGTGTTCTTCAGCTTGCCGGCGTAGAAATGGGTCGGGCTGGCGGCGTTCAGCGACTGGTTGACGGTGTGGTCCAGGTCCAGCTGGAATTCATTGCTGCCGTAGTTCAGGCTGGCGTCCCAACGCCATCCGCCCGCTTCGCCGCGCAGGCCGGTGACCAGCGAGGTATCGGTCGATTCGCTGTTTTCCAGCGGCAGGAAGCCTTCCGGGTACAGCGGCGTGCGCTGCGCCGTGCCGTTCAGCGCGGTGCGCCAGGTGGCGGCGGCCGAGGTGTTGCGCTGGCCGTAGTTGGCGAAAGCGTACCAGTCGATATCGTCGTTGACGCGGTACTGGCTGTTGACGAACACTGTGCGCGGACGGGTTTCCGGGTCGCCGAAACGTTGGTTGACTTTGCCGTAGCGCGGCTCGGCCGGGTTGCGCAGGTCGGGACCGGCGCGGTTGGTCGGATCGCGGTCGGACGCTTCCAGCGCCACCCGCACCCAGCCCTGGTCGCCCAGGTTGAAGCCGGTCGAGCCGCGCACTGTGATGGCCTTGCCGTCGCGCTTCTGGTACTCGCCGAAGCCCACTTCGGCCTCGCCGCCGGACGCGCCTTTTTTCAGGATGATGTTGATCACGCCGGCAATCGCGTCCGAGCCGTACTGGGCCGCCGCGCCATCGCGCAGCACCTCGATGTGGTCGATAGCCGCCAGCGGAATCGCGTTCAGGTCCACCGGCGCCGAGCCGCGGCCCTGGGTGCCGTTGACGTTGACCACCGCCGTGGTGTGGCGGCGCTTGCCGTTGACCAGCACCAGGGTCTGGTCCGGCGACAGGCCGCGCAGTTGCGCGGGGCGCACGGCGTCGCTGGCGTCGGCGCCGGACGGGCGCGGGAAGTTCATCGACGGCAGCAGACGGCCCAGCACGGTGGCCAGTTCGCTCGAACCGCTCGCCTGCAACTCCCTGGCGCTGATGACATCGACCGGCGATTCGGAATCGATGGTGCGGCGGTTCTTGGCATAGGTGCCGGTGACGACCACGGACTGCAATTCACCGTCGGCCACGGCTTGCTGGGCGAAGGCGGGAATGACGACGGTGGCGATCAGGCTGCTGAGCAGAAGCGGGCGGACAAGCGGGCGGGCGAGATGGCGGGTGCTCATGTGACGGTCTTTCTACGTTGGTGATGAGGAAAGCTTACCAGTGCGCAAAGTTGCTGCACACGAATGGTTACGTCTAATGATATTCAAGAATTGGATAACGTGCAGGGCAGTGTTGTTTAAAAGCGCCGGGGGTCAAGTCTGACATTCGGACACGAGCTCTGTCGTAACCTCACAGTACGGCAGAGCTCGTGTCCGAATGTCAGACTTGACCCCCGGGTTTTATTGGCCTGGATTGGGGATGGCGGCGTGGATGGCGTCCACTTGCGCCAGCACTTCGGGCGGCAGTTGCAGGCCGTAGGCGTCGATGTTTTCCTTCAGCTGCGCCAGATTGGTGGCGCCGATGATGGTCGAGGCCACGAACCAGCGCGAGTAGCACCATGCCAATGCCAGCTGGGTCGGCGTGATGCCGTTGGCGCGCGCCAGCTCGGCGTATTGCGCCACGGCGGACAGCACCGTCGGACGCAGGTAGCGCGGGCTCCAGGTCACCGGGAACAGCGTCAGGCGCCCCTTGGCTTTCGGGTCGTCGTGGTACTTGGCCGTCAGCTGGCCGAAGGCCAGCGGGCTGTAGGCCAGCAGGCTGACGTTCTCGCGGTAGCAGGTCTCGTCCAGCAGGCTGGTCTCGAAATGGCGCGCGGTCAGGTTGTACAGGTTCTGGATGCTGGCGATGCGCGGCAGGCCCTGCATCTCGGCCTGCTTGACGAACTCGTTCACGCCCCAGCACGATTCATTGGACACGCCGATCGCGCCGATCTTGCCTTCCTTGATCAACTCGCCCAGCGCGGCCAGCGTTTCCTCGATCGCCACGCATTCGCGCTCGAGCTTGGGATTGAAGGCGTTGGAGCCGAACACCGGCACGTTGCGGCTGGGCCAGTGCAATTGGTATAAATCGATATGGTCGGTTTGCAGCCGCTGCAGGCTGGTCTCGACCGCCGCGCGCAGATTGGCGGCGTCGAAGTTCTGCTTGCCGCCGCGCACCCAGCCGATGTGCGGACTGGGCCCGGCGGCCTTGGTGGCCAGCACCACCTTGCCGCGCGCGCCGCTCTTCTTCAGCCAGCTGCCGATGTAGCGCTCGGTCGAGCCCTGGGTTTCCGCGCGCGGCATCACCGGATACATTTCCGCAGTGTCGATGAAGTTGACGCCGCGTTCCAGCGCGTAGTCCAGCTGGCTGTGGGCGTCGGCTTCGGTGTTCTGCTCGCCGAAGGTCATCGTGCCCAGGCAGATCTTGCTGACGTTCAGGTCGCTCGTGCCAAGTTGTGTCTGCTGCATGCCGCCTCCTTTATTTGCCGCGTACGGCGTCCGCGCAATCGCGCACCAGCGCCGGGCCCGCGTAGATCAGGCCACTATACAGCTGCACCAGCTGCGCGCCGCACTCCATCTTTACCCGGGCATCGGCGCCGCGCATGATGCCGCCGACGCCGATGATCGGCAGCGCATCGCCCAGCTCGGCCTTGAGCAGGCGGATCACCGTGTTGGAAAACTCGAACACCGGCGCGCCCGACAGGCCGCCCGCTTCGGCGCCGTGCAGCATGCCGGTGACGGCGTCGCGGTTCAGCGTGGTGTTGGTGGCGATCACGCCGTCGATCTTGTGGCGCAGCAGCGCGTCGGCGATGTTCTTGACCTGGTCGCCGTCCATGTCCGGCGCGATCTTCAGCGCCAGCGGCACGTAGCGCCGGTGCTGGTCGGCCAGGCGCAGCTGGGCTTGCTTGAGCGTGCCGAGCAGGCCGTCCAGTTCCGAGCCGCCTTGCAGCTGGCGCAGGTTCTTGGTGTTCGGCGACGAGATGTTGACCGTCACGTAGCTGGCGTATGGGTAGACTTTTTCCAGGCAGTGCAGGTAGTCGTCGGTGGCGCGTTCGATCGGGGTGTCGGCGTTCTTGCCGATGTTCAGGCCCAGCACGCCGGCCTGGTCCTGGTAAAAGCGCGACGACTGCACATTGGCGACGAAGGCGTCGACGCCGCCGTTGTTGAAGCCCATGCGGTTGATGATGGCTTGCGCCTCCGGCAGGCGGAACATGCGCGGCTTGGGGTTGCCCGGCTGTGCGCGCGGCGTCACGGTGCCCACTTCGATCGAGCCGAAGCCCAGGTCGGCCAGCGCGTCGATGTAGGCGCCGTCCTTGTCCAGGCCGGCGGCCAGGCCGACCGGGTTCTTGAAGGTAATGCCCATCACGGTGCGCGGGTCGGCCTCGGGTTGCTTGACCAGCTTGGTCAAGCCCAGGGCGGCGGCGCGCTTGAGTGCGGGAAGGGTGAAATGGTGGGCGGCTTCGGCGTCCATCGAAAACAGCATCGGACGGGCCAGCGAGTACAGGAATTTTTCGGACATGGGGGAGCTCTTGTTGTAGTTCCCCATATTTTATCCGACCTGCGCGTAAAACATCGGCCTTGAGGCCGGTGATGTAAGCGCCGACGGCGCAGCCGTTCCTGTACGCGGCTAAGTGTTGGCGACGGCATGGTAACTGTATAAAATCACAGTATGATCCGACGCCAAGCCTTCAAATTCGAACTGATGCCCACCGGCGAACAGCAGCGCAGTATGCGTCGCTTCGCCGGATCGTGCCGGTTCGTCTACAACAAGGCGCTGGAGATACAAAAGGAGAATCACGCGACCGGGGAGAAATTCATTGGCTACGTGAGGATGGCTGCAAAATTGCCGGTCTGGAAGTGCGAAATCGGCACGGAGTGGCTCCGAGAAGCGCCATCCCAGGCACTACAACATGCATTGAAGGACTTGGAGCGCGCATACAAGAACTTTTTCGAGCAGCGCGCCGCCTTCCCTCGCTTCAAGCGCAAAGGCAGTGGCGACAGCTTTCGCTATCCGGATCCGAAGCAGATCAAGCTCGACCAGGGCAACCGTCGCCTCTTGCTGCCCAAGCTAGGTTGGATACGCTACCGCAACAGCCGGGATGTGCTCGGAGTGGTTCGCAATGTCACCGTGAGCCAGTCTGGTGGAAAGTGGTTCGCGTCGATCCAGACGCAACGTGAAGTCGAACCACCGTCGCCCACCGCGACGGCAGCCGTCGGCATCGATGTCGGCGTGGCTCGGTTCGCCACCATGAGCGACGGGACCTTTATCGTGCCCATCAACAGCTTCAATCAGCATCAGCAACACCTGGCACGTTATCAGCGCCGCATGAGCCGCAAGGTCAAATTCAGCAACAACTGGAAGAAGGCTAAGGCCCGCGTCCAGAAAGTTCATACCCGTATCGCCAACGCCCGCAAGGACTTCCTGCACAAGATCACAACGACGATCGTCAAAAACCACGCGCTCGTTTGCATCGAGGATTTACAGGTACAGAACATGTCCAGGTCTTCCAGAGGTACGGTTGAGTGGCCAGGTAAGAGCGTCCGCCAGAAAAGCAGCCTGAACCGCGCCATCCTGGATCAAGGGTGGGGCGAGTTCAGGCGGCAGCTCGACTACAAGCTCACATGGAGCGGTGGTATGTTGTTGGCCGTTCCGGCACATCACACCAGCCAGATGTGCCCTATATGTGGTCAGGTTTCGAAAGCGAGTCGAGCTGCACAGGCGAAATTCTTGTGCGTCGCTTGCGGCTACGAGAATCACGCCGATGTGGTCGGCGCGATCAATGTCTTAGCGCGAGGGCATCGCGTTTTAGCTTGTGGAGAGTTGGCGCAGTAAGGCCAGTCGATGAAGCAAGAACCCGCCGAGGCGACCGCGTAAATCATCACGCGGCGCTGTCGGAATCCCCTTTCTTCCCGCACTAGCGGCAGCCGTCAGGCTGAGGAGGGGAGGATGTCAACAGGCGCCCAGCACGCTCCACACGCCGCGGATGCGGGCCTCGAGCGGCTTGAAGTTGGTTTTGTAGGACATCTTCGGACTTTCCTTGATCCAGTAGCCCAGGTAGACATAGGGCAGCTTCAATTCGCGCGCCTGGGCGATCTGCCACAAAACGTTGAAGGTGCCGTAGGAAGCGCCCTCGATATCGGGATCGAAGAAGGTGTAGACCGACGACAGGCCGTCCGACAGCACGTCGATGATGCTGACCATGCGCAGCGTGCCGTCGGGCTCGCGAAACTCCACCAGCCGCGTGTTGACCCGGCTTTGCAGCAGGAATTGCGCGTACTGGTCGCGGCTGTCCTGGTCCATGCCGCCGCCGGCGTGGCGCTTGCTCTGGTAGCGCAGGTAGAGGTCGTAGTGCTCGTCCGAGAACGACAGCGTGGCGACGCCCGCCGTCAGGTCGCCGTGCCTGGCCCAGGCGCGCCGCTGGCCGCGGTTGGGGCCGAACTGGTCGGCCACCACCCGCACCGGGATGCAGGCCTGGCAGCCGTCGCAATACGGGCGGTAGGTGAAGATGCCGCTGCGGCGGAAGCCGTTTTTCACCAGCTCGGAATAGACGTCGGCGTTGATCAGGTGCGAAGGAGTCGCCACCTGCGAGCGCGCCTGGCGCGCGTCCAGATAGCTGCAAGGGTAGGGCGCCGTGGTGTAAAACTGCAGCGTCGCGAAAGGCAGATCGTTCAGGTGCGTCATGCACGTCCTATCGAGGGCAGGTGGGGTAGACCTATGATAGCGCCAAGTCTCGCAAGGCGCTTGTCACCTTTAGCTTAACTGTCCGCAGCCAGCGGTGCAATGGGTTCCCACAAGGTGATCTGAGGCAATTCAATATTGTTGCGCAGATGCGCCAGGAATTGCGCGCGGGGAATCGGCGCCGCGCCCAGCGAGGCCAGGTGGCCGGTCTCCTGTTGGCAATCGATCATCTTTACCCCGTGCTGGCGCAGGAAGCGCACCAGATAGGCCAGCGCGATCTTGGAACCGTCGGTGACGCGGGCGAACATCGATTCGCCATAGAACATGCGGCCGATCGACACGCCGTAGGCGCCGCCGACCAATTGGCCGTCCAGCCACAATTCGGACGAGTGGGCGTAGCCCAGCCGGTGCAGGCCGCTGTAGCCGGCGATGATGTCTTCCGAAATCCAGGTGCCGGGGCCGTCCCGGCGCGGCGCGGCGCAGGCCCGCATCACCTGCTCGAAGGCGCTGTCGAAACGCACCTGCCAGCGGCCGCCGGCGGCCATCTCGCGCTCGACCTTGCGCAGGGTTTTCTTCAGGCTGTCCGAGATGCGGAACTGCTCGGTCATCAGCACCATGCGCGGATCGGTGCTCCACCACAGGATGGGCTGGCCTTCGGAAAACCAGGGGAAGATGCCGTTGCGGTAGGCCATCAGCAGCCGCTGCGGCGACAGGTCGGCGCCGGCCGCCAGCAGGCCGGGCGCATCGGTGGTCAGCGCCTGGGCGACGTCGGGGAAGGGGCTATCGGTTTCCAGCCATGGGATCATAGGGACAGCGTCACGTAATCAGAGGTCGGAACGCATGTTGCGGGTGATGTCCTGGGTGTGGAAGCCGTAGTCGCCGCCCTCGCGCATTCTGGCGCGGTCGGCGAAGAACAGTTCCAGCGTGGTGCGGATGGTGGGGAAGGCCAAGTCGTCCCACGGGATCTCCGCTTCGCTGAACAGCTGCACTTCCAGGCTTTCCTCGCCGGGGGCGAACTCCAGGTCGAGCAGCGTGGCCAGATAGAACAGGTGCACCTGGTGCACGCGCGCCACGTTCAGCAGCGAGAACAGCTGACCCAGCGCAATATTGGCGCCGGCTTCTTCCTGGGTTTCGCGGATGGCGCCTTCGGCGGTGGTTTCATTGTTTTCCATGAAGCCGGCCGGCAGCGTCCAAAAGCCGTGGCGCGGCTCGATCGCGCGTTTGCACAGCAATACCTTCAGTTCGCCGTCGCCTTCCCACACGGGGATGGAGCCCAGCACCATTTTCGGGTTCTGGTAATGGATGGTGGCGCAGCTGCCGCAGACATAGCGAGGACGGTTGTCGCCGGCCGGGACGGCCAGGCTGACGGGGGAGGCGCATTCGGAACAGAATTTCATAGGGGATAGCTCAGTCGGTAAGTAGGCTCACTTTGGCTACTTTACACCGATTGAAGCCTGTGCGGCATGGCCTATGTCTATAGGTAACTGTATATATCCGGACTATCGCAGCCGATTTGAGGATTAATATTGCCTAAACCAATGATCTGCCCTATAATAACTACATACAGACGCGGGGTGGAGCAGTCTGGCAGCTCGTCGGGCTCATAACCCGAAGGTCACAGGTTCAAATCCTGTCCCCGCAACCAAATTTGAAAGCCGTTGATACCGTCAGGTATCAGCGGCTTTTTCGTTTCCGCGACTACAAAACCTCGCTTTCCCTATAATCGATGTTCCTATGGGGAGTGTTTTCATGCGAAAAATCCGACTGTCGTCCATTGTCGTTTTCTTATCCATGCTGGCGCTGGTCTTGCTGCTGGCGGTGCTGAGCGCTTACTGCGGCGTGGGCGCCATTCCCGGCCTGGGCGATTTCAGGGGCGTGGCCGTCAGCGCGGCGGCGCTGCTGCTGGTCTACCTGTATGGCCTGCTGGTATTCCGGCTATTCATGTGGGTGCTGCCCCTGCGTGACGGGAATATCGAATTCGGTTCCAGGCAGGAGTTCATCTATCAGGTGTATGTCTTGTTCTACCTGATACTGTTCAATTCCTTGATACGCGGTGGAATTATTCCGATTCCCATCATGCGGCTGATCTATCTTGCGCTGGGTGCCCGCCTGGGCGCCAATACCTACAGCTCGGGCATTATTTACGATCCGTCGTTTGTGACGATCGGCGCCAACAGCGTGGTCGGCGAAACCGCCTTGCTGGTGCCGCATGTGATCGAGGGTGATACCTTGGGCCATTATTTCATCACGATAGGCGACCATGTGACGATAGGCGCCCATGCGGTGGTGTTGTCCGGCGTGACGATAGGCGATAACGCGATCGTGGCGGCCAATTCGCTGGTGGCCAAGGGCACGCGCATCGGCAGCGGCGAAGTGTGGGGCGGCAGCCCGGCGCGCCGCTTGAAGTAAAACCGGGCGCTGAAAAAAAGGCCGGCGCCCTGAAGCGCCGGCCGGTACCGATTGCCAGTCCTGACGACGGACTATTTCTTCTGCTCGCGGCGACGGCCGAGTGAACCCATCCCGAAGATGCCTGCCGCAACCAGCGCCAGGGTGGCTGGTTCAGGTACGGCCGTGAACTGCTGGGCGCCATCGATATTCAGCACGAATTGCGAGTCCGTGTTGGGACCGGTGGCGATGCCGTTGACCAGCAGCGGGCGCGTGAAGTCAGGCGCGGCGGGGCCGGGGAAGTTGAGCGTGGTGTCGAAGCGCGTACCGGCCAGGGCCGGCGAGACGTAGGCCGCGTTGGTGAACAGGACCGTGCCGATCAACGTCGCCGAGCCAACGCCGGTGGCGCCGGGCGTGCCGGAGGTGCCGGTTGCCAGGAAGGTCGACAGTTCCGTATCCCAGGTGCCGGAAAGCATCACCGCGCCGTCGGTAAAGCCGGTGCCGGCCGCTTGATTGGCATTGGGCGCACTATCGAAATAGATCGACCAGGTGCTGCTGGTGGCGGGGGTAAAGGTGATCGCCACCGCAGTGCAACCGACGTTGAGGCAAGTTGCCCGTTCGTGCAGGGTGGCGACCGTCGTCAGCTCATAGGTGCCGACGGCGGGGCCGGGTGGGGCTACACGCAGGTCCGGCGTGGGCGAGGTGGTGTTGATGACGGCGGCGAAGGCTTGATACGTCAGCGTGAAATCGACGAAATCGCCGGTGTTGTTGGCGGGGGTGAGGGTAAAGTCCTGAATCAGTCCGGCGCCGTTTTGGTGCCAGTCTATGCCCGAGAAGTTCTGGAGGATGCCGTCGCCGCCCGCCGCCGAAGGGGCGGCCGGTTCCCCCGGATTGCCTGCAAACAGCACATTGGCGGCGCTGGTGGTGTTCAGCGTGGTCGCCTGAGCTGCGCCGGCGGCAAATAGCGCTCCCAGCAGAGCGCCTAGTATGCGTGATTTTTTCATTTTGTTTCCTTCCTTGATGATTGGAGTATCGCTACGCTAGGTTGGGGTTTCAATACCTTGCCGACCGCTTGGAGCCAGTCGGCTACCCACTACTAAGCAAATGCCAAGCCATGCTTGAAGGAGATGCCAAGTATTTGTTTTTAAAGTATATTTTTTCAACGTATTCGGCGTGGTGGGATGGCATGTAAAGAATATCGACAGTCCTGCGACCCGCTCCGCGCCTACCAGGACTCCAGCATCGCCTTCACCTCGGCGCGTTGCGGGAAGTCTTTGTTGGCGGCCAGCAGTTGTTCGAACTGGAGCCGCGCGGCGCGCCTGTCGCCGGACTTCATCAGCGCCATGCCGAGGTGGTAGCCGATGTCGGGCACGTCGGGCGTCAGGGTCCTGGCTTGTTTGAGCAAGGTCAGGGCGCGGCCCGTTTCGCCTTTCTCCAGCAGGATCCAGCCCAGGGTGTCGAGGATGGCGGGATTGGCGCCGGCCAGCTGGTAGGCCCGTTCGGCGGTCGCCAGGGCGCGCTGGTCCTTCTCCTGCTGGTAGGCCCAGGCCAGGTTGTTGAGCGCCACGGCATTTTTCGGATCTTGCCGGACGATGGCCTCGAACGAGCTGATCGCCGGCTTGTAGCGCCCGGCCGCCAGGTCGGCGCTGGCCTGGTAGAAGCGGAAGCTGGGCTCGGTTGGGAATTGCTGCAACCACTGGGCGGCATGCAGGCTCGCTTCCCTGGTTTTGCCCGCCAACAGCAGCGCCTGGTGGATCTTGATCGCCAGCGGCGGCAGTTGGCTCATCTTGTATGCCCGCTCGTAGCAGCGCAGCGCGTCTTGCGGTTTGCGCTGGGCCATCCAGATGTCGCCCTCCAGCGTCAGCCCCGCTGGCAGCTCGGGCCGCTGGCGCTGTACGGTTTGCGCGATCGCCAGCGCTTCCGCGTAGTTCTTGCCGTCCACCAGCAAGGTCGCCGCCAGGACCTGGGCTTCGAACCAGTCTTCTTTCAAGCGCAAGGCTTTCTTGACCGAATCGAGGGCGCCGTCATTGTCCTTGAGCGCGACCTTGGCATAGGCGATGCGCAGCTGCACCGCGGCTGACGCCGGTTGCAATGCGGCCAGCTTGGTATAGTTTTCCAGCCCCGCTTCGTGGTTGCCGTTCGCAGTCTGGATCTGCGCCAACAGCGCCAGCGCCTCGGGATCGCTGGGATGGCTGGCCTGTGCGGCTTGCGCCAGCTTCAGCGATTTCTGCTTGGCGCCGGTGCGCTGGTAAAGCGCCGCCAATTGCAATGCCGGGGTCAAGGCCTCGGGATGGTCGGCGCTGGCGCGTTCCAGCCAGCGCACCGCTTCCGCAGTGTTGTTTTGTGCCAGGGCCAGCTTGGCCAGGCCCGTCGTCAGGCCGACGTTTTTCTGGTCCTTGGCGAGCGCCGCTTCGTAGCGCAGGCGCGCACGTTCCGGTTTTTTCTCCATCAGGTCCATTTGCGCCAGGTTGTCGAGGGCCGACAGGTAGGATGGATCGAGCGCCAAGGCCTGCTCGAAGCCGGCGCGCGCGCCGGCCAGGTCGTGCCTGGACAGCAGGATGCCGCCTTTCAGGTTCTGCAGCAGCGGATTCTTGCCGTCGCGCTTTTCCATGGCCGCCACCGCCAGCAGCGCCTTGTCGTATTCCTTGTTGCGCAAGTGGGTCATCGCCAGCAGGATGCCGGCCTTGCCGCTCTTGTCATCCAGGGCGGTCGCCTGTTCCAGTTCGGCCACCGCGCTTGCCGATTCGCCGGCGCCCAGCCGGCTCAATCCCAGCGAGGTATGCAAGCTGGCCGTGTGCGGCGCCAGGTCGCTGGCGGCCTGGAAATACTCGGCCGCCTTGGCGAAGTGCCGGCCCTGCATCTGCGCCTGTCCCGCCAGGGCCAGCAACTCCACATCCGTCTGATTCGCCTCCAGCACCGGAGCCAGCGCGGCGATGGCGTCGTCGGTCTTGCCGCTCTTCAGAAGGAGACCGGCCAGGCGCTTGCTGGCGTAGACATGGCGTGGGTTGGCGTCGAGAAATTTGCGCAAGGACAGCTCGGCCTCCAGATACGAGCCCAGCGCCATTTGCACGGAACCCATCAGGAGCAGGCTGGGCATGTGATCCGGCATCACCCTCAAGATCAGCTGCAAGGCATCGCGCGCCGCCGGATATTTCGCCTCCTGAAACTCGAGCAAGGCCTGGGTGTAGATCACTTGCAGGCTGTTGGACGAGATCTTGCGGGCGGCGTCGATTTCGGATCGGGCTTCGGCCAGCTTCTTGTCCTGGATCAGCAGGGCGGCGCTATCGATATGGGCTTGGGCGTTGTTGGGCTGGAGGGTCAGGATCTGCTGGTATGCCTGCAGGGCCGCCGCGGTTTTTCCTTGCTGGCGCAACAGGTCGCCCTTGAAGCGCAGGCACTCGATATTGCCGGGATGCTTGGCCAGCGCGTGTTCGATGTGTTGCGAGGCAAGGTCCAGGCGTTGCGACAGGGCGGCGATCCTGGCCTGGCCCAACATCGCCTCGGCCAGGTCCGGGTTTTTCGCCAGCAGATCGTCGAACAGCCGCCGGGCCTGCGCCGTGTCGCCCAGGCCCAGGTGGGCGTTGGCACGCAATATGAGCAGCTCCGTCTGGTGGGGGCTGGACGGGTCGGGCTTGACGTCGTCGAGCAGTTTCTTGAATTGCCCCTGCATCAGCATGACCTTGCCCAGGCGCGGCATGACTTCCGCCGCGGCGATGCCCAGCGCCTGGGCCTTGCGCACTTCTTTCTCGGCCGATGCGATATCGCCCGCTTCGATATAGACCTCGCCCAGCAGCAGGCGGGCGGTCCCGTTGTCGGGCGCTTTTTGCAGCGCGTTTTTCAGCTCGATGATGGCCGCCCTGGTTTCGCCCTTGACGCGATACTGCCGCGCCTGGGCCATCAGGCTGTCGGTGTCGCGCGCGGTGTTGCAGGCGCCCAGCGTCAGCGTCAGCAGCATCAGGGCCAGGCGCGGCGGGCGACGGCGCCGGCCGGCAGAATTTTTGCCGAATCGTATCATGGAGGTCTCCTGGACGTGGGGGTACCTCCGCGATCTTAGGTCGCAATATGGGCCACGGCCTTACGCTTGATCAAGCCAGCGTGGCGTGGGCGGTCCTGATGTAGTCCAGCATGGCGGGGGTGATCCAGGTCCCGCTCAGCAGCGCGGGTTCCTGCCGGTGCGCGGCGCGGATCTTGACCAGCGTGGCGGGGTCGCCGCCGACCTGCGCCAGGTAGAGCGTCATCCATTGGCGCGCCAGCGCCTGCGCCGACGGCGCGTCGTGTGCGATGCCGTCTGCCAGATGTTGATGCGCGGCGGCGATCAGCGTCATCCACTGGTACTGGTTCTTGCCGCTGTGTTCGCGCATGGCGCGCATTTCATCGGGATCCAGATAGCGCGCGTAGATGCCCAGCTTGCGCGCGCCCAGCGCCGTCGACACATATTCCTTCATCGCCGGCGTGATGCGGGTTTGCCGCTGCACCGTGACCTCCTGGTCCAGCATGTCGGTGATGCGCAGCGCGAGTCCGGGATGGGCGTCGGTATCTTGTTGCAGGGTCCGCATCCAGCGCTCCGCCAGCTCGCCGGCGCGCACGTCGTCCGGCGGCGCGCCTTGCGCCATCAGCGCTTCCAGCTCGCCCACCAGCGCGGCCCAGGCGGCGCGGCTGCGCGCGTTCTGCTGCCAGAAGGGCAGGCGCTTCAACTCCTCGCGGCTGAAATACTTGTCGTACAGGTCCATCCGCTCCAGCGTTTCCAGCCAGTCGGACAGCTCGGGACTGCGGCCGCTGCCCAGCACGTGCTGCAGTTGCACCAGTTGTTCGCGCAGCGCCGCCGCCTGCTCGATCTGTTTGCCCAGCGCGGCGATCTGCTGCGCGACGATGTCGGCGAACGGCGCGTCCGGGCTGGCCAGGAAGGTGGCGATGTCGCCCAGCGACATGCCGAAGCGGCGCAGCGTCTGGATCCGATGCAGGCGCGCGACGTCGTCGCGGTGGTACAGGCGGTAGCCGGAATCGGCGCGGCCCGACGGCGTCAACAGGCCGATGTTGTCGTAGTGGTGCAGCGCGCGCACCGTCAGGCCGGAGCGCGCGGCCAGTTCGCCGATTTTCAGTACCGTGCGGTCGCGATGTTCGTTCATGCGCGACAGTGTACGTCAGGCGCGCAGTGTCAGGCCAGCGCATCCTTCGGCAGCTTCAGCAGCAAGGCCAGCAGCGAGGCCAGCTCGGCGCGCATCTCGCGGCGGTCGACGATCATGTCGATGGCGCCGCGCTCGAGCAGGAACTCCGGCCGTTGATAGCCCTCCGGCAAGGTCACGCCCAAGGTGCTCTTGATGACGCGCGCGCCGGTGAAGGCGATCAGCGCCTTCGGTTCGGCCAGCACCAGGTCGCCGAGGAAGCAGAACGAGGCCGAGATGCCGCCCGAGGTGGGATCGGTCAGCACCGACACGAAAGGCAGCTTCTTTTCCGCCAGCCTGGCCAGCATGGCGGTGGTCTTCGCCATCTGCATCAGCGACAGCAGGCCCTCCTGCATGCGCGCGCCGCCGCTGGCGGTAATGCAGATGAAGGGCACATGCTGGTCGATCGCCGCCTGCACGCCGCGCACAAAACGTTCGCCCACCACCGATCCCATCGAACCGCCCATGAAATCGAACTCGAAGCAGGCCACCACCACCGGCACCGACAGGATGGCGCCGCCGATGACGATCATGGCGTCGGTTTCGCCGCTGGCCGCCATCGCCGCCTTCAGGCGTTCGGGATAGCTCTTGCTGCCCTTGAACTTGAGCGTGTCGACCGGCAGTACTTCCTGGCCGATCTCGTGCCGGCCGCCGGCATCGAGCAGCGCGTCCAGGCGGGTGCGGGCGCGGATGCGCATGTGGTGGCTGCACTTGGGGCAGACTTGCAGGTTGGCCTCCAGGTCGGCGCGGTACAGCACCGCCTCGCAGGCGGCGCATTTGATCCACAGCCCCGCAGGTATGGACAGGCGCTGTTCGGCGCCGCGCTTGATGCGCGGCGGGAGGAGTTTTTCTATCCAGCTCATTGCATGCTCCTTCACGGTTATGCATGCAGCGTAAAGCCTGACGCAGCGTCAGGCTCAAGCAAAAAGTGGGCGCCGCGCCCATGGACGGACTTTCCGGCTGTGACGAATTAGCACAACCACATATTGCAAATTTGACCCACATCAAGGACGTGCGATCTACCGCCCGCCGGCCCGCAACATCGCTGGGAGCCGCCCGTTTCCGATGCTACTCTCGAGAAATTCCTACGATCTTGGTGCCCCCTATGGTCAGCAACCACACTCGATTTATTGCATCTGTGACAATTATTTATCTGGTCTTGGGCTCGGCCTGGGTGTTGTTGTCGGACCAGATGTTGCCCTTGTACGAACCGGGCGTCATGGTCTGGCTGTCCAGCGCCAAGGGGGTGTTCTTTGTGCTGTGCAGCGCGGTCGGCTATGCGCTGGCGATGCGGGCCGTGTCAACGTCCGCCGAGCGCCGCCAACCCCTGTTCGACGTCGCGGCCCGCGGTCTGTTGAGCCCCGCCGGCAGCGGCTGGTATCACTACGCGCTGGCGCTGATCCTGGTCGGCACCATGCTGGTGGTGCGCACCCATTTGGGCAGCGCCTTTGAGCCGCATCCGGTGATGATACTGTTCATGTTGCCGATCTTGGTCAGTGGCCTGGTGGGCGGCCTGGGGCCGGGCTTGCTGGCGACGGCGACGGCGGCGCTGGGCGTCAAATTGCTGGTCCTGCATCCGTTGTACAGCCTGCATTTCGCGGATCCGCGAGAATCGCTGCAATGGCTGTTGCTGATCGTGAATGGCGCGGTGGTCAGCGTGCTGAGCGAATTCATGCGCAGCGCCCTGCGCAAGGGCGAGTCCGATCGCGGCCTGTTGAGCGGCGTTATCGGCGGCACCTCGGATGCCGTCTTCGTCAAGGATTTGCAGGGCCGCTACCTGCTGGTGAATCACGCGACCGCCGCGTTTCTTGAAAAATCTGCCGAGCAGATCCTGGGATGCAGCGACGCGCAGCTGTTTTCCGCGCAGACAGCGGCCAAGGTGGCCCGGCAAGACCGGCTGGTGATGCAGGCCGGCCATACCCAGACCTTTGAGGAAGACGTTACCTTGCCGGACGGCCGCCATGCGCTGTTCCTGTCGACCAAGGGACCGCTGTTCGATCCGTCCGGCGAAGTGGTGGGCATGTTCGGCATTTCGCGCGACGTCACCGAGCGCAAACTGGCCGAGGAACGGATCGAACGTCTGGCGCACTTCGACGTGCTGACCGGGCTGCCCAATCGCGTGCAACTGGACGAGAGCGCGCGCCACGCGATCCTGAAGGCGCAGTGCGCGGGGCGCAGGCTGGCGGTGCTGTTCCTGGACGTGGACCGCTTCAAGGACATCAACGACAGCCTGGGGCACAGCGTCGGCGACGCGCTGCTGGTGCGGCTGGCGCGGCGCCTGCGGCTGACGCTGCGCGCGGAGGACATGGTGGCGCGGCTGGGCGGTGATGAATTCATTTTCCTGCTGCGGGGCGACGACGTCGAGGCGCTGCCGCGCGTGGCGCAGAAAATTCTCGACACGGTGTTGGAGCCGTTCGCCGTCGAGCAGCACGAGCTGTCGGTCAGTGCGTCGATCGGCGTGGCCATCTATCCGCAGGACGGCCACGACCTGGAGACGCTGGTGCGCTGCGCCGATTCCGCCATGTACCGGGCCAAGCAGAATGGCCGCAACGGCTACTGTTTTTTCACCAGCGATCTGGAGGACGCCGCCGTGCGGCGGATGCAGATCGTCGGCGCGCTCAGGCACGCCTTGGAAAATCGCGAACTCTGCGTCCACTACCAGCCGCAGGTCGATGCGCGCGACGGCCGTATCGTCGGCGCCGAGGCCTTGCTGCGCTGGAACCATCCGACGCTGGGCGCGGTGTCGCCGGCCGAGTTCATCCCGGCCGCCGAGGACAGCGGCCTGATGCTTTCGATCGGCGAATGGGTGTTGCGCCAGGCGGTGCGGCAGATGCGGGCCTGGCTGGACCAGGGCATGGCGCCGTTCATGATGGCGGTGAATCTGTCGACCACGCAGTTCCGTCATCCCGACCTGCCGCAACTGGTCAGCGGCATCCTGGCGCAGGAGCAGCTGGAACCGCAATACCTGGAACTGGAGCTGACCGAAGGCACGGCCATGCACGACCCACAGGCGGCGATCGCCGTGATGGACAAGTTGCACGAGCTGGGCGTGCGGATGGCGATCGACGACTTCGGCATTGCCTATTCGTCGCTGAGCTATCTGAAGAAATTCAAGATCTACAAGCTGAAGATCGACCAATCCTTTGTCCGCGACATCAGCACCGATCCGGACGACCGCGCGATAGTCGCCGCCATCATCAACCTGTCGCGCAGCCTGGGTTTGCACACCATCGCCGAGGGCGTCGAGCATCCGGCACAGCTGGAGTATTTGCGGGAGCAGGGTTGCGACGAGATCCAGGGCTTCTACTACAGCCGGCCGCTGTCCGCCGTCCAGTTCGAAGCCTATGTCAGCGAACGGCGCCTGTGCGTCGCCTAGGCCGGGCTGTCCTCGTCCGCGCGCGGGTGCAGGCTGGCCCACAGATGGGCGGCGGCCATGGTGCGGTGGGGACTGTATCGCGCCAGGATTTTTTCGGTGCGCGGCATGTCCGGCTTGGTTTCTTCGCCCAGCAGGTGCTGCAGCGCGGCGCGGATCGCGACGTCGCCGTGCAGCGAACAGTCGGCGTAGCCGTAGCCGCGCAGCAGGCCGTAGTTGACGGTCCACGGGCCGATGCCTTTGACCGCCAGCAGCGCGGCCGACACCTGTTCGACGCTGTTCGACGGCGACAGCTCCAGCGGCAGCTCGCCGCCGGCCACCAGGCCGGCCAGGCGCAGCAGCGTTTCCGCCTTCGCGCGCGAGAATTTGCGGCTGGTCAGGTCGTCCACTTCCAGCCTGGCCGCGTCGGCGGCGGCGGGGTAGCACCACAAGCCGCTGCTGTGCTGGCGGCCGGCCTGCAGGATGAAGGTGCGGCGCAGCGCGATCGCGAACGACAGGTTGATCTGCTGGCCGATGATGGCCCACGTCAGCGCCTCGAACACGGTGGCCGACTGGACGATGCGCAGGCCGGGCTGCGCGCGCGTCAACGGCCCGAACATCTTGTCCTTTGCGGCGAAGGCGGTGAAGGGTTCGGGATCGATGCGCAGGCCGAGGATGCTGAGCGCCGCCTCGCGCACCTGCTCTTGCGCGGCCTTGGACAGCGGGCCGTCGGCGTGCACGGTGCAGCCGGCGCTGGTGGGCGCGGCGGCATGGTCGGGCACGATCTCCAGCACCACCGGCACGCCGGCGACCAGCATGCCCTTGCGCAGGCGTTCGGGGCTGACTTGCTCGGCCACGCTCTCGGCGTCGCGGCGGTGGAAGGCCAGTATGTCGTGCAGCCGGTAGTTGGCCGGCAGGTCCAGGGTAAAGGGCTTCACGCCGGCTTGGCCTTGTTCAGCAAGCCGAAGCCGGGACGGAAGCCGGTCACCAGCGCGGTGCCGGCGATGACGATGGCGGCGCCGACGAAGGTGTACCAGCCGACGCTCTCGCCGAGGAACAGCATGCCCCACAGGATGCCGAACAGGGGGCTGAGGAAGGTCACCGTCAGCGCCGACGACGGGCCGACGTCCTGGATCAGGCGGAAGTAGATCAGGTAGGCCACGCCGCTGCACAACACGCCGAGCGCCAGCACCGCGCCCATGATGCCGATGGTCGGCTCGCCCGGCGCCGGGAAGAACGGCAGCGCCGGCAGCACCAGCAGCGTCGATGCCCACATCGAGCCGTGCGCGTTGGCGAACGGTTCGACCGCCTTGGCCTGCTTGGCGTAGTTGCTGGCGATGCCGTAGTTGAAGGAGGCGAACAGCACCGCCGCGATGGCGATGCCGGCGCCCGGCTTGGTGGTGACATGGTCGAAGCCGACCAGCAGCGCCACGCCGCAGGCGCCCAGCAGCAGGCCCAGCATCACCTTGGCGCCGACCATCTGGCGGGTCCAGACGGCGGCGATCAGCGTGCCCCACAGCGGCGTGGTGGCGTTCAGCACCGCCAGCAGCGAGGCCGACAGCGTGCGCGCGGCGAAGGCGAACAGCAGGAACGGCAGCGCGGAATTGAACAGGCCGAGGATCAGGTAGTGCCGCCAGTTCTGGCGCAGGTTCAGCGGTTTTTTCAGCGCCAGCGCGATGATCGCCAGGAACAGCGAGGCAAACAGCACGCGGTATTCGATCAGCACGGCGGCGCCCAGCACCGGCGCGGCGATGCGCATGAACAGGAAGGAGCCGCCCCAGATGGCGGCGAGGAAGATCAGGCGTAACAGGTTGGCGGTGCTCATGCGGATTCCAGTCGTTGTACGGTGGCGCTATTGTCCCGTAGCCGCGGGCCGCGGGCTAGCCGGTTCTTGCTTTTGAATTGTCCGTGCTTGCGCTTTTTACGCGGCGCCGATGTCCACCACGCAGGCATGTTCGCCGGGCGCGGTCGGCGTGGCCGCGTGCGGGATCAGCAGCGCGGTCGGCACGCCGTTCTTAATCGCGGTCATTTCGGCCAGGATGGAGATCGCGATCTCGGACGGGGTCTTGCTGCCGATGTACAGGCCGATCGGCCCGTGCAGGCGCGCCAGCTGTTCCGGCGTCAGGTCGAATTCCAGCAGCCGCTCGCGGCGCTTGCTGTTGTTCAGGCGCGAGCCGATGGCGCCGACGTAGAACGCGTCCGACTTCAACGCCTCCATCAGCGCCAAGTCGTCCAGCTTGGGATCGTGGGTCAGCGCGACGACGGCGCTGCGGCGGTCCAGCTGCATGGCCAGCACCGTGTCGTCCGGCATGTCGTGCACCAGCCGCACGCCGTCGACCTGCCAGCCGGCGCGGTATTCCTCGCGCGGGTCGCAGACGACGACGTGGTAGTCCATCGCGGTGGCGATCTGCGCCAGGAAGCGCGACAGCTGGCCGGCGCCGATGATCAGCAGCCGCCAGCGCGGGCCGTGCAGGCTGACCATGGCGCGTTCGCTGACCTGCATCTGCGCGCCCGGCGCGGCCCTGGACAGTTCCACCTCGCCGCTGAGCAGGTCCAGCCGGCGCTGCACCAGCTCGTGCCGTTCCAGCCGTTCCAGCAGCTCGGCCACGCGGCTGCGCGCCGCCAGCGGTTCGATCGCCAGTTCGATGGTGCCGCCGCAGGGCAGGCCGAAACGGTGGGCCTCGTCGGCGGTGATGCCGTAGCTGACGATCTCCGGCGCGGTGCGGCGCATGCCCTGGTCGCGCACGCGGGCGATCAGGTCGTCCTCGATGCAGCCGCCGGAGACCGAGCCGATCACGGTGCCGTCGTCGCGGATGGCCAGCGTGGCGCCGATCGGACGCGGACTGGAGCCCCAGGTCTTGATGACGGTGATCAGTTCGCAGCGGCGCCCGGCGGCGATCCAGGCGGCGCTGGTTTTGAGTACTTCGAGGTCGATGCTGTCCATGGATGGAATATACTACGGCTCTCTAAAGCTTGCAGGAACTGCCATGACCACTCCCAAAGAAGACGACGGCTCGCCCAAATTCGGCCGCCTGCTGATCGTGCTGATACTCGCCGTGCTGCTGTGCGCCGGCCTGACCTGGCTGATGGGGAACGTGTTCCCGAATTTCCCCGGCTAAGTTCCCCAACCAAGCTATTTGCAGACCACGGCCAGCGCGTTGTCGAACGGGCTGTCCGGCACGATGTCTTCCGGGTTGAACTTCTCGTATTTGTAGTTTTCGACCGGCTCGCCCTTGCCCATGGCTTCGGGGTAGAACACCTGCGACAGCAGCACGGTGGTGCGGTCGGCGCAGGAGTACAGGTGCAGCGCCTTGAGCGAACGGTAAGGCTTGCCCTCGGGCGTGGTTTGCGGCTTGCCGAAGCTGCGCATCGACCAGACCTTGCGCGTCTGGTCGACCTTGATGATGCTGGCCTTGTCGATGTAGAAGACGCCGGCGCCGTCGCCCTTGACTTTGGCCCACTGCGCCGCGTGGACCCGGCTACACATCAGTATCAAGGCGATTGCTAACAGGCCAGGCTTGTTCATGGCGGTCTCTCCGTGTTACGGCACCAGTGGCTTCTTGGCCGCCTGCTTGCCCTTGATCTCGGCGATGGTCTTGTCGATCACCGACAGGCGATAGTTTACGGCGGGGTGGATGGCAGTATACCCGTTTAGCACCGTGGCGGGATATTGCCCCGCCATGCGCTGCCAGAAGGCGTGCGCGTGGTCCAGGCTGTAGCCGGCGCGGGCCACCATGTACAGCGACAGGTAGTCGGCCGCCGCATCGAGTTCCTGCGGCATGGGCTTGACCCCGGCGGTGCCGATCAACATCGACAGGTCGGGCCGCACGGACACCAGATTGTCGATGATGCTGCCGACCGTGTAGGCCGAACGGGTGGTGGCCGCGTGGCCCAGCACATTGTGGGCGATGTCCTTGGCCAGCACGTAGGCGATGGCTTCGTCGCTCTGCGCGAAGTTGACCATGCCGCGCGTGATCATCACCCGCTGGCCGTCCGAGTAGGAGTTGATATTGTCGGCGTTGCCGATGTCGATCTTGAAGGCGCAGGCGCGCGTGACCGGCACGTTGAGCGCCTGGTTGCGGCCATCGCGGGCGATGATCAGGTTGAGCGACTGGTGGCCGGACACCAGCGGGCCGAGGATGCCGGCGGCCTGGGTTTCGGCATTCTGGCCGGTCGGCAGGGTCTTGCCCTCGGCGGCGACCAGGCCGTCGCCCTTGCGCAGGCCGGCGCGCGCGCCGCCGCTGCCGGCCAGCACGCTGGCCACTTCCAGGCGGTCGCCGTAGTTCAGCACCGCTTGCGCGGCGTCGACGAATTCGCCGGTGTAGGAGTATTTGTTCTTGGCGGTGAAGCCGAGCAGGTTGCGCGCCTGGGTGCGGCACAGGTCCGCGTTGTTGATCAACAGCGGGCCGGCGATGCGGTACAGGCGGTCCTGCAGGGCCACCATCTGGCTCAGGGAATCGCGCGCGGCGGCCATCTTGGCGGTGATTACCGGCGCTTGCTCGGTGATGACGCGGGCCACCACCGGTTCGGCCGGCGCCGGCGCCGGCTTGGATTGGAAGGACGAGCAGGCCGACAGCAGCGATGCCGCCGCCATCAGGGACAATGAGGTGTATTGATTGATCTTGTTTGTCTGCTGGACCATCCAGGGTCTCCGTCTGTTTTTGTTAGTGTTTGCCGGTGCTGCCAAAGCCGCCTTCGCCGCGTTCGCTGTCGCCGAATTCTTCGACCACGTTGAAGCCCACTTGCAGCACCGGTACGATGATCAGCTGCGCCAGGCGTTCCATCGGGTTCAACGTGAAGGCGCCGTGGCCGCGGTTCCAGGTCGAGATCATCAGCTGGCCCTGGTAGTCGGAGTCGATCAAGCCTACCAGATTACCCAGCACGATGCCGTTTTTGTGGCCCATGCCGCTGCGCGGCAGGATCATGGCGGCGTAGCCGGGATCGGCGACGTGGATCGCCAGGCCGGTTGGTATCAGCACGGTCTGTCCCGCTTCGATGACCATGGGCGCATCGATGCAGGCGCGCAGATCGAGGCCGGCGGAACCCGGGGTGGCGTAGGCCGGCATCTGGTCTTTCATGCGCGGATCGAGGATTTTGACGTCGATGTTTTTCATTTATTTGGCGAATAAGGAGTGCTGGGAGATCCGTTTCGAGATCTCCGAAATCAGTTGGCGCGCCAGCGTCAGCTTGTCGGCGCGCGGCAGTATGGTGTGGCCGTTTTCATCGAACAGGATGATGGTGTTGTCGTCCTGGCCGAAGGTGTGGTGGCCGATATTCCCTACTAGCAGGGGGATGCCTTTTTTCTCGCGCTTGTCGGCCCCGAACTGCACCAGGTTTTCCGATTCGGCGGCGAAGCCCACGCAGTACGGATAGCCGGCCAGCGTGGTGCGCGCGGCGACGCCGGCGAGAATGTCCGGGTTCTGCTCGAACTTCAGGTCCGGCACCGAGCCGTCCGGGTTCTTCTTCAGTTTCTGCTCGCTGGAGTTGGACACGCGCCAGTCGGCCACCGCCGCCACCGCGATGAAGATGTGCTGGTGGTCGACATTGGCCATCACCGCGTCGTGCATCTGCAGCGCGCTCTGGACGTTGATGCGCTGGACGCCGAACGGCGCCGGCAGCGCCGTCGGGCCGGACACCAGCACCACCTCGGCGCCGGCTTCGCGCGCGGCGCGCGCCACGGCGTAACCCATCTTGCCCGATGACAGATTGGTGATGCCGCGCACCGGGTCGATCGGCTCGAAGGTCGGGCCGGCGGTGATCAGGATGCGCTTGCCCGCCAGGACTTTCGGCTGGAACGAGGCGATCAGCTCTTCGAGCAGCTGCGCCGGTTCCAGCATGCGGCCCATGCCGACTTCACCGCAGGCCTGGTCGCCGGCGGCGGGGCCGAACAATACGATGCCGTCGTCGCGCAGCTGCTGCGCGTTGCGCTGGGTGGCGGGGTTTTGCCACATCTCGACGTTCATGGCCGGCGCCAGCAGCAGCGGCACCAGGCGCGGACGCGCCAGGCACATGGTCGACAGCAGGTCGTCGCAGACGCCATGCGCCAGCTTGTACATGAAGTCCGCCGAGCAGGGCACGACCAGGATGGCGTCGGCGTCGCGGGTGACGTCGATGTGGGCCATGTTGTTGTCGACGCGCGGATCCCACTGGCTGCTGAACACCTTGTTGCCGGACAGCGCCTGCATGGTGACGGCGGTGATGAAGTGGGCGGCGGCGTCGGTCATCACGACCTGCACCGAGGCGCCGGCCTTGGTCAGCGCGCGGCACAGTTCCGCCGCCTTGTAGCAGGCCACGCCGCCGGTCAGGCCGAGGACGATTTTCTTGCCGGTCAATTCCATCATGGTCTACTCCGGTTGGTGCGAGTTTATTTGTTCACCCGGCGCAGTTCATCGAGGATGAACAGCGCCGCGCCGATGCAGATGGCCGAGTCGGCGACGTTGAACGCCGGGAAGTGGCCGATGCCGCTCCAGTGGAAATCGAGGAAGTCGACCACGTGGCCGTACAGGATGCGGTCGATGACGTTGCCGATGGCGCCGCCCAGGATCAGCGACAGCGCCCACGAGAACATGCGCTGGCTGCCGTGCTTTTTCAGCAGCACGATGATCCAGGCCGCCGCGCCCAGCGCGATGGCGGTGAAGAAGTAACGCTGCCAGCCGCCGCTGTTCTGCAGGAAGCTGAACGCCGCGCCCTTGTTATAGGCCAGCACCAGGTTGAAAAAGGAGGTGATGATTTTCTCTTCACCGAGATGGAAGGTCTTGGTGATGGTGATCTTGGACAGCTGGTCGAACAGGACGATGATGGCGGCAATGCCCAGCCATGGCGTCAGGCTGGCCGAGGATTTGGTCGGGAAGATTTTTTTGGTGGCCATAAGATTTCAAGTGGGTTCGTGGCGACGGCGCCGCCGCTCCCGGTGGGAACGGCGGCCCTCATGTTAAGCGAACTTGCGTTTTTCGCCCGCACCGAACAGATTGCTGTGGCAACGGCCGCACAGGGTAGGGTGGTCCGCGTGCGAGCCGACGTCGGCGCGGTAGTGCCAGCAGCGTTCGCACTTTTCCGCCGTGGAGGCGCTCACTTCGACCGCTTCATCCGCTTCGCTTTCAACCTGCACCGCCTTGGCGGCGGAGGTGATGAAGACGAATTTCAGGTCGTCGTCCAGGCTGGCCAGCAGCTGGTACTTGTCGCCGGCGGCCTTGATGGTCAGTTCCGCCTGCAGCGAGGAGCCGATCGCGCCCGAGGTGCGCACGTCTTCGAGCTGCTTGGTGACGTCGGTGCGGACCGCGCGCAGGGCCGTGTACTTGGCCAGCAGCGCCGCCGCGTCGGCCGCTTGCGGCAGCTTCCACCAGGTTTGCGTGAAGATGGTTTCGTCGCTGGCCTGGTAGGCCTGCGCGCCGGCGAAGATGGCCCACGCTTCTTCCGCCGTGAACGACAGCGCCGGCGCCATCACGCGCAGCAGGCTTTGCGTGATGTGCCACAGCGCGGTCTGCGCCGAGCGGCGCGCGGGCGAGGTGACGGCGCTGGTGTACAGGCGGTCCTTGAGCACGTCCAGGTAGAAGCCGCCCAGGTCTTCCGAGCAGAAGTTCTGCAGCTTGGAGTAGATCGGCTGGAACTCGTACTGCAGATAGTGCTCGGCGATTTCCGCCTGCAGCGCCGCCATGTTGGCGACGGCGTAGCGGTCGATCTCCAGCATGTCGTCGATCGCCACCGCGTCCTTGGCGGCGTCGAAGTCCGACAGGTTGGCCAGCAGGAAGCGCAGCGTGTTGCGGATGCGGCGATAGGCTTCGGTGACGCGCTTGAGGATCTCGTCGGAGATCGACAGCTCGCCGGTGTAGTCGGTGGTGGCGACCCACAGGCGCAGCATGTCGGCGCCCAGCTTGTTCCAGACGTCCTGCGGGGCGACGGTGTTGCCGACCGATTTGGACATCTTCTTGCCTTCGCCGTCGACCACGAAGCCGTGGGTCAGCAGCGCCTTGTAGGGCGGCGCGCCGTTCAGCATCGAGGAGGTCAGCAGCGACGAGTGGAACCAGCCGCGGTGCTGGTCCGAACCTTCGAGGTACAGGTCGGCCGGGAACGCCGACTGCTGCTGGTGCGAGCCGCGCAGCACGGTCTGGTGGGTCGAGCCGGAATCGAACCAGACGTCCAGCGTGTCCTTGTTCTTTTCATAGGCCGCCGCCTCGTCGCCGAGCAGGTCCTTCAGGTCCAGCGCCAGCCAGGCGTCGATGCCGCTCTGCTCGATCAGCTTGGCCACTTGTTCCAGCAGTTCCGGGGTGCGCGGATGCAGCGCGCCGGTTTCCTTGTGGACGATGAAGGCCATCGGCACGCCCCACTGGCGTTGACGCGACAGCGTCCAGTCGGGACGGTTGGCGATCATGCCGTGCAGGCGCGCCTTGCCCCAGTCCGGGAAGAACTTGGTCTCGTCGATGCCTTTGAGCGCGGTTTCGCGCAGCGTGTGGCCGCCGTCCTTGGGCTTGACATCCATGCCGGCGAACCACTGCGAGGTGGCGCGGTAGATGATCGGCGTCTTGTGGCGCCAGCAGTGCATGTAGCTGTGGTCGAACATCTTCACTTCGAACAGCGCGCCAGCTTCCTTCAGCGCGTTGCAGATCGGCTTGGAGGCTTCCCAGATCGTCATGCCGCCGAACAGCGGCAGCGTCGACGCGTATTTGCCGTCGCCCATGACCGGGGTCAGGATGTTCTCGTCCTTCATGCCATGCGCGCGGCAGGAGATAAAGTCGTCCAGGCCGTAGGCCGGCGCCGAGTGCACCACGCCGGTGCCGCTTTCGGTGGTCACGTATTCGGCCAGGTACATCGGCGACAGGCGGTCGAAGAAGGCGTCCGACGCGTGCAGCGGGTGGCGGAAGCCGATGCCGGCCAGCGCCGCGCCGTGGCAGGTGGCGATGGTGGTGCCTTCGAGCTTGTAGCGCGCCAGGCAGGCTTCGACCAGGTCCTGCGCCAGGATCAGCAGCAAAGGCTGGCCGTCACGCTCGGTCTGCACCAGCGAGTAGATCACTTCGGCGTTGACGTTCAGCGCCTGGTTGGACGGGATGGTCCAGGGGGTGGTGGTCCAGATGACGATGAAGCCGTTCTCGGTCGGCAGCTTAGCGAGGCTGAAGGCCGTGGCCAGCTGCTCGAATTGGGCGAACTTGAAGCCGACGTCGATCGCCGGATCGCGCTTGTCCTGGTATTCCACTTCCGCTTCCGCCAAGGCGGACTGGCAGTCGAAGCACCAGTTGACCGGCTTCAGGCCGCGGTAGACGTAGCCTTTCTCCAGCAGCTGGCCGAGGGCGCGCAGCTCGTCGGCCTCGTTCGAGTAGTTCATGGTCAGGTAAGGGTTCTGCCATTCGCCCAGCACGCCCAGGCGGATGAAGTCCTTGCGCTGGCGGTCGACCTGTTCCAGCGCGTAGGCGCGGGCCTTGGTCAGCACTTCGGCGGTCGGCAGGTTCTTGCCGTATTGTTTTTCGATCTGGATCTCGATCGGCATGCCGTGGCAATCCCAGCCCGGCACGTAGGGCGCGTCGTAGCCGGCCATGCCGCGCGCCTTGACCACCATGTCCTTCAGGATCTTGTTGACGGCGTGGCCGATGTGGATGTCGCCGTTGGCGTACGGAGGACCGTCGTGCAGGATGAATTTCGGCCGGCCGGCGGCGGCCTTGCGCACGCGCTCGTAGATCTTCTTGTCTTGCCATTGCTTGACCCAGTTCGGCTCGCGCTTGGCCATATCGCCGCGCATCGGGAACGGGGTTTCGGTCATGTTGACCGGGTACTTGCTTTCAGGCTTCTTTGCGGATTTGTTGTCGGACATGGTTATCTTCAGTGATTTTTATTCGGGGAGTTCGGTGTAGCCGGCGCGCGTGGCTGGTCGCGCGGTTAAATTCGGTCGGTGGCGGTGATGGCGCCGTCGCGTTCTTTGACGCATTGTGCAAAATACTCGCGGGCGACGGTGGCGTCGCGCTCGATGGCGGCGGTCAGGGTCGGCAGGTCGACGTATTTTTCCTCGTCGCGGATCTTGTGCAGGAACTCGATGCGCACCTGCTTGCCGTAGCAGTTCTGGGCGAAGTCGAACACATGCACTTCCAGCAGCACGCGGCCGCTGTCGTCGACGGTCGGGCGCACGCCCAGGCTGGCGACGGCCGGCAGCGGCTGTTCGGCCAGGCCGTGCACCTGCACGATGAAGATGCCGGCCAGCGCGGGGCGGTGCGGCACGCGCAGGTTCAGCGTGGGGAAGCCCAGCGTGCGGCCCAGCTTCTGGCCGTGGACCACGTGGCCGGAGATGGCGTACGGGTGGCCCAGCAGCGCCTCGGCGTGCACGAAGTCGCCCCCGGCCAGCGCGGCGCGCACGGCGGAGGAGGAGATGCGGTTGCTGCCGTTCATCACGGTCGGCAGGGTCTCGACGTGGAAGCCGTAGTGCCGGCCCGCTGCCAGCAGCATCTGGACGTTGCCGGCGCGGCGGGCGCCATAGCAGAAGTCGTCGCCGACCATCAGCCACTTGACGTGCAGGCCTTCGACCAGTACTTGTTCGGTGAATTCCTGCGGGCTCAAGGCGGCGAACGGCGCCGAGAAGTGCTCGACGATGACGCGGTCGATGCCGTTGTCGGACAGCGATTGCAGCTTGTCGCGCAGGTTGGCGATGCGCGGCGGCGCCTTCGACAGGTCGCCGGCCTTGTGCGCGAAGAATTCGCGCGGGTGCGGTTCGAAGGTCATCACGGCCGCTTCCAGCCCGAGGCCGGTGGCGGCGGCGCGCACGCGGCCCAGCAATGCCTGGTGGCCGAGGTGGACACCGTCAAAGTTGCCTATCGTGAGCGCGCAGGGCGCGCGCGCCGCTGCATTGGGTAGACCTCGAAATACCTTCATGGGAATCTGGGGGGAAACTGTCGCTAAATGGGGGATTATACGGTTTGTTTGCGGTGGCCGACAGTTATCGACGGAAATGCGGCGGCAAATGCGGCGATACAGCATAAAAAAAGCGCTGTCCGGCGCGGGGCCGGACAGCGCTTGCGCGCATCAAAACCGCCGGATTACATCGGGTGGTTGATGTTCAGCGTCCAGTAGCGGGCCAGGTCGGCGGTGCCGTCCTTGCCTTTGACCGATTTCAGGGTGGCCAGCGCGGCAGGCTTCTTGCCGGCGTTGAACTGGGCGATACCCTGGTGCAGCTTGACGGCGTCAGGATTTTTCGCGGTGCCCATCTTCACGGCCTGGTCCAGCAGCGCCAGGCCCTTGTCGGCCTTGCCGGCCGAAACCAGCGCGTAGCCCATATTGGCCAGCGTGTCGGCGTCCTTGTTCTTGACGGCTTCCGCTTCCAGCGCGGCTTGCTTGGTGTCGAACTCGGCCTGGGTCTTGGCGGCCAGGTCTTTCAGACGCTGGTGGCGGGCGGCGTCGGCGCCGGTGCCCAGCGCGCCTTTCTTGTAGCCCTGGTCGATGATCTTGGTCGCTTCGGCAGGGTTGCCCGCTTGCAGCGCCAACTGGGACATTTCCATGTAGTCGCTCGGCTTGGTCAACAGGCCGTTGGCCAGGCGCAGGCGCAGCACGTCCAGCGACAACGACGAAGCGAAGCCTGGCTTGCCCGATACGCGGTTCAGCAGGTCGGCCCAGTAGTTGGACTTGGGATAGGAACCGGCCAGTTTTTCCAGGGTCTGGACGTAGCCTTCCTTGTCGTTTTGCTTGAGCTGGATATTGGCCAGCATGCCCAGTTGTGCTTCGCTCAGGTTTTTCGAGCCTTGCAGTTCCTTGGCGGCTTCGGCGTACTTGCCGGAGGTGTAGTAGATCTGGGTCAGGTATTCATGCGCCTGGGTGTTGCCTGGATTGTCCTTCAGCACGCGCTGGAACCAGGTGATCGCTTTGGGATAGTCCTTGGCGCGGTAGTAAATGCCGGCCAGGGCTTCCGAGAATTTCGGGGCTTCGGCAGGCGACAGCTTGCCGGAATTGATGACGGCTTCGAAGGCGTGGGCGGCGGTGTCGTTATCGCCGGCGGCGGTAGCGGCCGAAGCGCGGGTGCGTTCGATCAGATACGTTTCATTCGGGGTCTTGCCACCGACGGCGTCGGCTTCTTTCAGTTTGGCCAGTGCTTCTTTGTTCTTGCCTGCCGCAGCCAGTTTCTGTGCTTCCTGCAATGGCTTGCCGATCTCAGCGCGCACCGCGTCGGCCGCGTGGGCAACCGAGGAAAAACCTGCCAGAGGAGCTGCTGCTGTGAAACCAATAGCGGCCATTACCAGGCCGAGATGAGCGAGACGAAACTTGGTCATGGGTAAGTTTTCTTTCTTCAAAATGCGAAATAGGCAGGAACGGTCCTGCCTATCGTTGAACATAGAACTGATTATTGGAACTGCTCGTTGCCGACCAGGCCAATCTTGGTCACGCCCAGACGTTGGGCCGCAGCCATCACGCCTGCCACGACTTTGTACGATACCAGCTTGTTCGGACGCAGATGCACTTCCGGCTGGTCAGCTTGCGCTGCGACATCGGTCAGTTTCGCTTCCAGGGTACCGCGGTCAGCAACGACAGCGTTATCCCACAGAATCGTACCGTCGAAGTCGACGTCAATCGTGATCACCACAGGTTCCTTCACAGGCGGAGGCGGGGTGCCGACCGGCATGTTCAGGTTGACCGAGTGGTTGGCCCTTGGAATCGTAATGATCATCATGATAATCAGCACCAGCATCACATCGATGAGGGGCGTCATGTTCATTTCCATCATTGGTTCCGGATCCGCGCCACCGCTTGGGGAGCCGACATTCATACTCATGGTGTTTCCTTTTAAGAAGGGCAGGCCCGGATTCCAGGCCTGCGATGCACTATTCGGGGATTAACCCTTATCAGGCGGTTCGGTGATGAAGCCGACCTTCTGAATACCAGCGCGCTGGGTAGTGTAAATAACCTTGCCGATTGCCTCGTAGCGAGTTTCTTGGTCGCCACGAACATGCACTTCTGGCTGAGGCAACTTCACTGCTTCCACCTTCAGAAAATCGAACAACTCATTCGCGTCGCGCATTTTCTTCTGATTCCAGTAGATGTCGCCATCCTTGCTTACAACGATGTTGACATCTTCCGGCTTGGTCTGAATAACCTGGTTGGTTTCTTCTGGCAGCTTGATCTTGATCAGCTTCAGAACAACCGGGCTCGTGATCAGGAAGATAATCAGCAGAACCAACATGATGTCCACCAGGGGCGTCGTGTTGATTTCTGACATGACTTGATCTTCGTCTCCGCTATCGGAGCCTACGGACATCGACATGATTAATTATCCAATCTTTTTAGCGCCGGCGGCACGGCCAGCTTCGCTGGTGGACATGGCGCCCGAGATCAGTACCGAGTGCACGTCGGCGGAGAACGAACGCACGTCTTCCATTGCGGCCTTGTTACGACGTACCAGCCAGTTGTAACCCAGAACGGCAGGAACCGCGACGAACAGACCGAAAGCGGTCATGATCAGCGCTTCACCGACTGGACCTGCAACCTTGTCGATCGATGCGTTACCCGACATGCCGATGGCGATCAGTGCATTGTAAATACCCCAAACGGTACCGAACAGACCGATGAACGGTGCGGTCGAACCAACGGTCGCCAGGAACGACAGGCCGTCTTGCAGACGCGATTGAACTTTATCGACAGCGCGCTGGATCGACATCGTCACCCAGGTCGACAGGTCGATTTGTTCCAGCAGGGCGCCGTCGTGGTGCACGGTGGCCTTGGTGCCGGTTTCAGCGATGAAACGGAAAGGCGAACCTTCTTTCAGGGCTGCCGAACCGGCAGCGATCGACGATGCTTTCCAGAACTTGGCCGAGGTTTCTTTCGACTGCTTGAAGATTTTCATCTGGTCGATCAGCTTGGTGACGATGATGTACCACGAACCCATGGACATCAGCGACAGGATGATCAGGGTGCCGCGCGAGACGAAACCACCGTTCCAGACAGCTTCGAAGCCGTAAGGATTGTCCACTTCTTCTTTGCCGCCTTTGGCAGCTGGAGCTTCTGCTGCTGCTGGTGCGGCTGCCGCATCCGCTGCTGGAGCGGCTGCTGGTGCCGAAGCGGCGGCCGAGGCTGGCGCGTCAGCGAAAGCTGGGGCGCTAACCAGGGCGGTGGCTGCGGTCACGGAAAACAGCACAGCGGCCAGTACAGCGGACAAACGGGTATTCTTAAACATGCTTCCTCCAAATTGATAAAATAAGATCGCTGAACTATTTGACAACGAAATCACAAATATGAGACTGAAGACTCGGTCTCGGTTTAATCCAGCGACCAGACATATTGCACTGGCTGCCACTGCTGTTCCGGCTTGCCATCGATCATGGCTGGCTTGAACCGGCACTTACCCAAGGCATTTTGAGCCGCCTTGTCCAAGTCGCGGAAGCCCGAAGACTTCGTGACCTTGGAATCCATCACAGAACCATCGATGCCAATCAGGAACGATACGGTGGTGACACCGGTTTCTTCATTGCGCAGCGAGGTTTTCGGATAATCAGGCTTGGCGCAGGTGCTCATGTCAGCAACGGCTGGCGTATGCACCGACTTTGCCGGACCTGGAGTCGCTGCCGGCGGAGCCGGTGGCGTTCTCTGGATCTCAGTCGTCGCAGGTTTCACGTTGGTCGCGTTAGCGATCGTGTTTTGCGGCGGCGGAGGCTGCTGCACATTCACCTCAACTGGGGGGATGAAAGGCGGCGGTGGCGCTTTCATCTCTGGCGGAGGTGGTGGCGGGGGGAGTTCTTTCGGTGGAGGAGGTTTTACCTCCTCGATGATCTTGGTCTCCACTGGTGCGATCATCTTGCTCACCAGACGTTTACCCAAGCCCGTCACGATCCCATAAGCAACCAGGAGGTGCAACAAAACGACAATGGTAATGCCTGTAAAGTTCTTCCCGGTGCTTTTCTCGTTGTGCGTGAAATTCATGCCTGCTTTCTCCAATACCAACTCTTTTTGTTGCTACTAAACCCCAAAATGGCGACACAAAACAACAGCCGCATCCGGGACGTCGGCGAATTATACATACGAATTCTTGATTTTACATAGAATTTTCATCCCTAAAACCGGTTAAATTTCATAGGGTTTTCCTATGTGATAGCGCTCTCTTTGCACCGTTCTAGCTCAATTTGCAAGCTTCTCCGGCGCAATTTTGGGGCGGAACGCACCACGACATTACTTAGTTTTCCCTTAAGCCCAAAAACGGAATATTATGCGCGTAATTTTACTACGTACAGTTGATAATTTGGCCGCAAAAGTTTCTTTTACGAAATTCTTGCGGGAAACACTTAGCCGCCAGGTGACGAAAGCTGTTGACTTCTGCCTGGCGGCATGCCTTGGCCAAAAAAACCGGGGCCAGAGCAATGCCTCTGACCCCGATCTATCCCTTGCAAGAGCCATGCCCGGGATCGGAAAAAGCTCTATATATATATCGCTCAACTGCCGCGCGCCCGTTTCTCCCGTTTCACCTCCAGCGAACTGATGATTTCGCCGTTCGGGCCCACGGTTTCCAGGTGCACGTCGAAGCCCCACAGCCGCGCCACATGCTTGAGCACCTCGCCGGCCTGCTGGTTCAGCGGCCGCCGCTGGAACTGCGTGTGGCGCAGGGTCAGCGCGCGGTCGTCGCGGGTGTTGACCGACCACACCTGGATGTTCGGTTCGCGGTTGCCCAGGTTGTACTGCTCGGCCAGCTGCTGGCGGACGTAGCGGTAGCCCAGGTCGTCGTGTATGGCGGAGATTGCCAGCTTTTCGTTATTGTCGTCGTCCAGTACAGCAAAGAAATGAAATTCGCGGATCAGCTTGGGCGACAGGTACTGGGCGATGAAGCTTTCGTCCTTGAAATTGCGCATCGCGAAGTCCAGGGTCTTGCGCCAGTCGCTGCCGGCGATGTCGGGGAACCATTCGCGGTCCTCGTCGGTCGGATGTTCGCAGATGCGGCGGATGTCGGTCATCATGGCGAAGCCCAGCGCGTACGGATTGATGCCGCTGTAATACGGGCTGTTGACCGGCGGCTGGTAGACCACGTTGGTGTGGCTCTTCAAAAACTCCATCATGAAGCCGTCGGCCACCACGCCCTCGTCGTACAACTGGTTGAGGATGGTGTAGTGCCAGAACGTGGCCCAGCCCTCGTTCATCACCTGGGTCTGGCGCTGCGGGTAGAAGTACTGCGAAATCTTGCGCACGATGCGCACCATCTCGCGCTGCCACGGCTCCAGCAGCGGCGCGTACTTCTCGATGAAGTACAGCAGGTTCTCTTCCGGCTCGGGCGGGAAGCGCGGCGCGGCCTTTTCCTCTTCCTCTTCCTCGCGCCGCGGCAGGGTGCGCCACAGGTCGTTGATCTGCGACTGCACATAGGCCTCGCGTTCCTTCTGCCGCGCGCGCTCTTCCATCATCGACAGCTTGGCCGGCCGCTTGTAGCGGTCGACGCCGTAGTTCTGGATCGCGTGGCAGGAATCGAGCAGCAGCTCGACCGCGTCGATGCCGTGGCGCTGCTCGCACTCGGCGATGTAGTTCTTGGCGAACACCATGTAGTCGACGATGGCGTCGGCGTCGGTCCAGGTGCGGAACAGGTAGTTGCCCTTGAAGAAGGAGTTGTGGCCGTAGGCCGCGTGCGCGATCACCAGCGCCTGCATGGTCAGGCTGTTCTCCTCCATCAGGTAGGCGATGCAGGGATTGGAGTTGATGACGATCTCGTAGGCCAGGCCCATCTGGCCGCGCTTGTAGCCTTTTTCGGTCGACAGGAAATGCTTGCCGAACGACCAGTGGTTGTAGGACACCGGCATGCCGACCGAGGTGTAGGCGTCCATCATCTGCTCGGCGGTGATGATCTCCAGTTGATTCGGATACGTATCGAGCCCGAAGGCTTCGGCGACGCGGCGGATTTCCTGGTGGGCCTGCTCGATCAGTTCAAACGTCCACTCGGACTGTTCGGGCAGGGCGCGCGGATGGCGCGGCTTGGGGGCAGGGGCATGCGTCATATCGTTCATTATTTCGGCCCGCCTATTTAGGCTGTTTCTTGAACAGTTCGCGGAACACCGGATAGATATCGGCCGGCGTGACTATTTTTTGCATGGCGAAATGCGGGTGGTGGTCGGGGATCTGCGAGTATTGCTCCCACAGGTTTTGCGGCGGCCCGTCGGTGATCTCGACGTAGGTGTAGTACTGCACCTTGGGCATGATGGTGTTGACCAGCAGTTGCCGGCACAGCACCGAATCGTTGTCCCAGTTGTCGCCGTCGGAAGCCTGGGCGACATAGCTGTTCCAGCTGCCGGCGCCGTAGCGCTCGTCGATGATCTTGTCCAGCAGGTGCAGCGCCGACGACACCACGGTGCCGCCCGACTCGCGCGAGTGGAAGAATTCCTCCTCGCTGACCTCGGCCGCGGCGGTGTGGTGGCGGATGAACACCACCTCGATCTTGTCGTAGGCGCGCTTGAGGAACAGGTACAGCAGGATGAAGAAGCGCTTGGCCGTGTCCTTGCGGGTTTCGTCCATCGAGCCGGAGACGTCCATGATGCAGAACATCACCGCCTGCGTCATCGGCTTGGGCACCTTGATGCGGTTGCTGTAGCGCAGGTCGAACGGGTCGATGAAGGGGATGGCCAGCAGCCGCGTGTGCAGATGGTGGATCAGCTTTTTCAGCTCCACCACGCGCGGCGCGTCCAGCGGCGCGCCGTCCAGCAGCAGTTCCTCCAGCTCGCGCTCGGCTTCGATGACGCGCTTGCGCGAGCTGCCGCCGACCGCGATGCGCCGTCCCAGCGCGCCGCGCAAGGAGCGCAGCACGTGGATGTTGGACGGCGTGCCCGACATATTGTAGCCGGCGCGCTGGTTCTTGAACTCGGTGGTGGCGGTCAGCTGGGTCTTGACCAGGTTGGGCAGCTCCAGGTCCTCGAAGAAGTAGTTCATGAATTCTTCGCGCGACAGCTCGAAGATGAAATCGTCCTCGGTCATCTGGTCGCTATTGCCGGCCTTGCCGCGGCCGGCCCCGCCGCCGCCCTTGGGACGATTGATCAGGTCGCCCTTGAGGTATTCCTGGTTGCCGGGGTTGATGGTTTCCCACACGCCGCCATGGGCGTGGCCGAACGAGGGCTCGCCCACGTCCTTGACCGGGATCGAGACTTTTTCGCCATTCTCAATGTCGGTGATGGAGCGGCCCTTGATGGCACGTCCCACCGCGTCCTTGATCTGGGCCTTGTAGCGCCGCAAGAAGCGCTCGCGGTTGACCGCAGACTTGTTCTTGCCCTGCAAACGTCGGTCGATGAGGTAAGTCAAAAGATGCCTCCTGCTGCAATTGGTCGGCGCCGCGCCGCCACCGCCTGATGCGGGGCGGCGCGCAATACTACTAAGACGACTTCCTCACACGCAAATACCATTCGCACAGCAAGCGGACCTGCTTGGCCGTATAGCCTTTCTCCACCATGCGGGCGACGAAGTCGGCGTGCTTGTTGGCGTCTTCGGCGCTGGCCTTGGCGTTGAACGAAATCACCGGCAGCAGTTCCTCGGTGTTGGAGAACATCTTCTTCTCGATCACGGTGCGGAACTTCTCGTAGCTGGTCCAGGCCGGATTCTTGCCGCCGTTGTTGGCGCGCGCGCGCAGACCGAAGTTGACGATCTCGTTGCGGAAATCCTTGGGATTGGAAATCCCGGCCGGCTTCTCGATCTTTTCCAGCTCGTTGTTCAGCGACTCGCGGTCGAAGCTCTCGCCGGTGTCCGGATCGCGGTATTCCTGGTCCTGGATCCAGAAGTCGGCAAAGGTCACGTAGCGGTCGAAAATGTTCTGGCCGTATTCCGAATACGATTCCAGGTAGGCGGTCTGGATTTCCTTGCCGATGAACTCGACGTACTTCTGCGCCAGGTGTTCCTTGATATACGAGAAGTACTTCTGTTCGGTTTCAGGCGGGAACTGCTCGCGCTCGACCTGCTGCTCCAGCACATACAACAGGTGCACTGGATTGGCCGCCACTTCGGTGTTGTCGAAGTTGAACACCTTGGACAGGATCTTGAAGGCGAAGCGCGTGGACAGTCCGTTCATGCCCTCGTCGACGCCCGCGTAGTCGACGTACTCGTGCATGGACTTGGCCTTGGGATCGGTGTCCTTCAGGTTCTCGCCATCGTAGACCAGCATCTTGCTGAAGATGCTGGAGTTCTCCGGATCCTTCAGGCGCGACAGGATCGCGAACTGCGCCATCATCTTCAGGGTTCCGGGCGCGCACGGGGCCTGGTACAGCGAGGAGTTGGCCACCAGCTTGTCGTAGATCTTGATCTCGTCGGTCACGCGCAGGCAGTACGGCACCTTGACGATGTAGATACGATCGAGGAAAGCCTCGTTGTTGCGGTTGTTCTTGAAGGTCTTCCACTCCGACTCGTTCGAGTGGGCCAGGATGATGCCGTCGAACGGGATCGCGCCGAAGCCCTCGGTGCCCTTGTAGTTGCCTTCCTGCGTGGCGGTCAGCAGCGGGTGCAGCACCTTGATCGGCGCCTTGAACATCTCGACGAATTCCATCAAGCCCTGGTTGGCCAGGCACAGGCCGCCCGAATAGCTGTAGGCGTCCGGATCGTCCTGCGAATAATCCTCCAGCTTGCGGATGTCGACCTTGCCGACCAGCGAGGAAATATCCTGATTGTTCTCGTCGCCCGGCTCGGTCTTGGAGATGGCGACCTGCTTGAGCACCGACGGGTAGCGCTTGACCACGCGGAACTGGTTGATGTCGCCGTTGAACTCGTGCAGGCGCTTGACCGCCCATGGGCTGGGGATGTTGCGCAGATAGCGGCGCGGGATGCCGTAATCCTCTTCCAGGATTACGCCGTCCTCTTCCTCGTTGAACAGGCCGAGCGGCGATTCGTTGACCGGCGAGCCCTTCAGGCAATAGAAGGGCACGTGCTCCATCAGCGACTTGAGCTTCTCGGCGATCGACGATTTGCCGCCGCCCACCGGACCCAGCAGATACAGGATCTGCTTGCGTTCCTCCAGCCCCTGCGCGGCGTGGCGGAAGTAGGAGACCACCTGTTCGATCACTTCCTCGGTGCCGTAGAACTCGCGGAATGCCGGATACAACTTGATGACCTTGTTCGCGAAGATGCGTGACAGCCGGGTGTCGTTGCGGGTATCGACCAACGTCGGTTCGCCGATGGCGGCCAACATGCGCTCTGGGGCGCTGGCGTAGGTGAGTCGATCTTTTTTGCAAAGTTCGAGATATTCCTTCATGGACATCTCTTCTTCTTTGGTCCGTTCGTACCGTGCGGCGTAGTTGTCAAAAATGGTCATTTGGATGTCCTTTAATGTAAACCTGCTTGTCACGGGTCACCGGCAGTTCGCCTGCCCTGGCCCTGGTCCGTGCATACCCCTTCTCTGTTTTTCTTCTTATGTCCAGCTTCTTTTGGTGGCACGGATTGCCCGTGCCGGTGAGCTGGCTTTATGGCCGGTTGGCGGCTTTTATGTGTTGGTCGTAACGCTTCTTACGTCTATGAAATTGATTATTGCGCTATTGGTGCCGGAAGTCAAAAGATATGTCGTAATATGGTTAATACTCTTTCGTAACTTATTGATTAATAAGATTAAATTTGAGAAATTTTGTGTATTTTTCGTGGGTTTCCGGGCATTTTTTCGCGCTGCTTTATGCCACAGTATCACGCCTGTCAGCGCTGTGCTGATCGTGCCTCAAACAGATAAATTTTGCCGCAACTTGGCCGCCGCTGTCGCACTCTCGCAGCATGCGCTAAGATGCGATGATCCAGCCAACTGTCACAGGAAAAAAGAATAATGTTGAACGAACAATTGCGCACGGTGGTGCAGCAGATGCCCAAAGCCGAACTGCACATCCACATCGAAGGCTCGTTGGAGCCGGAACTGATCTTCGCGCTGGCCCAGCGCAACCAGGTCAAGCTGGCCTACGCTTCGGTGGAAGAGTTGCGCGCGGCGTACGCGTTCACCGACCTGCAATCCTTCCTCGACATCTACTACGCCGGCGCCAGCGTGCTGTTGCAGGAGCAGGACTTCTACGACATGACCGCCGCCTACCTCAAGCGCGCCGAGCAAGACCATGTGCGCCACACCGAGATCTTCTTCGATCCGCAGACGCACACCGCGCGCGGCGTGCCGATCAAGACCGTGATCGACGGCATCCACCGCGCCTGCCAGGACAGCCCGGTCAGCGCCACGCTGATCCTCAGCTTCCTGCGCCACCTGTCGGAAGAAGACGCCTTCGCCACGCTGGAACAGGCGCTGCCTTACCGCGACAAATTCATGGGCATCGGACTCGATTCGTCGGAGGTCGGCAATCCGCCGGAGAAGTTCGCGCGCGTGTTCGCCAAATGCCGCGAGCTGGGCTTCCACCTGGTCGCGCATGCGGGCGAGGAAGGCCCGCCGGCGTATATCGAAACCGCGCTCGATGTGCTGAAGGTCGAGCGCATCGACCACGGCGTGCGCTGCCTGGAAGACGCGGCGCTGACGCAGCGCCTGGCGCGCGAGCAGATCGCGCTGACGGTGTGTCCGCTGTCGAACGTCAAGCTGTGCGTGTTCGAGCGCATGGAGCAGCACAATCTGCTGGAGCTGCTGGACGCCGGCATCGTCGCCACCGTCAACTCGGACGATCCGGCCTACTTCGGCGGCTACATGAACGCCAACTTCGTCGCCACCTTCGAGGCTTTGCCACTGGGCCTGTCGCACGCGCAGCGGCTGGCGCGCAACAGCTTCTCGGCGGCCTTCCTGCCGGCGGCGCAGAAGCAGAAGTTCCTCGATGAAGTCGACGCGTATTTCGCCGCACTCTAGAAAATCCCCATGCTCAAACTCGCCTTGAAGATGACGGCGCGCGACTGGCGCGCCGGCCAGTTGCGCTTTCTGCTGATCGCGCTGACGGTGGCGGTGGCCGCCTTGTCCGCCACCGGTTTCTTCATCGACCGCTTGCGCAGCGGGCTCGATCGCGACGCCCACCAGCTGCTGGGCGCCGACGTCGTCGTCAGCGCCGACCTGCCGGTCAACCCGGCCTGGCGCGCGGAGGCCGCCAAGCGCGGCCTGCTGATGACCGACACCGTCAGCTTCCCCAGCATGGCGCAGGCGGGCGAGGGCGAGCAATCGACGTCGTTGCTGGCGTCGTTGAAGGCGGTCGGCCCCGGCTATCCGCTGCGCGGCCAGCTGAAGATCACCACCCATCCGGAACAGGCCGAGCAAAGCTACGGCACGGCCGCCAACAGCGTGCCCGCGCCCGGCACCGTGTGGATCGACGCCGGCCTGCTGGGCAGCCTGAAGACTGCCATCGGCGGCCAGATCAAGCTGGGCGACCAGAGTTTCACGGTGGCGCAGCTGATCGCCTCCGAGCCTGACCGCGGCGCCAACTTCCTGGCCTTCGCGCCGCGCGTGATGTTCGCGCTGGGCGACGTCGAGGCCACCAATCTGATCCAGCCCGGCTCGCGCGTGTCCTACCGCCTGCTGCTGGCGGCGCCGGCGTCGCTGGCCAACGGCGCGGCGGTCGCCAGCGCCTACGAACAATGGCTGCAGGCGCAGATCAAGCAAAACAATATCAAGGGCGTGCGGGTCGAGTCGCTGGAAAACGGCCGGCCCGAAATGCGCGCCACGCTGGACCGCGCCGACCGTTTCCTGTCGCTGGTCGGCCTGCTGTCGGCGATGCTGGCGGCGGTGGCCGTGGCGATGGCGGCGCGCCGCTTCATGCAGCGCCACCTGGACGCCTGCGCCATGCTGCGCTGCCTGGGCCTGACGCAGAACGAAGTCACGCTGATGTACCTGATCGAATTCCTGATGGTCGGCCTGGCCGGTAGCCTGATGGGCGTGGCGGTCGGCTTCGGCGGCCATTACGTGCTGCTGGAGGTGCTGGGCAAGCTGGTCTCGGCCAGCCTGCCGGCGCCGACCATTTCCCCGGCGCTGCAAGGCGTGGCCACCGGCATGCTGCTGCTGGCTGCCTTCGCGCTGCCGCCGATACTGCAGCTGCGCAAAGTGCCGCACAACCGCGTGATCCGCCGCGAGCAGGAGCCGCCGCAGGTGAGCGCGCTGGCCACCTACGGCCTGGGCCTGGCCGGCTTTGTCGCGCTGCTGCTGTGGCAGGCGGGCGACGCGCAGCTGGCCTTGTACACGGCGCTCGGCTTCCTCGGCGCCTTCGCGCTGTTTGGCCTGGTGGGCTGGGGCGCGCTGGCCGCGCTCAAGCCGCTGCGGCGCGCGATCGACCATCAAAGCTGGCGCTTCGCCATCACCTCCTTGCAGCGGCGGCCCGGCGCGACGGTGGTGCAGATCGTCTCGCTGGCGCTGGGCATGATGGCGCTGCTGGTGTTGACCGTGGTGCGCGGCGACCTGATGACGGCCTGGCGCAACGCCACGCCGCCGGACGCGCCGAACCGCTTCATCATCAACATCCAGCCGGAGCAGGCGGCCGACATCGGCCGGCGCCTGCAGGCGGCGGGCGTGCGCTACGCGCCGCAGTATCCGATGATACGCGGCCGCCTGACCGCGGTGAACGGCAAGCCGGTCACCGCCGAGACCTACACCGACGACCGCGCCAAGGGCCTGGCCGACCGCGAATTCAACCTGTCGACCATGGCGCGCATGCAGGCCGAGAACAAGATCAGCGCCGGCCGGTGGTTCGCAAACCAGCCGGGCGCGCCGGAAGCCTCGGTGGAAGAGGGCATCGCCAAGACGCTCAAATGGAAGCTGGGCGACAAGCTGCGCTTCGATATCGCCGGCACGCCGGTGGACGCCACCATCACCAGCCTGCGCAAGCTGGAATGGGGCTCGATGCGGGTCAACTTCTTCGTCATCATCAACCCGGCGGCGATGGCCGAAGTGTCGCAGAGCTGGATCACCGCCTTCCACCTGCCGCCAGGGCAGGGCGCGTTGATGAACGCGCTGACGCGCGACTATCCCAACCTGACCATCGTCGACGTCGGCGGCCTGCTGCGTCAGGTGCAGTCGGTGCTGGACCAGGTGGTGACGGCGGTGGAGTTCCTGTTCGTGTTCACGCTGGCCTCCGGCGTGCTGGTGCTGTACGCGGCGCTGATGGGATCGCAGGACGAGCGCACCCGCGAAGCCGGCCTGCTGCGCGCGCTCGGCGCGACCCGCAAGCAGCTGTCGCAGGCGCAGCTGATCGAGTTCTCGCTGGTGGGCGCCTTGTCCGGCGTGCTGGCGGCGACCGGCGCGGCGGGCATGGGCTGGGCGCTGGCCACCTACCAGTTCAAGTTCGCCTGGAGTTTCAGCCCGGTGGTGTGGCTGGTCGGCCTGGTGGCGGGCGCGCTGTGCGCCATCGCCGGCGGCTGGCTTGGCCTGCGCAACGTGCTGCGCCAACCGCCACTGCAAACGCTGCGCGAAGCCTAGCGGCCGCTTCAAACCGCCCGCAGCTTCGTTGCAGCGCCTCGCTGCGGGCGGTTTGAAACAGCCGCACTAGGCGGCGACGCTTTCCTGCGCCGCCCGCTCCTTGAGGAAGTCGGCGTAGGAATGCGGCTTCTGGTCGAAATAGTGCGGCGGCAGGTCGAACAGCGCCCAGTAATAAGTCTCGCGGCCCTGGCACACGCGCGGCGCCGCGCAGTAGCGGTGCCAGTTGTCGCCGACCCGGCGCGAGTACATGCCGTCGCCGTCCGGATCGGAGAAGAACGGCAGCACCCGCCGCTCCAGCAGCGCGTCCATCAACGACGGCGGCGCGTCGCTGTCGCGCGCGATCTCGTACTGCGCATACATGCCCTGCTCGGTTTCTATCATCATCAGGCTGGCCTTGCCGTGCTTGTCGAGGAACAGGATGCCGGTCGGATTCGGGAAGATGTAGTGCTCCACAAAACCCATGCTGGCGCTCAGTTCCTGCACCAGCCGCGCCAGCGCCGGATCGCCCAGGAAGTTGTAGTTGTGCAGCAGCACCAGCTCGCGCAGCGTTTCCGACTGGGTGTCGAAGTAGTCGCGTTGCAGCGCCGCGATTTCCAGCTCCAGGATGTCGAGCGCGTGGTCGTCGCTCTTCTTGATGTAGCGGTCGATCAGGCCGCGGTTGAAGGCGCTGACGGCGATCTTCTCGTCGGCCGTGCCGGTGAACAGGATCTTCTTGCAGGGCAGGTGCGCCACCGCTTCGCAGAACTCCAGCCCATTCATCTGCGGCATCGAATAATCGACCACCAGCACCGACGGCGTGGCGAAGCGATGGCGCTGCTCGCCGATGCGGTAGATGCGTTCCAGGTCCAGCGCCACGTTGCACTGGTCGGCCGGCAGGTTGTGGGTGTCGAAGTTGACGTGCAGCGGCACGCAGCCCGACTGCGGCTCCTTGCGCAGCCATTGCAGCGCGGTGGTGGTGTCGTGGAAGGTCTGGCTGGCCAGCCTGGGGTCGAGCTGGAACGACAGGCTGCGCAGGAAGGAATCGCTGTCGTCGACCAGTACGGTCAGTGTGGGATGGGAATAGACTGGCAAATGCATGGGGTCACCTCTGGATGGGCTGCTGCTGGGGGAATTCAAGGATAAAGATGGCGTAGGCGCCCTCGCGCGACACGCACCGGATGCTGGCGTTCCAGGCCTGCATGATCTCCTCGCACAAGGCCAGGCCGATGCCGGCGCCGTTGTGCGGCGGATGGGAATAAAAGCGGCGGAAGATCAGCGGCATCTGCTGCGCCGGGATGCCGCAGGCGGTGTCGATGAACAGCAGGCGCGGCGGCCGGTGCGCGCCGTCGACCACGATGCGCACCCGGCCCTTGCCGGCGCGCTGCACCGCCTTGAGCGCGTTGCGCAGCAGGTTCAGCAGGATCACCACCGACAACTCGGTCTGGCCGGCGAAGCTGAAGTCGCGCCGCATTTCCAGCGTCACCAGTTTTTGCTGGGTGGCGTTGGCGAAGGGGTAGCGCCTGAGCACCGCCTCCACCACGCCCTCCATCGCCACCTGTTCCACCGGCCGCAGGTTCTGCCGCACCGCCGTGGCGCTGAGCAGGAACAGGTCGATCATGTGGTTCATATGGCGCACCTCGAACTGGATGCGCGCCAGCGCGTCGACGGCGCTCAGGCGGTCTTCCTTGGAGCGGTTGCCGGTGTCGGTGTACATGCGCAGCAGGCCGCGCACGTTGGCGTCGACGCTGGTGAGCGGCGTGCGCAGCTCGTGCGCCACGGTGGCCAGGCCGGCGCCCAGGCCGGCCAGTTTTTCCTGGGCCAGCACGTGGCGGCTGATCTTGGCGGCCGACAGCGCGGCGATGGTGAACAGGTGGATCGGCAGTTGCAGCAGCACCGGCCGGCTCAGCAGGGCCGCGCCTTCGCCCAGCGCGGCGGCGGCCAGGCAGGCCGCGGTGGTGCCGGCCAGGTAGGCCTTGACGGCCAGGCTGGTGTCGAAGTGGAACAACACCACCAGACCGATCAGCAGCGACTCGCTCCACACGCCCGAACCGTGGTTCATCAGGAACATGAAGGTGAAGAAGAACGGGAAGATGTAGCTGAGCGTGATCAGCAGGTATACATGCAGCATGCGGCGGCTGAACTGGCGGGCGAACAGGCCCAGCGCGCACAGCAGGATGCCAAGCAGGCGCAGCGGCAGACTTTCGTATTCTTGCGGAAAGAAGTTCTGCCAGATCACGTAGTACAGCGGCATGCCCACCGTGCCTATGCTGGCCAGCAATAGCACGCGCACCGTCGCATGGTCCTCGCGGCCATGGTAGAGCAACAGCGACTGGACTTTGCCGTGCTGCCAGTGTTTCCAACGTTCTTGCAGTGGTGGCGTCATAGGCAAATTGACTTTTATCAAGGTGCCATGATCGCCTTAAATTGCAACGCGCTCACGCATATCAATTCATTAATTGATCGGCATCAATCACCTCTTGTTTTTTTGGCCTCAAGGTTGGCATCGGATTCATAAAAAAACAACCATTCCGATACAACGAAAGGAGTCAAAAAATGTCCAACGCGATTGCTCTGGATCATGCCCAGCCCCGGATTCATGGCTTGCCGGCCGAACAGCACATGCCCGATTTTGTCACCCGGCGCATGGATGAACACTACGTCACCCGCATCGAGCTACTGTTGGGCGGCGAGCATCCGCACGCCTGGCAACCGACGCCGGCCGGCGCGGTGTTTCTGGCCGGTAATGACTATCTGTGCCTGGCCGGCGAGCCGTCGCTGATGCAGGCGCAGATGGCGGCGCTGGCGCACAGCCAGGGCGAGCTGCTGATGTCGGCCGTGTACTTGCAGGAGGGCAGCGCGCAGCACCGGCTGGAGCGCAAGTTCGCCCGCTTCATGGGGGCGCAGGACGGCATCCTGGCGCAGTCCGGCTGGGCCGCCAACGTCGGCCTGGTGCAGACGCTGGCGGCGCCCGGCATTCCGGTCTACCTCGACATGCAGGCCCACGCCTCGCTGTGGGAAGGGGTGCAGTCGGCCGGCGCGCTGCCGGTGCCCTTCCTGCACAACGACCTGGAGCATCTGCAAAAGCAGCTGGCGCGCCACGGACGCGGCCTGATCGTGGTCGATGCCTTGTACAGCACCAACGGCAGCGTGGCGCCGTTGCGCCAGCTGGTGGAGATCGCCGAGCGTGGCGGCTGCCTGCTGATCGTCGACGAGTCGCATTCGCTGGGCACGCACGGCCCGCGCGGCGCCGGGCTGGTGGCGGCGCTGGGCTTGAGCGAGCGGGTGCATTTCCGCACGGCGTCGCTGGCCAAGGCGTTTGCCGGGCGCGCCGGCTTCATCACCTGTTCCAGCAAGTTCAAGGGTTACTTCCTGTCGGAGTCGCGTCCGGCCATCTTCAGCTCCTGCCTGCTGGGGCATGAGCTGGCGTGGTTCGACGCCGCCATCGATTTTGTCGCCGCCGCCGACGACCGCCGCGCCGCGTTGCGCGCGCATGCGGTCGAGGTGCGCGAGGAGTTGAGCGCGCTGGGTTACAACGTCAGCGACGGCAGCGAGCAGATCATCGCGCTCGAGCCCGGCCCGGAGCCGAAGACGCTGGCGCTGCGCAAGCTGCTGGAGCGGCACGGCGTCTACGGCGCCATGTTTTGCGCGCCGGCCACGCCGAAGAACCGCTCGCTGGTGCGGCTGACGCTGAACTCGGGCCTGGACCGGACGCAGTTGTCGCGCATCATCCAGGCCTGCGACGACATCCGCGACCAGGCCGACCTGGAGAACTGGTCCTCGACCCGGCGCATGCGCCGGCTGGCGTTGGTGTGAGCCCCGCGCTTCGCCGCCCGGTACGCTATCATGGAGCTTATGACTGAATCCCAAACTCTCTACGAAGTGATCGGCGGCGAAGTGCGCGTGCGCGACATGGTCGACCGTTTTTATGACCTGATGGAACTGGAGCCGGAGTTTGCGCTGCTGCGCGCCGCCCATCCGCCCACGCTGGACAACGCGCGCGAGCGCCTGTTCATGTTCCTGAGCGGCTGGATGGGCGGGCCGGACCTGTACATCGAAGCGCACGGCCATCCGCGCCTGCGCATGCGGCACATGCCGTTCGCCATCGGCACCCAGGAGCGCGACCAGTGGCTGCGCGCGATGGCGTGGGCGATGGAGGATGTCGGCATCGCCGAGGCGCTGCGCTTGCGGTTGATGGAGTCCTTCTATCAAACCGCCGACTGGATGCGCAACAAGCCGGATTGAACCCATGAACCAGATCGAATTCTATGTGCTGCTGGCCGCGCTGGTGGTGGTGCTGGCCTTGCAGGCGCTGGCGCTGCTGCGCGCGCGCGGCCCGGCCGGCGGCGACGGCCTGGCCGAACGCATCGAGCGCGTCGAGCGCGAAGTGCGGATGCAGTTGCAGACCACGGCGCAAGCCACGCACGCGGCCAGCGTGCAGCAGTTCGAGGCCTTGCGTCGCCAGCTGGAGGCGCAAGGGCTGGTCGGCCGCGACGAGCAGGGCCGCAGCCTGAAGCAGTTCGCCGACAGCATGAATCAAACGCTGGCGCGGCTGACCGAATCGAACGCCGCGCGCATGCAGGAAGTGCGCGCCACGCTGGAGGCCAAGATCAAGGATCTGCAAGCGGACAACGGCGCCCGGCTGGAAGAGATGCGCAAGACCGTCGACGAAAAACTGCACGCGACGCTGGAGGCGCGCCTGAGCGCCTCGTTCCAGCAGGTGTCCGAGCGGCTGGAGCGGGTGCACCAGGGGTTGGGCGAGATGCAGCAGCTGGCGCTGGGCGTGGGCGACCTGAAACGGGTGCTGACCAATGTGAAGACGCGCGGCACCTGGGGCGAGGTGCAGCTGGAGATGCTGCTGGAGCAGGTGCTGACGCCGGAGCAGTATGCCAAGAACGTCGAGACCATCGCCGGCAGCGGCGCGCGGGTGGAGTTCGCGCTCAAGCTGCCGGGCCAGGTCGAGGGCGGGGCGCCGGTGTGGATGCCGATCGACGCCAAGTTCCCCAAGGAGCAGTACGAGCGCCTGCTGGACGCCGCCGACCGCGCCGACGCGGAAGGCGTGGCGCTGGCCGGCCGCGAGCTGGAACGCGCGGTGCGCGGCGAGGCCAAGACCATCTCGGAGAAGTACGTGTCGCCGCCGCACACCACCGATTTCGCCATCCTGTTCCTGCCGACCGAAGGCCTGTACGCGGAAGTGATGCGGCGTCCCGGCCTGGCCGACGAGCTGCAACGCCTGCACCGCATCAGCATCGCCGGGCCGTCGACCTTGTCGGCGCTGCTCAACAGTTTGCAGATGGGCTTCCGCACGCTGGCGCTGGAGCAGCGCTCGTCGGAAGTGTGGCAGGTGCTGGGCGCGGTGAAGACGGAGTTCGGCAAGTTCGGCGACGTGCTGTCGGCCACCAAGCTGGCGCTGGAGCGGGCCGCCAAGAATATCGAATCGGCCGAGACCCGCAGCCGCCAGATGGCGCGCAAGCTGAAGTCGGTGGAGGCGCTGCCGAGCGAAGCGGCGCAGCTGTTGCTGGGGCCTGAAATCGACAAGAATGATCTCGACTTAGAATAGAACGGAGACCGCCATGCCCGCTCGCACGCCCGATTTTTCCACGGTCGGCGCCACCGCCGTCCAGCGCAACAAGATCGTCAGCGCGGCCGACGCGGTCGGCCTGATACGCGACGGCGACACCATCGCCACCGGCGGCTTTGTCGGCGTCGGCTTCGCGGAGAATATCGCGGTGGCGCTGGAGCGGCGCTTCCTGTCGGCCGACAGCGGCGGCCATCCGCGCGACCTGACCCTGCTCTACGCGGCGGGGCAGGGCGACGGCAAGGAGCGCGGCCTGAATCACTTCGGCCACGAGGGCCTGCTCAAGCGCGTGATCGGCGGCCACTGGAGCCTGGTGCCCAAGCTGCAGCAGCTGGCCATGAGCGGCAAGATCGAAGCCTACAACCTGCCGCAAGGCGTGATCAGCCAGCTGTTCCGCGACACCGCCGCCGGCAAGCCCGGCTTGATCACGCACGTCGGCCTCGGCACCTTTGTCGATCCGCGCCACGGCGGCGGCAAGATCAACGCCCGCACCACCGAGGAGCTGGTCGAGCTGCTGACGCTGGGCGGCAAGGAATACCTGTTCTACAAATCGCAGCCGGTGCACGTGGGGATCATCCGCGGCACCACGGCGGACGCGCTGGGCAATATCACCATGGAGCGCGAGGCGCTGACCTTGGAGGCGCTGGCGATCGCGATGGCCGCGCACAATTCGGGCGGCATCGTCATCGTGCAGGTCGAGCGCATCGCCGAGCGCGGCACGCTCAATCCGCGCCAGGTCAAGATCCCCGGCATCCTGGTCGATTGCGTGGTGGTGGCGGAGAAGCCCGAATACCATATGCAGACTTTCGCCGAGCCGTACAACCCGGCCTACTCGGGCGAGCTGCGCGTGCCCTTGTCGGCGGTGGCGCCGATGGCCATGTCGGAGCGGAAGATCATCGCCCGCCGCGCGCTGATGGAGCTGCGGCCGAACCACGTCGTCAACCTCGGCATCGGCATGCCGGAAGGCGTGGCGGCGGTGGCGGCGGAAGAGAAGCTGCTGGATCTGGTGACGCTGACGGCGGAGCCGGGCGTGATCGGCGGCATGCCGGCCGGCGGCTTGAACTTCGGCGCCGCCACCAACGCCGACGCGGTCATCGACCAGCCCTACCAGTTCGACTTCTACGACGGCGGCGGGCTGGATGTGGCGGTGCTCGGGCTGGCGCAGGCCGACCGCCACGGCAATCTGAACGTCAGCAAATTCGGCAGCAAGCTGGCCGGCGCCGGCGGCTTCATCAACATCAGCCAGAACGCGCGCAAGGTGGTGTTTGTCGGCACCTTCACGGCCGACAAGGGCGCGACCCGCAAGTTCATCAACGAGGTCGAGCACCGCACCTACAGCGGCGAGTATGCGGCGCGGCGCGGACAGGAAGCCTTGTTCATCACCGAGCGCTGCGTGATGCGGCTGGTGCTGGACGGCGGCATGTCCGGGCTGGAGCTGATCGAGATCGCGCCCGGCCTGGACCTCGAGCGCGACATCCTGGCGCACATGGATTTCAAGCCGGCGATCAGCGCGCAGCTGAAGCTGATGGACGCGCGCATCTTCGCGCCGCTGGCAATGAACTGGCGCGCCGACTTCCTGGCGCTGCCGCTGGAGCAGCGGCTGGTGTACGACGCGCAGCAGCAGCTTTTCTTCGTCAACTTCGAAGGCTTCGAAATCAGCGACGCCGAGACCATCGCCACCATCTGCGCGATGGTGGCGGAACGGCTGGCGCCGCTGGGCCGCAAGGTGCCGGCGGTGATCAACTACGACAACTTCTCGATCGCGCCGGATTTGATGGACCAATACGTGGCGGCGGTGGACCAGCTGGCGGAGCGCTACTACAGCAAGGTCACGCGCTATGCGCACAGCACCTTCATGCGCGCCAGCCTGGGGCGCGCCTTCCGCCGCATCGAGAAGGACGCGGCGCTGTTCGCCAACTCGGCCGAGGCGCTGCTGCGTTTGCAGGAACCTTGATTACGTACTTGTGCTTGTTTATGCGTATTTGTTTACACTTTGTGCTTGAGTGTGTAGACTTTTGCGCATGAAACGTGAAAACCTCCTGCTGCAAGAGCGCCATGACCTGATATTGAAGCAATTGGAGACCGACGGCCGCGTGATTGCCGCCGTGCTGGCCCTGGACCTTAACGTCACCGAAGACACGATACGGCGCGACCTGCGCGACTTGGCCGCCGCCGGCTTGTGCCAGAAAGTGTATGGCGGCGCCGTGCGCATCGCCGCCGCGCCGGACTCCGGCACGCTGACCCAGCGTCTTGGCCGCCAGCAGTCCGGCAAATCGCGCCTGGCTGTCGCCGCCGCCATGCTGGTGAAGCCGGGCAGCGTGATCTTCCTCGATGCCGGCTCCAGCAACCTGGCCATCGCCGAGGCTTTGCCGGAGGTTCCGCTGACGGTGCTGACCAACGCGCCAACGATTGCGGCGCGGCTGCTGGATAATCCCCACGTTGAACTGATCATGATCGGCGGCCGCGTCAAGCAGGGCCTGGGCGGCAGCGTTGGCGCGACCGCGCTGCGCGAGGTGGAGCTGCTGCGGCCCGACCTGTATTTCATCGGCGCCTGCGGCGTCGATCTGCATGCCGGCATCACCGCCGTCGATTTCGAGGAGGCCGAATTCAAGCGCCGCCTGGCCGCGCACAGCAAGGCCACCGCCGTCGTCGCTACCGCCGAGAAACTGGGCGCGGTCGCGTCCTTCCTGGTGCTGCCGATTGCCCAATTGACCCATCTGGTGGTCGAACAGGATACCGATGCGCAGTTGATGGATACCTATTCCGCAGCCGGCACCCGCCTGCTGCGCGCCGAATAATGAAAGCGGACGCTGTGAGCACCGGCTTGCAACAACGTGTTTCAACCCGCCTGGCCTTCCTGGCGGCGGGCATGGCGATGTCGGCCTGGGCGCCGCTGGTGCCGTTTGCGCAGGCGCGCACCGGCGTGGCGCCAGGCCAGCTTGGTTTGCTGCTGCTTTGCCTGGGCATCGGCTCGCTGCTGGCGATGCCGGTGACCGGCGTGCTGGCCGCGCGCTTCGGCTGCCGCCGCATCATCCTGCTGTCCGGCCTAGGATGCTGCCTGGTGTTCCCCTTCCTGGCGATCGCGCCGACGGCGTGGTTGCTGGCGCTGGTGCTGTTCCTGTTCGGTGCGACGATAGGCACGCTGGATGTGGCGATGAATATCCAGGCCGTGATCGTCGAGAAGGAATACGACGGCGCGCTGATGTCGGGCTTTCATGGGTTGTTCAGCGTGGGCGGCATCGTCGGCGCCGGCGGCATGACGCTGATGCTGTGGGCGGGACTGGAGCTGGTCGCATCGTCGCTGGTGCTGGCGGGCGCCGTTGGGCTGGTGCTGGTCTACGCCGGCCCGCACTTGCTGCGCGACCCGGCGCCGTCGGAACGCGATGCACCCTTGTTCGCCATGCCGCGCGGCGCGGTGATATTGATCGGCGCCTTATGCTCGCTGGTGTTCCTTGCCGAAGGTGCGGTGCTGGACTGGAGCGCGGTGTTCCTGACCAGCGGCGGCGGCTTCACGGCCGGGCAGGGCGGACTTGGTTATGCTGCCTTCGCCATTGCGATGACGGTGGGACGGCTCAATGGCGACAAACTGGTGCAGCGCTGGGGAGGCGCGCGACTGCTGCTAATTGGTGGTTTGTGCGCAGCGCTGGGATTCCTGAGCGTGGTGCTGGCACCGTCGCCGTGGATCGCGCTGGCCGGTTTTGCGTTGATCGGCACTGGTGCATCGAACATCGTGCCGGTGCTGTTCAGCGCAGCCGGAAGCCAGAAGGACATGCCAGCTAGCCTGGCCATCAGCGCCATCACCACCATCGGTTATGCTGGTATTTTGGCCGGCCCGGGGCTGATAGGGTTTGTGGCCCACGCGTTCGGATTGCAGCTGGCTTTCGCCGGACTGGCCTGCGGCATGCTGCTGGTGGCGGCCAGCGCCCGCATGGGTGTGGCCTCGCTGCGGAGCGCCAGCTAGCGGCTGGCCAGGTTCCGTCGGGCTGGATCATCTGCTCAGATCAAGCCATCGAACGGCAGCACCTCGACCATCTCGCCGGCGGCGATGTCCGCCTGCGCCTCGTGCAGCACGACGATGCAGTTCGCCTCCGTCATCGAACTCAGGATGCCGGAGCCCTGCGCGCCGGTGAGGCGTACTTGCGGCGCGCCGTCGGCGCCGGCGCTGACGATGGCGCGCTGGTATTCGGTGCGGCCGGGGCGTTTGCGGATCGCTTCGGTGGTGCGGGCCTGCATCGCCTGTTGCGTCGCCTGCGTGCCCATCATGCGCAGCAGCGCCGGCCGGGCGAACATGTAGAACGACACCATCACCGCCACCGGATTGCCGGGCAGGCCAAACAGCCAGGCGCTGTCTGCCTCGCTGCGGATCTGGCCGAAGGCGAGCGGGCGGCCCGGGCGCATCGCCAGCTTCCAGAAGGCGACCTCGCCGATGCGGCCGAGGATGTCGCGGGTGTAGTCGGCCGCGCCCTCGGAGACGCCGCCGGAGGTGAGGATGGCGTCGGCGTTGGCGCAGGCGTCGAGCAGCGCCGCTTCCAGCGCGGCCGGATCGTCGCGCACGATGCCCATGTCGATGACGTCGCAGCCCAGCCGCGTCAGCATGCCGAACAGCGTGTAGCGGTTGCTGTCGTAGACGCAGCCGTCGTCGAGCGGCTCGCCCAGCGAGCGCAGTTCGTCGCCGGTGGAGAAGAAGGCCACGCGCAGCTTGCGCCGCACGGCGACTTCGCCGATGCCGAGCGAGGCCACCAGGCCCAGGTCGGCGGGGCGCATGATCTTGCCCTGGGCCAGCGCGACGCCGCCGGCCTTCAGGTCTTCGCCGGCGAAGCGGCGGTTGGCGCCGGTGCGGATGGCGCCGTGGCCGATGGTGACCGTGTCGTCGCCGATGTGCGCGGCCAGTTCCTGCGGCAGCACGCTGTTGCAGCCGGGCGGGATGGCGGCGCCGGTCATGATGCGGATGCACTCGCCGGCCTGCGGCGCTTGCGCGCACGGGCGGCCGGCGTAGGCGATGCCGATCACCTTGAACGTGGCGTCGGGCGCGCCGGCCGGGGGCAGGTCGGCGCCGCGCAGCGCGTAGCCGTCCATCGCCGAGTTGTCGTAGGCCGGCACGTTGATCGGCGAGACGATGTCTTCGGCCAGCACGCGGTCGAGGGCGTCGCGCAGCGCGAGCCGCTCGGTGGCGGCGACCGGCGTCACGCGTTCGCAGATGATGCGCTGGGCTTCGGATACGGGTAGTGCGCCGGGATCGGCCGCGCGGACAGTGGCGGCGGGCGCGGGTGCGCGTTCGTGCTGCTGCAGCTCGGCCAGCGTGTTGATGTTGCGGAAGGCGTCGGCGTGGTCGAACATCACCTCGGCCACGCGCAGCGATTTGAACCAGCTTTCCATGCGGCGCGCGCCGGTGTCCAGGTAGGCGTCCAGCTGCGGCAGCAGGCTGGCTTTGAGCAGCGCGAACACGGGATGCGGCTGGCGATGCGGTTCGGCGCCGGCCTCGGATTCCATGGTCACGGCCAGCGCGACGTCGGCGTCCTGCGCCTGCATCGCCGCGTACAGGCGTTCGGCCAGGTCTTCAGGCAGGAAGGGCGAGTCGCAGGGGGCGGTCAGCAGCAGTTCGGTGGGGCAGTACTGGAGGCCGATCTGCAGGCCGGCCAGCGGACCTTCGAAGCCGTCCAGGTAGTCCGGCAGCACCGGCGCCTGGCCCGCCACGGCCTGGTACTGCGGCAGGTTGCGGTTGGCGTTGATGACGACGCTGGCCGCTTGCGGCGCCAGCCGGCGCATCACGTGCTCCACCAGCGTGGCGCCGCGGAACGGCTGCAAACCCTTGTCGACGCGGCCCATGCGCGTGCCGCGCCCGCCCGCCAGTATCAGTCCGGTGACCTTGTTCTTCAAAGACAAACTACCCTCCGATGTAAGACATTTCTACTTTGTTGGCGCGGCGTTGCAGGCCGTCGGTGTGATTGGTGCGCAGTTCCGAGTAACGGTCCGTGCGCGCGCGCCACAGCTGCGCCAGCACGGTGCTGATTTCCGCGTCGCTGCGGCCGTCGCGCAGCAGGGCGCGCAGATCGTGGCCGCTGCTGGCGAACAGGCAGGTGTACAGCTTGCCCTCGGTCGACAGGCGCGCGCGGGTACAGTCGCCGCAGAATGCGTGGGATACGCTGGAGATCAGGCCGATCTCGCCGCTGCCGTCGCCGTCGTTGTCGATATAGCGCCAGCGGGCGGCGGTTTCGCCGGTGTAGTTGGCGGACAGCGGCTCGAGCGGCATCTCGGCGTGGATGCGGCGCACCACTTCGGCCGACGGGATCACCTCGTCCATCTTCCAGCCGTTGGAGGCGCCGACGTCCATGTATTCGATGAAGCGCAGGATGTAGGGCGTGTTTCTGAAATGGCGCGCCATCGGCAGGATTTCCTGGTCGTTCATGCCGGCCTTGACCACCATGTTGATCTTGACCGGGCCCAGGCCCACCTGGTGCGCCACGTCTATGCCGTGCAGCACGTCGTCGACCGCGAAGTCGACGTCGTTCATTTTCTGGAAGGTGGCGTTGTCGAGCGCGTCGAGCGAGACGGTGATGCGTTGCAGGCCGGCGTCCTTGAGCGACTGCGCCTTGCGGGCCAGCAGCGAGGCGTTGGTGGTCAGCGTCAGGTCGAGCGGCTTGCCGTGGACGGTCTTCAGTTCGGCCAGCATGCCGACCAGCCGTTCGATGTTCTTGCGCAACAGCGGTTCGCCGCCGGTCAGGCGTATCTTCTCGACGCCGTGGGCGATGAAGGTTTGCGCCAGGCGGGCGATCTCTTCGAACGACAGCAGCGAGGTGTGCGGCAGGTATTGATAATCGCTGTCGAACACCGCCTTGGGCATGCAGTAGACGCAGCGGAAATTGCAGCGGTCGGTGACGGAGATGCGCAGGTCGTGCAATGGACGGGCCAGTTGATCGCTCAACAGGCCGGTCGGCGCTTCCAGGATAGCGGGGACGGCTGGCGGCGCGGGGCGCTGGCTGGCCATCATGATGATTTTCTCTGCCATGACTCTACAATCTTGCTGTTTTTGAAATGCGGGGCGACGTTTGGGCGACGACAAGAAGCTACGATAGCACGCCGCCGCCAACACTGGGGTCAAGTCTGACATTCGGACACGAGCTCTGCCGTAACAGCAGCTACGGCAGAGCTCGTGTCCGAATGTCAGACTTGACCCCGGATTAAAAAAGCCCCGCCGGCCTGAACGCGCTCAAGAGCGCGCTCGGTGCCGGCGGGGCTTTTTGGTTTTGCTATCCGATGCGATTAGCGGCGGGTGTCCACCTGGACCAGCGGCTCGTCATTTTGCGGCGGCAGCGGCTTGCGTTCGCGTGGAACGCGGGCCGGTGCTACGGCGTTGGCGGCAGCTTCCTGCGCGGCGCGCAGCTTGGCTGGATCGGTGGCTGCCAGCGTCAGGCCGGCGGAACCGAGCACTGCTTGCAGGTCGATCGGGGCCGATGGTGCCACCGGCGCTGGCGTCGGCACTGCCACTGGCGCTACGGCGACCGGAGCGACTGGCTCGGCAACCACTGGCGCTGCCACTGGAGCAGGGGCTGGCGTTGGCGCCGGAGCTGCTGCGACCGGCGCGGCTTCCACCACGACAGGTGCGGCAACTTCCACCACCAGGGCCGGCGCTTCCACGACGACCGGGGCTGCTGGTGCTTCGACCTGCGCCGGCGCTGCCGGTGCTTCCACTACAACAGCTACTGGCTCGGCGACGACTGGCGCAGCTTCGGCCACAGGCGCTGCAATAACGGCGGGCGCTTCAACGACTGGCGCTGGTTCCGGCGTCACAACTGCTGCGACGACTGGCTCGGCGGCCGGTGCTTCGGCAAGCACTGGCGCGGCGGCGACTGGCTCAACCACGACCGCGGCTTCCACGACCGCTGCTTCCACCGCGACTGCTGCCGGAGCAACTGCTGCCTCGGCGGCTGGTGCGCTGAAGCTCAGGACGATCTGCTCGCCAGCTTCACCCGCGGCCGATTCCTGGCCTTCCGCGCCTTCGACACCTTCGCTGCCGTCGCGGTCGCGACGATTGCGGTTGCGGCCACCACGACGACGACGACGACGCGGCTCTTCACCGTCCACCGCTGCTTCGTTGTCATCACCTTCCGGGCCGGTGCTCGGCGCGGTTTTCAGGATGCTGGTGGCGGCGTCGGTCACCGGGCCGGTCGACGGCACGCCGACGTTCAGCGCCAGTTCTTCAACCTTGGCTTCGACCGGGGCTTTCTCGCCGCGCGGCTCACGCGGAGGACGTGGCGTGCGTTCCGCGCGCTCCGGACGTTCTGCGCGTTCGCGCGGCGCCTGGCCTTCTACTGCCTGGTTTTCACGCGGTTCGCGCGGCTCGCGCGGTGGCCGCGGCGGGCGCGCCGGACGGCCATTGGCGTCGACTGCCTTCGCCTCGTCCGCTGCCGGACGGGCCGCGCCTGGTTCGCGCTCTTCGCGCTCGCCACGGCCTGCGCCCTTGCCGTTACGGTTGCGGCCACGTGGGCCGCGCGCGTTGCGGTCGCCACGGTCGCCGGACGGCGCCTTGACCACGATGGTCGGCTGCTGCGGCAGGGCCGTCGGCGCCGGTTTCGGGCTCAGGAAGCTGAACAGCTTGGCGAAGAAACCTTGCTCGGCCGGTGCCGGCACTGGCGCCGGCGCCGGCTTGATGACGGTTTCGGTCGGCTTGCGCTCGACCAGCGGCGCCGGCTGGTCAGGGGTGATGGTCTTGACCATGGCTTCCTGGCGCGGCTTGGCTTCTTCCTTCTGGCGCTTGCTGTAGGCCATGTCGGTTTCGGCTTGCTCTGCCAGCGAGTAGCTCGCCTGGCTTTCTTCCAGACGCGGATCGTCGTGCTTGATGCGCTCGAGCTTGTAGTGCGGCGTTTCCAGGTGCTTGTTCGGCACCAGGATGACGCTGATGCGGTGGCGGGTCTCGATCTTCAGCACTTCGCCGCGCTTTTCGTTCAGCAGGAAGGCTGCCACGTCCACCGGAACCTGCACGTGGATGGTGGCCGAGTTTTCCTTCATCGCCTCTTCCTGGATGATGCGCAGCACCTGCAGGGCCGACGATTCGGTGTCGCGGATATGGCCGGTGCCGGAGCAGCGCGGGCAAGTCACGTGCGAACCTTCGGACAGCGAGGGACGCAGGCGCTGGCGCGACAGTTCCATCAGGCCGAAGCGGGAGATCTTGCCCATCTGGACGCGCGCGCGGTCGTGGTGCAGCGCGTCCTTCAAACGCTGTTCGACTTCGCGCTGGTTCTTGGCCACTTCCATGTCGATGAAGTCGATCACGATCAGGCCGCCCAAGTCGCGCAGGCGCAGCTGGCGGGCCACTTCTTCCGCGGCTTCGCAGTTGGTGTTGAAGGCGGTGGTCTCGATGTCCGAACCGCGGGTGGCGCGGGCCGAGTTGACGTCGACCGACACCAGCGCTTCGGTGTGGTCGATGACGATGGCGCCGCCCGATGGCAGCGGCACGGTGCGGCTGTAGGCGGTTTCGATCTGGTGTTCGATCTGGAAGCGGGAGAACAGCGGCACGTCGTCGCTGTAGCGCTTGACACGGTGCACCATGTCCGGCATCACGTGGCTCATGAACTGGTGAGCTTGTTCGTAGATGTCGTCGGTGTCGATCAGGATCTCGCCGATGTCAGGCTGGAAGTAATCGCGGATGGCGCGGATCACCAGCGACGATTCCTGGTAGATCAGGAAGGCGCCGGAGGCCGACTTGCCGGCGCCTTCGATCGCGCGCCACAGTTGCATCAGGTAGTTCAAGTCCCACTGCAGTTCGTCGACGTTGCGGCCGATGCCTGCGGTGCGGGCGATCACCGACATGCCTGGCGGCAGGTCCAGCTTGTCCATGGTTTCGCGCAGTTCCTGGCGCTCTTCACCTTCGACACGGCGCGAAACACCACCACCGCGCGGGTTGTTCGGCATCAGCACCAGGTAGCGGCCGGCCAGCGAGACGAAGGAGGTCAGGGCGGCGCCCTTGTTGCCGCGCTCTTCCTTTTCGACCTGGACCATGATTTCCTGGCCCTCGCGCAGCGCTTCCTTGACGGAGGCGGTACGGACATCGACACCTTCGCGGAAGTAAGTGCGTGCTACTTCCTTGAAAGGCAGGAAACCGTGGCGATCCTCGCCGTAGCTGACGAAGCAAGCTTCCAGCGACGGTTCGATGCGGGTGATCACGCCTTTGTAGATGTTGGATTTGCGCTGTTCGCGGCCGGCGGTTTCGATGTCGATATCGATCAGTTTCTGACCGTCGACGATCGCTACGCGCAATTCTTCTTGCTGCGTAGCATTAAACAACATGCGTTTCATTTTTATTAACTCCGCGACCCGTAGGTCATCTCTGTGCCGCTCGGTTTCTTAGGACCGAGGCAGCGTGGTACAGGGATATACGCGAGAATTAATGTGATTGCGGTGGGTATGCCCATCCTGTGCGACGCAGCAACGCGAACGAAAACGTCCGCGCTGCGGCCGCAACTGGGCGCATGAGGTCGATCGACATGCCGAGTGCTCGCATCACCTACAACTCATCCATGCGGCCTCTGAAAGACGGCAGAGAAATGCAGGCGGTGAGCAACGTCGTTGAGAGCCAAATCCTGACCAGGCTTACATACTACAAGTATTGCAACTTCGGTAACCAGGCTTGTTTCAGCCTTCCGTCGAGCTTGCAGCAAAGCATGGGGTTTGGCGAAAACGGCAAGCGTTATCAACTTCATCAACCGGCCAGCTCGACACTAGACCGAGCTGGCCGGACTTTATCCTTACAATCCAACCATATTAATTCAGCATCCCTGCTGACATCCGATTACAACAACGGTGCAACCTTGATTCCGGCAGGGGTGGTGCGTATACATTTTTTCCTCTGAATTTGCAATTTGGCGAGGCCAGTGGAGACGCCCCTGTGTAAAATATGCTTTTATTCTTACACTTGCCGCAGATTGAGCCACAGCGCTAACAATTATATATTCAAAATGAAGGACTTAGAGAGATTTCTGGGAAGACAGAGCAAATGAAGCAACAAAAAGATGTTATCCCACCTTCAACACCCCAAGACGTTCCGCTGCAAGCGCAGTTCGTCACCATTACTGAAGAAGAAGCCGGCCAGCGTATCGACAACTACCTATTGCGTATTTGCAAAGGCGTGCCGAAGAGCCACGTCTACCGCATTCTGCGCTCGGGTGAGGTGCGCGTGAACAAGGGGCGCATCGATCAACTGTACCGCCTGGTACAGGGCGACGTCGTCCGTATTCCACCGATCCGCATCGCCGAGAAAGCCGATACCACCCATGTGCCGGCGGCCGAGTTCAAGGTGATTTTCGAGGATGCCCAGCTGTTGGTGATCGACAAGCCGGCCGGCGTGGCCGTGCACGGCGGCTCCGGCGTGTCGTTCGGCGTGATCGAGCAGTTGCGCGCCTCCCGCCCGGACGCCAAGTTCCTGGAGCTGGTGCACCGGCTGGACCGCGACACCTCGGGTTTGCTGTTGCTGGCGAAGAAACGTTCGGCGCTGACCAACCTGCACGAACAGATGCGCGACGGCCATACCGACAAGCGTTACCTGACGATGGTGGCGGGCGACTGGAAAAACGCGCGCCAGCACGTCAAGCTGCCGTTGCATAAATACACGACGGCCGACGGCGAACGCCGGGTGGCGGTGCAGGCCGAGGGCATGCCTTCGCACACGGTGTTTTCGCTGCTGAAGAAATTCAAGGACTTCGCCCTGCTGGAAGCCGAACTGAAGACCGGACGCACCCACCAGATCCGCGTTCACCTGGCATCTTCCGGCTTCGCCATCCTTGGCGACGACAAATACGGCGATTTCGCCTTGAACCGGGTCTTGCTGAAAGCCGACGCCACGCGCGGCGCGCTCAAGCGCATGTTCCTGCACGCCCATCAGATTACCTTTACCCATCCAGATTCCGGCAAAATCATGACGCTGAACGCGCCATTGGCTGCCGAATGTGAGCGATTCTTGGTAAGCTTGGGGAAACCTCTTAACTAATCGCAAATATTATTGAAGGAGCCGGCCCGCGTAGCAGGCCGGAATACATGGCAAGAAAGCAATTTGATCTGATCGTCTTCGATTGGGATGGAACGTTGATGGATTCAACTTCAACGATCGTGAAGTGCATACAGGCGGCGGCCCGGGACTTGTCCCTGCCGATCCCCCGCGACGACGTTGCCGCCCATGTGATCGGCCTCGGCCTGCATGAAGCCATGCAGGCGGTGTTGCCGGAGATCGATCCAGCCTACTATCCGCGCATGGTGGAGCGGTATCGCTATCACTTCCTGTCGCGCGACCACGAGCTGACCCTGTTTCCCGGCGTGCAAGACATGCTGATGGAGCTGTCGCAGAACGGCTATTTCCTGGCGGTGGCCACCGGCAAGAGCCGGGTCGGCCTGAACCGCGCCATGAACGACGTCAAACTGTTGTCCATGTTTGACGCCACCCGTTGCGCGGACGAAACCTTTTCCAAGCCACATCCCGCCATGTTGCAAGAGTTGACGCGGGAGTTGGGGCAGGATATGCGCCGTACCGTGATGATCGGCGATACGTCGCATGATTTGCTGATGGCGAACAATGCCGGCGCGTCCGCCGTCGCGGTCCAGTATGGCGCCCATCCGGTCGACCAGCTGGCCGCCTGTCACCCGCTGTATTCGGCCGCCACGGTGGCCGAGCTGCATCAATGGTTGAGCGAGCACGCGTAATGGCCGACCAAGACATCCTGATCTGCGACGCCGACGCCGTGCAGGAAGGCGGCAAGGGCGTGCGCTTCCTGGTGACCGCCGGCGGCGACGACGGCACCGGTTTCGTGGTGCGCTACGGCGGCAAGGCGTATGCCTACCTGAACCGCTGCGCCCATGTGCCGATTGAACTGGACTGGGCCGAAGGCGAGTTCTTCGAGTCCAGCGGGCTGTACCTGATGTGCTCCACCCACGGCGCGATCTATGCGCCGGAAAGCGGTTTCTGTGCCGGCGGACCCTGCAAGGGCGGACGTTTGCGCCCGATCAGCGTGATAGAGCGCGATCAGCAGATTTTCTGGCAACCGGATGACTACGTGCGCCCGGCGCGCGCCTGACTGACATTAGACGAGAACTATGAGCGATAACACTAGCGAAAATGGCGGTAACAGCGCCGAAAAACCAGCATCGGCGCCTCCTGCGCCGGTCAAGGCGACGGTCGCCGCGTCCCATTGGGAGCGCGAGGTGCTGGAGAAGCTGGTGTTTGCCACGCTCAAGGAGCAGAAGGCGGCGCGCCGCTGGGGCATCTTTTTCAAGGCCGCGACCTTGCTGGTGATCGTGGTCGGGCTGAGCGCCTACCTGGATATCAGCTGGACCGGTTCGGAGGAAACCCTGGGCCGCCACACCGCGCTGATCGAGATCGACGGCGCGATCGAGTCGGAAGGCAGCGGCGCCGCCGCGGTGGTGATCCCCGCGCTGAACAAGGCGTTTTCCGACAGCGGCTCGGTGGCGGTGGTGATGCACATCAATAGCCCAGGCGGCAGCCCGGTGCAGGCCGGCATGATCGTCGACGAGATGGTGCGCCTGCGCAAGGGCTATCCGGCCAAGCCGCTGTACGTGGTGGTCGATGAAATCTGCGCCTCCGGCTGCTATTACATCGCCGCCGGCGCCGACCGCATCTACGTCAACAAGGCCAGCATCATCGGCTCGATCGGCGTGTTGATGGACGGCTTCGGCTTCACCGGTGTCATGGAAAAAGTCGGCGTCGAGCGCCGCCTGCTGACCGCCGGCGACAACAAGGGCTTCATGGACCCGTTCAGCCCGCTGACCGAAAAGCACAAGCAATACGCCCAGACCATGCTCAACGAGATCCACCAACAGTTCATCCAGGTGGTGCGCGGCGGCCGCGGCAAGCGCCTGAAGGAAACCCCGGAGATGTTCTCCGGCCTGTTCTGGACCGGCGCCAAGTCCATCGACATGGGCCTGGCCGACGCCTTCGGCACGGTCGACAGCGTGGCGCGCGACGTGGTCAAGGCGGAAGACATCATCGACTACACCCAGCATGAAGGCTTGCCGGAACGCGTGCTGAAGAAATTCGGCGCGGCGATGGGCGCCGGCGCGGTCAAATCGGCGCTGGACAACGTCAAGCCCAGCCTGCGCTAGGCGGGCGCGGAGGCAGGCTGGCCGTTAGTCGTAGTGATAGCATCACTGGACTAGCGATTAACATTATCAATCCAGCCTTTTTCATGCTTGCATATCCGACCCGGTGGACTATAGTGGTGTTGTAGTTCTTTCCAAGGGGGGCCGATATAAACAGTTTATCTTGTTGTCAGCACGATCTTGTTCAGTTTGATGGAACTACTCAACTGCATCATTGATGCGGAGTAGAGAGAATTTCGATTCCTCGTAAAGAGTCCTGTAATGGGGCTGAAAACAGCGGCGCAATGCCGCTGTTTTCAATGGCGGCGTCGCTTTGCGCGAAGCCGCCGGCGTCCAGCCAGGCCAGGAAGTGCGCTTGCCGGGCGGCATGCCACTGTTCCATTGCGCCGGTGGGCGCGGCGCCTGTCGGCGGGCAGCTGCGGCAGTGTGCCAGCAGCAGTTCGGTTCTGTGCATGGCGGCCTGTTCTTGCGCCGCTGTTGTAACGGAGAGTAAGGTAGTCATGGTAAGTCCTGCTGAGCATTCCTAATGCCTTAGGCGGATTCCTAGTGCAATTTCAGTCTATCAATAGAATTGGCGCGGGACTTGATATTCATCAAGGTTGATGACTATCTAGAATGGATGCTGCGCCGCAACAAACCGTGCCTTCCCGCTGCCACCCGCATCCTGTAAAATCCGGCCATGAGTAAATTATCCCTAGACCGCATCCTGCAATCGCAGGGTTACGGCACCCGCAAGTATTGCCGCTCCCTCATCGAGGACGGCGAAGTCAGCATCGGCGGCGCCGTGCACGACAACTACAAAGCCGGCATCGAGACCGATGGCCTGGTGCTGACCATCTTCGACGAAGAATGGGTCTACCGCGAGCACCTGTACATCGCGCTCAACAAGCCGGCCAATTTCGAATGTTCGCGCAAGCCCAGCCATCACCCCGGCGTGCTGACCCTGCTGCCCGAGCAGTTCACCTGGCGCGAAGTGCAGCCGGTCGGCCGCCTCGACCACGACACCACCGGCATGCTGCTGATGTCGGACGACGGCCCGTTCATCCATGCGCAATCGTCGCCCAAGCGCCATGTGCCGAAGATTTACCAGGCCACCACGCAGGAAGCGGTGACCGACGAATTGGTCGCGCTATTGCTGTCCGGCGTGCAGCTGCACGACGAGCCGGCGCCGCTGGCGGCGCAGACCTGCGTCAAGCGCGGCGAGCACCAGCTGGAAATCGTGCTGGAGCAGGGCAAGTACCACCAGGTCAAGCGCATGCTGGCGGCCGCCGGCAACCATTGCAGCGCCTTGCACCGTTCCGCCATCGGCGCGCTGACGCTGGAGTCGCTGGGCATCGCCGAGGGCGAATGGTGCTATCTGACGGCCGCACAACTGGCGCTGTTGGCGCCCGCCGCATGAAGCTGGCAACGCTGAAGGACGGCAGCCGCGACGGCCAGCTGATGGTGGTGTCGCGCGACCTGAAGACCGCGCAGCTGGCCGACGGCGTGGCGCGCACCCTGCAGCGCGCGCTGGACGACTGGACCTTCATCGCGCCGCAGCTGGACGCCATCTACCAGGAGTTGAACCAGGGCCGCGCCCGCCGCAGCTTCGAGTTCGAGCCGGGCCACTGCATGGCGCCGCTGCCGCGCGCCTTCCAGTGGGCCGACGGCTCGGCCTACGTCAACCACGTCGAGCTGGTGCGCAAGGCGCGCGGCGCCGAACTGCCGCCGTCGTTCTGGGAAGATCCGCTGATGTACCAGGGCGGCAGCGACGACTTCCTCGGCCCGCACGACGATATCGCGCTGTTGCGCGAAGAGTGGGGCATCGATTTCGAGGCCGAACTGGCGGTCGTCACCGACGACGTCGGCATGGGCGCGACGCCGGACCAGGCGCACCAGCGCATCCGTCTGCTGATGCTGGTCAACGATGTGTCGTTGCGCAATCTGATTCCGGACGAGCTGGCCAAGGGCTTCGGCTTTGTCCAGTCCAAGCCGGCCACCAGCTTTTCGCCGGTGGCGGTCACGCCGGACGAGCTGGGCGAGGCCTGGAAGGGCGGCAAGGTCCACCTGCCGCTGTTGTCGACCTGGAACGGCAAGCTGGTCGGCAAGCCGCAGGCCGGCGTCGACATGGTGTTCAACTTCCCGCAGCTGATCGCCCACCTGGCCAAGTCGCGCAATGTGCGGGCCGGGGCTATCATCGGCTCGGGCACGGTGTCCAACCGGGACGCCAGGCGCGGCTATTCCTGCATCGCCGAGCAGCGCTGCCTGGAGACCATCGCCGGCGGTGCGCCGCTCACGCCCTACATGGCGTTCGGCGACACCATCCGCATCGAAATGCTGGGCGGCGACGGCAAATCCGTGTTCGGCGCCATCGAGCAGGCGGTCAAGCAGGCGCTGGTCGAGCCCAGCGGCCGGAAATTGCTGTAAGGAATCTACGAGCAGGGCCGGAAATACCGCCGTATTCCGGCGATGGCCCGGCCCTGCCGCGGCCGATAATGGCACGGTCGAGATAAACCCCGCAGCAGGCAGATTCCATGGCAGAAGACAGCGACGCAGAAAAGACCGAACCCGCGTCAGCCAAGCGCCTCGAGCAGGCGCGCGAAGAGGGCGACGTGCCCCGTTCGCGGGAAGTGGCGACGTTTACCGTGCTGATGGCGGCCGGCGCCGGCCTGTGGATGACCGGCGACGGGCTGATCCGCCAGCTCAACGCCGCCCTGGTGTCCGGCCTGACCTTGAACCAGGAACAAATCTTCGACGCCGACATCCTGCTCAACCGCATCCTGGTCGACGTGGTGCACGTGATGCTCGCCTGCCTGCCGTTGGGCATCGCCGTGATGATCGTCGCGCTGGCCTCGCCGCTGCTGGTGGGCGGCTGGCTGTTCAGCGGCAAGGCGGTCGCGCCCAATTTCAACAAACTCAATCCCGCCCGAGGCCTCGGCAACATGTTTTCGTCCAACTCGCTGGTCGAGCTGTTCAAGGCGGTGGCCAAGGCGCTGGTGGTGGGCATGGTGGCCTGGCTGGTGGTGATGAAGCAGAAGGACGCCGTGATCGGCCTGGCGGTGGAGCCGCTCAAGCTGGGCATGGTGCACCTGTTCAATATGCTGGGCAGCAGCTTCCTGTTCATCGTCGGCGCGCTCGGCCTGATCGCCGCCATCGACGGCCCCTACCAGATGTGGCATTACTCGAACAAACTGAAGATGACCCGCCAGGAGCTGATCCAGGAATCCAAGGAGTCCGACGGCAACCCGCAGATCAAGGCCAAGATCCGCCAGCTGCAGCGCGAGATGGCCAAGCGGCGCATGATGGCCGACGTGCCGACCGCCGACGTGGTGGTGACCAACCCGACCCACTACGCGGTGGCGCTGAAGTACAGCGACGGCATGCGCGGCGCGCCGAAGGTGGTGGCCAAGGGCAGCGACGAAGTGGCCGCCAGGATCCGCGAGATCGCCCGGGAGAACCAGGTGATCATGCTGGAGGCGCCGGCGCTGGCGCGCGCGCTGCACAAGCACACCGAGATCGGCGACGAGATTCCGGAAGCGCTGTATGCGGCGGTGGCCGAAGTGCTGGCCTATGTGTTCCAGCTGCGCCTGTTCAGCAAGGGCAACGGCAAGCGCCCGGATATACCGAAGACCCTGGATGTGCCGCCTGAGCTCGATCCGCTCAATCCCGCATCGCAAAAAAAGCAACCCGACCTGAATAACGGAGCACCCGCATGAACGCCCTGAGCAACCTGAAACTGCCGCCATGGCTGCAAGGCATCGCCAACAGCCGCAACAAGAGCAGCCTGGCCGCGCCCATCCTGATCATCATGCTGCTGGCGATGATGGTGCTGCCGCTGCCGGCCTTCGTGCTCGACATCTTCTTCAGCTTCAACATCGCGCTGGCGGTGATCGTGCTGCTGACCAGCCTGTACACGGTCAAGCCGCTCGACTTCATGGCCTTCCCGACCATCCTGCTGGTGTCGACCATGTTGCGCCTGTCGCTGAACGTGGCCTCGACCCGCGTGGTGCTGACCGAGGGCCACAACGGCGCCGACGCCGCCGGCAAGGTGATCGAGGCCTTCGGCCACTTCCTGATCGGCGGTAACTACACGGTCGGTATCGTGGTCTTCATTATTCTGACGATCATTAACTTCACCGTGGTGACCAAGGGTGCGGGCCGTATCGCCGAGGTGGGCGCGCGTTTCGCCCTGGATGCGATGCCGGGCAAGCAAATGGCGATCGACGCCGACCTCAACGCCGGCCTGATCGGCGAGGCCGACGCCCGCAAGCGCCGCAGCGAAGTGGCGCAGGAAGCGGAGTTCTACGGCGCCATGGACGGCGCCAGCAAGTACGTGCGCGGCGACGCCGTGGCCGGCATCCTGGTGACGGTGATCAACGTGGTCGGCGGCCTGCTGGTCGGCCTGCTGCAACACGACCTGACCTTTGGCGACGCGGTGAAGATCTACACCTTGCTGGCCATCGGCGACGGCCTGGTGGCGCAGATCCCGTCGCTGGTGATTTCGACCGCGGCCGGTATCGTGGTGTCGCGCGTGGCCAGCGAGCAGGACATCGGCACCCAGGTGGTGGGGCAGTTGTTCGCCAAGCCGCAGGTGCTGTATATCACCGCCGCCATCATCGGCGGCATGGGCCTGATCCCCGGCATGCCCAACCTGGTGTTCCTGCTGCTGGCCGGCGTGCTGGCCGGTTCGGCCTACATGATGACCCGCAAGGCCGAGGCCGGCAAGACCGCCGAAGTGGCGGCGGCGGAGGCGGCGGCGTCGCCGGCCGCCGCGCCGGAGCAGGAAGAGGCCAGCTGGCAGGACATCATGCCGGTCGATACGCTGGGCCTGGAAGTGGGCTATCGCCTGATCCCGCTGGTGGACAAGACCCAGGGCGGCGAACTGCTCAAGCGCATCAAGGGCATCCGCAAGAAGTTTGCGCAGGAGGTGGGCTTCCTGGCGCCGCCGGTGCACATCCGCGACAACCTGGAATTGAAGCCGTCGGCCTACCGCATCACGCTCAAGGGCGTGGAAGTGGGCACCGGCGAGGCCTACAACGGCCAGTTCCTGGCGATCAATCCGGGCATGGCCAGCGGCACCTTGCCGGGCATGACCACCACCGATCCGGCCTTCGGCCTGCCGGCCACGTGGATCGACGCCAATCTGCGCGACCAGGCGCAGGGCATGGGCTACACGGTGGTCGACGCCGGCACGGTGGTGGCGACCCACTTGAATCACCTGATCACGACCCACGCTTCCGAGCTGCTGGGCCGGGCCGAGGTGCAGTCGCTGCTGGACCACCTGGGCAAGGATGCGCCCAAGCTGGTGGAAGACCTGGTGCCGAAGATGGTGTCGCTGTCGACCCTGCAGAAGGTGTTGCAGAACCTGCTGATGGAAGGCGTGCACATCCGCGACATGCGCTCCGTCATCGAGACGCTGGCCGAGCACGCCGTGCACACGCAGGATCCGAGCGACCTGACGGCGCTGGTGCGCATCGCGCTGGGCCGCGCCATCGTGCAGCAGCTGTTCCCCGGCGCCAGCGAGTTGTCGGTGATGACCCTGGATAATCGCCTGGAGCGCTTGCTGATGCAGGCGCTGGCGGCCAGCGGCCCGGACGGCGCCGGCATCGAGCCCGGGCTGGCCGACACCATCGCCCAGCAGGCGCAGGCGGCGGCGGCGCAGCAGGAGGCGCTGGGTTTGACGCCGGTGCTGCTGGTGCCGGGCCCGCTGCGGGCCTTGCTGTCGCGCTTCCTGCGCCGCGCCTTGCCGCAATTGAAGGTGCTGTCGCACGCGGAGATCCCGGAGACCAAGACCATCCGCGTGACGGCGCTGGTGGGCCAGCAGCCGGCCTAAGTTTGCGCGGATCGCGGATGCATCCATGCGGGCGGTCTAGACTGCTCGCATGGATGACGACGATTTCGACACGCCATGGAAGGAAGCGGTCATCCACCACTTTCCCGAATTCATGGCCTTTTATTTTCCTCTTGCGCATGCCGCGATCGACTGGTCGCGGCCGCATACTTTTCTCGATCAGGAATTGGCGGCGCTAAGCAGCGATGCCGAGTTGGGCAAACGCCTGCTCGATAAGCTGGTGTCCGTGTATCTGCATGACGGCGGTGAGCGCTGGGTGCTGCTGCATCTGGAAGTGCAGGGGTGGCGCGATAGGGACTTCGCGGAACGTATGTTTATCTACAACTATCGCGTCTATGATCGTTACCGCCGTGCGGTGGCCAGCCTGGCGCTGCTGACTGACGGCGGCAAGCGTTGGCGGCCTTCGTCGTTTAGTTACCGTTTGCTTGGGTGCACGATGGGGATTGAATTCCCTGTCGTCAAACTGTTGGATCTCGCTGAACGTCTTGACGAGTTGCAGCAACACGAAAATCCCTTTGCATTGGTGACGCTGGCGCATTTGCAGGCGCGGCAGACCAGCGGGAATCCTCACCGCCGGCGCATCGCCAAACTGCGGCTCACCAAACTTCTGTATCAGCGTGATTGGGACAAGCGGCGTATCATCAATTTATATCGGGTGATCGACTGGATCATGCGCCTTCCGCAGGCGTTGGAGCTTCGGTTGACCTATGTGGCTTTGCAATTGGAAAGGAGGCGCGCCATGCCTTACATATCCTCGATGGAACGCCTTTGCATGGAGCAATGGCGCAAGCATGGATTGGAAGAAGGACGACAAGCAGGACGACAAGAAGGACGACAAGAAGGACGACAAGAAGGACAGTCCGCGTTGCTGACCGACTTGTTACGCCAACGCTTCGGCGAGCTCGATGCCGCCGTCTGCGCGCGGCTGCTGCAGGCAGATTTGCCGCAGTTGTCGGCGTGGGCCAAAAACTTCGTTGACGCCACCTCGCTGGACGAGGTTTTTCGCGACCGCTAAGCCGCCTCGGCCGCAATGGTGAAATGCGGCCCATTTGCCCCCCTGTTCCTCGGATCGTTTCCAGAGTGCATCGTCAATAATGGCACTGTCAGAGTAAAGGCGTCTCATCCGGAAGACGCACTGCTTGACTTAGATTTCTGAGAGCCGGCCATGAACGTCAAAAAATTTACCGCACCGACTTCCCGCGAGGCGCTGCGCAAAGTGCGCGAATCGCTCGGCCCCGACGCCGTGATCCTGTCCAACCGCCAGGCCGATGGCGGCGTTGAGATCCTCGCCCTCGCCAACGACGATGCCGCCTCGCTGGCCATGCCGGCGCCGCACTCGCCGATGGCCGAACCGGCGCCGTCGCTCGACCTGGGCACCGCCGCGCCGGCAGGCCGCGTCGAGCAGCGTCTGGAGCCGCGCTTCGCCTCCCATAGCCCGGCCCCGGCGCCGGCCGCCCTGCCAGCGCAACCGGTGCGCCGCGTGGTGGCGTCCGCCTCGTCGTTCGCCAGCGTCACCAAGGCCGCGGCCGCCGCGCCGGCGCCGGCGCCGGCCCAGGCCGCGCTGGACGTCGGCCAGATCGCCGCCATGGTCAGCGCCGCCGTCGCCAGCGCCAAGCAGAACGCCGCCGCCGAAATGCAGGGCATGATGAGCGAAATCCGCGCCATGCGCGGCATGATGGAAACCCAGCTGGCCGAAATTTCCTGGGGCACCACCCAGGCGCGCGAGCCGCAGAAAGCCGCCGTGCTGCGCGAGATGCTGGCGGCCGGCTTCTCGGCCAGCCTGGCGCGCTACCTGATCGAAAAACTGCCGGCCAACCGCGACGCCGCCGACAGCCTGCGCTGGATCAAGAACGTCCTGACCCGCAACCTGCAAACCATGGCCAACGAAGACGCGCTGATCGAGCAGGGCGGCGTGTTCGCGCTGGTCGGCCCGACCGGCGTCGGCAAGACCACCAGCACCGCCAAGCTGGCCGCGCGCTGCGTGATGCGCCACGGCCCGGACAAGCTGGCCCTGATCACCACCGACGCCTACCGTATCGGCGCCCACGAGCAGCTGCGCATCTACGGCAAGATCCTCGGCGTGATGGTGCACTCGGTGAAGGACGAAGCCGACCTGCGCATCGCCCTGAAGGAATTGAAGAACAAGCACACGGTGCTGATCGACACGGTCGGCGTCAGCCAGCGCGACCAGATGGTCACCGAACAGGTGGCTATGCTGCAAGGCGCCGGCGCCGACGTCAAGCGCCTGCTGTGCCTGAACGCCACGGCCACCCAGGAAACCCTGAACGAAGTGGTGCGCGCCTATCAGGGCAGCGGCCTGGCCGGCTGCATCATGACCAAGCTGGACGAAGCGGCCGCGATCGGCAACGTGCTCGACGTGGTGATCCGCCAGAAACTGAATCTGTTCTACGTCTCGAACGGCCAGCGCGTGCCGGAAGACCTGCACCTGGCCGATCCGGCCTACCTGATCGACCGCGCTTTCAAATTGAAACGCGATGTCGTCAACACCCAATACCTGGACGCCGAACTGCCTCTGCTGATGAGCAACGGCCAGAACCAGCAAGCAATGCGCGAGGTGCACCTTGGCTAATTTCGATTTCGACCAGGCGGAGGGACTGCGCCGCATGCTGGCGGGGCCCAAGCCCCGCATCGTCACCTTCCTGTCGGCCTCGCCGCAGGACGACAAGGGCGCCATGCTGGTCAACCTGGGCGCCTCGCTGGCCCGTGCCGGCAACGACGTGCTGCTGGTCGACGCCTGCGCCAGCGCCCACGGCGTGGCCACGCGCCTCGGCGTGGACGGCGGCGCCAGCCTGCTGGACGTGGCGCGCCAGGAATGCGCGCTGAACCAGGTGATCCACCAGGTGCCGCAAGGCTTCGCTGTGGCGTCGATGACACGCGGCGTGGCGCGCAGCGGCCCGGACGAGACGCGCCGCCTGGCCAAGGCCTTCGACGTGCTGGCCAAGCAGACCGGCATCGTCATCGTCGACGGCGAGTTCGACGGCGTGGCCTTCCCGGTGCCGGTCATGGCCAGCTCGGAAATCGTGGTGCAGGTATCGAATAGCGCTACCTCGATCAAGGCCGCATACAGTATGATCAAGCGCCTGAACCAGGAGCTGGGTCGCCGGCCGTTTGGAATTCTGGTCACCGGGGCTTCCGAATCGGAAGCAAAGGTGGTATACGATAATATGGCACAGGCAGCAAGCCGATACCTGGCGGTGAACCTCGTTTCGATGGGATCGGTGCCGGCGGATGAATACCTGCAACGCGCGGCACGCTTGGGGCGTGCGGTGGTCGATGCGTTTCCGCTGGCCGGGGCTTCGGTCGCGTTTCGTCAACTGGCGGGGCGCTTCGCGCTGGCCGGCTCGCCATCTTTCCGTTAAGGGAGCATCATAATTTTAGCGCTTAATCAATAATAAACGGCTATGTACACGGTCAAAGGGAAAGTGGACAAGAATTCTTTGCTGACGGAGCACATGCCGTTGGTGAAGCGCTTGGCCCACCACATGAAGGCGAAACTGCCGCCCAGCGTCGAAGTCGACGATCTGGTGCAAGCCGGGATGATCGGCCTGCTCGACGCCATCAGCCGTTACGAGGACACCCATGGCGCCCAGTTCGAAACCTACGCCGTGTTGCGCATCCGCGGCGCCATGCTCGACGAGCTGCGCAACAGCGACTGGCTGCCGCGCTCGATGCGCCAGAACATGCGCAAGATCGAAACCGCGATGAGCACGCTGCAACAGCGCCTGGGCCATCCGCCGACCGAGTCGGAAGTGGCCAAGATGCTCAAGCTGTCGCTGTCCGACTACCAGGATATGCTGTCCGACGGCGGCGGCCACCAGCTGGTGTACTACGAAGATTTTCACGACGACGACGGCAACGACAGCTTCCTCGACCGTTACTGCTCGGACGAGGAGAGCGACCCGCTGCGCTCGCTGCTGGACGGCGACTTCCGCCAGGCCGTGATCGACGCCATCGACGCGCTGCCGCCGCGCGAAAAGATCCTGATGGGGCTGTACTACGAAGAGGAGCTCAACTTGAAAGAAATCGGCGCCGTGATGGGCGTATCGGAATCGCGCGTATCGCAGCTGCATACGCAGGCCGTGGCGCGTCTGCGCGCCTCACTTCGGGAGCGGTCTTGGACTGGGCCAGCGTAGCCGGGGTGCTGCTGGCGCTGGCCGGCATCATCGTCGGCCAGACGCTCGAAGGCGGCAAGCTGGCGTCGCTGCTGCAACCGGCCGCGTTCGCGATCGTCGTCATCGGCACCTTCGGCGCGGTGATGTTGCAGACCCGCTTCAAGACCTTCATGCGCGGCGTGCGCATGCTGCGCCTGGTGTTCGCGCCGCCGGCCGACACCCGCGTGGTGCTGGCGCGCGACATCAACGCCTGGAACCTGGCGGCGCGGCGCGACGGCCTGCTGTCGCTGGAGCGCTATATGCTCGCCTCCAAGGACAAGTTCAACACCAAGGGCCTGCGCCTGATCGTCGACGGCATCAACCCCGACAAGCTGCGCCAGATCCTCGACACCGAAATCACCGCCTACGAAACGGAAGAACGCCAGGCGGTGCGCATCTGGGAATCGGCGGCCGGCTATTCGCCCACCATCGGCATCCTGGGCGCGGTGCTGGGCCTGATCCACGTGATGGAAAACCTGTCCGACCCCAGCAAGCTGGGTTCCGGCATCGCGGTGGCCTTCGTGTCGACCATCTACGGCGTCGGCCTGGCCAACCTGTTCTTCTACCCGATCGCCAACAAGCTCAAGGCCATCGTCACGCAGGCGGTGCACCAGCAGGAAATCGCCGCCGCCGTGTTCTACGACATCGCCACCGGCGACCACACGCGCGTCATCGACGAGCGCATCGCCACGCTGCTGCGGGAACACTGACATGCAGAACCGGCGCGCCCGCAGGAAGTTCGACGACGAACCGGAGAACCACGAGCGCTGGCTGATCTCCTACGCCGACTTCATCACGCTGCTGTTCGCCTTCTTCGTCGTCATGTACGCGATTTCGGTGGTCAATATCGGCCGCTACAAGGTGTTGTCGGTGGCCCTGGGCGACGCCTTCGGCGGCGCCGGTTCGGCCAGGCCGGTCAACACCGAAGTACCCAACCTGCCGATCCCCAATCCCAATCTGCGGCGCCACGCCGAACTGCTGCGCAAGGAAAAGACCCAGATGACCAAGCTGGCGCAGGACTTGTTGTCCACCTTGGCGCCGCTGGTCAAGGAGGGCAAGGTGCGGGTCACGCAGAACAGCCGCGGCGTCAGCGTCGAGATCAACGCCTCGGTGCTGTTCGATCCGGGCGAGGCGCGCCTGACCAACGAATCGACCGAGGCGCTGCGGGCCGTCGCCGGCCTGCTGAAGAACGACGAGCACAAGGTGCAGGTCGAAGGGCACACCGACAACCAGCCGATCCGCAACACGCTGTTCCCGTCCAACTGGGAACTGTCGGCGGTGCGCGCCAGCAGCGTGGTGCGGCTGTTCATCGACGCCGGCGTGGCGCCGGAGCGGCTGACCGCGGTCGGCTTCAGCGCCAACGTGCCGGTGGCGCCGAACGACAACACGATCGGCCGCGCGCGCAATCGCCGGGTGGCGGTCACGATCCTGTCCGGGATACCGGATACGGTAACGGAAGTGCCGACGCCGGCGCCGGCTCAATAAGCAGTCAACGGTAAATTCGGCTCAGCCGGCCAGGAAGCCGCGGCTGCGGGGCAGGGAGGTGGACAGGCCGCCAGGGCCGTAGAAGTTGTCCGCGCCCGCCGATTGCGGACGCAGCGCTTGCAGCGCGCCTTGCGTGTGGTTCATCTGCTTGTTGATCAGCATGCCGTTGATGCGGTTCAGTTCCTTGGCTTCGCGGGAATGTTGCAGCAGCGCTTGCCAGAGGGCGCTCGCTTCGGCGGCGTCGGCGCCGCTGGCGGCAACCCAGGCATCCATGCCGGCTTCCTCGGCCGGGTAGCCGGCCTTGCCCAGGGCGCGGTGGCGCTGGGCCGACAACAGGGTCATCTGCGTGACCAGTGCCGATTTCTTGGTGGTGACCGCCGTCAGGCCGTCGATTTCCGCCGCCACCAGATGTTGCTGCTCCTGCTTCAAGACGCCCAGCAGGGTCGTCATGATGTGTTCTTCTTCGCGCAGGCTGTTCAGCGGGGTAGCGGTTGACATGGTAGACCTATCGTTTGCGAGAGTGCAGCAGATCCTTGACTGTATCGAGCAAGCCATCCGCTACTTTTTCCGAGTTGACCTGGAACTGGCCGTCGGCAATGGCCAGCTTGATGCGCTCGACTTTTTTGGTGTCGAACACCGCGCTGCCGCCGCCGGCCGCACTGGCCGCCAATGCCTGGCCTTGCGGCGACAGGCGCACGTTGTCGGACGTCGCCGGGGTCGCCGGGGCCGCCGCCTTGTCCGCGCCGCGCGCAGTCGAGGTGGAAGCCGGGGTCGACGCCGGCAAGCCGGTCGTGCTCTTCAATGTATCGTTAATTTTCACAGCGCTATCCTTCTCTGGTAGGAGTACGAAACTCCGGGATCTGAGTATGTAACGGCGGCTGACGCCAAAACTTTAGCGTTGCCGTGCCTCAAGACCCGTGGCGTTCGATCAAAACGCCACCTCCACCAGCCCGCCTGCCTTGGCGATTCCCGTAATTTGTTGCCCACCGGAAGTTTTCACCTGGACCACCTGGCCGTCGCCCGCCGTGCTCATGGCGCGCGCCTCGGCCGACACGCTGAAACCGTTGCCGCTGGAAACCAGCCGCACCAGCTGGCCGGACTGCACCACCGGCTTGCTGCGCAGCGTATCGAGGCGCAGCGGCGTGCCCGGCGGCAGCGAGATATTGGTGCTGCGGCCGATCACCTGGCCGATGTCGGTGGCTATCCCGGCCGGCAAGCTTGTCAGATCGCCCTTCAGGGTCACCAGCTGGCCGGCCTCGATCGCCTGGCCCTGGGCCAGCGGCGCGGCGCTGGCGATGTAGTCGCCGACCACGGTGACCGTGGCCTGGATATAGATCGTCCAGGCGGCCGGCGCCACGCAGCGCACGCCGACCGTGGTCTTGCCCCAGGCGCGCGCGCCGGGCATGAAGAAGGCTTGCGGATCGGCGCAGGCGGCCAGGTTCATGCGCGGATCGACGGCGCCGACCGCGACCGTGACCTGGCCGGGCAGGCCGCCGCTTTGTACTTGCAGGAACTGTTCGACGCTGCGCTTGAGCGCGGCCGCGTCCTGGCGCAGGGGCGCGGCTTGCTGAGCCTGAGCCGCCGGCAGCAGGGCCAGCAGGGCGGCGGTGATGAGCAGTCGTTTCATGGTGTGGGAGTCCTCTTCAATACTGCCATCATAGTCTGGCGGTCTGGACTTGAAGCCTTGAATAGGACCGAAAAGCGCTTTCTTATCGCTCGATGGTTACCGGGGGCAACTCCGTATCATCGATCCTGTCATAACAAGTACGTCCATAGGGAGCTGTCATGGTTGGGAAACTCGACGATTATCTGCGCTTCAACGAAGCCGCGCTGGGGCTGCGCTCCCAGCGGCAGAGCGTGCTCGCCTCGAATATCGCCAACGGCGATACGCCCAATTACAAGGCACGCGACATCGACTTCTCCAGCGCCATGCAGGCCGCGCTGGACAAGGCCAGCCCTAGCGCCAACGCCACGCTCAAGACCACCGCCGGCAAGCATTACCCCAACCCTCCGCCAGACGGCACCACGATGGCGGACGGCACGCCGCTGCTGTACCGCGGCGTGGTGCAGGGCGCGGTCGACGGCAACACGGTCGACATGGACGTCGAACGCAACCAGTTCGCCGACAACGCCATCCGCTACGAGGCCGGCATCACCGCAATCAACGCCCAGATCAAGCACATGATGGCGGCGATACAGGGAGGTAACTGATCATGTCGCTGTTTAATATTTTCAATGTTTCAGGTTCGGCCATGAGCGCCCAGGCGCAGCGGCTCAACGTGGTGGCCTCCAACCTGGCCAATGCCGACAGCGCCACCAGCGCCAGCGGCGAGGCCTACCGCGCGCGCCAGGTGGTGTTCGAAGCGACCACGCCGACCGCCGGCGGCGCCGCGACCGGGGTGCGGGTCAAGCAGGTGGTGGAAGACCAGTCGCCGATGAAGCAGATGTACGACCCCAAGCATCCGATGGCGGACGACAAGGGCTATGTGACCATGCCCAACGTGAACGTGGTGGACGAGATGGTCAACATGCTGTCGGCCTCGCGCTCCTACCAGACCAACGTCGAGACCATGAACGCGGCCAAGACGCTGCTGCTCAAAACCCTGACCATCGGCCAGTAATCCACCAGAGGCAATCATGACTATCAGCACAGTGACCGACACGCCCAAGACGGCCGCGCTCAACACCACCGGCAACACGAGCAACACCAGCAGCACCTCCAACGACATCGGCGCGGACCAGGACAAGTTCATGAAGCTGCTGGTCACGCAGCTGAAGAACCAGGATCCGTTGAACCCGATGGACAACGCGGAAATGACCAGCCAGCTGGCCCAGCTGTCGACGGTGACCGGCATCAACAAGGTCAACGCCACGCTGGAATCGCTGCGCACCGACCAGGCCGCGTCGCAATCGCTGACCGCCACCAATCTGATCGGCAAGGGCGTGCTGGTGAAGGGCGCCGGCATCGAGCTGTCGACCAGCACCGACAGCGCCGGCAAGAGCACCAGCACCAGCGTGTTCGGCATCGACCTGGCCTCGGCCGCCGAAAGCGTGACGATCTCGATCCAGGACAAGAGCGGCGCCACGGTGCGCACCATGAGCATGAAGGGCACCGACGTCGGCACCTACCCGATCACCTGGGACGGCACCACCGACGCCAAGACCGCGGCGCCGGCCGGCGCCTACACCTTCACCGTCAAGGCGGTGAGCGCCGGCAAGACGCTGCCCGACGCGACCGCGCTGCAACTGGCGGCCGTGGCCAGCGTGTCGACCGGCAGCGGCGGCGTCAAATTGAATACCTCGCTCGGACAGTTCACGATGTCCGAGATTAAAGAAGTTTTGTAACGCAGTTCACACGTCACACCTAGCATAGGGGAATACCATGTTCCAACAAGGACTTAGCGGCCTGAACGCAGCATCCAAATCGCTGGACGTTATCGGCAACAATATCGCCAACGCCAGCACGGTTGGCTTCAAGGGCTCGCAGGCGCAGTTTGCGGACCTGTACGCCAACTCGCTGAACGGCGTGTCGGGCAACAATCCCGGCATCGGTGTGACGACGGCCAAGTTGGCCCAGCAATTCACGCAGGGCAATATCGAGACCAGCAACAACCCGCTGGACATCTCGATCAACGGCGGCGGCTTCTTCCGCGAAGTGGTCAACGGCGCGGTGCAGTACTCGCGCAACGGCCAGTTCCACGAAGATAACACCCACACGCTGATCAACGCCCAGGGCGCGCAGCTGACCGGCTATCTGTCGAACGCGGCCGGCGTGATCCAGCTGGGCGCGCCGGTGCCGCTGACCTTGGACAAGTCCGATTTGACGCCGGTGCAAACCAGCACCGCCAACTTCCAGCTGAACCTGAGCTCGGCCGAGAAGGTGCCGGCCACGATCCCGTTCGACGCCGGCGATCCGACCAGCTACAACAAGCAGACCGTGCTGAACGTGTACGACAGCCTGGGCACCTCGCACATCATGACGACTTACTACGTCAAGACCGACGCCAACACCTGGGACGTGTACGCGGCGGCCGACAACAAGGAGATCGTCTCGGGCGGCGTGGCCGCGGCGATCAACAGCGATGCGACCGTGACCGCTGCCCGCACCGTCTACAACGACGCCGTGCGCTTCACTCCGCCGGATCCGGCCGCCATCGCCGCCGCCGCCGGCGCGTATGCGGCCGCAGCCTACCAGTCCATGTTGACGGCCGCCAGCGTGCCGCCGGCCGCCGCCTCGCAGGCGCAGCTGGACGCACTGACGGCCGCCTCCGTCGCGCTCGATCCGACCAACAGCGGTTCCATCACCGGCATGACGCCGGACCAGATCAACGCCAGGCTGGCCGCCGCCATCACCGTGCCAGCCGTCAAGGCCGGCACGCTGCTGTTCACCAAGACCGGCGTGCTGGACCAGGAGGCGATGGCCTTGATGGTACCGACCCCGCAAACGCTGCCGTTCAATATCCAGCTGCCGATCTTCCCGGACACCGGCGCCCAGCAGCCAATGACGGTCGCCACCACCTTCGACAAGACCACCCAGTACGGCAGCGTCACCAACGACCTGGGCTCGGTGCAGAACGGTTATTCGGCCGGTTCGTGGCAGCGTTACGCGATCGACGCCAACGGCGTGATCCTGGGGCAGTACAGCAACGGCAAATCGCGCCCGATGGGCCAGATCGCCATGGCGAATTTCGCCAGCGTCGACGGCCTGACCCCGCTGGGTAACAACTCCTGGGCGGAAAGCTCGGCTTCGGGCACGCCGCAGGTCGGGGTGCCGAACGCCGGCTCGATGGGTTCCTTGCGCGCCAGCTCGGTCGAAGTGTCGAACGTCGACCTGACGGCCGAACTGGTCAACATGATCACCGCGCAGCGCGTCTACCAGGCCAATGCGCAGACCATCAAGACCGAGGATTCGGTGCTGCAAACCCTGGTGAATCTGCGTTAATGCGCTCCGATAAGGGGAGATAGCCATGGACCGCCTGGTTTATACCGCGATGACAGGTGCGCGGCACGTGATGGATCAGCAAGCCACCGTTGCCAACAACCTGTCCAACGCCACCACCACCGGCTTCCGCGCCCAGCTCGATACGTTTCGGGCGGTGCCGGTGGTGTCGGAGGGCCTGCAGACGCGCGCCTTCGTGGTCAGCTCCACGGTGGGAGCGGACATGCGCGCCGGCCCGATCCAGACCACCGGCCGCGCGCTGGACATCGCGGTGCGCGACCAGGGCTGGATCGCGGTGCAGTCGGCCGACGGTTCGGAAGCCTATACCCGCAACGGCAGCCTGAAGGTCAGCGAGAACGGCCTGCTGCAAACCACCAGTGGCCAGACCCTGGTGGGCGACGGCGGCCCGATCGCCATCCCGCCCGACACCACGGTGATGGTGGCCGGCGACGGCACCGTCAGCACCATCTCCACCGATTTCAAGCCCGGCCCGGCCAATGTGCTGGGGCGGATCAAGCTGGTCAACCCGGACGTCAAGGGATTGGTGCGCGGCGACGACGGCCTGTTCCGGCAAGTGAGCGGCACCCCGGCCGAAAACGACCCGACGGTGCGCGTGGTCGACGGCGCGCTGGAGGGCAGCAACGTCAATCCGGTCGATTCCATGGTCAACATGATCAGCCTGGCAAGGCAGTTCGAGATGCAAATGAGTTTGCTGAAGAACGCCGAGAATAACGCCGCAAAAGCCACCCAGATCCTCGCTTTGAGTTGATGACCTCTCCCGCATAATGGTGGCGTGGGATGAGTAGCTGTCGCTTTTGACGGCTCCCGTCCAAGCAACGGGAGAAGCATCATGATACGTTCACTGTGGATCGCCAAGACCGGCATGGAAGCGCAACAGACCGCGCTCGATGTCACGTCCAACAACCTGGCCAACGTCAGCACCAACGGCTTCAAGAAGTCGCGCGCGGTGTTCGAGGATCTGCTGTACCAGAACATCCGCCAGCCTGGCGGCCAGTCGTCGCAGCAGACCAACCTGCCGTCGGGCATGCAGCTCGGCACCGGCGTGCGGCCGGTGGCGATCGAACGGGTGCACACCCAGGGCAACCCGCAGTCGACCGGCAACGACAAGGACCTGATGGTCAACGGCAACGGTTTCTTCAACGTGCTGCTGCCGGACGGCACCACCGCCTACACCCGCGACGGCTCCTTCCAGCGCGACAACAACGGCCAGATGGTCACCTCCAGCGGCTTCGTGCTGCAGCCGGCCATCACCATCCCGATCACCGCGCAATCGATCACCGTCGGCCGCGACGGCACCGTCTCGGTCACGCTGCCGGGCCAGGTGGCGCCGCAGCAGATCGGCAGCGTCCAGTTGTCGACCTTTATCAACCCGACCGGGCTGGAGTCGAAGGGCGAGAACCTGTACGTGGAGACCGGCGCCTCCGGCAACGCGCAGACCAACACCCCCGGCACCAACGGCACCGGCGTGATCCTGCAAGGCTACGTGGAAACCTCGAACGTCAACGTGGTCGAGGAAATGGTCAATATGATCCAGACCCAGCGCGCCTATGAAATCAACTCGAAGGCCATCACGACCTCCGACCAGATGCTGGCCAAGCTGTCGCAGTTGTAACGCTTTTGCAAGGAAACCGAGCATGAAATCCGCCATCACCATCGTTGCAGCAGCGGCCGCCCTGAGCGGCTGCATGACGACCCCGACCTCCATCGTGCAGATGCCGATGTCGGCCCGTCCGCTGACCAGCGCCCAGCTGCAGGCGGCGCCGACCAACGGTGCGATCTACCAGAACGCCGCCTTCCGGCCGATCTTCGAAGACCGCCGCGCGCGCCAGGTGGGCGATGTGCTGACCCTGGTCATCACCGAGAAAACCTCGGCCGTCAAAGCCGGCGCCAGCTCGGGCAACAAGTCCGGCAGCGTCAGCGCCAGCGTGCCGCAGCCGCTGCAATCGACCTTCGGCGCCACCTTGTCGGCCAACAACGCCAGCAAGTACGCCGACGGCGACAACCAGTCGGCCAGCAACACCTTCACCGGCACCATGGGCGTGACCGTGGTCGAGGTGCTGGCCAACGGCAACCTGATCGTGGCCGGCGAGAAGCAGGTGGCGATGAACAAGGGCGTGGAATTCATCCGCTTCTCCGGCATGATCAATCCCGACAATATCGCCACCGGCAACACCGTGCAGTCGACCGCCGTGGCCGACGCCAAGGTCGAGTACCGCACCAACAGCCAGATCGACCGCGCCGAGATGACGTCGATGGCGTCGCGCTTCTTCCAAAGCCTGTTACCTTTCTGATGGCGATCATGGACAGCACTCAACAAATCAACGAAGCGACGCGCCGCTTTGCCGGCCTGTGCAAGCTGGCGGCCATGGTGCTGCTGCTGGCGGCGGGCTCGCTGCTGGTGCCGCCGGCCCACGCCGAGCGCCTGCGCGACCTGGTCAGCATCGCCGGCGTGCGGCAGAATCAGTTGATCGGCTACGGCCTGGTCGTCGGCCTCGACGGCAGCGGCGACCAGACCACACAAACCCCGTTCACCGTGCAGAGCGTGGTCTCGATGCTGCAACAGTTGGGCGTGAACCTGCCGCAAGGCACCTCGCTGCAATTGAAGAACGTCGCCGCCGTGATGGTGACGGCGTCGCTGCCGCCGTTCGCGCAGCCGGGCCAGACGCTGGACATCACGGTCTCGTCGATGGGCAACGCCAAGAGCCTGCGCGGCGGCACGCTGCTGATGACGCCGCTCAAGGGCGCCGACGGCCAGGTCTACGGCATGGCCCAGGGCAATGTGCTGGTGGGCGGCGTCGGCGTCGCCGCCGGCGGCGCGGGCGGCAGCTCGCTGACCGTCAACCACCTCAGCGTGGGCAAGATTTCGGCCGGCGCCACGGTCGAGCGCGCGGTCGCCTCCAGCCTGGGCGAGGGCAACTTCATCAAGCTGGAATTGAACACCGCCGACTTCGCCACCGCCAGCCGCGTGGTCGAGGCCATCAACGACAAATACGGTGCCGGCATCGCCTACGCGCTGGATAGCCGCGTGATCCGGGTGCAGTCGCCCAGCAGCAGCGACCAGCGCGTCAGCTTCATCGGCACCTTGCAGGACATGCAGGTCAACCCGGCCGAGCAGGCGGCCAAGGTCATCATGAACGCCCGCACCGGCTCGGTGGTGATGAACCGCGCCGTCACGCTCGACACTTGCGCCATTTCGCACGGCAACCTGTCGATCTCGGTGAGCGCCGATCCGCAGATCAGCCAGCCGAACCCCTTGTCGGGCGGGCGCACCGTGGTCGCGCCCAACCAGCAGGTGGGCATCAAGGCCGACAGCGGCAAGGTGATGATGGTCAAGGGCGGCGCTTCGCTGGCCGAGGTGGTCAAGGCGCTCAACGCCATCGGCGCCACGCCCCAGGATCTGCTGGCCATTTTGCAGGCGATGAAGGCGGCAGGTTCGCTGCGCGCCGAGTTGGAAATCATTTAAGCGAGGCGCATCATGACCAGCTCCATTCCCAACGCCAATACTTCCAACGACCTCAGCAGCAAGTTCGCCCTCGACCTCAAGGACATGGGCAGCCTGCGCCAGTCGGCCAAGGCCGGCAGCCCGGAGGCGCTGAAGACGGCCGCCACGCAGTTCGAAGCGATGTTCGTCAACATGATGATGAAGAGCATGCGCGAGGCGACGCCGCAGGACGGCATGATGGACAGCCAGCAGACCAAGATGTTCACCACCATGCTGGACCAGCAGACCAGCCAGAATATCGCCAAGAAAGGCATCGGCCTGTCGGACATGCTGATACGCCAGCTGTCCAAGAGCGCCGACCAGCAGGCGCTGGCGATCGGCAACGAGGCCGGCGACCGCAGCAGCGGCGCCAACGGCGGCAGCTTCGGCGGCCTGTCCAGCCTGATGGACGCCAAGCTGCAGCGCGCCATCGCGGCGGCCGGCGGCCCCGGCGTTGCCGGTTCGGTCGACGACCGCAGCGCGGTGCCGGCCACCACCATCGCCAGCAAGGGCAGCCAGGCGCCGCACGTGCGCAGCTTCCAGCAAAAACTCGGCGCCGACGCCGAGGAAGCCAGCCGCGCCACCGGCATCCCGGCCAAGTTCATGCTGGGCCAGGCGGCGTTGGAGAGCGGCTGGGGCAAGCGCGAGATCAAGGGCCGCGACGGCAGCAACAGCCACAACCTGTTCGGCATCAAGGCCGGCGGCGACTGGAAGGGCAAGGTGGTCGAGGCCACCACCACCGAATACGTCAACGGCAAGGCGCAGACCCGGGTCGAGCGCTTCCGCGCCTACGACAGCTACAGCGACAGCTTCAAGGATTACGCCAAGCTGTTGTCCAGCAATCCGCGCTACGAAAAAGTGCTGGCCAGCGCGGGCGACGCCAGCAGCTTCGCCCAGGGCTTGCAGAAGGCCGGCTACGCCACCGACCCCAACTACGCGAACAAGCTCACCAGCATCATCAAGCGTTCGCTGGCGGGCTGAGGCGACCTGCCTAATCAAGTTTGGCGACGGCCTGCCGTTACCACCTTACACATAGAGTAAAAAATATCATGTCCAGTCTTCTCAGTATCGGCAAAAGCGGTTTGTTGGCAGCCCAGGTGGGTCTGGCGACCACCGGCAACAACATCACCAACGCCGGCGTGGTTGGATACAGCCGCCAGGTCGCCATCCAGGCCGACACCGCGACCCTGGACCAGGGCTTCGGCTTCGTCGGCACCGGCACCGAGGTGGCGGCGGTGCGCCGCTACTACGACAACTTCCTGGCGGTGCAGCTGCGCAACGCCGAGTCCAACCAGGCCTCGCTGGACGCCTACACCAAGCAGATCAGCCAGATCGACAACCTGCTGGCCGATCCCACCGCCGGCCTGTCGCCGGCCCTGCAGGATTTCTTCAACGGCGTGCAGGACGCCACCTCGAATCCAGCCTCGGCGGCGTCGCGCCAGGCCATGCTGTCGACCGCGTCGTCGCTGGCGTCGCGCTTCCAGGGCTTGAGCGCGCGGCTGTCGGAGATCGCTTCCGGCGTCAACGGCCAGATCACCTCCAACGTCGGCGAAATCAATTCCTACGCCACCCAGATCGCCGCGCTCAACAAGACCATCGCCGGCCTGAGCACGGACGGCAAGGCGCCCAACGACATGCTGGACCACCGCGACCAGATGCTGACCGAGCTGAACAAGCTGATCAAGACCACCGTCATCCCGGGCGACAACAACACCTTGACGGTCGAGTTCGGCACGGGCCAGCCGCTGGTGGTGGGCGGCACCGCCTTCCAGCTGGCGACGTCTAACTCGCCGACCGACGCCAGCCGCGTGACGGTCGGCTACCAGAGCGACACCGGCGTCTTCAGCGCCCTGCCGGAGAGCGTGCTGACCGGCGGCCAGCTGGGCGGCCTGATCTCGTTCCGCAACGGCGCCATGGACCGCGCGCAAAACTCGCTGGGCCAGGTGGCGGCCGGGCTGGCGGTCAGCTTCAACGCCCAGCACGTGCTGGGGCAGGACCAGAACGGCGCGCTCGGCACGGCGTTCTTCAACCCGATCACCGCCTATGTCGGCGCGAACAGCCGCAACTCGCCGGTCAGCACGGCCGACGTCAGCGCCGTCGTCACCGACGCCAGCAAGCTGACCGCCAGCGACTACAGCGTCGACTACGACGGCACCAATTTCAACGTCACCCGCCTGAGCGACGGCCAGGTCACGCAGATCAACCCTTTCCCGCAGACGGTGCCGCAAACCATCGACGGCGTCGACTACACGATCACCGGCGCGCCGGTGACCAAGGACAACTTCCTGGTGCGGCCGACCTACAACGCGGCCGACCAGTTCAGCGTCGCCATCGGCGACCGCAGCAAGATCGCGCTGGCGGCGCCGATCGCCACCGCCGCGCCGAACGCCAACGCCGGCAACGCCAAGATCAGCGCCGGCAGCGTGGACGTCAACTACCTGACGCCGGGCAACGCGCTGGCGGCGCCGGTCACGCTGAGCTTCGACAAGGCGACCGGTTCGTTGTCGGGCTTCCCGCCGGCGCAGGACGTGACGGTCACGGTCAACGGCGTGGCCACCGTGTATCCGGCCGGGACGCCGACGGTGCCGTACACCGACGGCGCGGCGATCAGCTTCGGCGGCGTCAACTTCACCATCAGCGGCACGCCGGCCGACCTCGACACCTTCACCATCGGCCCCAATGTCAGCGGCGTCGGCGACAGCCGCAACGGCGCCCTGCTGGCCGGCCTGCAAACCAAGAACATCCTGGACAACGGCAACGCCACCTATCAGACCACCTACGCGCAGATGGTCAACTTCGTCGGCAACAAGGCGCGCGAGGCGCAGATCAGCGGCGCCGCCGCCGACGCCGCCGTGGCCCAGGCCACCACCCAGCAACAGAGCGTCTCCGGTGTGAACCTGGATGAGGAAGCGGCAAATCTGTTACGCTACCAGCAGGCCTACCAGGCCAGCGGCAAGGTCATGCAAGTGGCCAGCACCCTGTTTGATGTATTGCTCAACCTTAGGTAATTATCATGTCCATGCGCATCAGTTCCAAGACGATCTACGACGTCGGCGTAGGGCAGATCAGCAGCCTGCAGACCGCGCTCGCGCGCACCCAGCAGCAGCTCTCGACCGGCCGCAAGAACCTGTCGGCCGCCGACGATCCGATCGCCACCGCGCGCGCGCTGGAAGTGACGCAGTCGCAGGCGATCAACACCCAGCTGGTGACCAACCGCTCCAACGCCAAGGGCTCGCTGTCGATGGAGACGGTGGCGCTGGCCAGTTCGACCGCGATTTTGCAGGACATCAAGACGCTGGCCGTCAATGCCGGCGACGGCAGCATGACGCAGAAGGACCGCGCCTCGCTGGCGACCGAGCTGGAAGGCCGGCTGGCCGATCTGCTGGGCCAGGCCAACACCGCCGACGGCGCCGGCGGCTATGTGTTCTCGGGTTACAAGTCGACCACCTTGCCGTTCACCCAGACCGCCACCGGCGCCGCCTACCAGGGCGACCAGGGCCAGCGCGCATTGCAGGTGGGCTCGACCCGCACGCTGCCGATCAGCGATTCCGGCGCGTCGGTGTTTGAAAACAATGTGACCGGCAACGGCACCTTTGTCACCGGCGCCGACCCGGCCAACTACACGCGCGGCGGTTCCGGCATCATCAGCGCCGGCTCGGTCAAGGACGCGACCCAGCTGACCGGCCACAAGTACCAGATCGATTTCCAGGTGGTGCCGGCGACGCCGGGCGTGCCCAAGGTCACCACCTACACCGTCACCGACCTGACCCTGAACCTGCCGGTGCCGCCGGCGCCGGTGCCGGCCGTGCCGCAGCCCTATGTCAGCGGCCAGAACATCACCTTCGACGGGGTGCAGTTCGACGTCAAGGGCGACCCCGCCGACCTGGATAATTTCACGCTGCAGCCCAGCACCAAGCAATCGATCTTCACCACCGTGACCGAGCTGATCGCCGCCCTGCGCGCGCCGGGCGACGGCGCGGCGGGGCAGGCCAGCCTGAACAACAAGCTCAACCAGGCCCACAAGAATATCGACAGCGCCACCGACAACCTGCTGTCGATCCAGTCGGAGGTCGGTTCGCGGCTGAAGGAGCTGGATTACCTGGACAGCTCCGGCGACGATTTGAACTTGCAGTACGCCACCACGCTGTCGGACTTGCAGGATGTCGACACGGTGAAGGCGATCTCGCTGTTCACCCAGCAGCAGACCACGCTGGACGCGGCGCAGAAATCGTTCAAGAGCCTGTCGGGGCTGTCGCTGTTCAACTACATCACCTGAATCCGGCGCCGCCGGCGCCGACGAAAAAAAGCCCCATCGGCACTGAGCGCGATCTTGAGCGCGTTCAGTGCCGATGGGGCTTTTTTCATCCGGGGGGCATTTCATCCGGAGGTCAAGTCTGACATTCGGACACGAGCTCTGCCGTAAACCGTATTACGGCAGAGCTCGTGTCCGAATGTCAGACTTGATCCCCGGGTTATTTGGCGGCCAGGATGCCGGTCGCGGTGCTTGGCTTGCGGAACCAGTCTTGCTCGCCCGCCGTGGCGCTGCCGCTCAGGACGGTGGTGGCGGCGTCGTAGTGCTTGAGCTGCTCGGCCAGCGCGGCGACGTGGCCGGCCAGACCGGGCGTGGGCGCCGGCGTCAACTGGCCGCCGGCGCTGCCGCCGCCGTCCGCGGCGCCGGCCTGCTGGCCGTAGTGGTTGATCGCTTGCGTCAGCGCGCTGGTTTGCGCCGCCCGGCTGGCCAGGAACCAGACGTCGGCCATCTGGCCGACCGCGCCGTCGGTGCTGGTGTAGCTGGAACGCAAACCGATCCAGTTGTTGTTGTCCAGCTCGCTCACCTTGCTGGCGCTCACCGCCAGGCTGGCGATGTTCAGCGCCGCCAGCGTCTTCAGCTCGTCGCCCTGGCTGACGCCGTCCGCGTTGGCGTCCACCCACACGCGCAGGTCGCCGAACTGGCAATCCTGGCGGTCGACCACGCCGTCGTGGTTGCTGTCGAGGTCGGCCAGCGCGGCGAAGCCGTCCTTGGCCTTGGCGCCGCCGCTGCGGGTGGCGGTGCCGAACAGCTCGCTGCCGTCGTTGATCTGGCCGTCGTGGTCGCGGTCCAGCGCGAGCAAGCCGTCGCCCTGGCCGACCCAGCCGGTGTTGAGCCGTTCGCCGTCGGCGTACAGGTCGAACTTGACGCCGGCATCCATGCCCAGCGTGCCGATGCCGTTGCCGTTCAGGTCGAGGATCAGCGGACTGCCCAGCGGCAGCACCGCCAGTTGCTCGGCCGTCAGCGCCGCCAGCTGGTCGGCGGTCAGCGCGCACACCTGGGCCGCGGCCAGCACCGAGATTTCGGTCACGGTCAGGGCGGCGATCTGCTCCAGCGTCAGCGCCTTGATCTGGGTCGCCTTGAGCGATCGCATCTGCGCGGTGGTGAAGGCGGCCACCTGGACGGCGCTGAAGTTGGCGATGGTGGTGGCCGACAGGTTGGACAGCTGCGCGGTCTTCAGCGCGACGATGTCGTTGCCGTCCAGGGAATGGACCTGGTCGGCGTTCAGCGCGTTCAGCGCCACCACCGACATCGCCGCCACCAGCGACGGATCGAGCGACGAGATCTGCGCCGTGGTCAGACCGGCCGACTGGGTCACGCCGAATGCGGCGATCTGGGCGGTGCGCAGGCTGTTGACCATGTCGATCGACAGGCCGACGATCTGGTCGGAGGTGAAGCCGGTGATCTGGGTCGACGTGAACGGACTCAGCGAACCGAGCGCGGCCAGTTGCCCGGTGCTCAGGCCGCGGATCTGCGCCACCGCCAGCGAGGCCAGCGAGCGGGTCGACAGCGCGACGAACTGGGCGCCGGTGAGCGCGCCGAGCTGGTTGGTCTTGAGCGTGACCAGCTGCGTCGAGCTCAGCGCGGCGACCGCGTCGATGTTCAGCGCGGCGATCTGGTCGGTGCCTAGGGTGGTCAGGTTCAGGCCGCGCGCCTGCTGGGTGTTCAGCGCGCCCAGCTGGTCGGTGGTCAGCAGCGCCATCTGCTTGGCCGACAGCGCGGCGATCTGCGCCGAACGCAGCGTGGCGAAGTGGTCGACGTCGATGCTGCCCAGCTGGTCGGTCGTGAGCGCCGCCACCTGGCTGGCGTTGAGCACGCCCAGGGTGCTGAGCATGTTGAGCTGCTGGGTGCTCAGGATGGCGATGTCGACCGCGCTCAGCGTGGCGATCTGCTGGGTCGCCAGGCTGCCGACCTGGGCCAGCGTCAGCGACGAGAACTGGGCCTTGGTCAGCGAGTTCAGTTGCACGCTGCTGAGGGCGGCGATGTCTTCCCCTTCGATCGCCTGGATCTGGTCGGTGCTCAGGCCGGCCAGCGCGGCCACGCTCAGCGCCCGCACTTGCGCCGTGCTCAGGCCGACCAGCTGGTCGGTGGTGACCGATCCCAGCTGGTTCTTGCTCAGCGCGGCGATCTGCGCGGTGCGCAAGGTCAGCATGTGGTCGCCGTTGAGCGAGACCAGCTGGTCGGTGGTCAGCGCGCCGACCTGCAAGGTGGTCAGGCCGGCCAGCGTGGCCAGGCCGTTGAGCTGCTCGGTGGTCAGGGCCTTGGCCTGCAGGCTGGTCAGCGCGGCCACTTCGGCCGTGGTCAGCACGCCGAACTGGTCGACGCTGAGCAGCGAGATTTGCAGCGTGCTCAGCGAGGCGATCTGGCTGGTCTTCAGGCCGGACAGGTCTTCCGCCTCGATGGCGGCGATCTGGTCGCTGTACAGGCCGCGCAGCGCCGAGGTGCCCAGCGCGCGCCACTGGGCCAGCGACAGCTGCGCGATCTGGTGGGTGGTGAAGGCGCCCACCTGGGCGCTGCTCAGCGCCGCCATCTGCTTGGTGCTCAGCGCGTCGAGCTGGACGTCGCTGAGCGCCTGGATGCGGTCGGTGGAGAGGGTCGCGACCTGGGTGGTGTTGAGCGAACCGAGGCCGCCCAGCAGCAAGAACTGGTCCGGCGTCAGGAAGCTCAGCTGGGTGGTGCTCAGGGCGGCGATCTGCGCGGTGCTCAGGCTGGTCAGCTGGCTGCTGGTCATGCTGACCAGCTGGTCGGAGGTCAGCGCGCGGATCTGCCCGCTGCGCAACACGGCCAGGTCGGCCAGCTCGATCGCGACGAACTGGTCGGTGCTGAGGGTGGCGATGGTCCTGGTCGACAGCGCGCGGAACTGCGCCTCCGTCAGGTTGACGATCTGGTCGGTGCTGAGCGCGCGCACCTGGTTGACGCTCAGGGCGGCGATGGCGCCGCTGGCCAGGGCGGCGATCTGGCTGGTGCTGACGGCGACGATCTGGTCGGTGGTCAGCGCCAGCAGTTGCGTCGAGCGCAGCGCGGCGATGTCGGCCAGTTCGATCGCGGCCACCTGGTCGCTGGTCAGCGCCGCCAGGCTGCGCGTGTTCAGCGCCAGCATGTCGCCGGTGGTCAGCGCGACGATCTGTTCGGTGGTCAGGCTGAGCACCTGGATGTTGCTCAACGCGGCGATCTGGCTGGTGCGCAGCGCGCCGATCTGCGACGGCAGCAGCGCGCTCAGCTGGTCGGAGCTCAGCGCGCGGATCTGCGCCGTGGTCATGGCGCCGATATTGTTGATGCTGACCAGCTGGCCGGTGCTCAGCAGCGCCACCTGGCTGGGCTTGAGCAAGGCCAGCTCGCGCGTGGTCAGCGCGGCGATCTGGTCGCTGGTGAACGCCAGCAACTGGTCGCTGCTGAGCGCTTGCAGCTGGGCCGACTTCAGCAGCGTGAGGTCGGCCGCCTCGATCGCGGCGATCTGGTCGGTGCTCAGGCCGGCCAGCGCGGCGACGCTGATGGCGCCCACCTGGGCGGCGCTCAGTTCGATGATCTGGTCGCTATTCAGCACCGACACCTGCAGCGAGGACAGCGCGCCGATCTGGCGCGTGTTGAGCAGGTCGATGTCCAGCAGCGACAGGTTGGCCATGCGGGTGGTCGAGATGGCGGCGATTTGCAGGGTCGAATAGTCGGCCAGGTTGCCCAGCGCGCCGGCCTGGGCGTTGCTCAGCGCCGCCAGCTGGGCCTGCGTGAAGGCGGCGATGTCGTCCTGGCTGAGCGCGTGCAGCTGGTCGGTCAGCAGCGCCTGCATCTGGTCGGTGGTCAGCGCGCGCAGCTGGGCGGTGCTCAGCGCCGCGAAGTCCAGCGCCTCGATGGCGTCGATCTGGTCGGTGTTCAGCGCGGCCAGCAGGCCGGTGGCGAGCGCGCGGATCTGGCCGGTCGTGAGGGCGATGATCTGGTCGCTGTTCAGGCCGGCCGCCTGGCGGCTGCTCAGCGCCGCCAGCTGGCGGGTGTTCAGCGAGGTGAAGCGCTGCGCGGTCAGGCTGAGCAACTGGTCGGTGCCGAGGGCGGCGACCTGCAAGGTGGTCAGCGCGCCCAGGCTGGCGAGCGCGGCGATCTGGTCGCTGTTCAGGAAGCTCAGCTGGCGGGTGGTCAGGGCGGCGATTTCATTGTTGACCAGGCTGCCGTACTGCGGCAGGGTCAGCGCGCCCAGCTGGTCGCTGGTGAGCGCCGTCACCTGCAGCGTGCTGAGCGCGGCCAGGTCGGCCCCGCTGAGCACCTGGATCTGGTCGGTGGTCAGCGCGGCGATGACGGCGCTCGACAGCGAGCGCACCTGGCCGCTGGTGAGCGCCGGGATCTGGTCGCTGGTCAGGTAGCGGATCTGGGCGGTGCTGAACGCGGCGATCTGGGCCGTCTTGAGGGCGGCCACCTGGACCGGCGTCAGCGCGATGATCTGGTCGCTCGACAGGCCGCTGATCTGGCGTGTGCCGAGGCCGGCCAGGCTGCCCAGCGCGGCGAACTGGTCGGTGGTGAGCACGCCCAGCTGGCGGCTGGTCAGCGCGGCGATTTCCTGCGAGGTGAAGGCGCCCAGCTGGGCCAGGGTCAGCGCGGCGATCTGCCGGGTGGCCAGCGTGGCGACCTGGTCCGTGCGCAGCGCGGCGATGTCGGCCAGCTCGATGGCGACCAGCTGGTCGGTGGTCAGCGCGTTCAGGCTGGCCGAGCCCAGGCCGCGGATCTGCTTGGTGTCCAGCGCAACGATCTGGTCGGTGGTGAGCGCCTGCAGCTGGATGCTGGCCAGCGCGTTGAGCTGGCGGGTGGTCAGGGTGGCGATCTGGCCCAGGCCCAGGCTGGCCAGCTGGGCGCTGGTGAGCGCCTGCAGCTGGCTGGTGGTCAGCGGCGCCAGCGAGGCCAGGCTGTCGACCTGGGTCAGCAGCAGGCCGGCGATCTGGGCCGAGGTCAGGCTGGCCAGGGTGCGGGTGCTGAGCGCGGCGAACTGGCCGGCCGTCAGCGCCGCCAGCTGGTCGCTCGACAGCGCGGTGATCTGGCCGGTGCCCAGCGCGGCCACATCGACCACCTCGAGCGCGGCGATCTGGTCGGTCGACAGCGCGGCCAGGGTGGCGGTGTTCAGGCTGCGCACCTGGGCCGTGCTCAGCGCGACGATCTCGTCGGTGGTGAGCGCGCCCACTTGCAGGCTGGTCAGGCCGGCGATCTGGCTGGTCTTCAGCGTGGCGATCTTGGCCGGCGCCAGGCTGGCGATCTGCAGGGTGGTGAGGGCGGCGATCTGCTTGCTGGTCAGCGGCGCCAGCGTGGCGAAGCTGGCCATCTGGCCGGTCGACAGCGCGGCGATCTGCAGGGTGGTCAGGCTGGCGATGTCGCGCGTGCTCAGCGCGCCGAACTGGGCCGGCGTCAGCACGCTCAGCTGGGCGGTGGTCAGCGCCACCACCTGGGCGGTCGACAGCGCCTGCAGGTCGACCAGCTCGATGGCCGGCACCTGGTCGGAGCTCAACGCTGCGAGCTGGTCGCTGGTGAAGGCGCGGAACTGGGCGGTGCTCAGCGCGACGATCTCGTCGGTGGTCAGCGCCATGATCTGGTCGGTGGTCATCGAGGCGATCTGGCGCGTGGTCAGGCCGGCCAGGATGGACAGCGGCAGCGAGGCGATCTGGGCGGTCGTGAGGCCGGCGATGGCGGCGGTCGAGAAGCTGGCCAGCGAACTGAGCGCGCCGAGCTGGTCGCTGGTCAGCGCCGCTTTCTGGTCGGAACTGAGGGCGGCGATTTCCTGCGAAGTCAGGCCGGTGATCTGGTGGGTGCTCAGCGCGATGATCTGGTCGGTGGTCAGGTTGACCAGTTGCGCGGTGGTCAAGGAGGCCAGCTCGGCGTTGGTTAGCGCGGCGATCTGCGCGGTCGACAGCGCCGCCATGTCGGCGGCGGCGATGCCGCGCAGCTGGGCCGGCAGCATGCCGGCGATCTGGTCGCTGGTGAGCGAGAGCAGCTGGTCGGTGTTGAGCGCATGGATCTGTTTGGAACTGAGCGCGCGCAGGTCGGCCAGGTTCAGCGTGGACAGCTGGTCGGTGCTGAAGGCGGTCAGCTGGCGGGTGGTGAACGCGCCGAGCGTGGCCAGGGCGTCGAGCTGCCCGGCGCTCAGGCTGGCGATCTGGGTCAGCGTCAGGGCGGCGATTTCGCCGGTGTGCAGGGCCCGCAGTTGTTGCGTGCTCAGCGCCGCCAGCTGATCGGTGCTGAGGGCCGCGATCTGGCGCGTGCTCATCGAGACCAGGTCGGCGTTGCGCAGCGCGGCGATGCGGTCCGTGGCGAGCGCGGCGATGGCGTCGGTGCTCAGCGCGCGCACTTGCGCGGTCGACATCGCCAGCACCTGGTCGCTGCTGATGGCGGCGGCCTGGACGCTGTTGAAGGCGGCCAGCTGGTTGGTCAGCAAGGTCGCGAAGTCGGTGGTCGACATCTGCGCGATCTGGTCGGTGGTCAGGCCGGCGATCTGCCGGGTGACCAGCGGGCCCAGCGTCGACAAGGCGTCCAGCTGGGCGCTGCTCAGCACCGACAGCTGGTCCGCGGTCAGCGCGCGGATTGCGCCGGTGGTGAAGGCGGCCAGCTGGTCGGTGGTCAGCGCCACCACCTGGTTGGTGCTCAGCTGGGCGATCTGGGCGGTGCGCAGCGCGCGGATGTCGCGCGTCTCGATGGCGGCGATGGCGTCGGTCGACAGCGCGCTCATGGCGCCGGTGCTCAGCGCCATCAGCTGGGCCGAGTTGAGTGCGATGATCTGGTCGGTGGTCAGCGCCTGCAACTGGTCGCTGGTGAAGGCGGTGAACTGGCGGGTGGTCAGGCTGGTCAGGTCGGGCAGCGTGATGGCGCCGATCTGGGCGGTGGTGAGCGCGCGGATCTGGCGCGTGGTCAGCGCCGTCAGGAAGCGCAGCGCGTCGATCTGGGCGCTGCCCAGGGCCTGCAGCTGGTCGGTGGTCAGCGCCGCGGTGTCGGCCGAGTTCAGCGCGCCGATCTGGTCGGTGTTGAGCGCCACGATCTGGGCCGTGCCCAGCTTGTTGACTTGCTGGCTGTCGAGGCCGGCGATGTCGCGGGTCTCGATGGCGCCGACCTGGTCGGTGCTGAGGGCGGCGATGGCGGCCGAGCTCAGGCCGCGGAACTGGGCGGCGCTGAGCGCGATGATCTGGTCGGTGGTCAGCGACTGGATCTGGTCCGAGTTCAGCGCGCGCAGCTGGTTGCTGGCCAGGGTAGCCAGGTTGCGCGTGGACAGGGAGCTCAGTTGCTCGGTGGTGAAGGAGCTGATCTGGCGGCTCGACAGGCCGGCCAGCGTCGACAGCGCGTTCAGCTGGTCGGTGGTCAGCACGCTGATCTGGTCGGTGCTGAGGGCGGCGATGGCGCTGCTGGTCAGCGCGGCGAACTGGTCGCTGCTCAGCACCACCAGCTGCTCGGTCGCCAGGCGGGCGATCTGCGTCGAGCGCAGCGCGGCGATGTCGCGCGTTTCGATCTGGCCGATCTGGGTGCTGGTGAGCGCGTTGAGCATGGCGCTGCCCATGGCGCCGTACTGGGCCGCGGTCAGCTCGATGATCTGGTCGCTGCCCAGCGCCTGCACCTGGTCGTACGTCAGCGCCGCCAGTTGCACGCTGCTGAGGCTGACGATGGCGCGGCTCTGCAGCCCGGCGATCTGGTCGGTGGTCAGCGCCTGGATTTGCAGCGTGCCCAGCGGCACGATGGTGCGCAGCGCGTTGATCTGGTCGGTGCTCAGCGCGGCCAGCTGCTCGGGCAGCAGGGCGGCTTCGTCGTCGGTGCTGAGGGCGCCGATCTGGTCGCTGTTGAGCGCCACCAGCTGGTCGCTGCTGAGGACGCGGATCTGGGCCGAGGTCAGGGCGCGGATGTCGCGCGTCTCGATCGCCAGCATCTGGTCGGTGGTCAGCGCGCTGAGCGCATCGCTGGTCAGCGCGGCCACCTGGGCGGTCGCCAGGGCGACGATCTGGTCGCTGTTCAGGGCCTGCACCTGGACGGCGTTCAGCGCCGCCAGCTGCGCGCTGCTGAGGACGGAGATGGTGCGGGTGGTCAGCGAGGTCAGCTGGTCGGTGGTCAGCGCCCCGATCTGGGCCGAACCGAGGGCGGCCAGCGAGCTCAGCGCGTTGAGCTGGTCGGTGCTCAGCACCGGCAGCTGGTCGGTGGTCAGCGCCGCGATCTCATTGCTGCGCAGCGCGTGCATCTGGTCGGTGCTCAGGCCGGCCAGCTGCAGCGCGCTCAGGGCGCCGACCTGGCTGCTGCTCAGCCAGACCAGGTCGCGGGTTTCCAGCGCGGCGATCTGGTCGCTGCTGAGCAGGGCCAGCGAGGCGGTCGACAAGTTGCTCAGCTGCACAGAGCTCAGCGCGGCGACCTGGTCGGTGGTGACGGCGGCCAGCTGGTCCACGGTCAGGGCGTTGAGCTGGTTGGTGGTCAATTGCGCCAGCATGGCGGTGGCCAGCGTCTGGATGTGGTCGGTGGCGATGGCTTGCAGCGCGCTGGTGCTGACGGCGCGCAGCTGCTGGGTGGTCAGCGAACCGAGCTGGTCGGTGGTCAGGCTGGCGACCTGGTCGGAGCCAAGCAGGCTCAGCTGGGCGGTCGACAGCGCGTGCAGGTCGTTGGTTTCCAGCGCGGCGACCTGGTCCGAGTTCAACCGGTTGAGCTGGACGCTGGTCAGCGCCTGCATCTCGCGGCTGCTGAGGGCGACCAGCTGGTCGGTGCTGAGGGCGCCGATCAGGTCGGTGTTGAGCGCGGCCACCTGCAGCTGGGTCAGCAGCGGCACGTTGTCGGTGGTCAGGCCGGGCAGGGCGTCGGTGCTCAGGTAGTTCAATTGCTCGGTGGTGATGGCGCGCACCTGGGCCGAACTCATCACGCCGAGCTGGTCGGAGTTGAGCGCCTGCATGTCTTCGGTCGTGAACAGGCCGATCTGTGCAACCGAGAGGCTGACGATCTGGTCGGTTGTGAAATTCGTAACGATCGAAGTCATTGCATTGTTCTCCCGGGGAGCTTCCATGATACGCGCATAATTGCCTCATGGAAACCAAAAATCACTGGTTGGCTATTGAATTTCGCTATCGGCGCGGCCCCGGAGGCCTAAGCGGCAAACTTGCCGGTTTGACTGCGTCGGGGCGCTGCGACCAGGTGCGCGGCATCAGCCGCGCGCGTTCCATGCCTTCCAAAAACAGGTTTTGCACGGGCGTCGCCAGATACGGGAGTGTCATGGCGATGACCAGCAAACCTACACCTAAAGTAATCGGAAACCCGATGCCAAACAAATTCAGTTGCGGCGCCGCGCGTGTCAGGATGCCCAGCGCAACGTTGGTAATCAATAAAGCCGCGACGATGGGCAGCGACAGCTGCACACCGGTGCTGAAAATCTTGCCGCCCCAGTCGGCCAGTTGCTTGAAGCCGCCGCCGTAGACCGGCGAGGTCGACACCGGCAGCGTGTAAAAACTTTCCACCAGCACCGACAGCAGCACCAGGTGGGCGTTCACCGCCAAGAACGCCATGGTCGCCACCAGCGCCAGGAACTGGCTGATCGCCGATGAGCGGCCCTGGGTGTTGGGGTCGAAGAACGTCGCGAAACCCAGGCCCATGGTCAAACTGGAGATTTCTCCCGCCATCTCCACCGCGGCAAATATGATGCGGATACTAAAGCCCATCGCCAGCCCGATCAGCATTTCCTGCGTCAGGATCAGCAGCCCGGCCAGCGACATCGGATCGGCGCCCGGCAGCAGCGGCACGGCCGGCGCCACCACCATCGCCAGCAGCACGCCCAGGCTGACCTTGACCGTGGCCGGCACGCTGGAATTGCCGAACAGCGGAGACGCCGCCAGCAGCCCCAGGATGCGCGTGAGCGGCCACAGCAAACCGGCGATCCACAGATTGATATCGGCAGTGGAGAACGAAATCATGAGGCGTTTTCCCTATTTATTTCCACCGAGCATCAGCCTTCTTATTCTAAGTCAAGTTCTTATTGAATCGTAAATTGTTACATCTTGGCAAAATGTCTACCCGACCAGGCCGGGAATGCCGCCGAACACCTCGCGCATATAGTCGAGCATGACCGACAGCATCCACGGCCCGGCCACCACCAGCGCCACGAAGATGCCGACCAGCTTGGGGATGAAGGACAGCGTCGCCTCGTTGATCTGGGTGGCGGCCTGGAAGATGCTGACCACCAGGCCGATGATCAGCGCCACCAGCAGCATGGGGGCGGCGATCATCAAGGTCACCTCCATCGCGTGGCGGCCCATCGTCATCACACTTTCCGGTGTCATGGCGGTCTCCTAGTAAAAACTCTGGGCCAGCGAACCGAGCAGCAGTTGCCAGCCGTCCACCAGCACGAACAGCATCAGCTTGAACGGCAGCGAGATCACGGCCGGCGACATCATCATCATTCCCATCGACATCAGTACAGAGGCGACCACCATGTCGATAATCAGAAATGGAATAAAGATGGCGAAGCCGATCTGGAACGCGGTTTTCAGTTCGCTGGTGACGAAAGCGGGCACCAGGATGCGCAGCGGCACGTCTTCCGGCCCCTGCAGCGCGGGGCTGCGCGACAATTTCACGAACAAGGCCAGGTCGGCCTGCCGGGTTTGCTTCATCATGAAATTTTTTAATGGGATGACGCCCTTGTCCATGGCGGCGCTCATATTGATCTTGTTTTCCTGCAACGGCAGGTAGGCCTCGGTGTAGATCTTGTCGAAGGTCGGGCCCATGACGAACAAGGTCAGGAACAGCGCCAGCCCGACGATCACCTGGTTGGGCGGCGCCGACTGCGTGCCCAGCGCCTGGCGCAGCAGCGACAGCACGATGATGATGCGGGTGAAGCTGGTCATCAACAACAGCGCCGCCGGGATGAAGGTCAGCGCCGTCATCAGCAGCATGGTCTGGATCGGCAGCGTGTAGCTGGTGCCGCCGCCCGGCGCCGGCGCGGCGTTGAAGGCCGGGATGCCGATGCTGGAATCGGCGCCGGCCGCTAGCGGCAGCGCCAGCGCGGCCAGCATCAACAGGGATTTGACGGCCGCAGCCGGGGGGATGCCGGCCTGCTTATTTGCCATTGCGCTTGTCGATCGTTTGTTTGAACCATTCGGCGAAGTTGGCGGTCGGCAGCGCGGCGCTGGTGGCCGGGTCGCTGCTTTCCTGGCGCGGCATGGTGGCCAGCGCGTTCATGCGGCCCGGCGAGGCGCCGACCACGATCCATTGCTGGCCCACTTCCACCACCAGGATGCGCTCGCGCGTGCCCACGCTGAGCGCGCCGACCAGCTTGACGTTGCTGTTGCCGCCGCCGAAGTTCCTGGGGCCATAGCGCTTCAGGAACCAGGCCAGGCCGATCAGCAGGGCCAGCACGAACATCAGCGCGAAGGTGGTTTGCAGCAAGCCGCCGCCGGACGAGGCGGCCGCCGGTTGCGGGGTGGGGATGGTCATCGCCAGCGGGCCGGCCGGAGCGGGGGCCGGCGCGGGGGCGGCCGCGGCC